>NZ_JAGGLI010000031.1 GCF_017874355.1 Acetoanaerobium pronyense
TTCACCTAATAGGTGTAAAAGGCTACGCCTTTGTAAAGCTTACGCTTAAATGCTTTTAAAGATTTTAAAAGAAGTGTATGAATAATTCAGGTTAAATATACTTATTTGTATTCTTTTTGTAAGGATTTATTTAATAGGATAATACAAACTATATCTATGAGCAAATAATTTTAAAAGGGATTATATAGGGTTAGAGTTTGCAAGGAGGTATCACATTATGAAAATAAATAAGTATTTATTCTTTTTAATTATTTTAATTTTATTTACAGGTGTTTCGGCAGCATATTTTTTAAAGGAAGATATCTCTAATGCTTTTCCTTCTGAGAAAGAGCTCACTGAGTTAGTGGAGCATATTATGTCTGATTATCCTAGTGATGAAATACAAATTACAAATGCGGAAATAGTGGCTAGCTTTAAAGAAAACAATAGACATGTTGTCTTGGCAAATATATACCAAACGGGCTTTATCCCCAAAGAAGGGATTTTCGAGCTGGGAAGTGGAGCCATGTTTCCTGTAGAAATACATTTTACTGAAGGTGAAAATTCCCTTGAGATGTCTGATATTATATCTCCCTTAGATGGATCAGAGTTTTCAAATTCAATTCAAAAAATGAGTAGAAACAACGTTCTTTGGTATAAAGCCTTGATGGACTCTCAAAATTCCTACAATAAAGTTTATAACTCCATAATTTTGAAATTGAAAAATCATCTCGATGAAAATGAAATAAATGGATATAATCATTTAATAGATCAAATCCCCGGATATGAATCCAATATAGTTCTTTTGAGAAATTTAAAAAATGAACCAGATGGAAATATTGGAATTGCAAAATGGTATGTTTATGATAATGCAAAAAAAGAAATAGGAAAGGTCAATTGGCCTCATTACAAAGGGATAATGTATAATGAAGCTACAGGAATTGTAATAGAGACTATATTTGATGAGTTCCCTGTGGATTAAAAAAAAGATATATTTGGAAATAAACTCCAAATATATCTTTTTTATTGGGTTTGAATATATTTTTTTAGGCTTACAAGCTGTGGCAGTCCATTGATTAAAACTAAACTCCTTATTCCATAAAAAGTCATTACGCCCATCCACAGTCCATGATTTTTAAACCATGATAAAGTAAGACCTGTGACAATCAAAAATCCTATTAGACCATAAAATGTACTTTTAAATACTACTTTTGTGTTTGCAGTTCCTGTATATATACCATATAATACAAGACCCATTCCCGCCACTACTGGAAATACATAAAGCCAGTATTTATAGTGCTGCAATACTTTTAGAACTTCATCAAGAGATGTAAACCAAGTAAACATTTGGTTTTGGAGTAATGTATATACAACGATTATAAATCCACAAAGTACTAACATCCATTTTTTTGACTTCTTTATTGTCTCGTCTAATAGCTCTAAATCATCCGTCCCCTTTGATTTTCCTGCAAATATACTAGATGCATTTGCAAATCCATCAAAAGAGTAGGAAACTATTGAGTTTAGCTGAAATAAAACTCCGTTTACAGCGAGGATAGTGGTTCCAAAACGAGCTCCTACTGCTATAAAAATATTATTATGTATTAAAAGGCATGCTGTACGTTTCATGAGATATTCATTTACTTTTAAAGTTTCAAGCCATGCTTTTTTCTCAAGTATTCCTTTTAAAGAAACCTTCATCAAAGCCTTTGTTTGGATTACAAAAAATATTCCCATAATAGTCGATATTATCTGAGCAGTCAAAGTACCTATTGCAATTCCAAGTATTCCCATATTAAAGTAGATTGCAAAAATCACACTTAGTAATGCATTAATTACATTCCCCGAAATCTGCATTGTCATGGAATATCTTATAAGTCTTTGTCCCATAAGCCAGCCTAAAATTACATAGTTGCTCAAAACAAATGGTGCTCCCCATATTACAAGATAAAAATAAACTGATATATTTTGCGCAACCTCCTTGCTTGGAGAAATCAGCCACATGGCACCGTTAAATATAAAGTACTGAAATATAAGAAATACTAGAGCTACCCCTATAGCCATAATAATTGGCCTATACATTGCTAAGCTAATATCTTCTTTTGAGTTTTTTCCCATAGCCTGAGCGCTAAAAGCAGTTGTTGATACTCTTAAAAAACCAAATAGCCAGTATAGGGTATTAAATATAGTAGCTCCAACAGCTATTGCAGCAATGTAATCCGCCGACGGGAGCCTTCCTGCTATAGCCGTATCAACAGCACCAAGGAGAGGCTGGGTCATAGTTGATATCATAAAAGGTATAGCTACTGACAAAAACTCTCTGTCACTTAGCTTCGAATTTTTAATCATAAGTTTCAACCTTTCCATTTTTTAATGTAATGACTTTATTGCAAAGGTAATTGATAGAATCCAAATCATGACTAATAAATATATAACTAAGCTTATATTTGGATTTTAACTCTTTGAGCAAATCTAAGATATTAATCTGATTTTCCAAATCTAATGAGCTGGTAGCCTCATCTAGTAAAATAATTTTGGGATTTGTTGCAATACTGCGTGCAATACATATTCTTTGTAGCTGTCCTCCACTTACTTCATGGGGAAACCTACTTGCAAACGATTCATCTAGTCCCACATCTTTTAATAGCCTATTTATTTCCTTATCTTTATTTAAGGATGATTTGCTTAGAAAAAGAGGTTCTTCTATTATCTGCCTAATCGTAAACCTTGGATTTACTGAAGCTTTATAATCTTGAAAAACCAAACTCATAGATTTTCGAGATGCTATTGATGGGATTTTTTCACCTTCAAGTATCACTTCTCCAGTATCCGGTTTTATAATACCTAAAATCACCTTTCCTAATGTACTTTTACCACTTCCTGAAGGTCCTACTATCCCAATAGCATCTTCATAATCCATTGAAAAGCTAATATCGTCTAAAACCCTTTGACGCTCTTTTCCAAATAAACTCTTTTGGTTTTCTTTTTTAAAGCTAACCGACACATTTCGTATATCCAAAAGCATGAATTTCCCCTCCAAGCTTTGATTTGCATTTCATCAAGTTCTTGCCCTGTATGCTCTTTGGGTCTCTTAGAAAATCAACGCAATCCGATTGCTCTACAATCCTTCCTCTATCCATCAATATAATCCTATCTGCAATGCTGCAAACTGCATCAATATCGTGAGATACCATCAAAATCCCTGATTCATTTTTTGATTTAATTGATTTAAGGAGCTTGAGTATTTCCCTTTGAGTCTGTGAGTCAATTGCTGTTGTTGGTTCATCAGCAATGATTAGAGCAGGACTTAGTGCTGTAGATAGAGCAATCATAACCCTTTGGAGCATCCCCCCACTTAACTGATGGGGATATTTTTTCAATACATCCTCTCCATGTGATATATGTACTTCCTCCAAAAGAGATATTAGCCAGTTTGTAAATTCTTCTCCTTTTAACTTAGTATATGGATATAAGTAATGGTGCATCTGCTTGCCAATTCTCATGAGAGGATCGAAGGCATTCATAGGATTTTGAAGAATTATCCCTATATCTTTTGCCATTATTTTTCTTTTCTCAGATTTTTTGAGGCTTTCCCAACTCATATTATTTAATGTGATTTTGCTTTCAACAAAAAATGGAGGATTCAAAAGATCTAATATCCCTTTTACTGTCATTGTTTTGCCACTTCCTGAAGCCCCTATGAGTCCAAGACACTCTCCTTTTTTTATATGAAATGATACTGAGTCTACTAATATTTGCTCAGCTTCCTTCATCATTTTAACAGTGAGGTTCTCTACATCTAAAATCTTCATCATATTGCCTCCTTTGGATCCCAATAATCCCTTAACGCATCTCCAAGATAATGAAACCCACCAATGACAGACATCAGAGCTATACCAGGATATATAGCCTGAACGGGGTGATTTCGAAATACATTTTTGGCTTCGCTAAGCATAGCTCCCCATTCAGAAACTGGCGGCTGAATCCCTATACCTAAAAATGATAGAGTAGATATGTTTAAAATAGCCCATCCCATATCAAGGGATGCAAGAACGGTCAAATCAGCAGTGATATTTGGTAAAATATGATTTTTCAATATAAACCAAGTAGGCATTCCAATAGTTTTAGAGTAAATCACAAAAGGACTTTCCCTAAATTTGAGTACACTACCTCTAATCATTCTACAGTACCATGCCCACTTCACTAATATAGTAGCTATTACAACATTTTGGATATCTATACCTATAGTCGCAACTACTGCTAAAACTACTATTTGACTTGGAAATGATAATATGATATCAACTAGCCTCATTATTATCTCATCTATCTTTCCTCCAAAGTAACCAGCAATCAATCCAAGAGTGAGACCAATAGACATTGTTCCAATCATAATCATAAAAGCATATGTAAGGGTTGGTCTAATCCCAAATATTATCCTAGAAAATATACATCTTCCCAAATGGTCTGTTCCAAAGGGATATTCTAAAGACATAGACGCAAACCTTTGAAAAAGGGAACTCTCATATGGGTCATTCGGAGCTATCCAAGGCGCAAAAATACCCATCATCACAACAGATATAATGAAAAATATGACAAATTTCAGTCCTATAGATTTTTGCTTCATCTCTAAGCCTCCCTTTGTCTAATTCGTGGATCATTAAGCCCTTGGATAACATCAAAAATGAGGTTAAATAAAATAAATAATAATCCAATAAGCCATACATAAGCCTGAATCACTGGATAGTCTCTACTTAAAATAGCCTCTATGCTAAGTCTTCCAATTCCAGGTAAAGAAAATATATTTTCAACTACTAAAGTACCTGCAATAAGCTGTGGTATACTCATACCTAGTGCAGTAATGCTGCTTTGAATACTATTTTTTAATACATGGCGCTTCAGTAAAAGAAGAGGATGCACACCCTTTGCCCTTGCATAAAAAATAAAGTCTTCATTTAATACCTCTATCATATTACTGCGGATGAGGCGAACATATATTGGTATTTGAGCAAGTGAAAGCGTGATTACAGGAAGAATCAAACTATGTAAGCTATCACTTTTACCTCCGGTTGGCAATAAATTTAATCTAATGCTAAAAAAACCTATAAGCATCAAAGCCAGCCAGTATGAAGGCATTGATGAAAAGGTAAATAAAAAAATCCTAATTATTTTGTCTATAGACCTGTTTTTGTGATAAGCTGCTAGACTTCCCAAAATAAGACTAGTAATGAATACTACTAAAACAGACAAAAGAGCAAGCTGAACCGTCACGGGAAGTGAACGCTTCAGCTCTGATACAACTGTCCTTTTGGGGTTTACATAGCTTACTCCAAAATCAAATCTAAGGCTTTTTGAAAACCAATCTACATATCTTGAAAATAGAGGCTTATCTAAACCAAGCTCAATTCTCATTTCTTCTACAGCCTGCTCTGTGATGATAGGTGTTTGGCGAACTCTTAAAACAACTTCAGCAGGATCTGAATTCATACCTTGAATCATCAAAAAGCAAGCAAGAGAAACAATAATAAGCATAGGTATAGTAGCTAATAAACGTTTTAAGACGTATGTTCTCAATTTGATTACCACCTATAAGTTATTTAGTAAATTTCATTTCATAAAAAGGTACCTCAAAAGGATTTTTAGTGAAAACAACCCCAGAAAGATCTTTCCTATAAATTGCTTTATTGCACTCATATGTAAGTGGCAAATAAATAGCATGCTCATGTAATCTTGTTAGAACATCTTTGTAAAGAGACTGTCTTTCAGTCTCATCTGTTGATACAAGTATTTGTGCAATAGTCTCATCAATATAAGCTTTATCCTCTAGACCTAATTGTGCTGCATAATCCCCATAAACTGGAAGTTTCATACCTGCAAGAGAGGATTGAGGATCGTATGGAAGTCCCCATGTTATATTGAAAATCATATCAAACTGCCCAGATTTCATGTTATCTCTATAGGATTGTTCTTCTTCACCTTTTAAAGAAAGATTCACCCCAATATTTTTATAAGAGCTTTGAAGATATTCACCTATTGATTTTTCCATTACACTATTTGCATTATAAAGCAAAGTCAGCTCTAATTTTTTTCCTTCTTTTTCTCTTATCCCCTGAGAATTTTTAATCCATCCTGCGCTCTCAAGTATAGACTCTGCTTTTGCTGTATCAAAGGAATAAGGTGTAAGTCCTATATTTGCATATGGAACCGTCGGAGCATATAGAAAATCTGCTGCCTCTTCTAGTCCGTAAAAAAGTCCATCAGAAATTTCATTTCTATTAGTTCCGTGTTGCAGAGCCTGCCTTACTGATTGGTCTTTTAAAATATCATTGGTGCTGTTAAATACTATATGTCTTGTTGCTATCGGCTCAGAATATGTAATTTCAAACTCTTCACTATCCATAAACTGCACTAGAGTATCTGCATCAACCATATTTTTTCCGTATATTATATCTATCTCACCTTTTTCAAGGGCCATTAGTCTAGATTGATTATCTGGAATTACCTTTACAATAAATTTTTCTATATTTGGCTTTTCTCCCCAGTAATATGGATTGATTTCAAATACAGCATATTCATCAACTACAAAATCTGTCAACATATATGGTCCAGTTCCGATATATCCGTTTACTCCATCCTTTGTAGAACCATCTATCATCGCTTTTGGTGAAATCATAGCAAATGGTCTTGTAACTGCTAGCTCTGTAAGCATAGGATAATAAGGCTTTGTAAGCTCTATTTCTAGAGTCAAATCATCCACTGCCCTCACATCTTTTAATAAATTCATCATCTCAAGCCATGAATGACGCTCTTTATTTTCAATAATTGCATCAAAATTTGCTTCTATAGCATGGGCATCACACACTTCTCCATCTGAAAACCTTACGTTATCACGAATTGTAAAAGTGTAAACAAGTCCGTCCTCGCTTATTTCCCAGCTCTGAGCTAAGGCTCCTTCGAAACCTTCTTGTGAAATATTAACCAATCTATCGTACAAAATTGACTGAGCATACATTTCCCCTGCATAGAGATGGGGATTCAAATCACGGATATCTCTAAAGTTTACAAAATTGAGTACTCTACTTTCTTGAGCTTCACCTGTGCCTATAGATTGATTTTCTGGCATTTCAGATTTACTGCTGCAACCTCCAATAAAGAGCATTAAAAAAGCAACTAATATGATTATGTAACGTTTCATGTCTTCCTCCTCTAATTATTATTGATAATTATTATCATCATGAAACTTACTATATCATATTAGATTGCCTATGTATAATTCCTCATTGATATATATCGTCATTCCATTTGGATATAACCTACAAGCTCCTTTTTAAAGAAAACTTTATATTGTCTAAAAACTCCTTTGCCTCATCAGATAAAAGAACTCCAGCTCTTTGTACATATCCCAAAACCAAGCATTTGCAGCAACCTTCAAGTCTTATCGGTTTTATGTCGTATGTTTCATAGTTTGGGTCCATAAAATATATCCCAAAGCTACACATATCTGTATTCAAAAGAAGATCTATAAGCAGGTTGTCACTGTTTGTATATACCTTGTTTTTAAAATCATCTGTTTTGAAGGCTCCAATACTAATCGTGTCCAAATGATGCTCAAGGGAAAAAAAGTCCTTAACAGGTTGTACAAAGGGTAAATTTTCAAGCTCCGAAAAATCAACCATATCTCTATTATATAATGGGTTTTTCTTTCCCACATAAATGCAAGCTTCTTTCTTATCTAATTCATGAAATTCCAAATGTTTATGTCCTAAAACATGCTTGAATCCATTCATCTGGTGCTCAGAAAAATATAAAATACCAATTTCAGAAACTCTACTTGCTACATTGTCCGTTATTTCCTCTACAGTACCTTCGTAAAACTCATATGTTAGCTGCTCTTTCCCATATTTTTTATAATGTTCCACTAAAGCGCTTGTAATCATATGACTTGGATAGCAAGAAACACTGAATTTTTTCTCATTTGTATTTTTAGCAATGCTTTTTAGAATTTCAGCATTTTTTAGTATTACTTTTGCATATTTGTAAATCTCGTCTCCACGATTTGTCAAAATTACTCCCTTGCTATTTCTTTCAAACAGACTAGCTCCGATGCTTTTCTCTAATGCTCCTATTACTTTGCTCACATTGGACTGACTTGTATAAAGGGCTTCTGCCGCTTGGTTTATACTTCCAAACTCAGCAGTTTTTACAAAAAATTCAAGTTGTTTTAGCTCCATGACTTACCCACCTTCCTTAGTGGAATTTTCATTCAAATGAATGTAGTTCTCATTAAGGTGACATTATAAACAATATCTAGATATTAGTCAATGGCAGTTCCATATGAATCGTAGGTATATTCTCCTCTTCTACAAGAACAACCTCAAATCCAGATTTTAGCCAAAAATCAAACCCTCCTGGAAGATGTGGATGGGTGTGAAGATAGAGCATCTTATAGCCAAGCTTATGGGATGATTCTACTGCCTGATCAAACAATAACTTTCCAATCCCTTTCCTTCTAAAGCTTTCTCGGACATAGCATCTTCCAACCTCAGCCGTCTTTACATCATATCTAGTCTCGATGGCCTTAAATCTATTTATAAAAGTTTTTAATGCTATTGTTCCTATTATATTTTCATCTTTGTCAAATGCCCCTAAAAGGATATGATCCTTTGTATGTAAATAAAACTCTTCTAGATTGTATATATCAGAGTGTATCTTTTCATCTCTTTTTTTATTGAACAAATCTTCAACCATCTCAAAAAGAAAGCTTCTTCCAGCCTCTACTTCGTTTTGCGTTATTTCCCTTACCTTTATATTCTCCACTCTTAATCCTCCCTTTTTACAATATTTTAGCTAGTAAGTTCACTATATCATAAATAAAATAATCGGAATTATATCCAAGTGGCAACATCATATATTCCTATTTGGAATAACAACTAATATACATCCTAAACTTTATTTTATGAGAATTATTCCATTTGAGGGGTATCAATATTTTTGAGGTGATAATAATGTCGAATAAGACCGTATTAGAAAATTCAATGCTTTCTTTATGGTTAAAAGATGGAATTAATGTAGAGCTAAACGAGATGGATAAAGATGAAAAGACAGATGTTTTGGTAGCCGGAGCTGGAATTACTGGTATTACATCAGCTTATCTTTTAAATAAACAAGGTATTGATGTAATTCTTATAGATAAAACTGTTCCTCTTAGCCTTGCATCTGGAAATACTACCGCAAAGTTTACGTTTCAGCATTCTCTGATTTATAGCCATATTATAGATACCTACAGCTTAGATGCAGCGATACTTTATTACAAGGCTCAAAAAGAAGGTATGGACCTTGTAAAAAATATCATCAAAGAGCATAATATCGATTGTGATTTTAAAGAAACCTATGCCTGTGTATACGCAAATGATGAACAAGAAATGGCCTCTTTGAAAAAAGAACATCTTGCCTATCAAAAGATGAATGTAAATAATGAAATCATATATGAAGATCCTTATAACCTCGGATATGTTGGAGCTTTGAGGGTCGAAAATCAGTTTGAGCTCAATCCAGTAAAATATCTTAGTTTTATGATTGATTACCTTTTGAAAAAAGGTGTGAAAATATATAAAAATGCTATGGCTATTGATATAGAGGGTGAAGGCCCTTATATTGTAAATATGAAAAATGGATATAAAATAGATTCCTCTAGTGTAATTGTCTCTACGGGCTATCCTTTTTTTGAAGCAGGTTCTATGTATTATGCAAGGCTTGAAGCTCTTCGTTCATATCTTACTGCGTATAAGATTGAAAATACTCATCCAGATGAAGGTATGTTTATATCTTTAGACAAAGAATCCCCTTTTTCAGTTAGATTTTCTGATACTGATAATCAAAGATACCTTCTTGTGGGAGGACAAGGACATAAGGTGGGTCAAGAAAAATCAGAGCTTGAAGATTATAAAATCCTTATGGATTTTGCACTTCAGCATTTTAATGTTGCTGAAACATCTTATAGATGGTCTGCTCAGGATTATAAAAGCGTAGATAAAATACCTTATATAGGTGAGATTTATAATGACTCTCATAATGTATATATAGCTACAGGGTTTAATAAATGGGGAATGAGTAACGGAAGCTTTGCTGCACTTTTAATATCTTCAATGATAAAAAATAAAAAGACTCACATAGATGATATAGCCGAAGACCCTCTAACCTATGATGCACGAGATATAAACCACCAAAGTATATATGAGGATATCTTTAGTCCATTAAGGGGAGAAATATCTTCGAATCTAGGAAGCTTTTTAAAGGCTAATATGAATGTTGCAAAAGAGATGATAAAATCAAAACTTGTATCATCTAATAAAGATTTTTCAGAGCTTAGTTATAACCAAGGTCTAGTTCTAAACAAAGATGGAAAAAAACTGGCTATTTTTAGAGATAAGGATGGAGAGGTCTACGTTCACAGCGCAGTATGTACTCATATGGGATGCGACCTCGAATACAACGATGCAGAAAAAACCTTTGACTGCCCATGCCACGGTTCTCGATTTGACTCAAAAGGAAAGGTCATAGAGGGTCCAGCTATTTTAGATTTAAAAAGGGAAGATTTCAGTAATGAATAAACAATCAAAACCCTGTATATAAAAAATTGCAGCTACAAATTAGTTAGTTTAGCTTGTCGCTGCTTTTTATCGTCTATCAAGAATACTAAGTGAGGTGAATATTATTAAAAAGGTCATATTGATTCATGGCTATTTTAGAAAGTCCAAAGATATGAAACTTCTTAGCAAAAATCTTTCCGCTTTAGGATATTATCCAGTTTGCATGGATTTCCCACTCACATTTAAGTCTTTTGTGGATTCTTTCCCTATTTTGGAAGATATGATATCAAAAGATAAACATGATGAAATTTATCTTGTAGGTCACAGTACTGGTGGACTTCTTATAAGATACTTTATCAAAAAATCTCCTTATGCAAATAAAATCAAGCGCTGTGTTTTAATAGCAGCTCCTAACACTGGAAGTGAGCTAGCAGATACCACATCTAACATTTCCAAAACCTTCCTAAATATATTTAGAACTCTAAAATCCATACAAACTAAAAATATCAATAAGCTTAAGTTGAATGACATTAAAAATATAGATATTGGAGTGATTGCTGGTTCTAAAAAGAGTCTTGTATTTGGACATTTATTAGACTCTGAAAATGATGGCCGAGTCAGTATAAGCTCTACAAAATTTGATGGAATAAAAGACTTTATAATTTTAGACTATGGCCATAAAAAAATACACCACAAATACGAAACTGCGAGACTTGTAGATATATTTTTAAGAGATGGAAATTTTTAACGGAGGCGAAGATATGATAGATATGGATAGAATGGACCGTCTAAAACGAAGAGCAGATATTGCAAGTGGCAAACTCCTTCCTGAGCTTGTCCTTAAAAACTGTAAGGTTATAAATGTATTTAATGGAAAGATTATAGAAGGAAATCTGGCTATAGATAGCGGAAAAATAATAGGGATAGGCCACTATGATGCAAAAAATGAAATAGATTTGAAAGGAGCATATGTCGCACCTGGATTTATAGATGCTCATATGCATATGGAATCTACCCTTGTAACACCTGAGCAGATGTCTAGAATAATAGTCCCAAGGGGAACTACAACAGTCGTGGCAGATCCCCACGAGATTGCAAACGTACTAGGCCTTGATGGAATCGAGTTCATGCTTGAGTCCACAGAAAAAACAAATCTAAATGGTTTTTTCATGCTTCCCTCTTGCGTTCCTGCTGTTGATTTTGAGTCTTCAGGAGCTAGATTAGATGCAGAAAAGCTTTCTACATTTTTTAATCATCCAAAAGTGCTTGGTCTTGGAGAGCTTATGAACTATCCAGGAGTGATTGATGGAAATATCGATATGCTTGAAAAAATGAATATGGCTAAGAGTAAAATAATAGATGGTCATGGTCCTGAGCTTACTGGAAAAGCTCTAAATGCCTATATGATTAATGGAGTACGAACAGAGCATGAGTGCAGTACTGTAGAAGAGATGCAGGAAAGAATCGGTCTAGGAATGTATATTGCAATCAGAGAAGGCTCAGCTGCTAGGAATCTTGAAACTCTAATCAAAGGAGTAAACGAGTATAATAAGCATATGTGTATGTTCTGTACAGATGATAAAAATCCAGAAGATATATTAAACGAAGGGCACATAGACTTTAATGTCCGTAAAGCTATATCACTTGGAATGTCTCCAATTACAGCCATACAGATGGCTACAATCAATCCAGCTAGATGTTATAACCTTAGAGATATAGGAGCTATAGCTCCTGGCTATGATGCAGACCTAATAATATTTAATGATATAGAACAGCTCGATATCTTTAAAGTTTTAAAAAAAGGTATTTGCGTTGCTGAAAATAAAATCCCTCTTTTTGAAACTAAAAAATCGGATACTTCGAAGGTTACAAGGACAGTGAATTTGGATGAAGTTACATCCAAGAATTTCAAACTCAAATTAAAATCGGATATCGTAAATGTAATTAGAATAATACCAAACAGTATTATTACAGAATCTGTAACTAGAAGAGTCTATATAGATGATGAGGGAAACTTTAAATCAAGTAAATATTTAGATGTAGTGAAAATAGCAGTGATAGAAAGACATAATAATACTAAAAATATAGGGATAGGCCTTGTGGAAAATTTTCATCTGCAAAATGGAGCTATTGCAACTACAATATCTCATGATTCTCATAATATAATTGTAATTGGAGATTCTGATGAAGATATGGCTATAGCTGTAAACAAGCTTAGAGAGATGCAAGGGGGGATAGTAATTGCTTCTAAAAAAGAAGTGAAGGCATCTCTTGCCCTTCCAATAGCAGGCCTTATGTCAGAAAAAACAATGGAAGAAGTATGCGAAGACCTTAGAAAGCTAAGATATGAAGCCCAAAACACACTAAATATACCACCTTCGCTTGAGCCTTTTATGACACTAAGTTTTATGGCTCTTCCTGTAATTCCAGAGCTGAAAATTACAGATAAAGGGTACTTCGACGTAAAAAGCTTTACATTTAAAAATATTGAGGTAGAAGATTTAACTTAAAAATAAAAAGCTATCTATCGCCAATCATAGCAATAGATAGCTTTTGTTTTATTTATATTTATATGTCCCAAACTTTTTCATAACATCAGCCATATCTTTATTGGAAATTATATTAGGCTCTCCTAGAGATTTAGTTAGATAATATATTTCCGATACAAACTCTAAATGTTCCGCTGTTGAAAAAGCACTCTCAACATCATCCCCAAGTGCTATAAGTCCATGATTTCCAAGAAGAGCTGCATTATTATCTCCTGCTGCCTTAAGTGCATTTTCAGCTAGCGCTTTAGAACCATATAAAGCATAATCTGCACAACCTACACTACTTCCTGCCATACCAATTAGATAATGAACAGCAGGCAGCTCCCATCCCATACATGAAATTGCTGTAGCAAACTTAGAATGAGTATGAACTATACTATTTATGTCATCTCTGTTTTTGTAAAATATAATATGCATATCAAGTTCACTAGAAGGCTTTAGGTTTCCCTCTACAATATTTTTATCTAAATCAACAATCACTATATCTTCGGGTTTAGTATCATAATAATCTAAGCCGCTAGGACTTATTGCTATTAGATTTTGTTCTCTATTATATATGCTGATATTTCCTCCAGACCCAGTAGTCAGATTTCTATCTATAAGCCTTTTCCCATAACAAACTATAAGGTCTTTTTCTTTGATCATCATTAGAATATCTCACCTACTTCTTTAAAATGATTTTTTATTTTATTTAGCAGTTTTATATAATCTTTTCCTGTTTTTATAGTATATCTTTCTTTAATTAGAGCTTTTCCAAGAAGTATTAAAAACTTATCTGCCAAAACTCTATCCTCTATATTTACTATTGATTCTATCTCTATAACCTTCGAGTCTCCAATAGTCCTTCTTATTATCTCAGTTCCAGCCATCCCTGCAGTATCTTCAAGTATGCTATCAATCATCCATTTTTTATAAAGTTCGTTCTTTGCAACAGGGTCTATTACAAGATTATCATAAGCTATATTAAATTTTTCTATAAATTTATCTATGATTTCAGATATTGTAATTTCTAACCAGCTTAAAAAATTATTTTTATCATCTTTATTTTCAACCATTATTTCAGTATATATATATGAAAAAAATAGATTCCCTACTACATTTCCAACATCATATCCTATAGGTCCATAAAATGCAAACTCAGGGTCTATAACCTTAGTCTTACTATCATTTACAAATATGGAGCCGCTATGAAGGTCCCCATGAATCAAACTTTGAGGATTATTCATAAACTTATATTTTAATTTCCCAGCCTCAAAAATCAGTTCTTCATCCTTATATATTTCCTTATCTACAAAATCCTTACTTTCATCGAGCACTATATTCGTTTCATAAAAATTAGTGTAAGGGTCTGTAAAAACAAGCTTCTCAGTAATATCGCATAGCTCTATATTTGTATATCTCTTTACATTCTCTTTTTTCTCCCAAGGATTCATAGCTATATCCATAGTAGGAACTAGAGTATTAACCATAAAAGTGGTTATGTCTTCAGCAAAATTTTTATAAATCTTACATTTCATCAATCCATGTCTTAAGTTCTCACAGTCTGAAATATCTTCCATAGTTAATGCACACATAACTTTGTCATAGTCATAGATATAAGGAACATAATCTTTAGCAACCATTGAATAAAACATCATTACCTCAGCTTCTATCCTGCTTCTATCTATATCAAGTGGTCTTTGCGAGCTTCTAAGAAGTTTATCTGCCTGCTTTATAACTATGGATTTATTTGATTTTTTATCAAAGGCCTTAAAAACATAGTTTATATTCCCATCCCCAATTTCACTGACAACCACATCATCTATATTTTCAAAGATTTTTAACTTTTCTACAGTATATACCTTTATATCATCTTCATTCATCTTAAAGTGTTCTTTGAATCTATCCATTGGCCACCTCTAGTAGAATTTTTTCACATCTGTTTCAAAATACCTTTTCAAATCATAGGGAGAATATATACCTTTATTTGTCACAACTCCACTTATAAGATGGGGAGGTGTGATATCAAAAGAAGGATAGTACCCCTTTACTCCATCTAAGGTGTTTTTTATACCCCTAGCCTCTAAAACTAGCTGAGGATCCCTTTCCTCTATGTTTACAGTTTCTACTACTGGGTTATCTATATCAGGTATTCCAGTTACAAAATAAGGTACTTCATGGTACTTTGCAGCTATTGCAATTTGATATGTTCCAACCTTATTTGTAATATGCCCATCAAGGCAAATCACATCCGCAGCTGATGTAAATAAATCTATCTTTTGACTTTTCATGACAAATGCCGGCATATTGTCTGTTATCACAGTAGTGTCAAAACCTTGGTCTTGACATACACTAGCAGTGAGTCTTGCACCTTGAAAATATGGTCTTGTCTCTGGCACAAAAATTCTAATATCCTTGTTTCTCTTCTTTGCAACTCTTAGCATCATACCTACAATAGTTTCACCAAAACATTGAGTCATAATGCTCCCTTTATTTGGAAACATATCAACAAGGTATTCTCCAACTATCTCCATGTTTTCATATCTTCTATTTAATGAATCTACTGTGGTTTGAAATATTCTTTGATCTACTTTTTCTCCATTCTCTAGTGCAATCTTTGTAGCCTCTAGGCAACCACTTGTTATCTTCCTCATTCTATTTGCAGTTGTAGGTCTTGCATTTGAAAGTGTGTGAGCTGCTTTTTCTAAATAATCAAGCTGAATATCCTTACTCTCGTTTCGAACTTCATAGGCTGCAAGAGCCATGCCCATTCCAGCTGCAGTATATGGCCCCGCGCTTTGAGTCACCATATCCGCTATAGCCTTTGCAACCTCAGTATGATGCTCACATACCACAAACTTTACCTCAGTTGGATAAACCCTTCTATCTAAAATCCTCACTTTTCCATTTTCATACCACGCCACATTTTCATATCTTAAAATAAATCCTAAATCACTATCATTTCTAATCATGTTTCCTATTCTCCTTAACTATCTCTCTTATACATCCCTAAAATAAAAATATTTTTCTAAAATGCTTGTTCCCATGCTTCAAATACAAGGCTATTAAACTTTTTCATATCTACTATACTCTTTGGGATATTAACCTTATAACCTTCTTTATCACTTGAAGTCTTTAAAAGTCCGGTTTTATAGTCCTCTTCCTCTGATGATATAATCTCTACATCATCTTGAAAAATCTCAGGATTAGTAAGATATACAGCTGCAACTACATCCCAATTATAAAATCCCTCTACATCATATTTAGGACCTATAAAATTAAACCAAGGTAGAGTTTTTTCCCTAATATATTTGAAAACTTCATTAGAAGGATTTTCCATAAGCTCATCATATGTCTCTTTCCCAAATAAAGCCTGTAGGCAAAGATGCCCTGTCACAACAGTTGCGTTCTCACCATACTTAAGTACATGATAGGCAGCAGATGCATCACTTGCGAAATTAAGCTCATTCATAATCTTATTATTAATTACAAGAGGTTTTTGAATACCTCCCATTATTACGATTTCCTTCACATAAGTAAAAAACTTATCATCTAGTAAGTATGCACCATATAGGTTTGTAAGTGAACCTGTCGCAAGTATGCTAACTTCCTTTGGAGATTTTTTTACAGTTTCAAGGAGAAATTTCGCTGCATCGCTTCTTCTATCTTCATTTACCCCAGCTCCTCTTACAAGTGGAATGTCATTTAGCTTTAGCTCCGAAAACATAGATTCTGTATTTGAATGAACTATATCTATCGTGCTGTTTCCAAAGGTTGTAGTGACCCCTAGAATATCTATATCTTCTCTACCTAAAAGATATAAAAGAGCTAAACCATCATCCACATCCTTTTGAGGAACCCCCATAGTGTTGTCACAATCATGTATAACTTTTTTCATAATTAACCCCTCCAAATATATTTATATATTTACAACCTGATTCGATGTTCTCAAAATATGCATAGGCATCTTTTCATCTAATTTATAAACTATGCTGATTGGTGCTGACCCTTCATGGGATACATATGATGCAAGGCCTAGGCATTTAAATGTCTCTGTAGCACCGTATAAATCTTTATTTTCTTCCCTTACAAGTAAAAGAACTTTGCTTTTATTTTCTTTCATATTGATATATCTTTTTCCTGTAGTACTATTTACTGTAGTCCTACTTTGAGATTGCCAATGAAAAAGTTCTTCATTTATTGCATAATCTTCATACATAGTGGACTCTGTAAAAGTTTTCTCTGATTTATTTAAAGTAACGAAAAAAACATCTAAATTAAGCTCTTCAACATACTTTACCCCTTCCCTAAATGGCATCTTTTTCACAGCAGTGTGAACTCCTAAAGAGGCAAGTACTTGGTCAGTTGAATATGAACTATGAAGCTCTAATGGAACGTCTTCAGATATAGGAACGCCCTTTGGAATATGATCAATATTTCTCATATTATATTTTATCAAATCCCTCAGTTCTTCGTACAAACTATGGTTTTTTTCCTTCATATTTGTAAATATATTTTCAAGTTTTTCTAAGGGTTCACTTTGAAAAATAGTATAATACAGCATTAAAACCATTCTATTATCAATTTCTTTATCTAACTTAATTGGATTATCCAAGTATTTATCTAAAAATTTCAATAAACTATAGTCATTAATTTTGCTAACTTTCATAAATGAATTTTTCAAAATCCTTATATCATCAAAATACGATTTTGATTCTTCTCTTGTTTTTAAAAGTTCCCATAAAGTGGATGATTTATATAAAACTTGAGGCTCTAAATTATAATAATCTAAAAAATTAATTAGATTTAATTTTAAATTGCACACAAGTGGAAATGCATTAACCATTTGTTTTAATTTAGCTTTATTACTATACGAACTTGATATATTGTCTAAAATTACATCCTTAGCAACCTTCTCTAGCTGGATAAAGCATGTTTTAGGAAGAGTTGGAAAATCATGCCTTATCTCTTTATCTATAGAATGATGGATTCTTCCAACCATGGATTGAAACTTCATCTGATAGTTGTACTCTTTTCTTCCTTGTCCTATAAAATCAAGTACTGTGAGTACATCCTTATTTTTATGAAGTCTAAGACCCCTTCCTAGTTGCTGGATAAAAATAGTAGCAGATTCAGTTGGTCTAAGAAAAAGCACCGTGTTGATCTGTGGTATGTCTACTCCTTCATTATAAAGATCTACAACAAAAATAAACCTAACTTCACCAGATATAAGCTTATCCTTAGCCCCTTTTCTCTCTTCATCACTAGAATCTGAGTCTAAAGAAATTGAGGGTATTCCTCTATTACTAAATGTACTTGCCATATACCTTGCGTGATTTTTACTGACACAAAAGCCCAAACCTTTTATTGAGTCTCTAGATGCAACATATCTATCAATTGCTGAAATTATCCCTAAGTCCCTAGCAATATTTCCTATATATTTTTCATTTAATCCGTCAACATCATATCTGCCATTTTGCCATTTAACATTGCTAATATCTACTGTTTCTGACACTCCAAAATAGTGAAATGGACAAAGGAGATTTCTTTCAATTGCTTCTCTTAGTCTTATTTCATAAGCTACTTTATTATTAAAAAACTCTAATATATCCTCCCCATCTAATCTTTCAGGGGTAGCGGTTAATCCTAAAAGTATCTTAGGCTTAAAATGATTTAAAATTTTCCTATAGGAACTTGCAGCACCATGATGACTCTCATCGAGAACAATATAATCAAAGTAATCCTCTTTAAACTCCAAATATTGATTATTGCTGTTTAGAGTCTGAATAGAAGCAAAAATATGATTGAATATAGAAGGTCTATAATTTCCTACCCACATCTCACCAAAGTTAGCATCCTTTAACACCCCTCTAAAAGCTGTAATGCTCTGCTGTAAAATCTCTTCTCTATGGGCTAAAAAAAGTAATTTTGAAGTAGGATTCTCCATATAATACCTTTTGAAATCAAAAGCCGATACCATTGTCTTTCCTGTACCTGTAGCTGCAACAATAAGGTTGAAATAAGAATTATAAACCTTTCTTTCTATTTCAAGCTTATCAAGAATTTCCTGCTGATATGCATAGGGCATTAAATCAAAAAAATATTCATTAGAATCTTTCTCTTTCTTTTCACTAGAAAGGGCAAATTTAAGTTTCTTTACATCCAAAATATTATTTGGATCAAAGTTTTGAAATTCCTTTAAGTTCCAATATGTTTCAAAAGTAACTCTATATTTGTTGATAATATCAGGTGACGAATATTCAGATATTTTAAGATTCCACTCAGTTCCCTCACTTAAAGCTGCCTGAGATAAATTAGATGAGCCTATGTATGCTGTGCTAAAACCAGTATTTCTATGAAAATAATAGGCTTTCGCATGTAGCCTTGTTCTATTTGTATCATAAGAAACCTTGACTTCTGTATTTGGAAGCTTTGCAAGTTCTTCAATTGCTTTTAAATCAGATGCTCCCATATAACTTGTAGTAATAACTCTAAGTTTTTTGGTTTTTGTGTGTTCTTTAAGTGCATCATAAATCAATCTTAGACCACTAAATTTAATAAAGGAAACAAGTAAATCAATCCTATCTGCTGATACTATCTCTCTTTTTAGCTCTGCAAATACAGGGGACTCATGAACGCCACCTGTAAATAAACTACTATTTGAAATAGATGTCTGAGGAGTCCACTCCTTCATAGTTTCTTTTGATAAAAGCTTATCCCCTATTGCCTTTAAGATATTATCTTCCGTAATTAAATGTTTTTCTAGTTCACACTCATCCACAGATTTGCTAAGTAGCTCTATCATTTTATTAGCAACTTCAATTTGTTTGCTTAAATCTTCACTATTTGATTTATAGTGCCTTAATCCCTTTTCTACAACTGATTTAATATATGATGATATAATACTTCCTGATGTTGCCGGTTCCAATTTTTCCTTATATATTAAATTAGAATCCTTCTTTTTATCTATTTCCTCAGAAACATCCCTATTAATTAAGGATTCATAAATATCTATTTTCTCCCCCATAATAACGCCCCCTCTTTATATCTCTATATAGTATTTTTTATTTTAGATAATTTATATTCCTCTTTCTTAAATCCTTCATAGTTACAGAATGACCATGTCCTGGATAGATAGCAATTTCATCTTCCCAATTTGAAATTTTATTAGATACTGATTTTTTCATAAGGTCTTCATTTCCACCTTCTAAATCAGTCCTACCAAGGCCATCTTCAAACAATGTGTCCCCAGTAAAAGCTACTTTATTTTCTTTGGAAATAAGGCAAATCCCTCCAGGGGTATGACCTGGGGTATGAACTACTTCTAAAAATGAATGTTCACTTATGGTAATCTTTGACCCTTCAGAAAGAAGCTCATCAGCAGTGATTGATAGAGGTTTTCTGCTTAGAGTTGCAGTATGGTTAATATTTGGGTCCAGTAACCCCTTTACCTCTTTTTTATGGGCAAAAATCTTACAGTCAAAAGCTTTTTTAACTTCCTCTACTCCTTCAATATGGTCACAGTGATAATGAGTAAGAACTATTCCAACTACCTCTAAATTGTTTCTTCTAATTTGCTTTACAATTCTTCCAGCTTCTCCACCTGGGTCTATTATCAATGCCTTGCTTTCATCACTAACTATGTAACAATTTGATTCATGCATTCCTATTACTAGTTTTTCAATCTTCATTTGTTCCTCCATATATTTCTCTACATAATTTCTTTCTAAAAAAGCTAAGATACTAATTCAAAACTTAATATAAGTTTATCATTAATATCTTAGCTTTTTCTAATAATATTAAAAATTTGCTTTAGTATTTAGTTTTATTTCTATCCAAATTTTTTCATCTTCTTATGTTCATACATATTTATATCTGCTGAATCCAAAAAATTATATATTTTTATCTTTTCTTCCCCTTTATATTCATTGATTCCATAGCTAATATCAATATTAAATATATTTTCTTTTGATTTATTAAATATCTCTATCTTTTTTTCTATTCTTTTAAGGACGGATGTCGCTTGGTCTTTATCTGTATCTGAAAACACAATAACAAACTCGTCTCCTCCGAATCTAAATACGAAATCCCATTTTCTTATGTTTGCACTTATTAGATTTCCCAGAGTTAAAAGCAAGTCATCTCCTACACAATGTCCATAATTATCATTTATAGACTTCATATCGTCAACATCTATAAATGCGATTGTTGTAGGAG
Source organism: Acetoanaerobium pronyense (assembly GCF_017874355.1). GTDB lineage: Bacteria > Bacillota > Clostridia > Peptostreptococcales > Filifactoraceae > Acetoanaerobium > Acetoanaerobium pronyense. Next base: position 21,311 of record NZ_JAGGLI010000031.1, read on the forward strand.
TTTTGTTTATCTGGGATTTATTAATTTCTATTTGAAGTCTTCTTAGGCCATTTATCTTATTTAATGTATTTGTAAGTGGATCTTTAGAATAATGTTTTTTTAAATAAAAAAGCTGTTTCTTTAATCTCTTTATTTCACTATCTTTTTTTATCAGCAAATCATTATAAGATGAAGAATTATTGCTTTTTATTCTATCTCTCCCCATTTTTCTTTCCCCCTATGCCATCTTATTATTTGTTATGTTCCCTCTATAACTAATATTATATAGGGTTAGTTGGACATATTATGACTCTTTAAATATATAAAATAGTTTTACTATTCATTCTATTTACCTATAGTATATACTGTTTTTGAACTATGATAAATAGAAATTTAAATTAAAATTTCATTTTAATTTGGGGATATTTTTAAGATAATTTGTCGAATATTTTCATAATTTATCATCATAACAATAGGCTATGCAGTTGCGGGGTTTACTATCATAGCTATATTACATTTTATTTTCTTCTAATACCGATTTTTCTTCCTACTTCTTTAGGGATTGCCAAGTCCTGCTGCGCCCTATGATATTCCTCTAAACGTCTTTGCATAGGCTCAGGAAAGGGGGCCGGCCGGTTCGTGATTCTATCCATCCCCATAACCATTTGTTCACTGGTGGCCACCGTCTCTTTTTCCTGATTTTTCATGATCATAATCAAATGGATTCTCTTGTTGTCCCGATCAATCACCTGTGGGAACACAGTCAACTCCTCTGATTCATTTACTTCTTTTAAGTAACAGATATGAGACTCCAGCGTAAAAAAGGTATACTGATAATCCTGATTTTCTCTTTCGTTCAGTCCCAAGCAGTCAATCCACAGGTCCAAGGTTTTACTGAAGATTCGTCCATACTCTGCATCATTCATATGTCCATTATAGTCCACAAGCGTTGGCGATACCTTCCATGGACATAAAAAAATTCCCTCTTTTAAGTTGATTCCTACTTCTCTCTTCATGGTTTCACTCCTATCAAGTCAAGGTAACGTTTCTTTATATGACTGTATCCTTGATTTCACCATTCCAGAAACTTCATATTGTATCTCTATATGCTCTTCTTTTAAAAACTGGTAATCCCTAAATCTCATCTTTAACCTTATAAATAATATCATTTTGAACTCAGATAAGGATACTCCATCTAGTTAGCAGTTTCCAGTGCCTGTTTTTTACCAAGCAATTTTTCTATAACATATAAAGACATATCTATTCCAGCAGAAATACCAGCTGCCACTAGAACTCTTCCATTATCTATAAATCTTTCATCATCCTTTACCTTTGTTTTAGGTGCTAACGCCTTTAACAAATCAATACATTCATGGTGAGTTGTAGCTACAAGATTATCTAGTATCCCTAGCTGTCCCAATATCAAAGATCCTGTACAAACAGAAAGTGTAAGTTCTGTTTTTGATGAGGTTTCTTTTATCCACTGAAGTAGCTTCATATTTTTAAGTACTTTTCTTGCTCCAACCCCTCCTGGTATTATAAGAATATCTATTTCAGGACTATTAAATATCGTATAGTGAGGGTTAACACTAAGTCCATTAACAGCTAGAACAGGACCAGGATTTTCAGATATTAAAAAAACATTAAAGTGTCCATCTCCCTCTCTTTGTCCCGTTACTGAAAATACTTCAAAAGGTCCAGCAAAATCCAAAGTCTCCATATCATCAAAGGCCAATATAACTACATTTCTCTTTTTCATAATTTATCATCCTTCCCAATTCTATTTTTTAAAATACTATTTTTTTCCCATAATTAAACTTTAATAGTTCAAATTGATTTTTATTTAAAAATATTATATCTAATATTTTTTAAATTTGGTTTACCAGTTATTAAAAAGTATATAAATCTAATACAAAACCAAATGAGGGGGCATAATTGATGAACTATGAATTTAAGGATGGACTAGAATTTGCAAAAGAAATGGATAGACTAGATAAAATGGAAAAATATAAACCACTTATACATTTACTAAATAATTACGGTTACAAAGTTTCTTATTTTGAATCTATCCAAGAAGCTACTTACTACATATTAAAAATAGTAAGAAATTCAACTGTAGGTTTTGGAGATTCTCAAACTCTAAAAAAAATGAATTTATTTGAAAAATTAAGTCAATATAATAAAGTTATTGACCCAAGTAATTATTCAGATGAAGAGTTTATTTCAATTGCAAAAAAAACATTAACTACAGAGATTTATTTCACTTCTGTTAACGCAGTTTCAGAAACTGGTGAAATGGTTAATATAGATGGCACAGGAAATAGAATAGCTGGTTCACTCTTTGGACACAAAAAAGTCTTTTTCATATTTGGAACAAATAAAATAGAGCCTACACTAGAAAAGGCAATATTTAGAACGCGTAATATTGCAGCACCAATGAATGCAAAAAGATTAAATCTCAATACCCCTTGTGCTATTAAAGGAGATCGCTGCTATAATTGTTCAAGTGCCGATAGAATTTGTAACAGCATGATTATTCATATGAGAAAAATGGACTCAATCGAAGCAGAGATTATAATGATTAATAAAGAGTTATAAAAAAATAAACAAATACTCGACATTTTAAGATTTCAAATCAAACAATTAGTTTATATTAATTTCCAATTAAAAATGAATTTTTAGCATTCTTGTATCAGAATAAAACCCTGCATTTTGAAGAGTTTTTTTAGATAGATGATTATAATACCAGCATCCTGCAATTGGAGTAATATTATTTTGATGACATATATTTCTAAGGGATTTTAAAGTTAATGCTCCATATCCCTTTTGCCTTTGACAATCTACAACTATCATTCCTATACTAGAAACATCATCAAATATGCGACTTTCTTCAATAATCCCATATGAAACTGAGTTTCCATCTACCATCCCTTTGTAAACTCTACCATTTTCAATATGAGATTCAAGGGGATTAAAAAAATCATCTGTATCTTCTATAATTTTTTCTATATCCTTTTTAGTTGCTTTTTCTAAAGAAAAGACAGCTTCTTCCTTTGTAAATTTAACTGTATTTTCCGTTTCTTTAAAAAAGTATGCTTGAAACTCCATTTTTTTTGAAGCTTCAAGGGCCACTGATAAGTAAAACTCATCACAAGTAGGAACATAAGCGCATGTCACTTCACTTAATCTCCTTGCCTCATAAAATAACTCTTGTCCATATCTTTTAAATTCTTTAGAAACAATAAACATTATAATCATGGACTCTTTATGTACAGCTACTACCCCAGCTGGTTTTCCATCAGCTAAAAGCCTATAAAAATCAGATTCTATTAAATGGTCTTCATAAAATGAATCTACCTTCGAAGGTAGGGCTGAAAAATGGTTTTTAATTTCATTTTTAACTTCTGATATATCTATTTTATGGCTAGTAATTTTCATGAAATCCTCCTAAGAATTTATAGTAATTTTTATAATGGAAATAATATCTTTCACTAACCAAAACAATCTTCTAATATAGTGATTTTTTTATTTGTGCTATCCATTTCAATATTACACCCTATAGGTAACACCATAGGCCTGTTATGGCTACTATCAAAATCTGCTATAATTGGTAATTCTTTACCATCAAGTACTTCTAATAATACTTCATATGGCTTTCTTCCAGTTTTTTCATCATCATATAGTTCATGCTTTGAAAGTATTATTCCTGATATCTTATCAAAAACTCCATTAACCTTTAGAAAAGAACAACTTCTCTCTAAAGTAGACGGGTTTTGCTGGTCTTCAACAAAAAGTATATCCCCATCTTTTATTTCAGGCATAAACTCACTACCCCAAAATCCAAGTATTGTATCCCAGTTACCCCCTATTAATCTACCTTTACCAGTTCCTTGAATTACACTAGTCCATTCTTTATTTGATATTTCATATGGAATTTTTTGATTTTTCACTAACATATTTTCGAATTTTTCATATATTTCATCTGCCAATGAAGTATTCTCCCAAAAGTCTTCAGCAACAGGTGGTCCATAAAAAGTTGAAATCCCTGTCTTTGCATGTATTCCAAGTAATATTGCTGTCACGTCTGAATATCCAATTACTATCTTTGGACTCTTAGTAAAAGCTTCATAGTCTATATAAGGCAAAAGGGAATTGGAATTCATGCCCCCAATTGTTGAAATTATACATTTAATATCAGGATTTCTAATTAAATCATTTAACTCCTCCGCCCTTTCCCTTATTGACCCTGAACGATAATAATCTGACTTTCTAGTGAGATTTCCTTCAACTATTTTATATCCTTTATTCTCTAGATATTTTTTTGCTTTATCGTATGTACCAAGATTGCCAATTGGACATGCCGGTGAAAATACACCAATAGAGTCTCCATATCTTAGCTTCTCTAATTTCGCCATATTACCACTCCCATTTAATATAATTAATCCATCTAATTTAATAATTCCTCAACAATCTCTGAAATCCTGTTAACATTGTTAAAATAAATAAAGTGACTTCCCTAAACTACCTCAAAATTGTACTTTAATAATAACTCACGAAGCTGATCTAAAAACTCATCAAATGTCACATCATACTTAGCACTATCAACTAATATATTTTTAAAATCAGTTACTATTTTATATATTGTGGTATGTATTATACTGTGAATCTTTCTATTCTCTAATTGTATATATATTTAGATATAAGGGAATAAATATATTCTTTATTTTTTTGAAAATGGTGGTGAAATATTGAATGATTTTATAAGCCTTCGAAAAGATTTCTTTCGTAATAGAGCAATTAATCAAAATCAAGCTTTTGATAAATTTTATTTAGAATCAATATATACAAATACTTGTGAAAATGAAAAAGTAATTTTTTCTGATTTTATAACCTCTTTTAAAACTCTAAATAAAATCAATCAATTATATTTTGCTCATGTACTTCTTTTAGAAAAACTTAAAGCTAAGGAAACTCATAATCATATAAAATACGGAATTTTAGATATATTTATAGAATCCCACTTAGATGTTTTAGATGATTCTTCCATTTCTTTATTAATAGAAGAAAATCTAGAAAGCTTTGATTTACTAAGCATAGTTTTAGAATATATTTATTTTTTTAATAAAAAATTACCACATAAATTTTTATTAAATCTATTTTCATTAGATATCCCATCATCCATCAAGATACAGCTACTAGATATTTTTCATCAAGAAACTATTTTCAATAAAGATGTCTTAATCAAAATTATAGAAAAAGAAAAAGATAAAAATCTTTTAGTAGAGTATTTAGGTTTTTTAGAAAATGATATAAAACATGGTAAAAACGGCATTACCATAGTGCAAACTATGTTTTATGGCGACCCTGAAGAAAGTGGAATGGGAAAGAGTGGCGGCTTAGGAACTCTTTTAAAAAGCCTTGGAAACACTCTATCTTCCCATGAAGACATATCAAATATAATCACAATCTCTATAAATAGGACAAATCGAAAAATTATAACCCAGTCTTTAAATAAACACCTAATGCTAAGAATCCCAATATATATAAATCAAGATGACCCAAATGAATTTTTATTAAAGGAAAATCATATAAAAAGAAGAATAAAGAGATTTTTATATCTTTTAAATATTACTCCAGATATATTTCATATAAGATATCTAGATAACGCATCAATGGCAGTAGCAAACCTTAGCAAAGACATAAGCTCAAAGCTCGTATTTACAGTAACCCCTGATCCCCACAGAAATATGACTGATGAAAATGAAGCTTTAAAGACTTTCCATTTAGATGAACTTTTGTTTAACTTAAATAAAATTAATATCGGGGATGAACTTATTGATATGGCAGACGGGATAATAGGGATAGGCAGAGAAAAAGTGAAAGAAGAGCTTTTTGATTACTTCCCAGTCCTTAAAGCAAAAAAATCCATATTTAAAATGATTGGTGAAGGAATTAATCTAAATATCACTTATACAGATTTTGAATTGAGCAAAATATTAGCATCCCAAACTTTGAATCATCCTATAGATAAAGATATGCTCAGCCGTCCATTTATGTTAAATGTTGGTAGATTATCATTTCAAAAAGGGCAAGACAAACTTCTAAAAGCTTGGGGAGAATCTAGGCTAAGTGATGACTATAACCTTCTAATAATAGGCGGAAGTCTAGAAAATCCAACCTTAGAAGAGAAACCCATGATTGATTTTTTTCAAGATTTTATAACTGAAAATCCTAATCTCAAAGGAAAATTTGCCCATTTGAATGCTCTTTCAAATGAAGAAATAAGGAGCATTGAAAAAACCATTGTAGACCATGCAGAAAAATCACAAACTAAATATCCACCAATATACATTTGCTCTAGCATAAAAGAAGAATTTGGAATATCAATTCTTGAAGCAATGTATGAGACCTTCCTTACCTTCGCCCCTAAAAAAGGTGGGGCAAAAACATATATAAAAGAAGGAGTAAATGGATTTTTGATAGATACCTCTTCCTCAGAAAAAATTGCTTTTGAGGTTGAACAAGTAATTTACGGGAAATCAAGCTCCAAAAAAGATTTTAGAGATATAAGAGTAGAAGGTAAATCTACAGTTGAAGAAAACTTTTCAATAGAAAGAATATCTAAAGACTTTGCCTCTTTCTACAAAAAAATATTATATAAAGGAGAAAATTAATGAATTATAAACACATTTGCTTTTTAAGTCCTCCTTTTTATTCACATTTTATGCCCCTTCTTACCCTTGCAAAAAGCTTTCATAAGTATGGAGCCAAGGTTACATTTGGATGCTCCATAGATTTTAAAGATGAGATAGAAAAAGCAGGCCTTCACTTTCATGAGATAGAACTAAGTAAAAACAAAAATACAAAAAACGCAACCGATACTATTCAGCCCGATTCTGAAAAGATTAGATTGCATGAGTTTTTTGAAGCCACTAAAAAAGGACCTATAGAGACACTTATCACCCAATCAAAACACAGAAAAGATGATATGCTCTATAATCCTATGAACATTGCTAATCATATAAAAACCCTTAGTGAAAGTAGGGATATAGATTTGTGGATATATGATGTATTATCATATAATGTGGCACTTGCCCTTTACTCACTAAATCTTTCATTTATTACATTTTGTCCTCCACATCCACGAACAATTCCTAAGGGTGAGGATTTTTATGGAGTTCCAAAAAACTGGCCCTCTATTTTTGATATAAATGTAAAGGATATTGAAAAACTTAAAGAAGTATCACTAGGCACAACGAGTCAGTTTACAAATATATTTAACCAGTTTTTAGAAGAAAATAAGTTCGAAGTAGCTAAAATAAATAATGCATTTAGATTAACATCAAAAATAGCAGTAATATACAACTATTTTGATTTTTACAACTCAAATAATCCATCAGATATATATATTGGACACTGTTTTGAAGAAGAGTCACTGGATGAGAATTGGGAGAAGATTTTAAGAAATAAAAATCAGTTAAAAATACTGATAACCTTGGGAACATTTTTATCAAGTCGCACAGATGTACTTGAAAAACTCATACTAGCCCTTGAAAAAAATTACCCAGATGCCCTATTTGTAGTATCAGGGGGAAGCAGCTTTGATATACTCAAAAGACTAGGCTCTGAAAATATAATCATGGAAGAATTTATTCCTCAAAAAGCCCTAATCCCCCATATGGATTTAGTGATTCATCACGGTGGATGCAACACATTTACAGAGAGTCTTTATTATGAAAAGCCTATGGTCATACTTCCCTTTTCAAGCGACCAATTTAATATAGCCTACGATGCTGAAAAAAATAATATTGCATCTATTTTGGATCCAAATAATCTTAGAGAAGATTTGATAATAAAGGCAGTAAAAAACTCCCTAAAAAATAAATCTCAAGATACTCAAAAGTGGGGTAATTATTCAAAAGCAAAAGGACCAGATTTTGCAGCTAAAAAAATACTTGGAATGTAGATGAAATTTCTTGATATTGTTCAAGAATTTTAAAAAGGGGTGAATAAATGGAAGAGAGAAAAATAGATATAAAATCAGAATCAGCCTTTCATATAGATGGTAAACCACCGTTAAATGAAGCAATACCACTAGGCTTACAACATGTTTTTGCAATGTTTGCAGGAAATATTACAGTCCCTATAATAATAGCTGGAAGTTTGGGCCTTGGCCTTGAAGAAAGAACTTTTTTAATACAATCTGCAATGCTTATGGCAGGTGTAGCTACCCTCATACAAGTATATCCAATAGGAAAAGTTGGAGCTAAGCTACCAGTAGTCATGGGGACAAGCTTTGGATTCGTGCCTACATCTATTGCAATAGGCCAGCAGTTTGGCCTTAGCGGTATACTTGGAGCAGCATTTATCGGAGGATTTTTTGAAGCATTCTTGGGATTTTTCCTAAAACATATCCGCAGGTTCTTTCCTCCTATAGTAACTGGCACTGTCCTTCTTACAATTGGACTTTCACTTCTTCCAACAGGTATCAACTATGCTGGTGGAGGAGTAGGTGCTGATGACTTTGGTTCTTTTTCAAACCTTGCACTGGCAACATTTGTACTCGTCCTAATAATTTTTTTAAACCAGTTTGGAAAAGGAATGATAAAGACAGCATCTATTTTTATTGGTATAATTGCAGGTTATCTAGTTGCAATACCAATGGGCAAAATTAGCTTTTTAGCAGTATCAGAAGCAGCATGGTTTTCGTTTCCTATGCCAATGAGATTTGGCATGACTTTTCACTGGCCTGCAATAGCTGCAATGCTAATTATGTATATAGTGACAGCTGTTGAGACTGTGGGAGATGTTTCAGGAATAACCCTTGGTGGTGATTCTAGAGAAGCCACAGAAAAAGAACTTTCTGGTGCAGTAGTGGCAGACGGACTAATGAGCAGTCTAGCCGCAGTATTCAATGCCCTTCCAAACACTTCTTTTAGTCAAAATGTTGGAATCATAAGCTTTACAAAAGTCATGAGCAGATATGTAGTTGCTATAGGAGCATGGCTTTTGATTGGAGCTTCTCTTTTTCCAAAGCTCGGTGCAATAATTGCAATAATGCCAGCAAGCGTACTAGGGGGAGCAGCTATTGTAATGTTTTCAATGATTGCTACAATGGGAATAGTCCTAATAAATAAAGATTCTATGAATCAAAGGAGCATACTAATAGTTTCCCTAGCACTTGGAATAGGTCTTGGCGTAGGACAAGTACCTGCAGTTCTTGATAACTTTCCCCAGGCTGTAAGGCTAATATTTGGAGGACAAGGAATAGTAGTTTCATGTATACTTGCAATATTTCTAAATATTGTTCTCCCAAAAGAAAACTTAAAAAATAAAACTAATAATCTTGTTTACAGTTTAATTATTAAGGCTTGTTTTATTCTTCAATATCTAAGATTTCTTCTATATTTTCCATAAAAACATCTACAAGATTAGGATCAAAATGCTTACCCTTTTGACTTTTTATATATTCTAAAGCTTCATCTACTGAAAAAGCATCTTTATATACTCTTTTGTGGGTCATTGCATCAAATACATCTATGATTGAGAGCATCCTGGCTTCTAGAAGAATCTCATCCCCCTTGATTCCATTTGGATATCCCGTACCATTGTATTTTTCATGGTGATTAAGGGCTAAATTTGCAGATATTTTAAGCATATCCAAATCAGATTTTTCAAAGATTTTATACCCTATACTGGGATGAGTTTTAATTATTTCAAATTCCTCTTAACTTAGCTTTCCAGGTTTTTTTAATATACTATCTGGTATCCCAATCTTTCCTATATCATGCATAATACTCGCGGTTTTTAACATTTCAGCCTCAGAATGTGAAAAGTTTAGAAAAAGAGAAAAATTGTACATCATTTCAGATATCCTCTTTACATGGCCAGATGTTTCATCAAAATGGTTTTCTACAACCTCTCCAAGGGTTAGTATTATCTCCTTTTGAGTATTTACAATTGTATTATTAAGAATGTAATTATCTAATGCAACAGAATAATTTGTGAGGAATAAACGAATCAAATCAAAATCATAAATGTCTTTATTCCCTTCTATATAGATATAATTATTAAAACTATTTTTTGCATTATTCTTTATGATAAACCCTGTATCTACAAAAATAATTTTTTCATCTATTTCATCACTATATTTGATTTTATTAACAACTTCTTTAAGATCAGATACTAATTCTATGTCTTTTCCTATATAGTTTCTAAACTTACCTGTCGCTGCTACTATGGTTGATTTTTTATTTTTTTCAATTGTTACAAAGCCACCTTCTCTATCTACATCATCCCTTATATATATCATCTCAGGACTATCTTTTTGAAAGTTAGAAAGTTGAACTAAGATACTTGTCAAAAACTCATTTAGACTATTATGCTCAAATAAGTTTGCACTTGTCTTGATTATCTTCTTCAGTCCATTTTTATGATTGTTGATTTGATATAAATCTCTATAGTTTCGAAGGGCAGAATATAATGTGGTATAAAGTCTCTTTGCTGTCATTTCAGTTTTTAGTCTATAGTCGTTTATATCATAATCCCTTATTACTGTTTCTTCAGGTGCTTGTCCTGGTTGGCCAGTTCTAAGGACTATTCTAGTCATTTTGTTATCTAGTCTTCCCCTTAAAACCTCAACCACATTGAGCCCAGAATGATTGTCCTCCATCACCACATCTAAAAAAAGAACTGCCGTATCAGGATTTTCCTCTAGGGCTTTGATTGTATCTTCTCCCGTATAGGTGTCAATAAACTCTAGCCCTTTCCCTTCAAATTCAAAGTCTTTTAGCATCAATTTTGTTATAGTATGGATTTCATCATAATCATCAGCAATCATTACTTTATATTTTTCATTATTTTTCGGCTTTTCCCTTAAATCTTCTGATAAAAAATCCAAGTTGATACCATCTAAGTTGAGCTTTCCCATCATATAATCACAGTCCTTTATAGTTTTATTTCTATAACAAATTCTGTTCCTATACCAATTTCGCTTATACAGCTTATTTTACCATTTAGCTTTGCAGTTACAAGATTATAGACTATGTTCATACCTAGCCCGCTTCCACCCTCGCCTCTATTTGTAGTATAAAAAGGCTCAAATACATGTTTTTGAACATCCTTACTCATCCCTAGTCCATTGTCTTTATAATTTATAATAAGCTTTTCATCATTTTTTAGAGCAGATATAGTTATTTTCCCAGACTTTCTATCTCTAAAACCATGAACTAGTGAATTCATAATAAGATTTGTAAATATTTGAGAAATCGCTCCTGAATAGCTATCGATTACTAAATCAGCAGGAAAATCAATCTCAAAATCTATATTCTTATTCTTGTACTCATGTTTCAAGCTAAGAAGTATAGAATCTATATATTCTTTTAAATTAAATTTGCTTTTTTCTTCTATAGACTGATTAACTGCTACTTCCTTAAAGCTCTTTACAAGCTCTGATGCTCTATACAAATTAGAGTTTAAAATAGAAGTGGTTTCATCAATTGATTCAATATATTCAATTAACCCAGATTTTGATATATTTCCTTGCATAAGCTCTTTTTTAAAACTTTCATTATTTACTTCCATAAGAGAAGATGCAGAAACCGCAACTCCAAGAGGAGTATTTATTTCATGGGCTACACCTGATACCAGTTCTCCCAACGATGCCATCTTTTCCCTTTCTAGAAGCTCTTTCATTGCACTTTCCAGATTTTTTGTTTTTTCATCAATGATTTTGTTCATTCTTTGGGTTTCTGTTTTATGTATTAATTCGATTTCTTCTTGTTTCATTATTAATTTCTGTATATAATCATTTATATTTTCTGCCATTAAATTAAATCCATTAATTAATTCATGGGTTTCTCTTATATTAAACCCAGAGTGGTTTATTTTTATATTTAACCCGAATTATTCATAAAAAAATAATTTAGGCTCTTAATTTAGAAATTAGAAAATTCCACAATAAAAATTCTTAATTTTAGTTTTCTACTCAAAAG
>NZ_JAGGLI010000032.1 GCF_017874355.1 Acetoanaerobium pronyense
ACACCCTTGCTCTTGGCTAACGGTTGGCACTACCAGCCCCCGTACTGGACTTTCACCAGCAAGTTCGCGCCCATGCTGGGCGCACAATAAAAAAACCTGAAGCTTTTGCTTCAGGTTTTTTTAGTGGTGCGGATGGAGGGACTTGAACCCCCACGCACAAGGCGCTAGATCCTAAGTCTAGTGCGTCTGCCAATTCCGCCACATCCGCATGGTGGGCTCAACAGGGCTCGAACCTGTGACCCCCTGCTTGTAAGGCAGGTGCTCTCCCAGCTGAGCTATGAGCCCATGTGGTGACCCCTAGGGGAATCGAACCCCTGTTACCGCCGTGAAAGGGCGGTGTCTTGACCGCTTGACCAAGGGGCCTAGTTATTTGGTGACCCATCCGCGACTCGAACGCGGGACACCCTGATTAAAAGTCAGGTGCTCTGCCGACTGAGCTAATGGGTCTCACTTGGCACTTGTATAATATATCAAAGTGAAAGAATAAAGTCAACAAGTTTTTTAAAAAAAATTTAAAAAACTATTTTTTTATTTTAAGACATAAAAACCATAGCTATAGATCCTAAGATATCCACATTATCCACATGGTTTTTAGGCTATTCTGTGGGTAATGTGGATATTTCCATCTTATAATAAAGAACTTGAATCTTTTCTCCCTTTTGTCTAAAAAAGTGCTTTATTTGTGAATAATTACTGTCTTCTAATGGATTTATCTTATAATTCATAAACTCATCATAGTATTCCTTGGTCTTTTTAAACCCAACCTTTTCATAGCATCTTATTGCTCTATAGTTGTAGGCAGCTACGCTAAGCACCATTTTTTTAAATTTAAAGGTATCAAAATACCACTTTAGTAAAGTAACTAAGGAGTCCGTTCCATACCCTTCACTCAAATAATTTGGATCAAAAACAATACCAAGCTCTGACTTTTTTCTTATAATCTTTACATTTCTAAGTGCTATATATCCTACCAATTGCTTATTATAATTAAACACCGAAAAGCATCTTCTAAATCTCTTCGTCTTTAGCTCAAACCAAGCACAAATCTCATCTTCTGTCATATAAGGAAAATTATAATCAAAAAATAATCTGTCTTCGTGAGTTCCCCAGGCCATCATAGAATATATATCCTCTATCTGCATAGGCTTTAATATTACCTTTTTTCCGTATATTGGCTGTTGTGGATTCTTCATATATTTATTCCCTCAAATGAGCTGAATTATGAAATAGCTGATATTGGCCAAGCCATGTAAGTGGTACCATTCCAGTTTCTCCATGTCTATGTTTTGCAACTATGACCTCGACTATATTTTTTTGATCAGAGTCTTCATGATAGTAGTCATCTCTATATAAAAACATTACAAGATCGGCATCCTGCTCTATTGCTCCAGATTCTCTAAGGTCCGAAAGTATAGGTCTATGATCAGCTCTTTGCTCTGGCGCTCTTGAAAGCTGAGATAGTGCTATCACTGGGCATTCTAGCTCCTTTGCAAGTATCTTAAGGGATCTTGATATCTTTGATATCTCCTGCTGTCTGCTTTCTATCTTCCCATCCGATTCCATGAGCTGCAGGTAATCTATAAGTATAAGGTCAAGGCCCTTTTCCATCTTAAGTCTCCTGCATTTGGATCTAAGCTCCATCACTGTAATACCAGGAGTATCGTCTATGTAAATATCTGTTTTGGAAAGTACTTCCATGGCAGCTATTACTTTTGGCCACTCTTCCTCATCTAGATTCCCGTTTTTTAGTTTATTAAGCTCTACCCTGCTTTCAGCAGCTATCATTCTTTGAATAAGCTGCTCTTTACTCATCTCCATTGAAAATACTGCGACCTTTCCATTTCCTTTCATAGCGGCATTATGGGCTATGTTAAGAGAAAAAGCAGTTTTTCCCATAGCGGGTCTTGCCGCAATAAGCACAAGGTCCGTCTTTTGAAGACCGTTAGTTCTTCTATCAAGGTCTATAAATCCTGTGGTAAGGCCTGTAATGCTGCCTTTATTTCTATAAAGGTCTTCCAGGATTTCATATGCGTTTAAAAGGACATCCGAAATAGGGCTTAGGCTTTTTTGAGTTTTTGATTGGGATATATCAAATATCCCTTTTTCCGCTTCTTCAAGAAGCTCTAAAACTTCTTTTTCTCCCGCAAAGCTTTTTTCCATTATCTCTGAGGATGCTTTTATAAGCCTTCTAAGGATAGATTTTTCCTTTACTATCTCTGCGTATTTACTTATATGCCTTGTAAAGTCAGGAGCCGTAGATAGGGCTGTAAGGTAGGTTATTCCGCCTATCATGTCGAGAGCACTTCTTTTTTTGAGGGCATCAGAAAGAGTTATGAGGTCTATAGGTTCACTTTTTTTAAAGAGAATCATCATACAGTTAAAAATTTCCCTATGGGCATCTTTATAAAAATCCCCCTCCTCAAGTATATCTGATACTGTAATTATGGCATCTCTATCAATGAGGACACTTCCAAGTACACTTTGCTCTGCTTCGATGGAATGCGGCAATATCTTCCCTTCCAATAAAATCAACCTCCATTTAAAAATACCTCGGTATCCTCCGAAGTATTTTTAACTATTATAAATAAAATATCAAGTGTTTTTTCTTAATCCTTTAATTTAACTTCAACTTTTATTTCAGATGTCACATTTACATGAAGCTTTAGAGGAACTGTATGAACTCCTAGGCTCTTTATGTGATCATCTAGAAGTATCTTTCTTTTGTCTATCTCTATAGAATGCTCTTTTTTGAGTCTATCTGCAATATCTTTAGATGTTATAGATCCAAAAAGTTTTCCACCATCTCCTGCTTTAGAATATATAGTCACAGATAGAGTTTTAAGCTTTTCTCCAAGCTCCTTTGCGGCTTCTTCTTCCTGCTTTTTTTTGAAGGCTTCGGCTGCTTTTTGCTGATTTAGGTCATTTATATTTCCAGATGTAGCTTCTTTAGCTATTCCTTTAGGTATTAAAAAGTTTCTTGCATATCCATCACTTACTTCTTTAAGTTCTCCTTTTTTTCCGCTTCCTTTTGCATCCTTAAGAAATATTACTTTCATCTATTCATCATCCTCCTTAAAATATTCCATTATAAGTTCTTCTACTTTTTCCATGGCTTCATCTGTGGTTGTGTCCTTGAGCTGAGCTCCAGCTACATCAATATGACCTCCACCACCAAGTTTTTCCATAAATAGATGTACATTTAGACTTCCAAGTGATCTTGCACTTATAAATACTAATCCATCACTTCTCCTTGCAACTACAAATGATGCTTCAACTCCTCTTATATTCAGGAGCTCATCAGCAACCTGTGCAGCTATTAGAGATGGATTTTCAAGATTTTCTGGGCATGTAGAAAGAGCTATCTTTCCTCCCAGTATCTTTGCATTTTTAATCCCTTCAGCCTTTACAAGGAAGCTGTCTAAATCCCCTTGGAAAAGCTGTTTTACAGCTACTGTGTCGGCTCCAAATTTCCTTAGAAATGCTGCAGCTTCAAAGGTCCTCACCCCTGTTTTGAATGTGAAATTTTTTGTATCAAGGGCTATCCCTGAAAGAAGAGACTCTGCTGTGAGATTATCTATATATGGTCTATCTTTCACATACTGTATAAGTTCAGTTACCATTTCACTGGCAGAAGATGCATAGGTCTCATGATATATGAGGACAGCCTTATCTATAAACTCCACTCCCCTTCTGTGATGGTCTATTAATACGATTTTATCACACTTTTCAATAAGGGAAGGATATTCTGTAAAGCTTGGTCTATGGGTATCTACAATTATAAGAAGAGTCTTATCATCTACTGATTGTAGAGCATCCTCTCTTTTTATAAAAGCATCCTTAAATGAATCATTTTGAATAAGTCTATTATGAAGCACATCTATAGAAGTATTACTGTTTTCAAGAACTATATTTGCACTTTTGCCAAGCATTCTACATATTCCATATACCCCAACTGCAGCTCCAAGAGCATCGAGGTCAGGGTAATGATGCCCCATTATAATTACTTTTTCGCTTTCATTTACAAGGTCTCTAAGGGCATGAGCTATTATTCTAGCCTTTACCTTAGTCTTTTTCTCCACAGCTTTTGATCTTCCACCATAGAATATAGACCTTTCATCTCTTTTTATTACCGCCTGATCTCCTCCTCTTCCAAGAGCAAGATCTAGAGATGTTACTGCATTTTTAAGAGTTGAGGAGAGGTCTGTACTTAGGGAAGATGCGCCTATGCTTAATGTCAGGGGAATGGTATTTCCCATCTCTATCTTTCTTATATCATCTAAGATAGAAAATTTATCTTTTTCTAGTTCAAGCAAAGAGCCCTCATCTACTATAACAATATATTTGTCCTTTACGGTTTTTCTTATAGCACCTTTAAACCTATCTGCCCAAGACTTTATGGTTCTCTCTACCTCTGCCTCTATAATAGGTCTTACATCCTCTGAAGCACTATTTAATACCTCATCAAAGCTATCTACCTGTATACTCATGATTACAGGCTTTATCATTTCATATTCCTTGGTTATTTTTCTAAGTTCAGTTACATCAAAAAAATAGATTGCCGCCAGAGAAGGTTCATTTTCCCTCTCTATAATATTATATTTTACTTCATAGATTTTTTTATCAGCTTCAATTTGAGTTTGGAAAGCCTCATTTTCATCTAAAAATATTTTTGAACTATCATAGCTTGGAAAAACTTCCTTGATGTTTTTTTCTATCATTTCCTCAGATTTAGAGAGAGTTAAAAACTTGTCATTGTACCATCTAAGTGAACCCTCATTATCAATAATGCACATGGCAACTGGAAAACTCAAAAGAGTCTCCTTTGTCATATGCTCAAGATTAAGAGAAAGGTCTTCTATATATTTTATCCATTCTCTATTTCTATTAGCAAGGGCTTTGTAGTTATGATATATAAGATAAAAAAAGACAAGCAGTGAAGGTATACCAATAAATATATTATAATACACCACTATAGTGCTTAGTATTCCAACCAAAATAATATACACTTTTGATTCGGGAATATTAACTTTCAAGGTGCTTTGCATAAGGTTCCTCCGTATAATTATCTGTTTAGTCTCCTAAAATTAAATAGAGCATCAACAAAGCCTACAAGGGCTATAAAGCTTGATATAGGCGCTAGAATTATTAGCATTGCAACTATAGCTATCTTTACAAGTCTGGGAGCTTTCATTTTGTTTATAAAAAATCCAGCTACAGAAGCTCCCTGAAGGAAAAACAGCAATATAAAAACCGCAGTAAGATTAGCTACCAAACTATCATAATACTGGAAATTTAACGTAGATGTTATATAGGTTAAAAGATAAATAACTATAATTCCAACTGATACATTTCCAGGCATAGAAAATTCTAAAAGACTTCCAAGATTCTTTTTTTCTCCAAGCCTTCTTATTATCGCAGCAGACATATAGTAGTTCAAAAAAGAGGTTATTATTGCAAAACCTACTATAAAAGATGGGAAAAGTAGTCTTATAGTAAGTGTTATGGCATTAATGTCTACAGCCTCTATAGAAGGTAGATTTTTAAGTAGCTCAGCCTGAATTTCCATAGACTCTCTAAGAATTTCCATAAGGTATTCTATTAGATTTAAGTCCATAAAAAAAGAAACAAACTGAATAATAAGGGCTGTAGTAAAGGTCATAGACAAAAATCCATAAAATATACTTTCAAATGGAGGTCTGTTCTCCTTCGCAAAAAAACCTATAGCAACTCCTGGTATAAAAAACATTATACTTGTAAATAGTGCATTTATAGGATGTATAAAAAATGAAAGTATCACTCCTAAAGAAAAGCTTGACATAAGAGCATAGGATACTTTATTTCTGTATGTAATTATTACAATTGGAACTGCGGAAAACATGGTAAGAAAAGACAAAAATGGCACGTATGTTCCCATAAGTATAAATATCGCTCCAACAGCTGTAAGTACAGAAGATTCTACAAGATTTTTTCTATTTGTATCTATATTTTTTTTCTTTGGCTTCGGTCCTTGCAAAATATCATCTCCTAATGTAGTCTATCCTGTTATTATACCATAATATGACTATTTGCTAAAAAAATTCTATAATAACTTTGAAAAACAAAAGACTAAAGGTAGGCTATGCTTACCTTTAGTCTTTACATTTTTCTTAATCTACTACGTATGGAAGAAGAGCTATGTTTCTAGCTCTCTTTATAGCTAGAGTAAGCTTTCTTTGAGCCTTTGCAGATGTTCCTGTGATTCTTCTTGGAAGTATTTTTCCTCTTTCAGATATATACTTCTTAAGAAGATTAACATCTTTATAATCTATCATGTTTATCTTTTTTCCAGCGAAAGGATCAACTTTTTTTCTTCTTCTTCTGTTTCCGCCTCTTTGAGCTGCCATTTTAAAACCTCCTTCTCAAATTAATGAGAACTAAAACGGTACATCATCATCGTCTAAGGCTCTAAAACCATCAGAGTCAAGACCTTCTGGCTCAAAAACATTGTTATTTGAGCTCTGCCCTTGATAAGATTTATTCCCTTGAGCAGATCTTTCGCTTTTGTCTCCCCACTCGAGAAACTGAACGCTATCTGCTACGATTTCAGTTATATACCTTTTTTGTCCTTCTTGTGTTTCATAACTTCGATTTTGTATAGAACCTTTGATGGCTGTAAGTCTACCTTTTACAAGGTAGTTTGCACAGTTTTCAGCACTTTTCCCCCATACAACTATGTTGAAAAAATCCGTTTGCTTCTGACCATCTTTGCCAATAAAAGGTCTGTCTACAGCTATGGAAAAGGTGGTTACTGCTCTACCAGCAGAAGTGAATCTTAATTCCGGGTCTCTTGTGAGTCTTCCTATAAGTATTACACTGTTCATCTATATCCACCTCTTTTTATAGTCTCTAAATTAATTATTTGTCATCAATATTTACGATCATGTGACGTATAACGTTATCCATGATTTTTAGGTTTCTATCGATTTCTTTAGGTACATCAGTAGCTGCCTTGAAGTTTATAAGTACATAGTATCCTTCTGTAAGCTTCTCAATTTCATAAGCAAGTCTTCTGTTTCCCCACTCATCAACCTTTTCAACCTCTCCATCTGCTTCGATGATAGATTTAACCTTGTCAAGTACTACAGCTTTCGCCTCGTCTTCAAGATTTGGTCTTAAAACGTAGATTAATTCGTATTTTCTCATTACATTCACCTCCCTTTGGACTGTACGGCTCTTTTATATAAGAGCAGAAAGATGAGACAATTTCACTTAATCTCATACTTATCTATGATATCAGTTTTTAAATCAAAAATCAATTTTTTTTCTTATTTATGAATAATAATTAAAAAAAAGATTATTTAAGGAGATATATCCATTAAATAATCTTTTTTAAGTGATGCAATTTCTAATACTCTTCGATAGTATAGGATTTTAATATTGTATTTGATTTTACTGGTTTTTATATAAGGGATTTTATTTTTTCTCTTATGATACCTTCAACCTCATCCTCTTCAGGAAATCTTTCTAACTCTTTTTTCGAAAATAAAAGGTCTGAATTCAAATGAACTTCGAATACTCCTCCTGTAGATGGTACAATCTCGATTTTTTCAATATCATTTTTGTGTTCTCCTAAAAGGTTGGAAGCAAGAGCGACCGCTCTATCTATATATCCTCAAGAAGTACAGTACTCTATGGAAATTTTATAGTTCATAACTAAATCCCTCCAATTTTGAATTTAGTTATTTTATACCCTCTATAAAATTTTTTTATTCATAATCTAGGACTTAATTTCTTCGTCATTTCTAAAGTGCTTCCTAAGCCTTCTCTCTACTTCTGTCCTTTCGAGCCACAGCTGCTTGTTACACGTGGAACATCTTAATCTAAAATCCATCCCTATTCTCATAATTTCAAATATGTTCCCTCCACAAGGATGATTTTTTTTCAAATGAACTATATCACCTATTTCGAACTTTATGGGCACCTTCTAATCCTCCCTTGGGTAAACTTGTATAGCTTTTTTGTTTTTTTCTATCTCATAGACTCCTTTTATAGCTATGTTGTATTTATTTATTATATCAACAGCTCTATCCATATCTTCTTTTTCTATTTTTATAGATATACCACAGCTTTTATCTAGCTCTCTTGGAGTTGGAATCACCATTATTTGAAGATCTGATTTTTTTAGCATCTTCTCTCCAAACATGGCATGATGGGTTGATTCAAAACTAATTACTAACATATCTCACCTACACTATAATTTTATTTTCTGTTTCCTTTAGGGCTTCTACTATGTCATACATATTGGCAACTGTTCCAGTCTTTAAGTTTTCCTTTAGATTATAAAAATCAAGGCAGGTTCCACAGGTCATTATCTTTACGCCATTTTCTTCTAGCTTTTTTAGATTTTCCGCAGTTTCAATATTTTCAGATGAAAGCTTTGCTGCGCTATTAATAAGCATGATTTTTGAAGGGTATGGCATAGTTTCACTAAGTGTGTATATGAACCCTTTCATTAGAATCTTTCCTAAATCATCATTTCCTTTTCCAAGAAATTCAGAGGTTATAAGAACCACTTCCTCTCCTGAAGAAATTTTAGAAGGCTTTTTTATAGTTTTTTCCTCTTTTGGAATCTCACCTTCACCCTTTATTATTTTAACTTTATAATCTGAGCCGTTTTGCTCTATGTCTACTGCCAATCCTTTAGATGCAGCAAGTTTTAGAAGATTTTCCTTTGCAGTAGTATTATCTACTTTAACCTCTACTACTCCCTCTCCCATTGATTCCAGCTCTTTTTTGGTCATTATAACTGGTTGAGGACATTGAAGCTTTGTGCAATCCAATTTTTTAATCTCCATTATTATCTCTCCTTTGATTTTTAAAAGATTTCAAAATAATCTGCTACGAAGTTATAAGTATAAAAATGCTTTAATAATCTAGAATCTGAGAGGTATTCCTTCTGCTGAGTTGTAAAAAAGACCTGAATGAGAGGATCTAAAAGCGTAATCAAAATCATTATATAAATTATAGATTTTGCCCCTCCAAATAAAAATCCCAGATTTTTATCAAGACTCTTCATGGATTTTCTAGAAAAAATTGATGAAAAACCATGCATAGCTATACTGATTGCAATATACATAATTATAAAAAGGGAAACTGCCAAAATTTTTCTATCCATATCAAGTGCAAAATATACATATGGAGATATAGTCTTTAAAAGAAAATCTTCAATAATTTCTCTATATCTTTCATAAACTGCACTTTGAAGTATCAAACCTGAGAATCTCAAATATATAAATCTTGAGATTAAAAATGAGGCTATAAACCTTACACTTATAAAAAAAGATTTGGAAAATCCAGATACATAGCCTCTAAAAATATGAAAGGCTATAAATATAAGTATTATAATATCAACTTTACTAACCATAAATTACCTCTATCCAAATGTATTTAAATTTCAATAAAATTAACTGCTCCCCTAAAAAACACCGCTATGTGATTTTTCATAGGTAAAACTCTGATTATATCCCTTGAAAATTCCATAGTCTCTTTATTAAAGAAAATTTCATTTCTAGTAGCAACTATTAACTCATCATTTAATCTCTCTAAAACGATTATATCATCTTTAAAATTTAATTCCTCTACTAAATTCCCTTCTATATCCATGTTTTTAATCTTTCTTTTGCCATCTAAAAGAGCAATTTCTTTATCTGTTGCATTTATTCCTAAAAAGGTGTTTTCTGCACTTAATCTTTTTACTTCCTGAAAGTTCTTATCTCGTATTGAAATAATATCCACATCCATTAGAAAAAGTTTAGAGGATTTCATTTCTATATCAAGAAAAATTGAATTTTCAACCTCATTTGCATAAACAGAATCCATTTTATGATTATAGTAATATAAACTATTAGCCATAAAAGATTCTTCTCTTTTTAAAGCACTTACTATAAATCCTCCAGAATTTTCATCTTCTTTAATTATATTTATGCTGGATTTTGGATAAGCTATATCCTTAATCACATTCCCATCTTTATCAAAAATTTGTATACCTTCAGCCTTTACATCTGTAATGTACTGAGTCACAAGCTTTCCATCTTTAAAGGAGTTTATAGAGACCACAGTCTTATCTGTTCTTATATCTCCAATTACCTCTCCTCTACTATTTATCTTATGAATTCTCTTATTTACCCTATCTAATATATAGATAAATTCTGAAGAAGTATCTACATAAAAATTGTCAGATCTTATTGTAGATGAAAATATTTCTTTTCCTTTCTCATCTATATTTATAAGTCTTATACCATCATACATTATTATACCTTCCATATATTTTCCTATATACATATCTGGTCTATATTCAAATTTCACCTCAATTTGTTTTATATCATCAGATGAAAGCACCATTGGCTTTACATAGTTTTTATATACATAAGGATTGAATAAGATTATAACGCTTAGAACCAAAACAAAGACAAAAAGTTTTATTTTCATAAAATTCTCCTACTATGAAATCAAAGTTTTAAATTCAAAAAAAGAAAACTAGCATGCTAGTTTTCTATTATACCGATTTCCTTAAACAAGTCTATTCCTTTAGTGTAATATTTTATCTCTTCTTCTTTTGACTTACCTTCAAAAAGTTTCGCCTTGTCAAAATAGATATTAGCCAGCTGCTTTTTATCTCCTAATTTTTCAAACATTTCTACACATTTGCTAAGACTCGTAGATGCCCCCTCAATATCTCCTTCTCTTGAAAGTATAATTGCATATTTTCTAATAGAAAGACACTCAAGTACTATATCTTTTAAAGCCATAGATATTGAAAGAGCTTCTTTTGAAAGATCCTTTGCCATATTAAGGTTTCCTGATTTGCAAAGAACATCTATATATTTGAATATTATTTTAACTGTATGCTCATCTTTGTACTCTTTTTTAATCTCATATGCATTTTGAATATGGCCTAGAGCTTCATCACTATCACCTAGCATATTGTATACTTCAAAAAGCATCATTTGAGTATGGGATTTTTCAAGAAGTTTTTTCTCTTCTTCAAATGATTTTAAAGCCATGTTAAAGTATTTTTTTGCAAGATCATATTCTAAGCTTTGGAAATAGTTGTTCGCAATTAGATAATAGTTCATTCCTCTGCTTTTGAAGTCTCCAAGCTTATTTGATAGATTTTCTGCTTTTTGTGCATATGCCTTAGATTCTTGTCTTTGATTATTCTTTATGTATGCATATGCAATAGAGATATAAATCTCCTTTTCAAGCTCAAGGTTTTTTATCTTATTATCTCTTATTATAGTTTCGGATTGATGAAGCATATGTATGGAAGGGTCATAAAAACCGTTTAAAGTGTATATCTTTCCAAGTTCCAGATAGCATCTTGCTGCACCTTCCCAAGAAAGGACCTTTATATAAAGTACAAGAGCCTTTTCCATCATTTCCAAGGCTTTTTTGTACTGATTATCTTCTTTGAACATAAGACCATAAAGATAGTTTCCTTTTGCACATTCTTCACTTATATCAAAATCAAGGCATAACCCAAGTACCCTTGATAGCTCTTTTTTTGCTTCAGCGGATTTTCCAGTTTGAATAAGTATTTCGCTTTTTAAAAGAAGATTCGCAGCTATTTTTTTTGCCTGCATTTCTTTGCTTTCTAAAAGATAATCTATAGAAACCTCAAGCTTTTGAGAGAAATACTCTAAAAGGTCTTGGCTTGGATAGGATTTATCCCTTTCTATGTGGCTTATCTGGGCAGCTGTGATTCTATTCCCGGCAAGATCTTTAAGAGTCATACCCTTTTCCTTGCGAAGTTTTTTCACTTTTTGCCCCAAACTTAATATGTCCATATTATCCCCCATCACTCTGATAAAATAAGTGTTTGAATATATAATACACCAAATAATATATACAAGTAAAACATATTTTTGTAAATATTATTTAATTTTTAAATTTATATTTCTTCTGCAAGCTTTTTAATACCTTCAACAAACTCATTTACTTCATTTTCCGTATTAAAATATGAAAAACTCGCTCTTACAATTCCCTGATTGAGAGTTCCTAAAGTTTGATGAGCTAAAGACGCACAGTGAAGTCCACTTCTTACGGCGATATCCATGGCATTATCAAGGATATATGATACGTCTGTAGAAGGTAGATCTCCTATATTAAAAGCTACTACCCCTGCTCTTTTACTAAAATCTTCTGGACCATAGATTTTTATTTTATCGATTTTCTTAAGACCATCAATGCATAGCTTTACAAGGTTTTGCTCATGAAGGCGTATAGATTCTACACCTATTTCTTTTACAAATTTTACTCCTTCTAAAAGACCAGCTATTCCCACTGCATTAACTGTGCCCACTTCAAGTACATCTGGCATTATACTTGGATGCTCTAGACTCTCTGATGAACTACCTGTTCCACCTTCCATAAGAGTTGCAAGCTTTATGTCTTCTCTTACATATATAAATCCCGTTCCCATAGGTCCATAAAGTCCTTTATGTCCAGGACAGCAAAGCATCCCTATATTCATAGCCTCTACATCTATATCAAATACTCCTGCACTTTGGGCAGCGTCTACAAGAAGTATAGCTCCCTTTTCTTTGCATATCTCTCCAATTTTTTTAATATCATTTACTGTTCCAGTAACATTAGAGGCATGGGTTATGGCAACAAGTCTTGTATTTTCTTTAAATGAATTTTTAAATTCTTCTAAATCTAAAAAACCCTCACTGTTACATTTTACAAAGGAATGCTCTATTCCCTTTGAGGATAAGGACGCTATTGGTCTTGAAACAGAGTTATGCTCCATCATTGATGAGATAACATGGTCCTTTTCTTTCAAAAAACCTTTTATCCCTATATTTATTGCTTCACTTGCATTTTTAGTGAAGGCTATATTCATAGGGTTTGCAATATTGAAAAGCTCTGCAATTTCATATCTGGCTTCAAATACAACTCTTCCAGATTCAAGACCTATTTTATGGCCTCCTCTACCTGGATTTGCGGCGTATTTTTCCATAAATTCCACTGTCTTTTCTATTACAGCTTTAGGTTTTGGAAAGGTAGTCGCTCCATTATCAAAATATATCATAACATCCTCCTACTCAAGGGAAAAAAGCTGCTCTATTATGCCCTCTAGCTGATTTTCACTATAAAATTCTATGGAAAGCTTTCCTTTATTTGAAGTGCCTTCAATAAAAACCTTTGTTCCAATCAAATCGCTAAGTCTATTTTCTATATCCTTTAGAAAAATATCCTTGCTTGAAATTTTTTCCTTTTTAAGTTCCTTGGCGAGCTTCTCTGTTTCCCTTACAGATATTTTTTCTTCTAGTATCTTTTTTACTATTTCTCTTCTCTTTAAATCTTCTTTAATAGAAAGTAGTGCTTTGCCATGGCCCTCTGAAATAAGACCTCTTTCAATTAAAGTGATTGTATCTATATCCAATTTAAGAAGTCTAAGGATATTTGCTATATATGAACGACTTTTAGAAAGAATAGATGCAATGTCATTTTGATTTAAATTTTTTTCTTCCATAAGACTTTTTATAGCCCTTGCTTCTTCTATAGGATTAAGACTTTCCCTTTGAATGTTTTCTAAAATCGAAACCTCTCTTATGTCATTACTTTCTCGTATAATACATGTGACTTTATTTAGTCCAGCCTTTATAGCTGCTCTATATCTTCTCTCTCCAGCAATTATCCTGTATTTTTGACCATCTTGAAACACTGCAATTGGTTGGATAATCCCATATTTTTTTATGGAAGATGAAAGCTCATTTATAGAGCCTTCATCAAAGCTTTTTCTTGGCTGGTTTTCATCGTTTATGATAGCTTTTATATCAATATCCTTAACCTTAGTATTCATAATATATCCATTCCTTTAAGCTAAAGGCTCCTTAGAAGGCTTTCCAGCTTTTCTTGGATATCCTTTTGGCGTATTTCCTGTTTTTTTGATTACTATTATCTTATGATTAAGCTCTGTAAAAGGGATATCTATATCAAATACTTTTTCTATTTCACAATTGAGTATTTTTAGAGCCTTGTCTGCTCCCTTTATCTCCTCAAGAGCTGATGGCCCCTTTTGACATATAAAATATCCCCCTTTTTTTACAAAAGGGATACAGTATTCAAGAAGAACAGGAAGGGGCGCAACTGCTCTTGCTAGAGCTATGTCATATTTTTCCCTGTGATTTTTGTTTAATCCTGCATCTTCTGCTCTACTATGAAGGTATTCTATGTTTTCTAGGGAAACTCTATTTCCCACTTCCTTTAAAAAATTGATTCTTTTATTTAAGGAATCAAGGAGAGTGATGTGAGTATCTTTTTTCATTATTTTGATAGGTATTGATGGAAATCCCGCTCCAGTTCCAACATCAATTATCCTATCCCCGTTTTTTATGATATCGATTGAAAGACAGGAAAGAGAATCTAAAAAATGCTTTGTATATATATCCTGTGGATCTTCAATTGCTGTAAGATTCATAACCTTATTGTACTCAAGCAATGTATCCATATATATTTTAAATTGACTTTGCTGAAGCTTACTTATTTCTATATTCCATTTTTTAAGTCCATCTTCTAATAAATTTTCTAGGTTCATTAATTATTCTCCTCACTCTTTTTTTGAGCTTTTAGGGTCTGCAGGTATATTAATAGCACAGATATATCTGCTGGAGATACTCCAGATATTCTAGATGCCTGACCTATATTTAGAGGTCTTATGTCATTTAGTTTTTGCCTTGCTTCAAGTCTTAAGCCTTTAATCAAAGAGTAATCTATATCTATTGGAAGTTTTTTTCTTTCAAGCTTTATAAAGCCTTCTACTTGCTCCATCTGCTTCTTTATATAACCTTCATATTTTGAAGTTATTTCACATTGTTCTCTAACAGCTTTTTTTAGCTCTATATTATACTTACCAATTTTTTTAAGGAAATCATAATTTACCTCAGGTCTTTTTAAAAATTCATAAAGACTCATCGTCCTTGAAAGGGGAGATGCTCCTATTTCGGCTAAAAGCTCATTTGCTTCATCTGGCTTTACTTTATCTGTTTTAAGCCTTTTTAGCTCATTTTCTATGGCCTTTTTCTTTTCTAAAAATATATTATATCTTCCTTCTTTTACTAGGCCAACATCCCTTCCCTTTTGAGTTAACCTAAGGTCTGCGTTGTCCTGTCTTAAAAGAAGTCTGTACTCTGCCCTTGATGTCATTATTCTGTAAGGCTCATTGGTGCCTTTAGTTACAAGATCATCTATTAAGACTCCTATATAGCTTTCTGATCTATCCAGTATAAAAGGTTCCTTTTCATCTATTTTAAGAGCTGCATTTATTCCAGCTATAAGACCTTGAGCTGCAGCCTCCTCATATCCAGAGGTTCCATTAAACTGACCTGCACTAAAAAGCCCATTTAAAGACTTTATTTCAAGGGATGGCTTAAGATAAAGAGGATCAACGCAATCATATTCTATTGCATAGGCCGGTCTCATAAGCTTTGCATTTTCAAGACCTAGTACAGAATGATACATTTCAAGCTGTACCTCATAGGCTAATGACGAAGAAAATCCCTGAATATAGTATTCCTTTGTATCAAGACCTTCTGGTTCTACAAAAAACTGATGAGTTTCTTTATCCTTGAATCTAACCACCTTATCCTCTATAGAAGGGCAATATCTAGGACCATGACTGTCCATATCACCTCTATAAAGAGATGAACGCTCTAGGTTAGCTAGTATTATTTCATGGGTCTTTTTTGTAGTCCTTGTAAGGTAACAAGTGATTTGTTCTTTTTCAAGACTTTCATTTAAAAATGAAAAAGGTACTACTTCTTCATCTCCATACTGAATCTCCATTTTTGAAAAATCAATAGAGTCTGCATGTACCCTTGCTGGAGTACCTGTTTTGAATCTTCTAAGAGGAAGGTCAAGCTCCTTAAGAGACTTACTAAGTTGCTCTGCTGAACTAAGGCCTATAGGTCCTGATGAAAAGTTAACCTCACCTATGAAGACCTTGGATTTCAAATAAACTCCTGTTGCAAGTACTACAGCCTTGGCATCATATTGAGCTCTAAGCTGAGTAAGTACTCCAGTAACTCCATTTTCGTCATATATAAGCTCTATAACCTCATCCATTACTATGTCGAGATTTTTTTCTTCTTCCAGAGTTTTTTTCATTTCCTTATGATAAAGAGTTTTATCTGCTTGAGCTCTTAGAGAGTGAACCGCTGGCCCCTTTGAGGTATTTAGCATTCTACTTTGTATAAAAGTCTTATCTATATTTATGCCCATCTCTCCACCAAGTGCATCTATTTCTCTTACTAGATGACCTTTTCCTGTTCCTCCGATTGAAGGATTACAAGGCATAAACGCTATAGACTCAAGTGACATCGTAATCACCAAAGTCTTCTTTCCAAGTCTTGCAGCTGCAAGTGCAGCTTCACAGCCGGCATGTCCTGCCCCAACTACTATGACATCATAACTTCCTGCTTTAAAGTTCATTTATATATCTCCTTTATATCGGTTGACCAATTGTTTATTATTGGGTTTAAGACCTGTGAAAAATACTAGATCTTTATAATTATTTTGGTATTTATTTTCCTATACAAAATTCTCTAAATATCGTATCAAGAAGATCTTCAGAGACTGTATCACCTGTGATTTGTCCTAGACTGTCCCAAGCTATTTTAAAATCTGTTTCCGCTATATCAAGCTCTATATTTGAATCAAGGGCGTCAATTGCATCGCAGCAAGAAGTATATGCTTTTTCCAGAGAGTTTTTATGTCTTGCATTTGTCACCATTATATCATTCTCAGTTTGAAGCTCACCCTCATAAACCATTTTTTCTATTTCTTTTTCTATTTCTTCTATACCTTTATTTTCAAGGGCAGAAATCTTTATTACTGATTTTCCATGAGTGTGTTTTTCTATGTCCTCATCTGTAATAGCCTGAGCTAAATCTGTTTTATTCATAAGAATTATTGATTTTTTGTTGTCAAGATATGTCAATATTTCTATATCTTCATCTGTAAGCTCCCTAGATGAATCAAGCATCATAATAACAAGGTCTGCCGATTCTATAGATTCTTTTGATTTTTGGACACCAATTTTTTCCACAATATCTTCTGTCTCTCTGATTCCAGCTGTATCTACTATTCTAAGAGGTATTCCCCCTATATTTACATATTCTTCAATTATATCTCTTGTAGTTCCTGCTATTTCAGTTACAATAGCCCTTGATTCCTTTAGTATTGCATTAAGTAGTGATGACTTTCCTACATTAGGTTTTCCTACGATAACTGTTTTTAGTCCATCTCTCATTATTTTTCCTTTGTCAAAACTAAGAATAAGGGCATGTATCTCATCTTTTATCTTTTTAAGATCAGCTAAAAGCTCTTCATAGGTCACCTCAGGCTCGTCCTCTTCAGGAAAATCTATTGCAACTGTTATTTTTGCAAGGTCTAGTGTAAGTATGTCCCTTATTTCCTTTATCTTAGATGAAAGCTTTCCCTCAAGCTGCTTTTGTGCAATATCAAAACTTGCACTTGTTTTTGAGGTTATTATATCCATAGTAGCTTCTGCTTGAGATAAATCTATTCTTCCATTTAAAAATGCTCTTTTAGTAAATTCTCCTCTATCTGCAATCCTAGCTCCTGATTTAATTACAAGTTCTAGTATCTTCCTTACAGATATATATCCTCCATGACAGTTTATCTCAACTATATCCTCTCTTGTAAAGGTATGTGGACCCTTCATAAAGGACAAAAGAACTTCATCTACCTTGATATCTTTATCAATTATATGACCATATATAAGTTTTCTTGGGTTTTCTAAAATATTGATATTTTTTGAAACTGGTCTAAAAATAGTATTTGCTATATCTAGGGAATTAGGTCCGCTTATTCTTACTATTCCTATTCCTGCTTCTCCAGGGGCAGTAGCTACCGCCGCTATTGTATCATCTATATACATTTTGCACCGCCTTTTAATTAAATAACTCCATAATCAAAGAAAACCCCTAATTTTTCACTAGGGGCCCTTAATTTAGAAACTATTGCTTTTTAACTGATATTACTACTTTTCTGAATGGTTCTTCCCCTTCACTATATGTGGTTACATAAGAATCAGATTGAAGAGCCGAATGCACAATTCTTCTTTCGTAAGGGTTCATAGGCTCAAGCCTTATATTCCTTCTTTGCTTTACAGCAGTTCTAGCCATTTTATTTGCATATCTTACAAGAGATTCTTCTCTTTTTTCTCTGTAATTTTCTATATCGAGAAGGACCTTAATATACCCATCTCTTTTTTTATTTACTGCAAGACCAAGAAGTAGCTGCAGAGCATCAAGAGATTCTCCTCTTCTACCTATTAACTGACCTGCACTATCTCCTATTACTGAGACCTTTAGAGTGTCTCCTTTAAAATCTAGATTTATATCTGCAATTATATCAAGAGAGTCAAATATATCATTTAAAAAATTTCTAGTAGTTTTTTCGTAATTATCCTTTAATGTAGCTCTTATTTTAAAATCCTTTGCTCCTAAAAAGCCTAAAAAACCTTTACTTCCTTCTTCTAGGACTTCAATTTCAATATCGTCCTTTTCTGCATTTAGTTCTTTCAGTGCAAGTTCAATTGCCTCTTCTTTACTTTTCCCAATTTTTTCAACGGATTTCATCACTTAATTGCCTCCTTGGTTTTAGCTGGTCTTTTTGCCAAAACTGATTGTTGAACTATCTGGAATACGTTACCTGCAACCCAATAAAGCAGAAGTCCTGCTGGAAATGTTCTTCCCCAAAAAAGCATCATTACAGGAAAAAGATAAAGCATCATAGTTTGGGAAGAATCTTTCTTTGCTCCTTTTGGTGACATCATAGCTGACTGGAAATATGTAGTAATTGCTGCCAGTATAGGAAGGATAAATGGTATAGCTATTCCTCCTAAAAATATTACATCAGGAGATGCAAGGTTGCTCATCCATAAAAAAGCAGTGTCTGCTGCAAGATAAGCCTCTTCATTTGGGAATACATAAACAGTTGGATTTCTAAGTGCATTAAAAAGCCCTATAAGAATAGGAAACTGTATTAATAAAGGCAGACACCCTGCTAGAGGGTTTACCTTATATTCTTTGTAAAGCTCCATTGTCTTTTGATTCATTTTTTCAGGATTATCTTTGTATTTTTCTTTTAGTTCCTGTATTTTAGGATTAATCTCCTGCATTGATTTCATTGATTTAGTTTGTGTCATAGTTAGTGGAAGTAATATAAGCTTTACCACAACTGTAAATACAATTATAGATATTCCATAGTTTCCTATTATGTCATAAATAATTTTTAAAAGAGAGCCCAATAAATTAGCCAAAATCTTAACCTCCTGGAAATGTTATTTTAAAGGATCATATCCACCCGCATGAAAAGGATGGCATTTTAATATTCTTTTTATTGATAAATAAGTACCTTTTAATATCCCATACTTTTTTAGTGCGTCTATTGAGTACTGAGAACAAGTAGGATGAAACCTACAGCTAGGTCCTTTTAGCGGAGAAAGAAATTTTTGATAGAATCTAATAAAATAAATCATAATTTTCACTAAAAAATTACTCATTTTTTCACAACTCCGGTTTTTTTAAGCAGATGTCTCAATGATTTTCCCATATCACGAAAATCTAGTTCTGCTGAGGGAATCCTTGCAATAAATATTATATCATAACCTTGCTCAAGGTCATTCATATCTTTCAAATTTTCTTTGATAAGTCTTCTTATTTTATTTCTTGTTACAGCTTTTCCAATTTTTTTGGATACTGAAAATCCAATTCTATTAAAATCACAGCCATTTTTTCTGTAATACATCACTAGGGTTTTATTTGCAAAAGACTTCCCTCTTTTGTAAACATTTTTGAAGTCTGCATCTTTTCTAAGTCTTTGATGATTCATAAAAACCCCCAAATTCTCATCTTCTATTTTTCTTTTTTGAAATAAACAAAAAGGCCACCTTTCATAAGCGGCCTAATCTCGTCTTTTATGCAGTCAGTCTTTTTCTTCCTTTTGCTCTTCTTCTTCTTATTACGTTTCTTCCAGTAGAAGTTCTCATTCTTTTTCTGAAGCCATGCTCCTTACTTCTTTGTCTCTTCTTTGGTTGGTAAGTTCTTTTGCTCATGTTTACACCGCCTTTCTAATTCTAACCTTTCTATGTATTAAAGGTCATACTCAAAATACGCACATCATAACAAACATTATAATTGTCCTACCTATTATTGTCAATGTATTTTTGAGCTCTAATTAACTATTATAAAGGATATAAGGATTTATGCAAATAACTTGATTTACGTATCTTAGCTGAGTTTTTAAAGTTATATATAATTTAGCGTAAAAGACTTGTTGATAAAAAATAAAAAAATCCTCAATCTGTGGATAAATACTTCTCTTTCTATTGAAGTTTTTGTTTCAGTTTGTTATATTATTCTTACCTGTTGATAACTTTGTAAATTGTTTTCAACTTATACACAAGTTGTGGATTAAATTGTGTATAAGTTTTTATAAAATATTTTTAACTAATATTATTGTCTCTTAATTTCCCTTTAAATTATGCTTTTTAGATTTATAATATTAATTTTATGTTGTTGATTAACTTTTCCACAGGGTGTTATCTTTTTATTTAATTTTATTCTATCCACAATAATATTCTTTTTTTTATTTTTTATCAACTATCGTTTCCACAGCTTTTTTGAATTTTTATTTTATATGGTTTTTTTTTATTTTTGTTGATAAATTTGTGGATTTTTTTGGAGGATTTATATGGATGCTTTAACTTTATGGGAAAAAATAATAGGGGTTTATAAAAATCAAATTACTAAGCAATTTTACGAGTCATTTTTTGCAAGTATAGAAGCTGTCAATCTAAGGAAAAACGAGCTTATTCTATTAGCTCCCAATTACTTTATAAAAGAGGTCATAGAAAATAATCATATGAATAACCTGCTTTCTATTGGCGCTGATTACGGCTATAAAAACCTTTCTATTAAGATAATTCTAGACTTAGAGGAAATAACTGATCTTTACTACGATAAACCTGAAGACAAAAAAAATATTTCCTATAATTTAAATTCAAAGTATACCTTTGACACTTTCGTAATAGGAAACAGTAATAGATTTGCTCATGCAGCATGTGTTGCAGTTGCAGAATCACCTGCCAGAGCATACAATCCTCTTTTTATATATGGTGGTGTTGGACTTGGAAAGACACATCTGATGCACGCTATTGGCCATTATATTGTAGGAAATAACAAAGACTCTAAAATACTTTATCTTTCTTCAGAAACCTTTACTAATGAACTTATAAACTCGATTAAAGATGATAAAAATGAGGCTTTTAGAAACAAATATAGAAATGTAGATGTAATCCTTGTAGATGATATTCAGTTTATTGCTGGAAAAGAAAGGACTCAGGAAGAATTTTTCCATACCTTTAATGCCCTTCATGAGGCAAATAAACAGATAATTATATCCAGCGATAGAACTCCAAAGGAAATACCTACACTTGAAGACAGACTAAGATCTAGGTTTGAGATGGGACTTATAGCTGATATTCAGCCTCCTGATTTTGAAACTAGAATAGCAATACTCAGAAAAAAAGCTCAGGTAGAAAATAGAGATATTCCAAATGAAGTAATGGTACATATAGCAAAAAATATAAAATCTAATATTAGAGAGCTAGAGGGAGCTCTTGTAAGGGTAATAGCTTACTCAGATCTTACTAAAGAAGATATTACTTATGAGCTTGCATGCGAGGCCCTTAAAGATTTATTTCAAAATTCATCTAACAACGAGCTAAATTCAAGCTCTATTAAAGAAAAGGTATCTCAAATATTTTCCATAAAAATGGAAGACTTTACATCTAAAAAACGTACTAGAGCAATAGCCTATCCTCGCCAGATTGCAATGTATCTATGTAGAGAGTTAACTGATATGTCTCTGCCTAAAATTGGAGAGGAATTTGGAGGAAGAGATCATACGACTGTGATTCATGCTTGCGATAAGATAGCTCAGGATATGGACAAAGATGATGATGTAAAGTATAAAATAGAAAAAATTATAAAAGAACTAAAGGCCTAATATAATCTATCAAGATAATTTTAAAATTTATTTTAGTTGAAATTATTTTTAGATTTATTATTTAGTAATATTATTTTTAGTACACAAAAAGGAATGATTTGCCCACAATTGTTCCTTTTTTATTTTAAACATACTCACATAGTTATCCACATCTGTTTAGTTTACTTTTTAAATAAGTAAAGGCGGTTATCCACAAACTAACAGCCCCTATTACTATTACTACTGTTTTTTTAATATTATTTATATATATATTTGGAGGATCATAATGAAGATAAAAATATTTCAAAAAGACCTACTTCATAGCCTAAATATGGCTCTAAAAGGAATTTCAAACAAAAATACCATGGAGCTTCTAAAAGGAATTCTATTTGAGACTTATGAAGGAAGATTAATTCTTACCTCAAACAATCTTGAGATAGGAGTTCAGACAACCTTAAATGCTGATATTATTGAAGAAGGAAAAATAGTAATAGATGCAAAAATAATATCTGATATAGTAAAAAAGCTTCCAGAAGACGAGATATATATTGAAGTAAAGGAAGGAAATATTGTTGAAATAAAATCAGGTTCTTCTCAGTTCAATATAAAGGGCTTTGATGGAAAGGATTTTCCAATACCTAATTCAATAGAAGAAGATTATTATCAAGAAATTCCTTCTGATGTCTTTAAAGAAATGATCAGAAAGACTTCTTTTGCAATATCTCAAGATGAGACTAAGCCTCTTCTTATGGGAGAACTTATAGAAATTAATGAGCACAGTATAAATATAGTTGCAATTGATGGATTCAGACTTGCAATAAAAAAATGTAATTTAAATGAAAATCAAAAAGAAGCAAAGCTTATAATACCTGGAAAAACCCTAATAGAAATAAGTAGAATGATACATGATAATGATTTTATAAAGCTTGGTTTTGACAACAAGCATGCATCTTTTATAATAGGAGATACCATACTTACTACAAGGCTTTTAGAAGGTGAGTTTATAAACTATAACCAGATTCTTCCAAAGGAATTTTCTTCGAAAGTAAAGATAAACACAAGGGAATTTTTAAATGCTCTTGATAGAGCATCACTTGTAGCTAAAAACAGCCTTATAAAATTAAACATAGAGGACGATATAATGAAAATATCCTCTAGAAACGATGAAATAGGTAACCTTGAAGAGGTTATATCAATAGAGCTTGAAGGAAATGACCTTGAAATAGCCTTCAATTTAAGATATTTTATGGAATGTATTAAAAACATAGACGAAGAGAATATATATCTAAACTTTAATACTAATGTAAGCCCGTGTATATTAAATCCAGAAAATGATGATAGTTATACTTATCTGCTTCTTCCTGTACGAATTTAAAAATATTGAAATGCCCGGTATTTCCGGGTGTTTTTTATTTATAATATAAAAAACATATTTATGATATAATAATAAGAACGTCTTTTTCAGAGGAGGAAATTAAAATGAAGGAAATAAAGATTAGTACGGAATATATAAAGCTAGATCAATTTCTAAAGCTCGTTAATGAAGTAGGTAGTGGTGGGGAAGCTAAGATAATGATATTGGACTCTAAAATAAAATTAAACGGTGTAGTAGAGATTCAAAGAGGAAAAAAATTAAGGCCAGGAGATGTAATAACTATAGAAGATAGGTCATATAAGATCGTTTAAGTAAAGAGGTAAATTATGCTAATAAAAAGTCTTAATCTTGCCAACTTTAGAAATTATAAAAATGCACATATAGATTTTCAAAAAAATCTTAATATGATTATAGGAAAAAATGGGCAAGGTAAAACAAATCTAATAGAGGCTATATATATGCTTTCCTTAGGAAGGTCTTTTAGGACAAACAAGGACAAGGAAATGGTTATGTTTGATACTCAAAATGCTTATATATCTTCAATTGTAGAGTCTATGGATAGAGAATTTAAGATTGAGATAAAAATGGGAAAAGATATAAAAAAAGCCATAAAAATAAATTCTATACCTATTGAAAAATTAACTGATTTATTAGGAATAATTAATATAGTCATATTTTCCCCAGAGGATCTCAAACTTATAAGAGAAGGACCAAAAGAAAGAAGAGCCTTTATGGATAGAGAGCTTTCTCAAATAAGGCCATCTTATTACCAAACTCTATATACATATCAAAAGACTCTTCTTCAAAGAAATAATCTACTAAAAAGAGACAAGGTGGATAAAGGTCTGCTTGATGTATACGATATACAGCTTGCAAACTATGGTTTTAAGATAATGGAGCAAAGAAAAAATTTTATAGAAAAAATAGAACCTATTGCAAAGAAGAATCATCACAGGATATCTTCAGGAAAAGAAAATCTTTCTATAAAATATAACCCAAATATAAATATCTCAAATAAATCTCTAAATGATTTGGAAGCTTTGTTTAAAGAGGCAAGAAATGAAGATTTAAATAGAAGAACCACAACTATAGGTCCCCATAAAGATGATCTTTCCATTTTTATAAATGATATGGAAATCAGGAGTTTTGGGTCTCAGGGACAAAAAAGAAGTGCTGCAATTTCTCTTAAGCTTTCAGAGATTGAACTCATATATGAAGAAAAGGATGAATATCCAGTTGTACTCCTTGATGATATATTCAGTGAGCTTGACATACAAAGGCAAAAGATGCTTCTTGATAATCTAAAAGGGATACAGACTTTTGTAACTACTACAGAGAACATTGATATAGATAAAGATTCTAAGATTTACAATATAGAAAATGCAATCATTAGTATGATAAATTAAGCCTTATATTTAGTGTTGGAGGTAAAAAATGGAAGATAACAACAAAATAACCCAAGATTATGGTGCCAGTGAGATTCAGGTACTTGAAGGTCTTGAACCCGTAAGAAAAAGACCAGGAATGTATATAGGATCTACAGGATCAAGAGGTCTTCATCACCTTGTATATGAAGTTGTGGATAATGCTATAGATGAGGCACTTGCTGGCCACTGCGATACTATAAGCGTAACTATAGATGAAGACAATGGAATTACTGTAGTTGATAATGGAAGAGGAATCCCTGTTGAGACTCATCCAAAGACAGGAAAAAGTACAGTAGAAACAGTTCTTACGGTACTTCATGCAGGAGGAAAATTTGGAGCTGGAGGATATAAGGTATCTGGAGGACTTCATGGGGTTGGTGTATCTGTTGTAAATGCCCTTTCTACAGAGCTTATAGCCGAGGTGAAAAAAGATGGAAAAGTATATAGACAGCGTTTTGAAAAAGGAAATCCTCAGACTGAACTTGAAGTTGTAGGGGAGACATCAGAAAGAGGGACATGCATAAGATTCCTTCCAGATGAAGAAATATTTGAAGAAATAGTTTATAAATATGAAACCCTTGAGCATAGATTAAGAGAACTTGCATTTTTAAATAAAGGTATAATGATAACCTTAGAAGATAAAAGAGATGGAATTGAAAGAAAAAAAGAATTCCATTATACAGGTGGTCTTATAGAGTATGTTAAATATTTAAACAAAAACAAGACTGCTATTCACGAAGATGTAATATATTTCGAAAAAAAGATAGGGGATTATATTGTAGAAGTATCTATGCAGTATACAGATGGATATACTGAAAATGTATACTCCTTTGCAAACAACATAAACACTCATGAAGGAGGGGTTCACCTTATTGGTTTTAAGGCTGCTCTTACAAGAGTGGTTAATGATTATGCAAAAAAAGCGAATTTTATAAAAGCAAAGGAAGATAATCTTACTGGAGAAGATATAAGAGAAGGACTTACAGCAGTTGTTTCTGTAAAGCTTCCAGATCCTCAATATGAAGGACAGACTAAGACAAAGCTTGGAAATCCGCCAGTTAGATCTGCTGTTGAATCTATTGCAGTTGAAAACATTGGCGCATTTTTAGAAGAAAATCCACAAAGTGCAAGAATAATAGTAGATAAAAGTCTTAGGTCTCAAAGGGCTAGAGAGGCTGCAAAAAAAGCTAGAGAGTTAACAAGAAGAAAAAGTGTTCTTGAAAGTACTTCTCTTCCTGGTAAGCTTGCGGATTGCGCTGAAAAAGACCCTGCAAAATCAGAAGTTTATATAGTGGAAGGGGACTCTGCTGGAGGTTCTGCAAAGCAGGGAAGAGATAGAAATAGCCAGGCAATTCTTCCTTTAAGAGGAAAAATACTTAATGTAGAAAAATCAAGATTAGATAGAATACTTGGTTCAGAAGAAATTAAAAATATGATTACTGCCTTTGGATGTGGAATAGGAAATGAGTTTGATCAAGAGAGATTAAGATATCACAAGATAGTAATAATGACGGATGCGGACGTAGATGGAGCTCATATAAGGACTCTTATACTTACATTTTTCTTTAGATATATGAGACCACTTATTGAAAAAGGGTTCGTTTATATAGCTCAGCCTCCTTTATACAAGATAAAAAAAGGTAGAAAAGAAATATATGCATATAGTGATGCCCAGTTAAATCAAGTCCTAGAAGAAATAGGAAGAAATCAAGTGGATATCCAAAGATACAAAGGTCTAGGAGAGATGAATGCAGAGCAGCTTTGGGATACAACGATGAATCCAGATACCAGAACACTTCTGAAGGTTACTATAGAAGATGCTTCTATGGCTGACGATGTATTTAGCATGCTTATGGGAGATAAAGTCGAGCCAAGACGTCTTTTCATCCAAGAGAATGCAAGATATGTAAAAAATCTGGATGTATAGGAGGGGTTAAATAATGAATGAAGAAAGAGACAAGATTGTTGATATTGAAATAGAAGATGAGATGCGTAAATCCTATATAGACTATGCAATGAGTGTAATAGTGGGAAGGGCTCTTCCTGATGTAAGGGACGGACTAAAGCCAGTTCACAGAAGAATACTATACGCTATGAATGAGCTTTCACTTGTACCTGAAAAAGGATATAGAAAATCAGCCACGGTTGTCGGGGACGTACTTGGTAAGTACCACCCACACGGTGATACAGCTGTATATGATTCTCTTGTAAAAATGGCTCAGGATTTTTCTATAAGATACCCTCTAGTTGATGGACATGGAAACTTTGGTTCCATAGATGGAGATTCTGCTGCAGCTATGCGTTATACAGAGGCAAAAATGCAAAAGCTTGCCCTTGAAATGCTAAAAGATATAGATAAAGAAACTGTAAATTTTGTTCCAAACTACGATGAAAGACTAAAAGAACCTTCAGTACTCCCAGCTAGATACCCAAATCTTCTTGTAAATGGATCAAATGGTATTGCAGTTGGTATGGCAACGTCTATTCCTCCTCACAACCTTAGAGAAGTAATAGATGCTGTGATTGAGCTAATTGAAAATCCTGATGCCACAGTAGAAGATATAATGGAGCATATAAAGGGACCAGATTTTCCAACTGGAGCTATAGGGATGGGAAAATCATTTATCAAGCAAGCCTATAAAACAGGTAGAGGTAAGATAACAGTAAGGTCGAAAGCTGATATAAAAGAGCTTCCAAATGGAAAGCACAGAATAGTTGTATCAGAAATACCTTATCAAGTAAACAAATCTAGAATGATAGAGAGAATAGCTGAGCTTGTAAAAGAAAAAAGAGTAGAAGGAATTACGGATATAAGGGATGAGAGTAATAGAAACGGAATAAGAGTTGTTATAGAAGTAAAAAGAGATGTAAATCCAAATATCGTACTTAACAACCTCTATAAGCATTCCCAGATGCAGGACGTATACTCTATAATAATGCTGGCCCTTGTAAATGGAGAGCCAAAAGTTCTTGATCTTAGAAGTATGCTTGTTCATTATCTAAATCATCAAAAGGACGTAGTAACAAAAAGGACAGAATATGAATTAAGAAAAGCAAAAGAGAGAGAACATATATTAAAAGGACTTCTAATAGCCCTTGATAATATAGATAGAGTTATCGAAATAATCAGAGGCTCAGATACAGGAGCAGTAGCAAAAGAAAAATTAATGGAAGAATTTTCTTTAACGGATATTCAATCTCAAGCTATACTAGATATGAGGCTTCAAAGACTTACAGGTCTTGAAAGAGGAAAGATAGAAAATGAGTTTAATGAGCTTATGGAAAGCATCAAGTACTACGAGTCAATACTTGCAAGTGAAGAAAAGCTTCTTGAAATCATAAAAGAAGAGATAACTTTAATAAGAGATAAGTATGGAGATGACAGAAGAACTGAAATAACAGAGAGTGAAGATGAAATAAATATAAAAGACACTATAGAAGATGAAGAAGTAACAATAACCCTTACTCATCATGGATATATAAAAAGAATACCTATGGATACCTATAAATCTCAAAGAAGAGGTGGAAAGGGTATATCATCAATGACTACAAGGGACGAAGATTTTGTGGAAAGTATTATAACAGCCGCAAATCATGATAGAATAATCTTCCTTACAAACAGAGGAAGAATGTATAGAATGAATGTATATGAAATTCCACAATCAAGTAGAATAGCTAAAGGGACAAATATAATAAATCTTCTTCCACTTGAAAAAGGTGAAAAGGTAAATTCATTCCTTACTGTTAGGGATGTTGCCGATACAAGCTATCTAGTTATGTGTACAAAAAAAGGAATAATAAAGAAAACTATGATATCTGAGTTTAGAAAAAGCAAAAGAAATGGTCTTATAGCTATATCACTTAGAGAAGATGATGAGCTTATAAATGCAAAAATAACTGATGGAGATACCAACTTTATTCTTGTAACCAAAGAAGGCCTTGCTATATGCTTTGACGAAAAACAGGTTAGAGACATGGGAAGAAGCGCTATGGGAGTAAGAGGAATAAGACTTAATGAAGGTGATGAAGTTGTTTCCATGGAAATAGCCGACACTTCTAAAGAGCTTCTTGTAATATCTGAAAATGGATACGGAAAAAGAACGCACATAAAAGACTACAGAATTCAGTCAAGAGGAGGAAAAGGAGTTAAAAGCTACAAAATCTCTGAGAAGACTGGAAGGGTTGTTGGTGCAAAGGTAGTTGAAGAGGACGAAGAAATTATGATTATCAACTCTGATGGAACATTAATTAGAATATCAGTAAATCAAATTTCAATCCTTTCAAAGGTAACAAGTGGAGTAAGAGTAATGAAGACTAGTGAAAACACTGTAGTTGCAGCTTTAGCTAAAATAGCTCAAAATACTGCAGATGAACTAGAAGAAACTGAAGAAGAATAAAAAATTATAAATCAGCCCTTCTTATTTATTAAAGAGTGAGAGGGGCTGTTTTTATTTAAAAAAATTACCAAATCATTTATATATTCAAAGTCTCAATATTCCTTAATATTTTAAATAATGTAAAAAAATTGTTATAATATATTCATATAAGGGTATAGTTTGAACAGTTTGTTATTTTAGAATGGAGGTACTTATTATGTCGAAGAATTGTAAAATAGGATCTTTTATTTGGGGAGGAATATTTGGTGCAGTAATAGCACTTCTGTTTGCACCTAAAAAAGGAGAAGAGCTTAGAGAAAATATATTTGAAAAAACTATGGATATATTGACTGACTCTCAAAGTGTAAAAGAAGATTTTAAAAATTTTGTAAAGAATATTAAACACGAAGAGGATGATTTAATCGAAGCTGAGTCTGACATAGTAATATCAAGAGAATTTAGAGAAAATGATTCTGATGATTTTATGGAAGGACAAAGTACAATTTCTTTAAATGACAAAGAAGATAAAGGGGTGTAGATATGGAATTTAGAATTTGGGAACTTGGAGTGCTTTTAGTTGGACTTGGATTTTTATTTGTATGTATAAACCTTGCATTTGTCATAAAAACATTAGATAATACTGTTAGAAGAGTAGAAGGAATAGTTGAAGAAAGTTCAAGAGATATTGGAGATATAATAGAGAATGTTGCTGGTATAACTACAAGCGTAAATATGATTATAGGGAGCGTTACTAAGATAGCAGGATTAGTATCAGGAGCCAAAATAGTAAGCGAGCTGAAAAAAAATAAAAATAGCAGGAGGGATTAATAATGTCAGTAATTATTGACAGTAATTTCGATGAAGAAAAGGCAATATGGTATTTGAAGCTCAAAGGAGAAATAGATATATATACATCTAATATCTTTAAAGACGAGCTGCAAAAACTCACTTCATCAGAAGAGAGTGTTGATATACATATCGACGCTTCCGAACTTGAGTATATAGACTCTACTGGACTTGGAGTATTAATAGGAGCATTAAAAAGATTAAAAAGTAAAGACAAGGATATATATATAAAGAACACAAAACCTAATGTCAAAAAAATATTCAGTATAACCGGATTAGATAAAATATTCAAGTTGGAGGGATAGAATTGGTTTCTATAAATTCTGAGGAGTTAAAGACGTTTCAAGAGGATGTTCATGACGAAATAGTCATGAGTATGCCTAGCAAGCCTGAGTATGTAGGGGTTGTAAGACTAACAGTTTCAGCGATTGCTAACAGAATGGGTTTTAATATAGAAGATATTGAAGACATAAAGGTTGCAGTTGCAGAAGCATGTACAAATGCTATAAGACACAGCGAAAATCACGATTTTAAAGTTAGTTTTCAAGTTTTTGAAGACAAGATGGGGATTTCAATATCAGATGAAGGCAAGGGCTATCAAATAGATGAAATGGATGACCCAGATCTTAACAACCCAAAAGAAGAAGGAGGGCTAGGAATATTCATCATAAAGAGTCTTATGGATGAAGTAGACATGATCTCTAAGGTAGGAGAAGGTACACAAATTAAGATGATAAAATTCCTAGGAGATGGTAATTAATGGGTGAAGTTGCTGAAAACAAAGCAAAACCCTCCAAATCAAATATTAAGTCCCAAAACTTTTCAAGCCAGTATAGAAATCTTACTGAAAAAGAGCTTTTCAAGATATACAGCGAGAAAAAAGACATAGAAATACGAAATGAGCTTGTGCAAAGATATCTCTATATAGCCGAGATTCTTTCCAAAAAATTTCTAAATAAGGGAATAGAATATGAAGATATTTTTCAAGTAGCATCTTTAGGCCTTATTTTTG
The DNA here is from genome assembly GCF_017874355.1 of Acetoanaerobium pronyense. Classification (GTDB taxonomy): domain Bacteria; phylum Bacillota; class Clostridia; order Peptostreptococcales; family Filifactoraceae; genus Acetoanaerobium; species Acetoanaerobium pronyense. Next base: position 31,096 of record NZ_JAGGLI010000032.1, read on the forward strand.
CTATTGAAAGATTTGACATTTCAAAGGGTTTTGAATTTTCAAGTTTTGCTACTCCTACTATTATAGGAGAAATAAAAAAACACTTTAGAGACAAAGGTTGGTCTATAAGAGTTCCTAGAAGAATTCAAGAATTATCCAAGAAGGTTAATACTGCCAAAGTATACCTGCAGCAGGAGCTTCACAGAGTTCCTAAAATAGAAGACATAGCCAACTATTTGCAATGCTCAGAAGAAGAGGTACTGGAAGCTATAGAAGCATCCCATGTATACAAGCCAAAATCACTTGATTTATCTTATGATAATGAAGGGGACGATAAGGATATACTTCTTATGGATCTTGTTGGAGATGAAGATAAGCGTTTTGGAATGATAGAAAACAAAGACTTTATAGATAACGCACTTTCCAAATTGAATGAAATAGAGATAAAAATAATTAGAGATAGATTTTTCAAAAATAAAACCCAGATGCATGTTGCTAATGAACTGGGAGTTTCACAAATGACAGTTTCTAGAATGGAAAAAAAGATTTTACTAAAATTAAAAAAAGACTATGAAAAATCTTTATTCTAATTAATTTAAAGATAGATATAAAGCCGCTATTTATTAAATAGCGGCTTTTCAGTGCCTAAAAAATTTGGTTTAATTATAAATTTGTGTTCTATTCTTATCGCTAAATTTTTAAGAAAAAAACCATGGATTAAAATAGTGAAGTAAAAAGGCTAAAATTATAAGATAACCGATTACTCTATGAGAAGTTCTTAAAATCTTAGTTCTTTTTCTTTTATATAAGAATCCAAGAATTCCATTAATAAGAAGTAACATAAGAAGAACACTACCTGTATGAAGGATGAAATTTAATCCAAGCATGCTATATCCATGTATGGCTCCTATTAAAATTACAACTATACCTACATAAGGATGAGCTTTACGTTCATTTTTTAGAAGTTTATTGATATTTTTATGTTTTCCTTTAAATACTTTCTTATTAAGCTCAAGCATGATTGGAAATGATATTAACAAAGCAAGTAAAAATACGTTAACCCATATAAGAAAAAGCATATAAGCCCCTCCTATTCTACAATTCTACCTACAGCTGGGACATTTTCTAAAGTACGAACACCATGAGGCGATACATTTTCTATTTCTTCTGTTAAATCTTGTCCTGCTTCAAAACCATTATGCTCTCCACCACTCCATCTTTGAGAATCAGTGACATCGTAAATAACTCCATTTACTGCTACATATGCAGGTCTTCCATCTTTTCCGTCAAATTCAGCTAATTCTTCTAAAGTTAAAAGAAGCTCTTCAGATTCTTCTTCAGGTTCTTCCTCATTCGATTCTATAGGAGCATCAACAGGAGTAGGAGAGTTCTTTGTGTTAGGGGCACATCCAGCTGAAATAGTAAAAATAGCTAATACCAATATTAAAAATAAAATATTTTTCTTTTTCATCTTACAACCTCCTTAATTGATTAATGATAAATTACTGTTATATTTCTTATGCCCAAAAGGAGGGAAATTAAACCGACACAAAAATAGTATAATTTAAAAAGGGATTAATAGGGATAAAAATTTTATATATAAGTATTTTTATAAAATAATAATTTCAACAAGTACACCAATTAAAGGTTTTTAAAAAACAAAACAGAATTTTAATTGTATTAATCCCGAATTATTCATAAAAAAATAATTTAGGCTCTTAATTTAGAAATTAGAAAATTCCACAATAAAAATTCTTAATTTTAGTTTTCTACTCAAAAGAATTTCAAATAATATTAGCTTTTTCAATTTCAGAAACAAATTAAAATAATTTTGTTTTTAAAAATGGATAGACTTATCCCTTGGTTGAAAGCTC
>NZ_JAGGLI010000033.1 GCF_017874355.1 Acetoanaerobium pronyense
TATTTTCACCTAATAGGTGTAAAAGGCTACGCCTTTGTAAAGCTTACGCTTAAATGCTTTTAAAGATTTTAAAAGAAGTGTATGAATAATTCAGGTTAAGGGAAATATTTAAACCATATCAATATATTCTTCATATTCTTCATGCATTTCTTCCTTAGGGATAAATTTAAGAGAGGCGGAATTGATGCAGTATCTAAGGCCTGTCGGAGGTGGCCCATCATTAAATACATGACCTAAATGAGAGTCTGCATATCTACTTCTCACCTCTGTACGAGGAAGAATAAGTTTGAAATCTTTCTTGGAAGTAATAAAGTGCTCATCTATTGGTTTAGTGAAGCTTGGCCAACCGCATCCCGAATCAAACTTGTCTTTTGATGAAAATAGAGGCTCCCCCGATACAATATCTACATAAATACCTTCTCCTTTGAAGTCCCAATATTCATTATCAAAAGGCCTTTCAGTGGCTTCCTTTTGAGTCACCTCATACTGAATCTTACTCAGTTTTTCTAGAGATTGATTAGTCTTTTTCTCTTCCCATTTCTTATATTTATCCATAATATCCTCCTTTTATAATAAACCCATCATTAAGCTATGAAGTATTCTTTTTTATCTTTATACCCATTTTTTATTTGAACATGATTATTTAAAATTCCATCTAAAAACTTATTATATTAATGACAACTATTCTTGACTATATACATTTTTTTCCATATAATTGCATTGTCAAATAAAGAAAGGGTCTTTGGGGGAGGATTTTAAAAATGGAAAAATATTTTTTCGAAGCATTTGAAGGTATGGATAGACTTGGACCTGGTAGTAAAGAATCTACCTTAAAAGCACTTTCAATGTATAAAATTAGAAATGACAACCACAGTGTTTTAGATATTGGATGCGGAAATGGTATTCATACCATGATACTTGCAGATGAGATGAAAAATGCTTCAATTTTAGCAATAGATAATTCCAAGACTTTTATAGAAAATCTAAATAACAAAGCTAAGGAACATGGAATTTCAGATAAAGTAATTGGCAAGTGCATATCAATGTTCGAAATGCCTTTTGAAGATAAATCGTTTGATTTAATATGGTCTGAGGGAGCTATTTATATAGCTGGATTTGAAAATGGCCTTCGTGACTGGAAAAGATTTATTAAAGATGGTGGATATCTTATATGCAGCGAAATTAGTTGGCTAGTGGATTCTCCTTCACAGGAAATCTATGAATTTTGGAATTCTGAGTATCCGGAAATGGATACAGTAGAAAACAAAATAAAGCAAATTGTAAATGCAGGATATACCTACAAATCACACTTTATATCTCCTGTAACAGATTGGACAGATAATTACTATACTCCACTTGAGAAAAATCTTAATATAATGAGAGAAAAGTATATAGATAATGACACGGCTCAGCAGGTCATAGGCATTCTGCAAAAGGAAATAGATCTTTATAAAAAATATAAAGATGAATATAGCTACGTTTTTTATATTATGACTAAATAATTATATAGCCCATCGGATAATTCTTAATTATCTGATGGGCTATACTAATATCATAACATCCATAAAATCTCTCTAAATCGTTAGTATCCGGTTAAAAATGGTGAGTTGTACTGAAAATTATTTTTTTAGTAAGCATGACAATTCTTGATCAAACCATGTTTCAATGTTTTCCCGTATATCTAAAATGGAATCCTCCAGCGATATGGGAATCCCACGACAACCTCCATCACAGCGGCCAATATTTCTTTTTCTGCCACATCCATATCCCTTTGCAATCAACTCTTGTAAAATTGGAGAAAAAGTTTTTATGATATCTGAGTATTCGTTAGTCTTTGTCGGTTTCACATTGATATGATAGCCGTTGTTGAGGGATGCGTTAATTCCCCATATATCTTTGCGTTTATAGCAATACTTAATATAGATATGAAATCCTTTAACTTCTACAACGCAGGTAAGTCCTGCATCCATATATCGCTGATGAAGGTGCAAAATAAAATCCTGAACCTCTGTGGATAAAAGCTTTATAGTATCCTTTATGATTGTAGTCCCATCAGTTTCATCTTTTTTCAACGCTCTGTAATCACAGCGCAGAAAAACATCCTGATTTGTGAGAGTTCTATGGTCTATTTCAGCGATTGCCATTACCTTAAGTCCTATCAACATTGAAGGATTATCTGGATAGGTAACCTTTGTGGTTTTTATGTTTGACAAATTTTGCTTTTTTTCGTTTATATCCATGCCGTCAATGCATATGCCACAATCCGCTAAAAACCGGAGACATTCAAGATTTTTTGTAACAGATAGCTTTCCATTGAATATAGTATTCCCACAGGCGAGTGCTAGTCCATTATCCACTGGTATGCCCTGATAACCTATATTCTTTAGTATAGTGCTTACATGGTGTAAAAACGGATAATATACTGAAAGGGTAGTGCGATTTTCATACTCATGGGAAACTTTTTTACAATTATCATAAAGATCACTTTTAGTGTATAAACCGTCGTAAAATCGAACCAAAAAGGCTCTTAGGGCTACAACGCCTTCACGTATGCTGTCTTCATCTGAAACATTTGAAAAAATAGGATTAATCGTATAAGCTTCGTTTGTTTCTGGTGTCATGATTTCTTTTAAATATCTTGCAACATCCTGAAGAGTTTTTCTCATGAATTTCACCTCTTTAATTTACCATCAAAATATATCAAATTCCCTTTAGAAATAACTGATTTTAGTGATTCATTGATTTTTAGGCATCTCTAATAACTTACTCAAATATTCAGTAATATGCTCAATAGCCTCAACGTTTGAGTAATCATGGGATTTTGAAATAGCATTTTGGGTTCCTTTTTCGATATTTGATTTATCTCTTTTTAATTCTAGTATTTTGCTATAAGCCTTCATAATTGCCTTATCAGACAGTTTCATTTTTTCATAATTTAACCCACTTTGAAAATAATAAAATTCTATATCTTGTAGCTCATCTTCTGTAAAATTATTTTTCTTGATTTGGGAAATAATTTCAGTTTCTGAGGGGGCGGCTCCAGTTGAGAAAAATATTATTTTTTTATGATTATATTTCTGTACAATTTTTTTAAAATTGCTTAATCCTTGGATCTTACCCGCATGCATTCCTGCTCCATATACTATGATAGTGTAGTCATTTATATCGTGGTTATTAATTTCATCTAATGCTATTTTCTCACATGGAACCCTTTCAGAAATCCAGTCTACATATTTTTTTGTAAACCCTGTATTTGATTTATAAATTATTAAAATCTTCTTCATTGCTAACACTCCCAATAAAACAAGTTTTATAAAAATCCAAAATCATATATTTTATAAGGACTGTTTTTATTCGTTCTGCCTACTATAAAGCTTCTATTATATGTTCCATCCCCTATTTGCGGACCTAGCTCAATTGCTTTTGAAGACAATTTTTGACTATATGTTACATTAATAATCTCGTACTCTGAAAGATTAAATTTTGAATCAAAATCACCTGAAATTGTATATAAAAAATCTTTCACTACAGTTTCTTCTTCTATACTCTTGGGAACACTCCCCAAAATAAAACTCCTATCATCCAAATTTAATATTGTTTTTCCACTATAGATATACTCATCAGATGATTTAGTCTCTGAACAGCCCACCAAGAGCAAACTAAATAAAATTAATATCGCTGTAATTTTAGGATATTTCACGATAATCCTCCTCTGAAAAATTTTATATACTTATCTATATATAAATCATTAACTAAGTTAATTGTATATTATTTTTAATATTAGTTCAAAGTATATTTACATATTTTAGAAGCTGGGTATAAAAAGAAAAATAAATGATTTGAAAGGAAAATTATTATGAAAACTGCAAAATTTCTAGCATTATTATGTGTAGTTGCTATGACAGGAGCCCTGATTTATGGGTTTACTGTAGGAGATTTTTTTGTTGATGGATCTGCTATACTTTCAAATCCGTGGGGCATTGTATCTTTGGTTGATCTTTATGTTGGTTTTACACTTTTTTCTATGTGGATTGCATTTAGAGAAAAATCCGCTTTTATTGCTGGATTATGGATTATTCTAATGATGGTTTTTGGATTTTTTACAGGTGCTATTTATGTGCTGATTCATTTGATATTAAGTAAAGGTGATTGGAATCTATTTTTTATGGGGGATAGAAAATGAATAGAGGGAAAGAACTAATAGAAGAGCTCCAGTCTGTAATTTCCGGAAAAACACTTGATGCACTTGTACCACCTCTACTTTTTGTTTTATTGAATAATAGAGTCGGCCTGCCCTTAGCTTCATTAATATCTGGTATTTTTGCTTTATCTCTTAGTTTGATTCGGATTTTTTTAAAGCAGCGTTGGCAATATGCCTTTGGTGGTCTTTTAGGAGTGCTGGTAGCATCTGGTTTTTCTTATATTACAGGAAATGCATCAAATTATTTCTTACCTGGAATCATAAGCAATGTTTTTCTCTTGTTTTTAATATTATTAAGTTTATTATTTGATAAACCTCTAGCAGCTTGGGCTAGCCATCTATCAAGAGGTTGGTCACTAGAGTGGTTTTGGAGATCTGACATCAAGCCTGCCTATCGGGAAGTTACATGGATTTGGGCTCTACTACTTCTTATGAGAGTAGTTGTTTTGGTAGTTCTCTTTATTTCAGGTGATCTAACTAGATTATTTGTTTGGAGAACTGTTTTAGGATGGCCCCTTACTATAGGTGTTTTACTAATTAGTTATATCTATGGAATTTGGCGACTTCACCTGTTAAAAGGTCCGGGAATCGAAGAATTCACTTCCGGAAAATCTCCTCCCTATAAAGGACAAACTAGAGGTTTTTAAATCTTAAATTATAAAAAACAAGTCCTAACAATGACTTTAATGTCTGAGTTAGAACTTTTTTTAAATTTAAATATTTATGTCTGCAATCTCTTTAATTAGAATCATGAGACCAGTTTTTATCTCTTCATCTGTAAGATTTGAAATAGATATCCTAAAGCAATTTTCTTTAGTATTTCTTTTAATGAAATATTCCTTTGCTGAAGATACAAATACTTTTTTACTCTTTAGCTTTTCTATAAAAAAATCAGCATTTATTTCATTAGGCAGTTTAATCCATAGAAAAAATCCTGTCTCCGAAACATATACTTCCATTTTATGTCTAAGCTCACTTTCCATTGATGCAAAGATTAACTTTACGACGTCCATTTTCTTTTTGTAAGCTTTTCGAACTTTTTTGCAATGATTTTTATACATTCCGCTATTAATAAATATCTCTAAAGCTCCTTGGGCAACTACGGAGGTATTTAGATCATTATATCTTTTATATTTTTCAAATTCTTCTATTAAGCTTTTATGTAGTACTACTGCCCCTATTCTTATCCCTGGCATAAAGGCCTTGGAATAGCTTTTCACATAAATGACTTTATTGCTAATATCATAATAATGGATTGACTGAGCCTTTTTATTTATATCAATATCTGCTAAATAATCATCCTCAACTATATATACATCATACTTTCCTGCAAGCTCTGCAATTTTTCGCTTTTCTTTTTCACTGTAGCTCACCCCTAGTGGATTGTGCAATCTTGGAATTGTATAAAAAAATTTAATATCCTCTTCTTTAAAAATTCTTTCAAGCTCTTTAAAATCTAGGCCTTTCTCAGTCCGCTCAATTCCAACGAGATTAATATCGCTTAGTTCTGCTAGTCTTTGCATAAGATTATATGTAGGCTGCTCTACTAATATGCTTTTCTTTCCATTTGGAAAAGAGATGCTACATAATATACTAAGAGCCTGCTGAGCTCCAGATGTTATAAAAATATTTTCTTTTGATGTGAATATTTGACTTTCTTGAAAATGTCTTGTTAAAGACTTTCTTAATAAATCCAATCCTTGAGACTCAATATATGTAAATATCTTATTTTTATATTGTTCAACCGCTCTATTTATACAATGATTGAACTCTTTGTATGGCAATAATCTAGGATCTGGGACCGCATCTAAAAAATTAATCGAATCATAATCTTGTGTTTGTATATCCAATTTTTCTACTAAATAATATCCTCCCTTTGGAATAGAATATACTTTATGATTCGCCTCAAGTTCATTGTACGCTCTAATAATAGTACTCTTGCTAAAACCAAACTCATTTGCTAAATACCTGATTGATGGGAGTCGTTGCCCCTGACTTAGCTTCTTCTTCTCAATTAGACTTTCTATATAATCTATTATTTCCTCATATTTATTTTTCATTTTTGCTTTTCCTTTCTCTACTTTGAGAGATCTTTATACTTTCTGTACCAGTACAGAGACTTTTTTTGATATTTGTACTCTATATTTTATATTAATATAATCTAGTTATAAATGAAATAAGTATTCTATTTGGATAATCTATGACTGGAGGAGTTTAGTGTGGATAACCTTAAATATATTTATGGAGGCAGGGAATTATTGGAATTTGTAAAACCTATGTGGAATAAACTCAATAACTATCATAAAGATAATTCTATTAATTTTAAGTCCCACTTCGAATCTTTATCATTTGAAATAAAATTAAAGAAATTTGAAGCTTACTCAAACCTAGAAATTATGGTAATTTTAGTAAAAAATCTCTCTAAAGATACATATTTAGGATACTCTATAAGCACTGTAACCAAGGACAAAGTAGGAGAAATAGACTCTATTTATGTGGATCAAGATTATAGAAAATATGGTATAGGGAAAAGGTTAATGAATGAATCTATAGCTTGGCTTAATTTAAAAAACGTTAATAAAAAGATACTTTATGTGGCTAAGGGCAATGAAAATGTTTTTGATTTTTATGGGAAATGTGGTTTTTATCCAAAAATGATTTTATTAGAGGAAATATAAAAATAGCTCTAGTCATGATTCTAATATCATGACCAGAGCTATTTTTCAGGATTTATAATATCTTAATAGTTTTATCCAGTCCCCAAAAGTTCTAAGACTCTAAATCTTTTTTACTGCCAATATGGATTTAGCTTTTTATCCAGTTTCACTATTTCATCTGAAATATCTTTGTTTTCATTTAGGTGAATCATTCTGAAATAAAGACTCCTTATGAAGTTTCTTACATTTCGCTTAGCTTTAAATTTAGTGATTCTATCTTCTATTTCAAGGACTCTATCAAAACTTCTAGTCCAGTTACATAAAGTCTCATTAGGAAGTAATTTTTCTTCTATAATATAATTATATATACTGTTGACTATTCTCTCATCTTCATCAAAACAAATATTTTCTTTTTCATTTGACATTATTTCACCACCCCGTAGAAAATTTCAATATTTAATCATTCCCTACTTTCTCAAAATCTTATCCATAGACTTCCCCTTCGCAAGCTCATCAACAAGCTTGTCAAGGTAGCGTATCTCCTTCATAATAGGTTCTTCAATATCCTCTACTCTAATCCCACATATCACTCCTTTTATTAATGTCCTTGCTGGGTTCATATTAGGTGCATTTACGAAAAATGTCTCAAAATCCGTCTTTTTTTCAAGCTCCTTATCGAGCTGAGCCTGAGTATATCCTGTGAGCCAAATAATAATCTCATCTACTTCTTCCTTAGTACGCCCTTTTTTCTCAGCCTTTGTAATGTAGTGTGGATATACTTCAGATACACTCATTTTATATATATTATGTTTTGCCATAATGAACTCTCCTTTTATGATTTTTAATTTAATCAAATGGGTATTTTTTCAATATAGTCTAACTGCAATAATCTGGATTCCGCATATTTTGAAGTATACAATGATAGAAGGTGGATTAAATGATGGATTTTAAAGCTGAAGTATTAAAGATAAAAGATTGGAAGATTATAAGGCTTCCTGAAGCAATAAGCCAAAGACTATCTTCCCGAGGCATGGTAATGGCAGAAATAACTATCAGCAAATTAAAATTTGAAGTTCCTCTTGAGCCTGATGGTATGGGAGGCCATTGGTTTAGATTAAACGAATCTTTATGTGAACAATTAGATTTGCAATCTAGCAATACTATTTCATTATCAATTACCCCTCTAGATACTTGGGTGAATCCAGAGATACCTAAAGATTTAAGTGAAGCTCTTGATTCATCCAAAGTGCGAAACCTTTGGGATAGCCTTACCCCAAAAGCTCGCTGGGAATGGATAAGGTGGATTAGGTTTACTGAAAATCCTCAAACAAGGCAAAAAAGAATTAAAACTGCTTGCTCTATGCTTGAATCTGGCAAAAAAAGACCCTGTTGCTTTGATCATAGTAGATGTACCGAAACTTATGTTTCAAAACAGGGTATTCTAATGACTGAATTTAGTGAATAGGGTAAATTTCAAACTCCATTATTTATTCACCTAATTCTTTCATCATTTCATATATTTTCCTTGTTGTATTTATATTTCTAACTGTCATTTTTTTATATAAAGAATTTCCTGTTACTTACCTAACATATAAGAAATCACTTCATGAGAAATCAATGCTCTGTTATTAAAAATATCTATAAGGCCATTTGGATGCTCTGCAAAAATACCATTTTGAAGCATTGCCGCTCCAAAGCCTCGTTCATTTGCACCATTATAAGTTGCTAATACGCAGAATTCTGCAGCATTCCCACACAGCACTACAAAATCTATATTTTTTTCTTTTAATATTTCTTCTAAATTAGTCTTCCAAAAACTATTGCTGAACTTCTTTAAAATTTCTATATCATTATCCTCAACTATTAGTTCTTCTACATTCTGAAATGATTCATCATCTCCACTCTCTATATCTCTAACTATTATTACAGGTCTACTCGCTTCTCTAAACAATTTTGCTGTTTCGTTTATATATTCAAATGTATTTTCATATTCTCTTTCACCTTTTCTATGTCCTATAAAAGCTTCCTGTACATCAATTATTAGAAATGCCATATTCATTACAATTCCCCCTTAAATACTTATATTCCTAATGTCTTTAAAAAAGCCTCCATTATCTCTTCATACTCCTCTAACATAGGACGGTGAATATCTTCTCCTAAATATTTTTTTAATCCTCCTTCTTTCAAAAATATATATTGAATAGGTGCAACCACCTGCACCGCAAGATACTTGATTTCTTTTTCAGATAGATGTGGCTTTATATCTCTCAATAACCCTAAGATTGTCTCTGGTGTACTAAATCTCTCACTATTTAGCCCATCTTTAATAAGTATTGCAGAATATTTTTGATATTTGCATACCACAATTGCCATAGCCTTTAAAAAAGTTCGAAGCTGCTCTTTCGGTGTGTCATTTTGATTTGACAATTCTTGAAACGCTTCAGCCGCTGCACTATCAATAATAGAAGAGATTGCTGCAACAATAAGGTTCCACTTGCTCCCAAAGTGATAATTTATAAGCCCTGTAGATATATGCGCCTCATATGCTATTTGCCTAATGGTTAATTCTTCCACATCAAATTCATCATCAAGCAGATCTATGACTGATTTGATTAGTAGTGTTTTTATGTCAGGCATATATTTCCTCCTTTAATTCGCCTTATCAAAAAAGCCCCTTATCGTTTCTGAAATTTCATCATGATGACTAAAAAACATATGTCCACCTTCTTCAAAAGATAGTAAAGTAGAGTTTGGGATTTTTCCATGGGTATACTCTGCATAATAAAAAGGCTGCAGTGTATCATCCTTGGCATGAACTACTAGTGTTGGAGCATTTATCTTCCAAATCGGATAATCCTTTGATGATAACTCTGCAAATTGTACATTTGCATTATAAATTCCATTTTTTCTAAGGGATATTGGATTCATAATGCTAAAGAATTCTCTAGCCATTTCTATCTCATCTTTTGTCATTTTTTGCTGAACCTCCTTGGATACTCCAAGAACATTCATTAAATCAGACTGAATATATTTTGTAATCATCCAAAATAAAAAATCATTTTCAAATATTGTCCCAAATACTGCCGATTGCACAAAAGTTAATTTTGGTGGCGTCTTGCTTTTTGCACATATCATTGTAAGTGATTTTACACGCTCAGGATAATTGATACTAAACTTGAGTCCAGAAGGTCCTCCATCAGATACTGCCACTACATGAACTTTATCTATTCCTAATTTGTCTAGCAGTCCTCTATACATTGCCGCTTGATTCTCAGGTGTTGGATTTTGCGAAAGTGGTGTGTTTAGATATCCAAACCTAGAAACTGCTATAATCATATTATCTTTTGGCAAAAATCTATCTGCGAGTAATAGGCCTTGATCGTATCCTCCGCCCGCTCCATGAATTATTAAAACAGGAACCCCGCTTCCAATAATTGAATATTCAATTATTTCTCCTTCCACTTCAGTCATCATGCTTTTAGTTTTGATTTTATCAATCTGTTCTATTTTGTCTTTTGAAAACTCCTTGTACTGTGCTGTTAAAAAAATAGCTGCTAAGCCTATTCCTCCAAGTGCGATTAAAAGTATTAACCTTTTAAAATTTTTATTAACTTTACTCATTTTCCTTCTCCTTTCTTGAACGTGTTCAACTTAGGATAAGTATAGTCTTGAAAACAAGTAAAATCAATCAATCTTAGTTCAAATCGAATCCATTGAAAACTCTATGGTGTAGCTATTTGTTCAGCTCATTTTATAGCTATTTTGGAATCTATTAATATCATCCATATTATTCCCATATAAATCATTGATAAGAAAATCCAAATAGACTCTTACTTAGTTGGAGTACTTAAAACTTTATTCATGTTATACTTAGTTTAATATAAAACTATTTTTTTATAAACTGTTTTTATAAGGGAGGACTTAACATGAATAATAATTTCAAGGCAATGTTAGTATCCGAAACCGAGACAAAAGAATTTCATAGAGAAATTGTAACTAGAGAAATCAAAGATTTACCAGAAGGAGATATATTAATAAATGTGAAATATTCTTCACTAAACTACAAAGATGCCCTGTCTGCTACAGGAAGCCCAGGAGTCACAAGAAATTATCCCCATACACCGGGAATTGATGCTGCAGGAATTGTAGCAGAAAGTAATGATGATAATCTAAGAGCTGGAGATAAGGTACTCGTAACTGGGTATGATTTGGGAATGAATACATCTGGTGGCTATGGAGAATATATTAGGGTTCCTGCTAGCTGGGTTGTCAAACTTCCTGAAAATCTTTCTTTAAGAGAAAGTATGATATTTGGTACAGCTGGTTTTACTGCTGCACTCTCAGTTTATAAACTAGTAAATTCAGGGGTTAAACCTCAAGATGGAGATATTTTAGTCACGGGTGCAACTGGCGGAGTGGGTAGCACAGCTGTTTCAATTTTAAATAAAATTGGATATAGCGTAATTGGGGCTACAGGAAAAACTAATGAAAAAGAAATGCTAATTGAAATTGGAGCAAAAGATATAATTGATAGAAAAGAGATAGATGATGCTTCTGGAAGAGCTCTTCTTAAAGGTAGATGGGCCGGTGTCATAGACACAGTAGGGGGAAATATCCTAGCAACAGCCATTAAATCAACTAATTATGGTGGCAGTGTAACGTGTTGCGGAAATGTTTCAGCTCATGAATTTTCAACTTCTGTTTATCCTTTTATTTTACGTGGAGTTACGCTCTTTGGAGTTGATTCTGTTCAGTGTCCTATGGACACTAGGCTTAAGATTTGGGATAAGCTTGCTTCAGATTGGAAGCCGGACAATTTAAATGATAATGTAGATGAGGTATCTTTAGAGGAGTTAATTAAAAAGATAGATATTATATTAGAGGGTAAAAACAAAGGCAGGACTATAGTGAATCTTGATTATAGTGAATAAATATATAATTTTTCAAAAATGGACCTACTATTACTCAAGTAGTAGGTCCATTCTTTATGGTCTTTATATTATCAACCTATCAAAAATCTAAATTCAAGATACTTTTCTTTAGCTTTAGATTCATTAACCAAAATATATGATTATTACCCTTTTGAATTCTCACTTTTAATTAATGCTATCCAAACTTCCTGATGATTATCCTGCATATACGACTCAATAACAGGAAGGTCAGCTAGTTCATACCCTGAGTTTGGTAGCCACTCAGTATAAAACTGCTTATATATTTGCTGTACTGCCTCAGGAAGCTCTCCATTGGCTTCAAACACAGCCCATTTACAAGGTGGATAGCTAAATTCTTCCATTCCATCAGCTGGAGGTACATAGGTGCACTCTGGTCTATCCACATAGTTTGTAACTCCTAATATATAGTCCATTTCTTCAGATTCTCCCCACTGGCCACCCGAAGATATCCCTAAAAATCCAGCTGGTGCATAATCTACCTTTTGAAAAAATTCCATAAAAGCATTCATCGTCCCGTCTTGCCAAGCTTTTTCCCATATTCTAGGTATAGCCTCAAAAGCACTTGATGTGTTAATTCTATTTGATACACCTACTACCTTAAATCCTGGAAACTCTTCAATTCTATAATTCATATGCTTCTCTCCTTTTATGGTTATTTGGAAAGAAAGTTTAGGACATGATTTTAGCTGAGCTGTTTCATTTCGAACAATAGAAGGCAGTACGCCATGATAATTTCTAAAAGCTCTAGAAAACGCATCTTGAGATTCATATCCGTACTTTAAGGAAATATCAATAATACGCTCATTGGTATTTAGAACATCAAATGCTGAAAGAGTTAATCTTCTATTTCTTATATATTCAGATAAAGGCTTATCTGCAATATATGAAAACATCCTCTGAAAATTATATATAGAGCATCCAGCAATTTTTGATATCTTTTCATATGAAATTTCACCCGTGAGATTATCTTCAATATAATCTATTGCCTCATTAAGCTGCTTAATCCAGTCCATATTCTCTCATCCACTTTATATAGAGCATATAATAATTAAATTGAATCAGCTCGACATACTGTGCCGCATCTTATCGGTTGTAAACATATATGTTAGCCTATATTTAATTATATTCTAAAATTTCTCTTATTTAAAATATACGTTTAATCTTACTAGGTTTTTAATTAAATATTGGAGTCCTAGGTTCTCTAAAATTTCCTCTTCCTCTCATTTGATTTTGAGTGATTTGTGTGATTTTTTGACCGTTTACAGTTACGTCTCCTCCATTTAAGATGGCTACTCCGTCGGAGTCAAAAGCGGAAACTGCCTCTATATTGATAGTCCCTGCATTAATTGTAATATCTCCATTTGAGTCAAAAGCATCTGTATCTCCACTTGCCATTTTTATATTGATGTTTCCCCCGTTCACTTCAATAAATACCTTATGATTAGTCTTTTGAGCTACATTTATGCCATCATCTTTTGCATATATATTTATATCTCCTCCGTTTATTTTGATGCTTGTTGCTTCTATTCCTTCTTCGCAACTTTCTATATTTATGATGCCTTCATCTATTTGAACAAGACTATTCCCTCTTATCGCATCATCTCCTGCTATGATATTTAATGTTCCATTTTTGATATAGATATATCCAAGTGAATCATTTTCATTGTTTTCACTATGAAGTCCATCCTTACCAGCATCTAAATTTAAAGTCCCATCATAAATGCGGATTGAATCATTGGCCTCTAAAGTATGTCCCTTTGACTTTATGTTGTAGGTTCCTCCAGTGATTTTCAAATCATCCTTTGAGCTTATCCCATTGCCTTGTGTTGATTCAATTTCTAAAACTCCAGTTCCATTAAAAGTGATATCTTCCTTTGAAAATATAACTGCATCTAAATTTGTCTCTTCATCTGCTGCGAAATATCCTGAAACCTCCATATAGTTATTACTCTCCGTAGTTGTTACAAACACCTTGTCTGCTGACTTTACATAGATTGCAGGAGAACTTTCATTTATTATTCTCACACCCGCAAGAACTAGTTGAACTTTTTCTTCCTTTGAGGTCTCCACTCTTACGGTTACGTTTTTTACATCTCCTTTTAATACATATATGCCTTCTTTATCTATTACAATATCTTTCCCACTCTCAAGAACTATATTTGTCCCAGCTTCAAGATCTGCCTCATGCTTTAAATCTCTATTACTAAAAAGGTCTGAGGTATCAAGCTCAAACTCCAGTTCAGAAGAAGCTAATTGATTTGAAGGCATTTTAGTCTCTATTTTTTGGGTATTTATGGGATTTTCTTTGGGTATTTCTGCATTCGTGCATCCACCTGCTGATACACTAAGAAATATAGCCAAAGAAAGAGCAGTTACTGTTTTAATACTTTTACTTTTCATTGATAAACACTCCTTTTATAATTCATAAAAATTTTATTAGACATATATCTTGTTGAATCCTATTTCAATAATATTCCTCAAACCTTAAATTAACCTTAAAGACTTTGGATTGATTGTATAGAAAATATTATCATTTATTAAATTCCATTTATTAACATATATAACTCTGAATAGTTTTAAAAATATTCAAGGTGGGTAAATTAATCTCAAACAGAACTTCAATCAAAATCTTACATAATATATCAGCATTCTTAATTTGCCTTGGAAATATGTAAATGCTTCAAATGTTTCTTTACCTAATGTTAGAATATGAGGAGGATTCAAATGAATAAAATCAGTCATTCTATAATCATCAAAGCAAGACCAGAAGTCATATGGGAAACAATTATAGACCCTATTAAATACGTAAAATGGACCTATGTGTTCACTGAAGGATCGTACTTTGAAGGAGGCTGGAATGAAGGAGATTCTATTCATTTTCTTGTTGAAACAGAAGAAGACAAGCTAGAGGGAATGGCTGCAGAAATTGCAGAAATCAGATATCCTGAATTCATATCAATAAGACAAATAGGATATGTATCAGATGGACTAGTTGATACTACCAGTGATAGCGTAAAAGAATGGGCTCCTGCCTATGAAAACTATACTTTGAATTTAATTGACGAGCATCACACAAAATTCACAGTAGATGTAGAGACTCAGGATGAATACACAGAGATGTTTGATGATGTATGGCCGAAAGCTCTGGAGCTACTAAAGGATATTAGCGAGGCTACTCAGGATAAGCCTATGAAAATCACTATTAAAACTACTATTCCAAAACCCTTAGAAGCTGTATGGAAATGCTTCACAATCGATGACCATATCACGAAATGGAATTTTGCATCAGACGAATGGCACTGCCCTAAAGCAGTAAATAATCTCAAAGAAGGGGATATTTTCGACTATATTATGGCATCAAAAGACGGAAAAGCTTCTTTTCATTTTCAGGGAAAATACACTAAAATAGTTCCACACAAACAGATATCCTATGTTCTTGATGATAAAAGAGAAGTAGATATATACTTTAATGAAAAAAATGGAGAGGTAGAGGTAGAGGAAACCTTTGAAGCAGAAAGCACCCATAGCTATATAGAGCAAAGACAGGGCTGGCAAGCTATATTAGACAACTTTGGAAATTATGTAAAAGAAAATCTTTAAGACAAATCAAAAAGACAAGGGAAATCCTCTTGTCTTTTTAGCGCTCTAAAACCACATATTTGAATATTCTCTTGTCTTAATCAGGGTAAATAATCTCCATATCAGGTTTTTCAGTGCAAAAATAATGTACCCATATATATGCATGTTGAAATATTGCTACAATTAACGCAGGTTGAGAGCCTTGAAATAAGGCAATCGACCATAATAAAAGAAATGCAAATGAATACATCGAATTACTGCTGAATCTAAAAATTCCTTCTTTTACTAAAGGCATTTTTCTATAAGAAAGGCGAAAATGATCAGCACCTAAAGCCCTAATTAATCCAAAATATCTAAAAACTGACCAAAGAGTGTATATGGCTGGAATTGCCAAAATAAATCCAATTGAAAAGGCAATGTTTTGTGGCAAAGCTAAAGTGTTTGAGCTAGAGCGAGCTAGCCCCAAAATAATAATAACCCTCGCTATAAGAAAAGGTAAAAAAACAATTGCCCACACTAATAAATCATACTTCCCAAATAACTTTGTTAAAAAGCCCCACCCTAGCTGACCTCTAAAAACTATCCATACCACCACTTGATGAACAATAGGCACTCCTACTGCAAACCAAAACCAGGTAATATCGGTAATTCCCATCCACGACCCCTCCCCCATTACAGGAATTGCAAAAGACCATGTGATTGGAACTAATATTAAGACAGCAAATAAGCTCCAAATCTGCCTATGAAAGAAATACTTTAATGTGCGAGCTTCTTTATATTCAACAGGCAATTTATCAGATTTCATAATGCATACCTCCGATATTTAATCATCCTAACAGATTTTATAACATATATATTTTTCTTATACCCACTAAAAAATTACTCTGTATTTGTTAAAAAGATTATTATTTACTATGATTTTTTATCCATTTCGCCATCACATCAAGAGCAAGACCAAAGTTCCCTATCTGGCAATGATTATGTCCCTGGTCATCTCTAGTAAAGATTCGCTCTGTAATTGACTTTGCATTTGTAAGTGCCTTTACCTGCTTATGGTGCATTTTTAGAGGAATAAAATGGTCTTCTTCACCAGTAAGAATAAGGACATCTTGCTTTACTAAATCCGAATGAAGGTTCTCTTCACTTAGCTCTAAAATCATTTTGCTGGCATCTAAAGGAGTATCCTTTTTTGTAATATACATAAGATTATATATCCCCCATTTTTCTTGGGGCATTTTTTTCATTTTCAATTCCGCTAAATAATTCATTAGCTTTGGATATTTGAAAAGAAATCTTGCAAATGATGCAATAAATTTAGGAGGAATCTGCATATAATCAAATGCAATGCTTGATGCAATTACCCTTTTAATTCTTGGCTCAAAAGCCGATGCTCTAAGGCAAAGCCATCCGCCCATAGATATCCCTATTAATGTCACATCATCCAAATTAAAGTAATCAAGAATAGCTTTTATAGGCTTTTCCCACTCATGGGTAAGGGGAAGATTGTACTTTTTTAAAGTGGCCCCTTGACCTGGACCTTCAAACATAATAACTTCATATCCTAAGTTAGAAAAATATACTGCCATAGAATAAAATTCTTCTATGAATGAGTCAAACCCTCCATGAATAACAATTTGTCCTTTAGTCGTATCCATTCTTGATGGAACTTTCATTGAAGACAAATAACCATCTTCATAAGGTACTAAAACTCTTTCTATATCGTCATTGGCAAATACATTATTATAAAATAAATCTATAAACTTATCATATAGCTTTAGCTTGTCAGGGTCAGATGGTAAGGTGAAAAATTCAGCCGCCCTATAATAAAAGGCTCCGTTCATTGTTCTTCCTTCAGCAAGAGCTTTCTCTGCCTGTCTTATCATTTCTTCTTTCCAATCATCAGCTGTATTAATCCTTTTCCCTGCCTCTACCATATCTTCTAATCTCGCGTATCCAAAAGAATGCCATCTATTGAGCTGAAACTCTATGATTTTAATTTTATGCAAATTGTAATAGCCTACCGGGAAATCAAATCTATCCATCTTCTTCCCTCCTAATTTCATTTACCTTAAAGTTTCATTTCAGTTAAGTATTTATCTATATTATACTCTTTTTTTAATTAAGCAATCCCAATTGAGATAGTCTTAAAAACTTTTTAATTTAAAACCCCATTTTTTCTTCCACAATGAATAATCTCATTCTGTCTGGTTCAAATTATACTTCTATTTCCATATATAGCCCCAAGATACCTTCCAATACTCTTATCTCTTTATGCTATACTATTAGAAAATATATTTTTATAGTTTTCTCTTAGTAAGTTGAATTTAGATTAATATAACTATTGGAGGTTTTGGATGAATCAGAATTATCTAGACAATCTTATTGAATATTTTAGGAGATACAACAAAAAATCCCCCTTTGAAAGCTTCTTCAACATTGAAGTCGATGAGCTAAAAGAGGGAAAAAGCGTATATAAGATAAATACAGATGAAAAACACACAAACAGATATGAATATGTACATGGCGGTACCTTGTCATCCCTATGTGACGTAGCAATGGGAGCTGCATGTATTACCCTTGGGAAAAAAATCGTGACTATTGATATGAGCGTAAGTTATTTAAAGCCTACACCAAAGGGAGCAGTATTGACTGTAATAGGTGAGGTAGTAAGTAGGGGAAGCACTATCATCCATACAGAGGGTAAGATTTTTGATGAAGAAGGTCAGCTTCTTGTAAAGTCCCATGGAGCCTACTATATAAAAGGGGATTTTGAAATAAAAGAGTAATCATTATATGAAAATAGGGGATGCATATGCATCCCCTTAGCTTTTCACTAATCTTGGAGCTCTGATAGCTCTGGCAGGTCAAAGAAGATTTTTTCCCCATCATTTACAACAATGCAAGGAAGTCCTACCTGCCCCTTTGCCTTTATTTCTTCAAACTCTTTTCTATTGTCTCTATACTTTAAAAAACTTTTTAGGTTAAACATCCCCTCAGAAATATCAAGGTATGCATGCTTTATATTGTTTTGTGAAAGAAACTCCTTCACTGGATCACAATCTGGTCAAAACTTGCTTCCAAATACAATAATCTTTTTCATTAACTACAGCTCCTTTAATAAAATTTCTCTATATACCATTTTAGTATTTTTTATAGATAATTACAAATACAATACTAAAAATAATCTTTTAAAATCATTTCCATCACTAAAAATATCATACTATCATCTAGGTTTTTTCTTTCAAATGTAACTGTTTTTTTAAACCCTATTCTTTCATATAATCTTATTGCTCTTTTATTAAACGAAGCAACTGTCAGTCTAAATTTCTTTGACAAAAACTTATTTTCTGCAAATCTTATCCCTTCAAGAAAAAAATCGTATCCTTCTCCACTTCCGCATAAATCAGGTCTCATACCTAAACCAATATCAAGAAAGTTTATATCATCATATGCTTGATATTGCTTACCTATTGGTACTTGAGCCGCATTACCAAAACAATAAAATCCAACAATCTTATATTTTTCATCTATTACTGAAAAATAGGACCCATTTAATAATTCTTCTATAAATTCTTCGTTCCTATTTCCATTATAGATGTTATATGGTTCTTTATAAGTCCACGTTGATATATCTACAGAATGATTCTTGCTCATCTCTTTTATGGTATAATGCATAATTGATTCCCTCTCAACCATTGATTTTTTTCTATAATATGTGTCTACAAAATCATACTAGCACCGCATTAAGAAAATTTAAATTTACTTCTTTTAATTTCATTTTACCTTATAATATAACTGAGAAAAATTGTTTATACTTTTAGTTTCTTTTAATATTAATTCAATTTCTAAATTATCTTCTTTAAATAGTCTTATTCCTTTTCCAATTATTATAGGAGCTATTTGTATAATAATTTCATCAACTAACTTATGTTTTAGGAATTCATGGAGCAATTCGCCTCCGCCTACAAGCCAAATTCTTTTGCCTTCTTCATTTTTTATTTTATTAACAAAATCTCCAATATTATCATTAATAAATTCAACACACTCATTGTTTTCATTATATTGACGACTAAAAACATAGCATTTTTTATCCTTATATGGAAATTTACCGTTTTCTAAGATAAGGATTTGCTCATAAGTTTTCCTACCCATTAGAATCGTATCTATTGTTTTATAAAACTCAGAATATCCGTTGTCACCTTCTCCTGAAGTTCTAAATAACCAATCTAGTGAGTTATCTTCTCTAGCAATAAATCCATCCAAACTCATTGCAATATACAAAAGTAATTTTTTCATATGTATACTCCTCCCTCCTCTTATTTTAGATAATACTGCTAACTTATGGTTTTAAAAAATCTTTTATTATCATACTAATTCTTTAGGATTCTCCTATTATAATCATGTGGTTTTTAGATGTTTTAGATAATTCAATATATAAATTCTTTGCTCTTCTCATATGAAGGGCTACTTCTTTCCATGATGCTTGTTTATCCATATAGTCAGAAATTTTAAAAACCCAATCTTTATATGATTTGTACTTGAACTCAGTATTATCTGTGTAATTTGTCTTTTTTAGAGATTTTTCTTTTTTATGTAACTCCTTAAAAAGATTACAAAATACATTAACTCTAACGTCAAGGTTTTCTTCCGATTTAAGAGTGATTCCAGGCTCTATAGCCTCTTCGATTAGCACCATATTATGGTAACCTGCTTCAAATGGATTGCATATAGCTTTACTTTTAAAACTATTTAAGGCCGCAGCTTCACTACTGAATTCATCAGGATTTCTTCCAAATTTCAGTACAATTGGTCCAAATTTATTTGATTTCCCTTTAAAGACTAAGTTTGCTGAAAAATGGTCTATTAAATTTAATTCTGCTATATCCCATCTTATAGTTAATGGCTGAATTAAGGCTTTAACTCTATTAAAAAACTCATTTCCAAATTGTTTTATTATCTTTTCTTTTTCTAATTTATTGATATTATGTATCATAATCATTACCCTTTCAGCTTAGACCTGTGTTTTCTATTAATTACGTTTCAACTATCTAAATCAAAAAGATACAAACAAAAGAAGCCGCTGAAAAAAGGTTTCTCTTGTTACGGCTTCTATAGTACTTATCCATTATTTTTAACTGATGTGATGACATCTATAAATTTATCTACTGGCTGTGCACCATAAAGCGTTTCTTTTCCATCAAAGATAAAATAAGGAACACCGTCAATTCCTTTTGAACGTGCATCGCTCTCTGATTCTCTTACTTCCTGGGAATAATCCGAAGAAGTCAGAATTCGTTTTGCTTCCTCCTTGTCTAGGCCTACTTCAGCTGCAAGATTTGAAAGTGTTTCCGAATCAGAAATATCAAGCCCTTCAGTAAAGTAACTTCTCATGACAGCTTCATTAAATTCACTCAGCTTACTATTTTCCTTTGCATAATAGGATAATCGGTGGGCATCAAATGTATTTGTAGGTTTCAGGTCATCAAAGTTAAATATAAGCCCTGCCTCCATTGCACTTAGGATGAGTCTGTTGTTATTTTCTGTTGCACTTTCAACGCTCATACCATATTTGTTTGCTATCAACTCATGAATAGTTCCCTCATATTTTTTAGTTGCATCAGGATCCAATTCGAAAGATTTAAATATAATCTCAACTTCATCTGTCATACCTGATTGCTTAAGGGCTTGTTCGAGATTTCTTTTACCTATATAACAAAACGGGCATACATAATCTGACCATATTTCTATTTTCAATACTATCTCTCCTTTATAAATATATCTTGGCATCATACTATAGTATAACTACCCAATATCTAAAGAAGTATTTACAAGTAGTATAGATATTGCATTAATATATTGACAAATTCATAACGATGAAATATGATGTATTTAAAATAGAAAAATTTCATAATAATGAAAAAGAGAGTCGAGGGATGAAATATGTTGCATGTAAATGAATATTTTGAAGGCAAGGTAAAATCTATAGGGTGTAACAATTCAGAAGGAGAGCTTACAGTAGGGGTCATGGCTGTAGGTGAATTTACTTTCTCTACATCTAAAAAAGAATTTATGACTGTAGTAAGTGGAACATTGGAAGTAACACTCCCTGGAGAAACAAAAAGCAGAGTTGTAACTAAAAATGAACAATTTATAGTCCCTGCTAATGAAGAGTTTCAAGTAAAAGTTCCAGAGATAACAATATATACTTGTAGATATGAATAGAACAGAGGTGTAGTATGAAAAACTTGGTATTTAACATACAAAAATACTCAATTCATGATGGTTACGGCATAAGAACCACAGTATTTTTTAAAGGATGCCCGATGACTTGTAAATGGTGTCATAATCCAGAGAGTCAATCATACAGACCTTCAGTATTACAAAATACCGAAAAATGTACGAGTTGTAAAAAATGCACTGTTATTTGCCAAGAAGGTGCAATTACTTATGAAGATGGAAGAGTAAAAACATCTGAGGAAAAATGCAAGCTTTGCGAAAAATGCATAGATGGCTGTATAAATAATGCTAGGGAAATCGTTGGGAAGTATTATAGCTTAGATGATATTATGAAAGAAATAGAAAAAGATAAACTTTTCTACGAACAATCAGGTGGTGGAATAACTCTTTCTGGTGGGGAGATAATGACTCAGGATATGGATTATATAGTAAAAATATTAAAAAAATGCCATAGACTGGGATACAGAGTAAATATTGACACTTGCGGACATGCTAAGTTTGAAAACTTTGAAAAAATTCTGCCATATATAGATACATTTTTATATGACATAAAACATATGGATAGTGATATTCATAAAGAACTTACAGGAGTAGGGAATGAACTTGTACTTGGAAATTTAAGAAAGTTAAGCGAAAACTCTGCTAAGATAAACATAAGAATACCTCTTGTGGAAGGAATCAACAGCTCAGAAGAACATATAGACAAGATCATAACATTTTTAAAAGAGTTAAAGATATACAAAATTAATCTTCTTTCATATCACAATACTGGAAAGAGTAAATACGATAGATTAAATATCGCTTATGAAGGTGATGATTATAAAGCGCCAAGTAATGAAAGAATGGAAGAAATAAAGCTTAAGTTTGAAAAAAATAATTTTTGTACTCAAATAGGAGGTTAGCATGGAACGAGGAATAAATGAAAGAATAAAAAAGCTCAGAAAGCAAAGCATGGAAGCAGTACCTCATATAGACATTGAAAGAGCAAGATTATTTACAGAGGCTTACAAAAAATATGAAGGCAGTGTATCTATTCCAGAGTTAAGAGCCCTATCATTTAAATATTATATGGAAAATAGAACCCTTTGTATAAATGAAGGAGAGCTTATTGTAGGGGAAAAAGGAGATTCTCCACAGGCTGCACCTACTTTTCCAGAACTTTGCTGTCATACCCTAGAAGATATGGATGTAATGGATTCAAGAGAAATTATATTTTTCAAAGTTAAGGATGAAGATAAAAAAATTCAAGAGGATGAAATTATACCATTTTGGGAAAAACGTTCTATTCGTAATAAAATTATAAACAGTGTTACACCTCAATGGAGGCAATGCTATGAATCAGGAATATTTACCGAGTTTATGGAACAAAGAGGTCCTGGACATACTGTTGGAGGTGATGTATTTTATAAGAAAGGTTTTTTAACTTTAAAAGAAGAAGCACAAGCAGCTATTGATAAGCTGGACTTCTTTAATGATAGTGAAGCACTTACTAAAAAACATCAGCTTGAGGCTATGAAAATCGCATGTGATGCAATAATTATATATGCACAAAGATATAAGGAATATGCAATTGAATTGGCTGAAAAAGAACAGAATTCCCCAAGGAAAGAAGAGCTTATGACCATTGCTGAAAACTGTTCAGTTGTACCGGCAAATCCGCCTCAAAACTATTATCAAGCTATTCAAATGTATTGGTTTGTTCATATAGGAGTAACCACAGAGCTCAACCCTTGGGATGCGTTTAGTCCTGGAAGATTAGATCAGCATCTTTATCCTTTTTACAAAAATGACACTACAAATGGAGCTCTTGATGATGAAAAAGCCCTAGAATTACTAGAATGTCTATGGGTGAAATTTAATAATCAGCCAGCACCGCCAAAAGTAGGTATAACCCTTAAAGAAAGTTCGACATATACAGATTTTGCAAATATCAATACAGGTGGAATTGCTCCAGATGGAAGTGACGGCGTAAATGATGTAAGTTATCTAATACTTGATTGCATGGATGAAATGCAACTCCTTCAACCAAGTTCAAATGTACAGATAAGTAGAAAAACACCCAATGCATTTTTGAAAAGGGCTTGTGATATTTCGAGAAAAGGATGGGGACAACCTGCTTTTTATAATACAGAAGCAATAATTCAGGAGCTTTTAAATGCAGGAAAAACACTTGAAGATGCCAGAAAAGGTGGAACCAGTGGTTGTGTTGAAACTGGTGCTTATGGAAATGAAGCATATATTCTTACAGGGTATCTAAATCTTCCTAAAATTGTAGAGCTTACCCTTATGAATGGTTACGATAAGGTTTCAAATCAACAGCTTGGACCAAAAACTGGTGATCCTAGAGATTTCAAATCATATGAGGATTTCTTTGATGCCTATAAAACACAATTAGAATATTTTGTAGATATTAAAGTAAAAGGTAATAATATAATTGAAAAAATATATGCAGAATACATGCCAGTACCATTCCTTTCAGTAGTTACAAATGATTGTATAAGTAGAGGTAAAGATTATAATTCAGGCGGCGCAAGATATAATACAAACTATATTCAAGGAGTAGGTATTGGAACGATAACAGACTCGTTATCAGCTATAAAATACAATGTATATGATAAGCAAAAATTTAGTATGGATGAACTTTTGAAAGCTATGGAAAACAATTTTCAAGGATATGAAGAAATCCACAATATGGTGATTAACAAAACGCCAAAATATGGAAATGATGATGATTATGCAGATGAGATAATGCAGTCTGTATTCAAGCTTTATCATGACACCGTAACAGATAGGCCTAATATGAAGGGTGGTAAGTATAGAATAAATATGCTTCCAACCACATGCCACGTTTATTTTGGGGAGGTTATGATGGCAAGTCCAAATGGAAGACTTGCCCATAAACCAGTTTCAGAGGGAATATCTCCAGAAAAAGGCGCAGATACAAAAGGGCCTACAGCCGTTATAAAATCTTGTTCGAAAATGGATCATCTCTCTACTGGCGGAACCCTTCTTAATCAAAAATTTACTCCATCAGTGGTAAAGGGCGATAATGGACTTGAGCAGATGGCAAATCTTGTGAGAACATATTTTAATATGGATGGCCATCATATACAATTTAATGTAATTGATACTCAAACCCTTATAGATGCTCAAAATAATCCTGATGATTATAAAGACCTTATAGTTAGAGTAGCGGGATATAGCGATCACTTCCATAACTTAAGTAAAGAACTTCAAGATGAGATTATTGGAAGAACAGAACAAACTTTTAATTAAATTTTAACAATAATTCAAAACCAAGGTAATCTATATTGCCTTGGTTTTCATGTGACAAAGGAGAGTATAATGGATAAAAAAATAGGATTTATAGGTTGTGGAAATATGGCAAAAGCTATGATTGAAGGAATAATAGCTTCAGAATTAGTAAGTGCAAAAAATATAATAGTAAGTGATGCCTACTTAAAAGGACTAGAAGATAGTCGTGAAAAATATGGATTTAATATAACTCAAGATAATAAAGAAGTAGCATCAAATAGTGATGTAATTTTTCTTGCAGTAAAGCCAAATATGTATGAATCAGTAATAAAAGAAATATCAGAATCTACAAGAAATGATTCAATAATAGTTAGCATAGCACCTGGAAAAACTTTAGCAAAAATAGAAGAAGCTTTTGGTAAAAATATAAAAGTTTTAAGAACTATGCCAAATACACCAGCACTTGTAGGAGCAGGGGTTACAGCTATATGCCCTAACAAGAATATAACTAAAGATGAGTTTGAAATGCTAAAATCTATTATAGGAACTTTCAGTTTAGTTGAAGAAATAGAAGAAAAGCTTTTTGATGCAGTAGTTTCTGTAAGTGGGTCATCCCCAGCATATGTATTTATGTTTATAGAAGCAATGGCAGATGCTGCGGTTATGCAGGGAATGCCAAGAGATAAAGCTTATAGATTTGCAGCACAGTCTGTTATGGGAAGTGCTAAAATGATATTAGAAACTCAAAAACACCCGGGAGAACTAAAAGATATGGTATGCTCTCCAGGTGGAACAACTATAGAGGCCGTTGCTGTACTAGAGGAAAAAGGATTTAGAACCTCAGTAATCGAAGCTATGAGAGCATGTGGCGAGAAATCATCTAGAATGTAATTTAATAAACTATTTAAGGGAGATAATGAATGAATGATATGATAGATATAGGCTTAATCGTGAATAAGCTTAGAAAAGAAAAAAAAATCACATTAAAAGAATTGAGTGAAAAATCAGGTTTATCTACAGGTTTTCTGTCACAGTTTGAGCGAGGAATGACTACAATTGCAGTAGACTCACTTATGATAATTGCAAAGATTTTAGATGTAGATTTAGATGTATTTTTTGAAAAAAAAACAACAAACACAAATAACGAAAGTCTTATAAGAAGCTACGATAGGGAAGTATCCTCAGTTAATTCTAAGTATATTCAGTTTAATCTAGTGAGGGATTTAGTAAAAGCCGAATTTTTGCCTAGAATATATGAAATTCTACCATCAAAATATGATTCAAAAGCTACTGAAAATTATGTCCATGAAGGTGTAGAATTTATATTTGTACTTGAAGGAGTACTTACTATGCATGTGAAAAATAAGGATTTTGAAATGTATCCAGAAGATAGTATATATTTGGATTCCAAAACACCACATAATTGGGAAAATAATACAAACAAGGTAGTTAGAATACTCACAGTAAACTATCCAAACCCATATCTTAATTCCAAAAAAAACTTTTAAAAATAGCTGCCTAGCTCTATGTAAGCTAGGCAACCATAAAAAACATATCCAAAATATCTACCAAAAATTTGGAGCAACTGATAGAAGTAGTTACAAGGGGATATATATTAAAGGGGCTTCAAAGGTCGTTCATACTACATCTTGGATTCCTTAATTATGTCAATAAACCCTTCGCCATAATTTTCATACTTCTTATCACCTACGCCCTTTATTTCTAAGAAGGACTCTTTATTCACTGGCAGATAGGCCGCCATTTCTTTTAACGCTATATCGTGAAATATAACATATGGAGGTAGCCCTTTTTCTTGGGCTATCTTGTATCTATATTGCTTTAGCTTTTCAAATAGCTCTATATCAAAGTCTATATTTCCACCTTTTATAGATTTACTAGCTTTCTCTTTTTCATCTTTCTTTTGTAATAAATGTTTTTTATGATGGAGCTTAGTTTTTCCGCTCAGTACATCTGCAGATTTGCTGGTTAATTTTAGCACTGGGTATTTATCATGAGTCATATGAATATATCCACTTGATACCAGTGTCATGATTATCTCGCTGATAGCACTATCACTGTACTCCTTCATTATTCCATAGGTGGATACATTATCTAATCTAGCCTCTAATACTTTTTTATTCTTTGACCCCCTAAGTACCTGTATCACCATGTTGGCTCCATATCTTTGACTTACCCTATATATGCAAGAAAGTATTTTCTGAGCTTCTAAAGTAATATCCATCATTTCCGAGCTATCTATACAGTTACTGCAGTTTTTGCATTTATCATTTGCAAAGTCCTCATCAAAATAATTTAGTATTTGATTTCTAAGACAGTCATTTGTATTGCAGTAATTAACTAGGTACTGCAAATTTTTGTACAGTATCTCTTGCCTTTTAGGGTCTATATCGTTGTTTTGAATCATGAGCTTTTGCTTTACTATATCTGAAGCAGAATAAAGTAAAATACAATCGCTTTTTTCTCCATCACGGCCTGCTCTTCCTGCCTCTTGGTAATAGGCTTCCATATTTTTCGGCATGTTGTAGTGGATTACAAATCTAACATCTGGCTTATCTATTCCCATACCAAAAGCATTGGTTGCAACTATAATCCTTTTATTCCCAAGTATAAAATCATCTTGATTCTTTTGGCGTTCCTCTGAGTTCATTCCCCCATGATATCCCACTGCCGAAAATCCCTTGTCACTTAAAACCTTAACCAGTGACTCAACTGACTTTCGAGTCGAGCAGTAAACTATCCCAGACTCAGTTTTAAAATTTTCATTTAGATACTCAATTAAAAATTTGGATTTATTGCTAACTTTTAGCACCTGATAATAGAGATTTGGTCTATCAAAACCAGTAGTGACCTCTATAGGATTTCTCAGCCCTATAAGGCGATTAATTTCCTTAATGATTTCTTTGGTTGCAGTCGCCGTAAATGCTGCTACTGCTGGTCTTTGCTTTAAGGAATTAATAAATCTAGGAATCTCAAGATAGCTAGGCCTAAAATCATGCCCCCACTGACTGATACAGTGAGCCTCATCTACTGCCACAAGAGATATCCTTATATCCTTAACCAGATTTATAAAAGAGTCAGTATTTAATCTTTCAGGCGCAACATAAACTATCTTGTAGCTATTACCTCGTATACCCTCTAATATCTGCAAAAACTCATCGTTATCAAGAGTGCTATTTATAAATGCCGCATTTATCCCTAGTTCATTTAATGAATCCACTTGATCCTTCATAAGAGATATAAGCGGAGATATAACTATAGTAATTCCATCAAGTGCTATAGCCGGAAGCTGATAGCAGATAGATTTTCCTCCACCAGTTGGCATAATTCCTAGAGCATCTCTTCCTTTTATTATACTTTCTATCAATTTGTCTTGACCATTTCTAAACTCGTCATAGCCAAAATAGGTTTTTAAAATATTTTGTAAGTCCATATCCTTACCTCACTTTTTAGCTCTACTAAAAGATATGTTACTTGAATGTATCTTTTTTCATCTTCTTCTACAGCTATAAAGTCTTTTGTACAAGACTTTTGTGTGCTATTTTTCGCTTTAGTCTTTTATATAAGACTTTTTTCATGGAATTGTTTATAACTTCAATATATCGGATTCAAACTGTTTTTTGAAACTAATTTAACTTCTATCGAAAACCCTTCCTCATATAAAATAGCTTTTATTTATGATAAGGCTCCCCCTTAATTATCCTAAATCCCCTATACACCTGCTCCAGCAGTATCACCTTCATCAGCTGGTGTGGAAATGTCATCTTTGAAAATGAGAGCTTGTAGTCTGCTCTTTTCATTACGCTGTCGCTCAGTCCAAGGGAGCCTCCTATTACGAAGGTGATGTGGCTTTTTCCTGATATTGCAAGGTCTTGCATCTTAGCAGCCAGTTCTTCTGATGATATCATCTTTCCTTCTATGGCTAGTGCTATGAGATATGTATTTTCTTTGACGTGGGCTAGTATCTTTTCCCCTTCTTTGTCCTTTATCATCTGCATTTCTTTGTCACTTAGAGTCTCTGGGGCCTTTTCGTCACTTACTTCAACTTGCTCTAGGTTGCAGTATTTTGAAAGCCTTTTTGCAAATTCATCTATACCAAGCTTTATATATTTTTCTTTTATTTTTCCCACTGTTATTACCTTTATATTCATTCCTTGATCACCTCTTTACTCTCGACTATCTCTACAAATTTTCTTGATGCTACTGATAGGGATACGCTCTTTAGATAGCAAAACCCTATGCTTCTATTTGGTATTTCTTCTTTTAGTTTTATTTCATAGAGTGAGCCGTCCTTCATATAGTCATGGGAGAATTCTCTGATTACGCATGCTATCCCTAGGTTTATTTTTGCAAACTCCAAAAGTAGGTCATGGGAGCCCAGCTCTATCTCTGGGGTTATCTTCACCCCATTTTCCAAAAAGTATTTTTCTATATATTTTCTTGTGTTTGATTTTCCCTCTAAGAGTATGAGCGGTAGACTTGAAAGGTTTAGTATGTCTATAGGGTTCTTTGCAAGATCTTTGTACTGCTCTCCACATACGAATATGTCCTGCACTGTAAGGCATGGCTTTGACTCTATGGCAGAGTCATCTATCGGAAGGTTGCATATTGCAATGTCTATCTCCCCGGATTTTAGCATATCACAAAGCTCTAGAGTGGTTCTATTGATTATCTTGAGCTTTATATTTGGATATTTCCTATGAAACATCTCAAGATAAGGCATGAGAAAATACCTTGAAATGGTATCTCCTACTCCAATCTTTAACTCTCCTATCATCATCCCTTTTGTTTCTTTGAGCTTTTTTTCTCCTGTGCCAATAAGATTCATGGCGGAGTTTATATATTCAAAGAGGAGCTCTCCTTCGTTTGTAAGGGCTACACCTTTTGGCATCCTAGTAAACAGCCTTACCTGCAGCTCTCTTTCAAGCTGCATGATGGACTGGCTCACTGCTGGCTGGGTCATATAGAGTTCTTTGGCGGCTTTTGAAAAGCTACCACATTTTGCTACTTCACAAAATACTTTGTATAAGTCTAGCTTAATCGCCATATAATCATTCCTTATATATGATATATTGTATATTTATTTCACTTATATCATAAAAATAGTGTATAGTACAGATGTATGGAAAAAAATATTTAAAAGTTTGATTATAAGGAGATGTATGATGGAAAGAATAATAGGAACTGTTACTAGAGGACTTCGTACACCTATCATAAATGAAGGCGACAATATAACTGATATAGTAGTAGATACAGTAATGAGAGCAGCTGAAATAGAAAAGTTCAATATAAATGATAAAGATATAGTTGCAATCACTGAATCTGTAGTTGCTAGAGCTCAAGGAAACTATGCAAGCATAGACGCAATAAAAAAGGATGTAAAGACTAAGTTTGAAGATGATACTATAGGAGTAATATTCCCTATACTTAGCCGTAATCGTTTTGCTATATGTCTTAGAGGTATCGCCAAAGGAGCTAAAAAAATCGTACTAATGCTGAGCTATCCATCTGATGAGGTTGGAAACCACCTTGTAGATATCGACCTTCTTGATGAAAAAGGGGTAGACCCTTGGAGCGACGTACTTACAGAGGCAGATTTTAGAGAGCATTTTGGATATATCAACCATACTTTCACAGGTGTTGACTATATAGACTACTACAAGTCACTTGTAGAAGGATATGGGGTAGAGTGCGAGGTTATATTCTCAAACAATCCTAAAACTATATTAAAATATACTAGAAGCGTTCTTACTTGCGATATTCACACTAGATTTAGAACTAAGAGAATACTTAAAGCAAATGGAGCTACTAAGGTATATGGACTTGATGATATACTTTCAACTTCTATAGATGGAAATGGATACAATGAGGATTATGGCCTTCTTGGTTCAAACAAATCTACAGAGCAGAGCGTAAAGCTGTTTCCTAGAGATTCTAAAGAAGTAGTTGATAAGATACAGGAAAGGCTTAAAGAGCTAACTGGAAAGACAGTAGAAGTAATGATATACGGAGATGGAGCTTTCAAAGACCCTGTAGGAAAGATATGGGAGCTTGCTGATCCTGTAGTATCTCCTGGGTATACAGCTGGACTTGAAGGTACTCCAAATGAAGTAAAGATAAAATATCTAGCAGACAATGATTTTGCTCATCTTAAAGGTGAAGAGCTAAAGGCTGCAATACATGAATATATCAAAAACAAAAAAGCTGACCTTACTGGAGAGATGGCGGCTCAAGGTACTACTCCTAGAAGACTGACTGACCTTATAGGTTCACTTTGCGACCTTACATCAGGAAGCGGAGACAAGGGAACTCCTGTAGTATATATCCAAGGATATTTTGACAACTATACTATATAAGAGATTCAGGTCAGCAATTACCTAGTAATAAAGGTAAATCAAACCTTTTTCAGTTATTTGCAGGACTTTTTATCAATATTAATTCTATAAAAAAGGATGTGGTAAATTCACATCCTTTTTTTGATAGATTTTTTATTAAATTTGTTTAACCACACCATCAATAAAAAGTTTGACAAGGTCTGGATCAAATCTTGTTCCTGACTCTTCTTTTATCTTCTCTATAGCTTCTTCCTTTGAGAGCGCCTTCTGATACGGTATTTCTGCCACAAGCTCTTCATAGGCTTCAGCAATTGCTAAAATTCTGGATTCTAGTGGAATCTTTAATTCTTTTAGTCCATCTGGATATCCGCTTCCATCCCAGTTTTCATGATGACGGAGTATAATCTCGGCTATAGGCATATATTTTTTTGATGATTTCAAAATCTGATATCCTGCTTCAGAGTGTTTTTTGTATTCTGAAAATTCCTCTTCGGTCAATGGCTCTTCTTTATTGAGAAGATTTCTATCTACAAAGTATTTTCCTATATCATGATAATATCCTGCAACCTGAAGCTTTTCAACTCTTTCTTCATCGAATTCAAGTTCATTTGCAAATAGCCCTAAAATTCTTCTTATTTTCTCACTATGCTCTTTTTCCCAAGCAACTTCATTTGATAGCATGTCATATATTTTTTCCACCATCGTGTCTCTATATTCATTGCTTTGATTTGCCTTGTTTTTGTACATATTTTCATCTGCTTTTTTAATTATATCCTCTATATTTTGCTCTTCCCTAATCTTTGTTTCATACCCTAGTGAAACTGAAATGTCCAGTGAATCCACTTTTTGTTTTTTGAACTCTTCATTTACCCTCTTTATGAAAGCCTTAGCTTCATCTGTTCCTGTATTTGGCATTAGAAGGGTAAATTCGTCTCCCCCCATTCTGGCAAAGACATCATTTTTTCTAGATTCTTTAATCACTACATTTGCCACCTTTTGAATCAGTTCATCACCTGATTTATGACCCAGCAAATCATTAAATATCTTTAGTCCGTTTACATCAATCATAACTATTGTTAAAGGAAGGTTTCTTAGATTATCAAGCCTTTGCAGCTCTTCCTCAAAAAATCTTCTATTGTAAGCACCTGTAAGCTGGTCATGAAAGCTAAGATAAAGTATATCCTCTTCTTTTTTCTTCCTATCTGTAATATCTGTAATAAAATTAAGGGAGGCTGGTCTATTGTTCCAAGCTATCTTTATTCCCTTTGACTCCACCCATACTATTTCTCCTCGTATAATATGTTTAGACCCAGTTTTTATGGTCTAAGCATATTTATTTTTTTCTTTAACTTACCAATTTTTAATTGAGATATCCTAAT
>NZ_JAGGLI010000034.1 GCF_017874355.1 Acetoanaerobium pronyense
TGAGTAGAAAACTAAAATTAAGAACTTTTATTGTGGAATTTTCTAATTTCTGAATTAAGAGCCTAAATTATTTTTTTATGAATAATTCGGGTATAGTATAATATATTTAGAATATTTTTTATTATAAAACAATATATTTATAAACATTAGGGGGATAATCATGTCTAAAGAAAGCATTAAATCTGCAATAGAAAAGCTTTTTTCAGAAAGAAAAGAGTTTATAATTATCGGTCTAACGGGAAGAACAGGTTCGGGTTGTACCACTGTAGCAAATCTATTTTCACAATCATTTAAAGAACTAAGTCCACCTCCACCTAAAGAATCCGATGATATTAACAATGAAGAAAGAAAATATAAGATAGTTTATGATTATGCCTCGGAAAATTGGAAATCTTTCATTAAAATAGAAGGAAGAGATATTATAACATCTTTTTTACTAGAACATAATTTTGATAAATTTACAGAGCATTTAAAAAATAAACTCCATATAAATGACGATTTTAACGAAATAAAAGAAACTTATAATGAAATGCATATAAAACGAATTAAGATAATGAATATTTTAAATGAAAATGAATCTAATTTAGGAAAAGAAGAAGTATATAATTTTTATTTTAAGGAAGTTAAAGAATTCACTAAAAAAATTGCAAAATATTTTTCAGTAAATAAAACTATAAATGATCAAGATGTGAATTTATTTACATTTCTATTTCAACAATTTGGCACAAATATTAGGAGTTCAGGTAACCCTTTTTTAGAAACTTTCGATTCTGAAAAAACATTACTAATGGCTCAGAGATTTAATACTCTAATAAAAATTTTAAGGAAACGAAATTTAGAATCTAAAAAAGGTGTTTTAGTAGTCATTGATGCTATAAGAAATCCATTTGAGGCAACTTTTTTTAAAGACAGATATTCCTCTTTCTATTTGTTTTCTGTAAATACTGAAGATGATGTTAGAATAAAGAGACTATTTGAAAATAAATTTTCAAAAAATGAAATAGAAAATTTAGATAAGCAAGAATATCCAAAGAAACAAAGTCAGGAGGAATTTTTTAAAAATCAAAATATACAAAAATGTATAGAATTATCAGATGTATACTTATATAATAATTCTAAGTTTCAAAATTTTAATAATATAAAGAAAGATATAATAAGATATGTCAGTTTAATTATGCATCCTGGAATAATTACCCCTACCAGTATCGAAAGATGTATGCAAATTGCATATAATTCAAAGGTTAATTCTGGCTGTATTTCAAGACAAGTTGGCGCAGTTATAACCGATGAATTTTACTCGATTAAAGCTGTTGGTTGGAATAGTTCTCCCGAAGGACAAGTTCCTTGTAATTTGAGAAATATTGAAAATTTGAAAAAAAAGATAGATGAAAATGCCTTTAGTCACTTTGAAATGACTGATTCTGAATTTAATAAACATATTAAAGATAACTATAAATCCACTGATTTAAAAACACTTAAAGGAAATACATATACTTATTGTTTTAAAGATATCTATAATTCAATTAAAAATAAAGAAAATCAAGTCCATACAAGAGCTCTGCATGCAGAAGAAAATGCATTTTTACAAATTTCTAAATATGGAGGAATAGGAGTAAAAGGTGGATTTTTGTTTACGACAGCAAGTCCTTGTGAGCTTTGCTCAAAAAAAGCCTATCAATTAGGGATTAAAAAAATATACTATATAGATCCATATCCTGGCATTTCTACCACTCATATATTAGACTGTGGAAAAAGCAAGCCAGAAATGAATTTATTTGTTGGAGCAATAGGAAGAGCTTATACGCAATTTTTTACACAAATACTTCCAATAAAAGATGAGTTAAAAATGCGAACTCTAGAATAATAAGAAACAATAATAAATATATTTAAAAAATAAGCAAATATAGGTGAATATATAAATTAACTTTTTAAAACGCATTTTTTAAACTGCGTTTTATTTTTTTGAAGATTTTAACTATAAATTTTAAATTGTTTAAAAAGATTAAAAAATACATTTCTTTACATAAAACATAAGATGGAGGGTTTTTTTATTGATATATAAAGCATATAAGATAACATATGAAAATTTATCTAAAATAATGGACTTGTCTATTTTTAAGAATCACTTAAATGTAGGCAAGTCTTTTTCATTTCTAATAAATGTTAATGTATATTCTAGCGAAATAGAATCTATAGAGCTTTGTGATGAAAATCATACTCCTCTATTTCTATCCGGCGAGTGCGAGAGCTTAATTAATGTATATGATTGTAATGATATTTTAATTGGAGAAGCCTTTCTTCCAAGTTTGAACCATATTGAAAAATATTCAACACTTATCAAATACAATATAGATTATGTGAAAATAAACGCATTATTAAAAACATTTATGGAAAATACATTCAAAAAAAGAATCATTTTTGAAGACTCCGTTTTAGAAACTAAACAAACTATCTCAAATATTCAAAAAATAATATTATCAGAGCAGTATGATGAAGAGATATTAAATATAAAAGGATATGAGACTTTAAACAGTTTTTTTAAATATATAACTAAAGAGTTTAGGAACTATACACGTACACCCTCTTATCACTCCCCTACTCCATATAATACTAATAAACAAGACTCAACGCTAAATATTAATGTAGAAAAACATATTTCTAATGAATATTTGAAATCATATGGAAAAATATCTAAAAATACTTTAAAACCTAAAAGTACTATTGAAAGACTAGAGTTTTTAAAAAACAAAATCAAGGAAATTAACTCATTTTTAAAATAACATTACAAGTTCTTGACATCATGACACTATAATGTTAATATTATTTTGTAGTATTTTAACATCTTAGTAGTATGATGTTGAATTTATAATGTTGTTCACATTCTATTTTTTTATGAAAAATTATAACATCTTAACATCATAAACTCAAAAAGTTATAATCATAAGGAGGATTATTATGATATTATCAGTAGCAAATCAAAAAGGTGGTGTCGCTAAAACAACATCTACACTAGCCATTGCATCTAGATTAAAACAAGAAGGATATAAAGTTCTTGCCATAGACTTGGACCCTCAAGGAAATTTATCAGAAAGCGTAGATGCAAAGCAAATTGAAGTCCCTACTGTTTATGAACTTCTAAAAGAAGAAATTACAGTTCGTGAAGCTATTCAAAGTTTAAACTTTTTTGACATAATCCCTTCTAACATAATGCTTGCTGGAGCAGAACAAGAACTATCAGCTACTGGAAAAGAATATAGATTAAAGGAAGCTCTTGAAAGTATATCCATAGAATATGACTATATAATAATTGACACCCCTCCAAGCTTAGGAATATTGACTGTAAATGCTTTTACTGCATCAGATGAAATTTTAATTCCTACCACTCCAGGTATATTCGCAGTAAATGGTATTGAGCAACTTAATAATACTATAAAAAATGTAAAAAAATATTGTAATCAAAATCTTAAAATCAATGGAATATTGGTAACTAGATTCAACCCTAGAGCTAATATAAATAAGTCTATTAAAGAACTTACAGAGAATTTAGCAGAGCATATAGGCGCTAAAGTATATAACTCTTATATTAGAAACTCTGTAGTCATTGAAGAGAGTCAGGCAAATAAAATTAATCTTTTTGAAAACTATAAAAGCGCTACTGTAACCTCAGATTATAGCAATTTTATAAATGAATTTTTAGGAGAACAACTATGATGTCTTTACCAAGAGAATATATTGATGATTTACTTGTACGAATAGCCTATCATTCCTCAGCTATTGAAGGTAATACTATATCCCTAGCAGATACAGTAACTATACTTCTTCATGAAACTATACCAGGAAAAGTAAGCAAAAGAGAATTTTATGAGATAGAAAACCATAAACAAGCCCTTGAATATGTTATTAAGCAGCTTGAAAATAACGAACCCCTATCATTAAATATTGTTAGAGGAATTCATGAGCAGCTTATGGATCACCTTAATTTTGATAGAGGAATGTGGAAAACACATGATAATGCAATAGTAGGAGCTGATTTTAATACGGCATCTGCTCATGATGTTCCATATCTTATGAAACAATGGGTAGATAATTTAAACTATAGGTTAGAGCAATCTAAAACAGATGAAGAGAAAATTAAACATATTCTAGAAATGCATATAGATTTTGAAAGAATCCATCCATTCAGTGATGGTAATGGAAGAACCAGAAGACTTTTAATCATTTACTCTTTATTAGAACACGATATCTCCCCTATCATAATACCTGTTGACTTAAAATCTGATTACATCAGATTTCTTGCTAAAAAAGATTCTGAAGGACTATATAATCTACTCTACCCTATTATTTTAGAAGAAAGTAAACGTATAAAAGCTTTTGAAAACAAAGAAAAAACTAGTATAGGAAGTGATGATATTGAGTAAACCAAAATTTGATCCAGATAGTGCTTTTAAAAAGATAGTATCAAGGGAAAAAGAACAAGATTCTACATCTGAAGAAAAAGTAAATCAAAAGTCTAAAGAAAAACCATCTAAAGACAAGAAACAAATGTCTTATTACCTCACTCCTGAGATTATAAAAAAATTATCTATAGCATCTGCATACTCAGGAAAAACCTTGTCTACTTTAGTGCAAGAAGCATTAGAAGGATATTTAGATAATGTAATTGAAGAAAATAAATAGAAAATTATTTAAAGCAGCTTATTTCATTTTGAAAGAGCTGTTTTTTTATTTTTTAATGGAGAATTAAAAATGGCCAATAGATATAGAAATAAAGACATACGAATTAGAGTAACTGAAACCGAAAAAGAAATGATAAAGAAAAAAAGTTTAGCTGCCGGATTTGAATCAATAAATTCTTATGCTCATAAAATGTTGTTAAGTGGATTAGTCGTTAAAGTAGACTTGAAAGAACTTCTAGAACTTAACAATGAAATTAATAAAATAGGAGTTAATATTAATCAAATAGCATACAAGGCCAACTCTTCAAATAGAGTGACACTTGACGATATTGCAAGAGTTGAAAAACTGTTAAAAGAAGTTCAAAGTGTTCAATTTGAGATGCTTAAAAAACTATCTTTTAAGATCTAAAAAGGAGTCTTTAATGGCATACGTAAAAATAAAACCTATACACTCTAATGTAGAGAAAGCTTTAAACTATATAACTAATCCAGATAAAACTGCTGATGGAATACTCGTTTCATCATATGCCTGCTCTACCTCCCCACATATAGCTAAACTAGAGTTTGATTTAGTCACAAATATTTCTATAAAAAAGAGAACAAATTCTGTAATAGCTAGGCACCTTATACAATCATTTTCTCCAGAGGATAATGTAACCCCTGAACAAGCAAATAAAATTGGTAATACCTTAGCTGAAGAAGTCCTAAAAAAAGATTATCAATATATTATTGCTACACATATAGACCAGAATCATATTCATAACCATATAATATTTAATACTACAAGCATCATAGATAATAAAAAATATCGCTCAAATAAGTACACCTATCAAAACATCCAAAAAATCAGCGATAAATTGTGCAAAGAAAACAGTCTTTCAATTATTCCAAGAAAAATAAATCAAAATAAAGGAAAATCCTATAAAGAATATATTGAAACCCAAAAAGGTAACTCTTGGAAAGAAGTTATGAAAAATGATATTGATAGTGTAGTAATTAAAGTAATTACATTCGCTGATTTCTTAGAGGAAATGAAGAATTTAAACTATACTGTAAAACAAGGAAAGCACCTTGCTTTTCAACATGAAAATCAATCTAGATTTACAAGAGGAAAAACTCTTGGAGAAAAGTATTCAGAAGAAAGTATAAGATATAGAATAGAAAATCCAAATACTGTGGAGCTTAACAAAATGATTGAAATGAATGAAAGAAATAAATGTAAAGGAGCTGGATTTAAAAAATTTGCAGCAAAGAAAAATATAGATGAACTATCAAAAATGACTAAATTCATGGCTGAAAATAATATTAATTCACTATCAAATTTCGAGAAACTTTATAAGTCTAACTTGATTAAAATTAATAATATTGAAGAAACTATGTATTATTTAAAAAATCAAATTGAAGAACGAAATGCTACTATTAATTCAATTATTACCTGGAAAAAAACAAAAGATATCTACGATAAATATGTTTCATTAAAAGGGCTAGAAAAGGAAATTTTCAAAATTGAAAATAAGGACAATATATCCAATCACGAAAAAGTGAAACTTTATTTAAAAGAGAAATATATTGAATCTAAGATACCAAAAATGTCCAAGTTGAAAGAAGAAATATTAGATTTAGAATCAAAGTTAAAGAAAACCAGTCTATCCTATTATTCAGCTAAACAAGACCTTAAAGCTCTTTCCTCCCTAAAAAATAATATTAAAACAATTCTAAAAGATAGCAACT
Organism: Acetoanaerobium pronyense; assembly: GCF_017874355.1. Taxonomy (GTDB): domain Bacteria; phylum Bacillota; class Clostridia; order Peptostreptococcales; family Filifactoraceae; genus Acetoanaerobium; species Acetoanaerobium pronyense. The sequence continues at coordinate 6,408 of NZ_JAGGLI010000034.1, forward strand.
TATTTATTTAGTTTAAAGAATTGTAAAATAATTATATTATATTTTTTCCCACTTCGTATAAGTTCTACAATTTGCTTTTTAAATTCTTAATTATACTTTTATTTGTATTAGACATGATAATCCTCCAAATTAATTTATTTTATCATGTCCGAGTCTTTTTTGCCTAAATTAGTATAATCTATCCAATAATGTATCTAATTGGGAGCTTTTAACCAATGTATTAAAAGATAAACAATGTGAACTTAGTAATAACGCTGCCAAAAGGCAGATAAAGCCGTTTGTGATAGGTAAAAAAAATATTTATTCTGCAAATCCCTAACGGCACAAAGCTAGTGCAATTGCATATAGTATAGTTGAAACCGCTAAGATGAATGGATTAAATCCATTTTATTATTTAAAATATTTATTAGAAAAACTTACTAATATAAGACTTTCTAAAGAGAATTCACTTGGTCATCTTCTTCCATGGTTAAAAACACTTACCCAGGAATTTATGTCAGAAATAAAATACAAAAAATAATTAAAGCTCTATTTATGATGAATGTTTTCATAGATAGAGCTTTGTATATATGCCCTATATTTGACGGATACTAAAAATCAAAAAACCTTATTAGAAAATTTTACTTGTCATTAGTACTTCCTTCAAAATTTAATAAAAAATATTGCAGGAGTATAAAAATTACTACCTGCAATATTTTAACTTGATTTAAATTCAATTTTCAACTATCAAAACAGAATGACTTCCGAGTTCATTATAGCTAAGGAAAAATCGATTTATTTCATGAGTTACATGTCCCTTCAGAGGGTCCATTATATGTACATATCCATCACTGTATCCCTTTAAAACAACCGCATGTAAATTCACAGGTGCTATAAATTTATCATTTGATTCCTTAATGTACCAAGAATAATTTAATCTTGGGTGGCTTAAATCCAAGGTTACCCAAATAACTACTGGCAACCCTTGATTCAGATATTCTATTATTTCTTCGCTTGTGCTACCACTAATGTCTATGGCATTATTGTTTCCTTGAATATCCTGAAAATAATTGTTAGCTGCTTTTGCAATAGGTGGTCCATAGACGAAAAAACCACTAGAATGTGTGGGGTCCCCTGCAAATGCTTCATATGGGTTTCCTCCATATAACTTCCCATTTACTCTGGAAAATGGAACCTTATCTAAATAATTATCTGCCATATGTGTTTTAGATATATCATATCCATGAAAATTTAAGACAGCTGTTAATGAAGTAATCTCACAACCATTAGGTAATTCTGGATTTTGCATAACAATATCTACTGGCAAATATAATTCAGTAATCTCGATTTTACCATTTTCTTTTTTATCAACGTTTTTTATATGACTTAGGAGCTTATTTTCAAAGACAATCTCATGGATATCTTCAGAAAGTTCAATTTTCATTGAAGAATCAATCATTTCATACACACTTGGAGCACTAATCTGTTCGATTACATATACAGTCCCATAGTATAATATATTTGACTTAGCAAAGCCGTTTTCATCTGTAGTTAGTGTTTGTATAGTTTTTCCAGATTCAAAATCAATTATTTTAAACTCACTATTTTCTATAGACATACCAGTAGAATCTATATTTGAAATATAAATAATTCCTCTCTTAAAAATAGGTTCCTCTGCCAATATTTCAGAATTTATAGGATTATTTTTATTGAAAATAAAATAAGAAATCCAGTATATATTCAATAATGTTAATGTTAATATTGATAGCACAAAGATTTTTTTCATTTAAATCACCTTGTAGTTAGATACATTAATATGATATACAAAAAAGCTGTTGATTCCTAAGGTATACTTTACTTTAACTCTATAAAAAACTTTCTATACCATATAAGAAAAACATATACCGTCCAAATTTTCCTTGCATAATTTTCATCCCCATTATAGTGAATATCTAGCATATTTATCAGCTTTTCGGTTTTGAAAAACTCTTCTGCAAAATCTGAATTGAATACTTCTTTAATCATATCATAATATTTTTTCTCTCGTAACCAATATTTTATTGGTACAGGAAACCCTGCCTTAGGTCTATTAGACCACTCTTTAGGGAGAATTTCTTCCGAAGCTTTTCTAAGTGCAAATTTAGTATTGGATTTATTAACTCTTAAACTGCTTGGAAGTTTTGAGCCTAATGACATAACCTCTTTATCTAAAAATGGAACTCTCAGTTCTATGGAGTTTGCCATACTCATTTTATCAGCTTTAAGGAGTATATCCCCTGGTAACCAAAGTTTTAAATCAAGATACTGCATTTTTGTAAGATCATCTTTATTTTCTACATTTTTATAAACCTCTTTTGTAATAGTTTCTACAGATGGACCTTTTCTATACTCTCCCTTTAATATATCCACTGCATCTTTTTCTTCATATATCTTGGCTTGACCTACAAACTTCTCTTCGATGGTCTGTCCACCTTTTATCAAAAAATTGGATATTCTATTTTTAGGAAGTTTTAGAGCTGCTGATGATATTAGCTCTCTAAATTTATAGGGTATTTTTTCATATAATTCCAGTTTATTAGATTTTATATACCATTCATATCCACCAAAAATTTCATCTGCACCCTCTCCTGACAGTACAACTGTCACATGCTCTCTTGCTAACTTTGATAAATAATATAAAGGAATTGATGATAGGTTGGAATGTGGCTCATCCATATGATATTGTATTGTTGGTATTATATCAAAAAACTCATCCGCATTCATATTTTTTCTGTGATTCTCTATTTTTAAAAGATCTGACAATTCTTTCGCTAAATTTGTTTCATTAAAAACACCTTCATAGTCTTGAAAACCTATAGAAAATGTCTTGTCTGGCTTTAAAAGTGATGTTATATAACTGGAATCAATTCCCCCAGAAAGAAACGACCCTATTTTCACATCACTAACTTTATGATAATCTACAGACTCCTTCAAAGTTTTCTTGATTTCTTCAACATAGTGCTCTAAGCTCTCTTTTTCTATGTCGAATTTTAAGAACCAGTAAGGCTTTAACGTGATTTCCCCTTTTCTATAAATAATATAATGAGCTGGTTTTAGTTTATATACACCTTTAAAAAAAGTTTCATCCATAACAGAATATTGAAAAGTAAGGTATGGTTTGAGTGCATCGTTATTAAGCTCTTTTATAAAATTTGGATGTTTTAAAAAACTTTTTATTTCCGAACCAAATAAAAAAGATCCATCTAAAGTGTTCTGAGTGTAGTAAAGTGGCTTTATACCAAACATATCTCTTGCCATAAATAGCGTTTCTTTAACTTTATCCCATATCGCAAATGCAAACATTCCTCTTAACTTCTTTAGAATATTCTCACCATATTCTTCGTATCCATGAATAATGACTTCACTATCAGAATTATTTTTAAAAATATGTCCTTTTGTTATAAGTTCCTCTCTTAATTCTTTATAGTTGTAAATTTCTCCATTAAAAACAAGTACACAACTTCTGTCTTCATTGAACATTGGTTGGCTTGCCTCATCAGACAAATCAATAATCTTAAGTCTTCTAAACCCCATAGTTATTTCATTGTCAGAAAAAAAATCACCACTATCTGGCCCTCTATGAAGTATTGCTTTCATCATATCATTTATTATTTTAACTTTATCTAATTCTGCATTCGCAGATGAAAATCCAACAAACCCGCACATCTAAACACTCTCCTAAAATAACTTTTCTTAATATTTTGATTAAATTGTAACTAAATTATTTTATAAATTTATCTATTGCATCATCTAGTTTTTCTAAAATTTCATCGTTTTCATCTTCAATTATTTCTAAAACACAATGATTTATATGGTCTTTTAGAACCAATTTCCCCACATTATTAAGAGCAGACTTGACAGCTGAAATTTGAATTAATACTTCACTGCAATCCCTTTCTTCCTCTAACATCTTTTTTATTGCCTCAGCATGTCCAATTATTCTTGACATTCTGTTAATAACTTTCTTTTGGTTAGGATGTTTATAATCACACATACTTAAATTTCTCCTTATGTTAATTTTATTTTATTTCAACATTTTTCCAGTCACCATATAGATATCGTACCATCAAAATGATTCCTCGAACTACAATATCCATTGCATATACTGCCCAAACAGCTGGTAATCCATATTCAAGCTTAACACATAATATATAAACCCCTAATACTCTTATTCCCCAAATACCTATAAGAGATGAATACATTGGAAATTTAGTGTCCCCGGCCCCTTGTAAAGCTGATGTTATAACCAGTGTAATAGCTAAAAATGGTTGAAATAAAGCTATGATACGTAGCACTTTTACTACTTGATTTATAATAAAATCATCTTTTGTAAATAATTTAGCAAGTTCTGGAGCATAGATATAAAATATAATTCCAATTATAACCATAAAAATTGTTGCTAAAAAATACGATATTAACCCAATGTTTTGAGCATTTTCTTTTTCTTCTTTCCCTAAGCTCTGCCCAACCAAAGTTGCTGCTGCTACACCAAAACCCATTCCCGGTAAATAAGAAAATGATTCTATTGTTCCCGCTATGTTATGAGCCGCATATGCTTCAGTCCCAATCTTTATAATCATACTTCCATATACTACTTGGCCAGATCTCATGATTAGTCTTTCTACTGCAGCCGGTAAGCTAAGTTTTAAAATAGCTTTAGCACTAATAAAATCCAGCTTCCAAGATTCAAGTATTGATATATAAAATTCACTTTTTTTATTAGTTATTTTTTGAAATAAAAAAATCATACTAATAACTCTAGATAAAGTAGTAGCAAGTCCCGCTCCTAAAATTCCAAAACCATTAAAATTTAAAATCCCAAATATTAATATATAGTCGAGTATAGCATTAGTCAAGTTGGCTATTAAAGCTATGTTCATCGGAGTTTTAGTATTGCCAGCCCCTCTAAGAGCGCTAGATAAAATTATATTCATAGATAAAAATATCGAAGGTACAGATACCGCTAAAAAATAGGGTATAGCAGATTCTAGAGTTTTTGCATCTGCACCTAAAAACAATAAAATTTTTTTTGAAAAAATTAAATTAGTAAACCCAATAATTATTCCAATAAATAAATTCATTAATAAGATTTGTCTTAATACATAACTAGCTTTTTCTTTTTCATTAGCTCCTATATGCCTAGAAACAAGAGCAGTAGTTCCAATTCCAAAAGCCATAAAAAATGCAATGTACACATTCATAGTTAGATTAGTTATACCTACACCTGCTATAGCCTCAGTGCCTAACTTACTAACAAAATAGATATCTACAACTCCTATAAATACGTGTGATATATTCTCAATTATTGCTGGTATTGCTAAAAAAAAAATGTTTTTTACTTTATCAAATTTTGAAAATTTATAAACTGATTTAGTGAATTCATTCATATGTAAATCCCCCTAGCATATCCCCCCCACAGGGATGTTCTTTATTATAATTCTTTTAATTCTAATTTACAATAGTTATTATAAATATATATAATCAAATGCCTAAATAAAATCAGAAAATTATCTAACTATATATTCTTTCAAGTGTTACAACGTCATATAAAAAGGGTCTGGGAATTTCCCAGCAAGCAACAACAAAATTGGAAGCGAAGCAACTTTTTTGTTTGGCATATGGAAAAGCTACTTTTGAAAAAAGTGGCGGCCCATATGCTGTGCTTGCTAATCTTAAAAAAGACTGTATACTGGACCCTAATTCCACCTATATCAAAATCCTCTAGAAAAACAATTTTAAAACCTCAAACATCTAATTCCAATGCTTAATTTCCTGAAAAAGATTCAGTGCTTGTATTAATTTTTTTATTTTTCTTGCATTGAAATTCAATAAGCATTATAATGTACACAATAAAAAAATACTTTGTCCTCACCAACCAACTGGAATTGGATGGCAAGGATATCCTACAACCGTTGTTAGCACCACAACGATATAAGTAAGATACTTTTACAAAGTATTCTTTCAAATTATATCTAAAACCGTGCTTCCTGTCTACAGTTGTAGGGAGGTTTTTTATTGAAATGAACATACTCAACTTAATACTAAATAGTTGGTATTTCAATAATAGCACTTGAGCAATCACTGTAATACGCCGTGATTTTTGAATAATATATGGAATGAGCCTACGGACAGGTGTTCGATTCTCCTCATCTCCACCAATTAATTTATTCAAGATAGCGATTAATATTACTGATGTAAGTATGCTGTGGTAAGCATACATGCCAAGACGGTGTTGTTATATAATGATACTTCTGTCTGGCTAACGTGATGTCAAGGGACAGCTTCCTGAGAACCAGGAGGAAATCTGTTATTTCGGACGATATTACGGGATACATCAATCAGTAATATTGGTCGCTATATTTGATTTATGGATAATGGATAGGTTTCACTAATTTAGACAAAAATACTCGGACATGATATATTAAATTAATTTGGAGGTTTCTCATGTCTAATACAAATAATAATTTCTACTGAAATTTATATAGATTCAAAATCTAATCCGATTTTATTTTATTCTTACCGAGAGATTTCGCTTTGTATAAAAGCTCATCTACAAATTCTATGAAACTTTGATTTTCATGAGAAATTTCAAAACCATAGCTACTTGAAACACCTCCACTAATTGTAACCATAACAGTTTGATTTTTTATATCAAAAGAATAATTTTCGATAGCAATTCTTATTCTTTCGCAGATATTTTTAGCGATTTCAATGGATGTATTGGGGAATATTATTGCAAATTCTTCACCGCCATATCGAGCAGCAACGTCTGTTTTTCGAATATTTTCTAAAATTAATGAAGAAACTTGTTGTAAAACTTTATCACCAAATAAATGTCCATATGTATCATTAATTTTTTTGAAGTTATCAATGTCTAACATAGCTAAGCTAAATGAATCAGTATGTTCTTGAGATTTTTGGGCAAGATTGTTAAAATGTAAGTAAAAATATTTAAGATTATACATATTTGTTAAATAATCTCTATTGGCTATTTCATTCAACTTTTGATTTTTTTCTGCGAGACTTTTGTTTATATAGTCCATATGACTTTGCAGTCGATTAATCTCTATAATAATGGAGGACAGAATATAACCCAAAAGATAAAACAAGATAATATGTATGGCAAAGTTATAAGAAAGTAATAATTGAGGTTTTTTTAAAATCATTAAGAAACTATAGCATATAGAAACAAACGTGCTAAAAAAAAAGAAGCTTTTATGATGAAAAAGTACAATCTGAAAAACAATATAGAAGTAAAACAGATGAGAAAGGATAGAAAGATAATCTACCCCAATATATACAAATTGGGTCAGAAAGATACCCTCTAAGATACTAACGAAAAGATTTGGATATATTTCTTTTTGATCACTTTGAAAATATCCTTGTCGTATAAGAAAAATTAGTTTTAAAAAAATGAAGAGGGTGTATGCCCCGATAAAAATCTTTATGCCAGAGTTAAATCTTATTCCTTTGATATTTAGATGATTTATAAAAAGAATAGCAACAATACTCATAATTTGAATTCCTAGATAAAATTCATAAATCACCTGTGTCCGAAAATGATATCGTGATGTCATGGAAAAGTTACTCCTTTCAGTCGTTTATATGATAATAATTGTCAATATCATCATACAATTTTAGATTGTATCTGTCAATGATATCTATCAAGCTTGATATGGGAAAATATGTATAAAACTCTAAATATCAGACATCAAACATAAACCCAAATTATTCATATACTTCTTAAAAAATCTTTAAAACCATTTAAAAGTAATCTTTTTAGAACCTATTTTTAAATGGTTAAAGCAAAAATATTTAGACACTATAATCCTTCTAAGAGGGTACAGCTGATTTGCTTCATCAGAAATATATAATCTATGTCACGATTACGATGTAGATATACTGATAAAGCTCAAATCTAACTCTGTTTTAAAAAAGTTATAGAATCCTGAATTAAGTTATTTTATGCGAGAATTTGAGTCTGACTACTCCAAATATCATGCTATATATGATGAATTTAGTTATAAAGCTAATAGCTACAGTAAATCTTTTCATTAAAGAAGCAAAGCTAGATTCTTTCATGGATACAACCTCTCATAAGTCTGTCCATTTTTAAAAAACAAACTCATTTTAATTTGTTTCTGAAATTGAAAAAGCTAATATTATTCGGGCAAAATATTCTATTTTTAAAGAGCTGCTTTTATAATTTTTAGAATCCCTTTCATGACTGCTGAATGTCCAGCCCCATTTATTTGATTGGTTGTTCCTGTAAAATATAGATTTGTATCTGGATTGTACCAGGCAAAGGAACCTGTTTGTCCCCAAAAGCCTATTATCTCTGTAATTGGTTTGAATGTGGAAATGATTCTTGGAATGAATAATTTTTCAATACCTATGCCATAGTAAAAAAGACTAGGTGGTGGTAATATTAAATTCCATTTTTTTAGGCTTTCTACTTCCTCTTTTGGGAAAAATGTTCCATTGAAAAACGCCTTTAAAAAAATCATTGCTTCTTCAGCAGTCGATACTATTCCTCCTTCTGCTGCAACAGATGAAATATAATTTGGAACCCATAACTCCTTTGACTTATAGTAAAAAGGTACGGGACTAGTATCTTCAGTATCCTTATAAGCGTAAGTATTCTTAAGATCAAGTATATTAAAAATCTCTTTTTTGAATACTTCCCCTATGCTCTCTCCCCTTATTTCTTCAATTATTTGTAAGCGTCAAATACAGCACATATAGATTTCAAGATTTTACAATGAGATAATACACCAAAGATATAAAAATATCGGAGGTGTTTCTTTTTTATGAGTAAAAATGAAAATAAAGAAAACTGGCTTAATCTTGTCAAAGAATATAAAACAAGCGGTTTATCTCAAAAAGCCTTTTGTGAGAAAAATAATTTGAAACTTAGTTCATTTAGATATTGGGTTTCAAAGGCTTCTTCTAATCCTTCGGATAAGAAAGATTACAAAGAGGAGTTTGAATTTGCAAGTGTATCCATATCACAGGAGATTTCTTCAGCGATAGCTGTGGAGGTAAGTGGTATCAGTATATCTGTAAGTTCAGATTTTGATGAAATCCTTTTATTAAGATTAATAAAAACTTTAAAAAAGATATGATTAAACAAATTACCATCGAAAAAGTTCACTTGGCTCTTGGTGCTACTGATCTTAGAAAATCTATTGATGGTCTATCCTTAATTGTGGAGCATGTTTTAAAAATGGACCCTTTTTCTACTCATCTTTTTGCATTTTGCAATAAAAAGCAAAATCTCATCAAAATTCTAGTCTGGGATAATAATGGTTTTTGGATACACTACAAGAGATTGGAAAGTGGATATTTTAAATGGCCTCAAAAGGGAATCTCCGCTTCTTTATCCATAAATGAAAGACAATTCAGATGGCTTTTAGATGGACTTAGCGTTGAGCAATATGACGCCCACAAACCTTGTAATCAAAGGATTTTAATATAAAAAATATATCATGTTTTAAAGAGATAACTCTTTTTTTGTACCTTAAGACATGATATAATACTTTTATGAAAACTACTAAAAATGAAAATATAAATAAAAAACTGAATAATGAACCTTTAGATGATCTTAAAAATGAGAATGCGAAGCTTCAACATGAACTGGAAATAGCAAATGCCAAAATAAAATGGTACGAGGAGCAGTTTAAGCTAAATGCAGCTAAGAAATATGGCAAATCCAGTGATACTGTTGAACATGAACAAATCTCATTTTTTAATGAAGCTGAAATAAATCAAAAGCCGGAGGCTGAGGAGCCTTGTCTTGAAAAGATAACTTATGAAAGAAAGAAGAAAAGAGGAGTTAATAAGGCATCTTTTGAGAATTTAGAGATTGAAATAATAGAGTATTCTTTATCAGAGGATGAACAAATATGTAAAACTTGTGATTCTAAGATAAATGAGATGTCTACAGAGATTAGAAAAGAACTTAAGATAGTTCCTGCTAAGGTATCAATAACTCATCATGTAAGAAAAATATATGTATGTAAATCCTGTAATGAATCAGGTGATAATACCCCTATAGTTAGAGCTCCTATGCCGGAGCCTGTACTAAAGGGTAGCTTTGCTTCGCCTAGTTTAATATCATATCTAATATATCAAAAGTATTCCTGTGCTCTTCCTCTTGATAGGCAGCAGAGGATATTTAATGATTTTGGTATAGATATTTCCAAACAAAATATGGCTAACTGGATAATAAAGACATCTGAGCTTTGGCTTGAGCCTTTTTATGAAAGGCTTAAAACCGAGCTTTTAAAAGAGACTTTTATCCAGGCTGACGAGAGTCCTCTTAGAGTTTTGACAAAAGATGGAAAGGATTCAAGCAGCAAATCGTATATGTGGCTATACAAAAGCGGTAGCTATGGAAAAAAGATTGCCCTTTATGAATATACTCCATCTAGATCTGGTAAGAATCCAAAGAATTTTCTTCAAGGTTTCAGCGGATTCCTTCAAACAGATGATTATGCTGGATATAACTCAGTTGAAAATGTAACTAGAGTAGGTTGCTTAGCCCATGCTCGAAGATACTATACAGATGCTCTTAAGGCTCTGCCCAAAGAAGCCAAGATAGAATCTACATACGCTTACGCGGCCACCCAGTTTTTCAAGGAAATGTTCATCCTTGAATCTAAAAATAAAAATCTTTCCCCAAGCGAAAAGCTTGTTTTTAGGGAAAAAGAGCTAAAGCCTGTTTTTGAGGCTTATTTGGCATGGCTTCAAGAAGTTCAGCCCAAAGTGGTTCCTAAAAGCAGTCTCGGAAGAGCTATTAATTATAGTTTATCTAACTGGGAGCTTTTAACTAATGTATTAAAAGATGGACAATGTGAGCTTAGTAATAACGCTGCCGAAAGGCAGATAAAGCCGTTTGTTATAGGTAGAAAAAATTATTTGTTTTGCAAATCCCCTAACGGGGCTAAAGCTAGTGCAATTGCATATAGCATAGTTGAAACCGCCAAGATGAATGGATTAAATCCATTTTATTATTTAAAATATTTATTAGAAGAACTTCCTAATACAAGACTTTCAGCGGAAAATTCACTTGACCACCTTCTTCCATGGTCAAAAACGCTTCCCCATGAATGCATGTCAGAAATAAAAGACAAAAAATAATTAAAGCTCTATTTATGATTAATGTTATCATAGATAGAGCTTTGTATATATGTGCTGTATTTGACGGATACTTTTATTCCCATAGTATCTCTCTTTATCTAATAAAATCATTAAATCAGATTCAAGGATATATCATACTTTTAATTAAAATTTTTCTTACTGTAATCATTTTTATAGTTACAGGCTCTGAAATTATCTATCTTGGAAAGGGGTAAAATTATGAAAAGAATTTTATTGTTTCTTATTATTCTTTCTATAGTCATGACGGGCTGCAGTATGCCGACCACAAATAATAATAGCAGTTGGAACAGCGAGGCCAATTCGTCAAATGGAAACCTCTTCTTTGGCTATGGAGAAAATATCTATTTTAATATTGTATCCGAAGAGGGAATCTTTAGATTGCATGAAAACCCTGATGAAATGTCAAAAGTGGCAGAAGGCATCTTTTCAAGACTCCACATTGAAAATGGCTGGATCTATACTAGGAAGCTTTCAGGGGAAGATAGTGGGTTTTTTAAAATAGAAACTGGCGGAACAGAGATTAATCAACTTATGCCTCTAACAGGTCCAAAAGGAATTGAAATGGTAAAAGAAGAAAATTATATATATTATGTAGACCCTCGCCCTGCGCAAGGTGGAATCTATAAAATGCACATTGATGATAAAGAAGAGGTCAAGTTAACAGATGATTTTACAGCAAGGCAACTTTATGTGATAGGTGAATGGTTGTACTATCTAGAAAGTCAAGGCGGCTATATATACAGAGTTAAAACTGATGGTAGCGTACGAGAACAATTAACTGATAATACTTCTTTTATGATGATGAATGATGAATGATGAATGGATTTATTACTTCTACCAGGAAGGAACAATTAAAAGGGTTAGTCAAGATGCTTCAAAGGAAGAAATAATTAAGAAAGACGACACACTAAGTCATAAATACATGAATATTAAAGATAATTGGCTATATGTCTCTGCTCACAAAGGGGATGGAGTCGATGCCAAAGATTAGGAGTTTTATAAAATCAATCTAGAAACAGAGGAAGAAATAATGATTTATAAAGGCATTGTAACAAATATTCATATCATCAATGATCACATCTATCTGCATGCGGATTCAAGCTTTTATCGAATGAATTTAGATGGTAGTGAATGGATTGAAATATTTGCTTTATAAACATTATATATAAATACAATAGGGTCATATCATATTTTCTATGGAACATAAAATATTAAAAAAGAATGGCTACTTAATTATCTTACACTTCCTAATTCTAATATAAAATCCATACATCTTGGCTATGATTAAAGCCTATGTATGGATTTATTTTTAAAATTATCTATTTATTTTAGCTTCATGCTAAACCACTCGCACATATCTTCAATCATATTTGTGGTAACAAAGTGATCTAGATTTGGATAGGAAATCATCTTTATATCTTCAGCATTTTCATACTTTACTTTGATATCTTCAAAAAATTCCCTTTGTGGAGCTATACTTACAATTGAATCAGATTCTCCATGAAGAATAAGTATAGGTCTTTGTGCAAGATTTTCAATCATAGAATTTGGATTCTTCTTAGAAATCCTATTTTCAATCTCTTTATAGTCCTCGTTCATTTTTATATTTAGCCTTTTCTTAAAAATTTCATTACTTTTTTTCCAATTAAAGGAACCATTTAAAGTAGTACACGCTTTAATGTCCATATTCTCAGCAAAAATACCTGAGGCTGTAAATCCTCCCATAGAATGTCCTGCTACTCCTATCCTAAGAGGATCTGCCTTTAGATTTTCTACTATATATTCTTTTATTTTTTTCCATTCATTAAGATTATTTAGAACAACCTCCCAAAATAATCCTGTTTTTTCAGATTCTAAATAGTCTATTTCTCCCCTACTTCCATGATGGATTGCATCAGGAAGTATAACTTGAAATCCAAGACTCGCAATTATAGAGCCTCTAAAAACTTGACTTTCTTTTCTTGAGCTCCATCCATGGTAAAAAACAATAGTGGGCAATTTCTCTTGATTCAAATTTGGTCTAAGGATAATTGCTGGGATATCCCCTATTTGTATATTTTCTCTACTAATATTTAAAAATTCCATATTTTCCTCCCTGCAGTAAGCTAATTGTAATCCTTTTATATAAATATATCATAATTAGATGATTTAAGGAAAATGATGACCTTCTTAGTGAATAAGCATAGCACTTCTTATATTTAATTATGTTAATTGACAATCAATATTTTTGTATGATATATTCATGAAGGTTAAGGTTCTACAATTTTGTAGATTAAAAGGGAAGTCGGGTGTAATTCCCGCGCAGTCCCGCTGCTGTATTTGCGAGCTAAATTTCCTAGGTTTTATCTAGAAAATCACTGATGAAGTTATTTGTCGGGAAGATGAAAAATAGCGTTTGTAGCATAAGCCAGAAGACCTGCCTTACTGTATCTTTGATATTCTGCGAGGCACAGAATAATCATACCGGTGTATTTTGTATGCATAAAATACCTATTAGATACCTAGCCTCCATCAATTTATGGAGGCTTTATTTATTTGAGCTATTCTTATAAATAAGACTGTAAATTGCCTAATAAATATAATCAAAGGAGAAATTGACATGAAGAAGATTTTATTAGTTTTATTGGCAGTATTATTACTATCAGGTTGTACCCCTCAAATTGAAACACCTATTAAAGAGGAAATCGAAAACTCAGATTCCTATTATCCTGTGACTATAACTACTTACAACTTTGCAAAAGAGCCTATAGAGGTCACATTTGATAAAGCCCCTGAAAAGGTTTTTGCAGTATATCAAAATTCAATAGAAACACTTCTAGCCCTTGGTTTAGAAGATTATATTGTTGCAGCTGCTGGACTAGACCAAGACGTAAAGCCTGAATATCAAGATGGATTTAATAAAATTAATTATCTAACTGAGTTCACTCCTGATAAGGAAACTGTGTTAATGAGTCAGCCAGATTTAATCCTAAGCTGGTACTCATATTTTTCTGAGAAAAATCTAGGTGACGTAGATTTCTTTCATGAAAGAAATATCAACACCTATATAATGCAAAATTCAGGAGCTGCTGCAAAGCAATCTTTGGAAAATGAATACACCGATATTTTAAATCTAGGGAAAATATTCAATGTTCAAGAAAAAGCTGAAGAAATAGTTGCACAGATGAAAACCAAAGTTGAGACTATTTCATCTGAAGCTAAAAAAATGGACAATAGTCCTCGTGTTTTAGTAATGGAATTTGAAAAAGAAGGAGTTAGGGTATACGGAGAAAATACTTTAGGTGGAGATATGGTAAAACAGCTAGGAGCTGAGCTTGTAACTGCTAATGAAAATAAAATGAGCAATGAAGAGTTTATCCAGTCTAATCCAGAGGTCATATTCACAGTCTATTTTGGTAGCTCCAGCAGTATAGCAGATGCTGATGCAGCTATCGATAAGGTTGTTAATGACCCAAGATATCAAAGCTTAAGTGCAGTTCAAAACAACAGAGTATATGCTATATCTCTTGGAGAGATGTATTGTAGTGGAACTAGAACACTGGATGGAATACTTAGATTAGCTAATGGAATCTATCCAGAAATGGACTTTGAATAATATGTTGTCTAATAAAAAGACAAAAACAGAAATTCCAATGTATATTGGTATTTCTGTTTTTTTAGGATTTTTTCTAATACTTTCAATTCTAATTGCTGTTTCAATTGGTTCCACAAGTATTCCCATATCCTCTGTATATAAAGTAATATTATTTAATATCTTCAAAATAGAATCTTTTGCACAGGATGCTCAAGGCCCTATAAATGATGTGGTATGGCTTTTGAGATTTCCTAGAATAATTTTAGCAATAGCAGTGGGAGGCGGTCTTTCGGTTTGTGGTATAGTGATGCAGGCTATAGTAAGAAACCCTCTAGCTGACCCATATATTCTTGGTGTTTCTTCAGGAGCCTCACTTGGGGCAACCTCAGCTATATTGTTAGGAGTTGGGGTAGCATTTGGCCCTAGCTATGTAGGAATTTTAGCTTTTGTAGGTGCTTTTACAGCTGCTCTTTTTGTAATGTTTATTGCAAATATAGGCTCTAGAGCAAATTCAGTGAAGCTACTATTATCTGGATTGGCAA
This sequence comes from Acetoanaerobium pronyense, assembly GCF_017874355.1. Classification (GTDB taxonomy): domain Bacteria; phylum Bacillota; class Clostridia; order Peptostreptococcales; family Filifactoraceae; genus Acetoanaerobium; species Acetoanaerobium pronyense. The sequence continues at coordinate 21,705 of NZ_JAGGLI010000034.1, forward strand.
TAAATGCAGCCTGCTCTTCTTTTTCCAGTTTTATTATTTTCTTTGCAAATAACAAAGAAGGGATACAAAGCATAACCTTTTGGCTTATGGGCAGTTTAGCTGGAGCGAAATGGTCTTTGATTCCTTCTGTTTATCTAGTTACTATTGGCGGTAGTATATTCTTTTTTACTCAATATAGAAACCTAAATCTGATGCTACTTGGAGACGATACAAGTATTACACTAGGAACAGATTTACATATAGCCCGCCATGTTTATATGCTAGTTGTTTCATTGATTATTGGATTTGTAGTCTTTACATCCGGAATGATAGGCTTTATTGGATTAATAATCCCCCACTTTGTAAGAATGATTTTTGGGACAGACCACAAAAAAATCATTCCAGTTTCTTTTTTAGCTGGTGCTATTTTCATGGTTTGGGCAGATTTATTATCAAGGACTATAATCCCACATACTGAGCTTCCTATAGGAATCTTGATTTCTATGATTGGAGCACCTTGTTTCATTTATTTGCTTATTAGTAAGAGCTATGGGTTTGGAGGAAGAGAATCTTGAAAATAAGTTCAAAAAATATATCTGTATCTATAGGCAATACAGAAATTGTAAAAGATATAAATATAAAGGCCAATGAGGGAAGTTTTATTGGTATAATAGGACCTAACGGAAGTGGGAAATCTACATTTTTAAAGAGTCTTTATAGGGTACTAAGACCATCTTGTGGAGATTTCTACCTTGATGATGAAAATCTTTCCCTTATGCCTTATAAATCTTCTGCTAAAAAAATGGCTGTAGTAAATCAGCATAATTACTATAATTTTGATTTCACTGTATTTGAAGTTGTTTTAATGGGAAGAGCACCCCATAAAAAAGCACTTGAAAAAGACAATCAACATGATTATAAGCTTGTTGATGAAGCTCTTGAAAAAGTAGAAATGACAAATTTTAAAAATAGAGTATTTTCTTCTCTTTCTGGTGGGGAGCAACAAAGAATTATGCTAGCAAGGGCACTTGCTCAAGATACAAAATGTCTTGTTCTAGATGAGCCAACAAATCATCTTGATATCAAGCATCAGCTCAAAATAATGGATCTTTCAAAAAAACTAGGAGTTACAGTAATTGCTGCACTTCATGATTTAAATATAGCTGCAACTTACTGTGATTATCTTTATGTGCTTAAAGAAGGCTCTATTTTTTCCCAGGGCAGTCCAAAGGATGTTCTAACTGAGGAACTTATCGAGAGTGTCTATGAAGTTCCTACAAAAATTTTTAAAGATAAAGAAAACAAACGTATTCATATTGCATATTTGTCTGGCGAATAGACGGGTCTAAATATGCTTTATTAAAGGAGTCTAAATCTATGAAACTAATAATCGCCGAAAAGCCAAGTCTAGGTAAGAATATAGCATCTGCCCTTAAAGCATCAAAAAGAGGAGATGGTTTTTTAGAGGGAAATGGATATATCATATCCTGGGCTTTTGGACATCTTTTTTCCCTTAAAGATGTGGATGATTATTTAGGAGAAAAGAAGAAGTGGCATGAAGTTCCCCTTCCTTTTTTTCCAGATTCTTTTGATTTTGAATTGAAAAGAGATAGGAAAACAAAGGCTGTGGATACAGGCGTTAAAAAACAGTTTGAAATATTAAAAAGACTTATACATAGAGACGATGTCACAGAAATAGTAAACTGTGGAGATGCTGATAGAGAAGGCCAAATTATAATAGATATAATATTAGATTATTCTAAGACAAATAAAAAAATCACTCGTCTATGGCTCCCAGAGCAAACTGAAGAGACTATTATAAGCTCCATGAATGAGCTAAAGGATAACAGCCTTTATTCAAATCTTCATAACGAGGGACTAGCCAGAACCTATATGGACTGGCTTATGGGTATCAATCTTACGAGATATGTTAGCCTAAAATCTTCTGCCCTTTTCCCCTGTGGCAGAGTCTTGATTCCTATAGTTAAGTTTATCTATGATAGAGATATGGCTATAAAGAATTTCACATCAGAAAAATACTTTATACTGGAAAGTAATACAAAGGCTTCAGGGGAAAAAGTATTACTTTCATTAAAAAATCCAAAGTATCCTGAGAGTGAAAAGGAAAAAGCTCTGGAAAAAGCTGCTTCTCTTAATAAAGAAAAGGCTATCGTAAAGGATATCAAAACGAAAAAAACAACTAAAAGGGCTCCAAAATTATTTTCCCTTTCCAAACTACAGAGTAAACTTTCAAAGGATTTTAAAATCTCTTTTTCTGATTCACTCCCTTTAATTCAAAAGCTTTACGATAATGGATATATCACCTATCCTCGTACAAATACAGAGTACCTTGCAGAAAACGAGAAGTCAAAAGTAGAAAAAATTATAAATATATTAAACCAAGTTCAAGAACACAAATTAGTTATGAAAAATACAAAATCAATATTCGATGATTCGAAAATAGAGAGCCATAGTGCTATCATTCCTACAACAAAGCTACCTCAAAATCTATTTCGACTTGAAAAGACAATTTACGAAACTATTTTTAATAGATTTCTATGTAATTTTTTAGATGAAGAGTGTATTATAAATCAAACTAAGCTTGAAATCACTGTAGGAGATTTAACTTTTAATTTAAATGGAGATACTCTGATATCTGAAGGGTATCTAAAGATAGAGCCTGAAAAAATCGAAAATAAGCTCCCTAATCTGTCCTTGCATCAAGAATTTGAGGTTAATTTCATTCCTATAGAGAAAAAAACTACGCCTCCTAAAAAAGTCACTGAAAGTGAGCTTTCCAACTATTTAAAAAATCCTTTTAAAAAATCAGAGCAAGAGGAGTTAAACGAAGATAATGACGATGATGAATATAGAGCTATCCTAAAAGGTGTGGAAATAGGTACAGAAGCAACGCGAACTGGAATTATAGAAAATGCAAAGCTATATAAGTATATTAGTCAAAGTAAACAACAGTTTTCCATAGAGCCAAAAGGCACATTATTTATAGAACTACTTGATGCTCTAAAAATTGATTTATATAAGGAAAAAACTGTAGAGCTATCCATACTTCAAAAGGAAATATACAAAGGCACTAAATCCATAGATGATGCAATACTAAAAGTAAAGGATGAGCTTCTTAGCATTACTTCCCAGAAAGATATAAGTATCGAAAGCCTTTTGAAGGCCTCTTCTGATATAATATCAAGACCAAGCTCAAAAGAAATCATAGGAAAATGTCCTAGATGCAAAGGTAAAGTCTATGAAAACAGTAAATCATTTTACTGCTCAAATTACAAAAATGGATGTAAGTTTTCTCTTTGGAAGGAAGATAATTTTTTTAAAGCTAGAGGTAAAAAAATTACTAAAACTATAGCTAAAGAACTTCTTAAATCTGGAAAAGTAGAAATCAAAAAATTAAAATCAAAAGCAGGTAATGAATATGATGCGATTTTTATATTAAAAGATGATGGAAATTACGTAAATTTCTATCTGGAATTTGTAAACAAAAACTTTAACAGGCTAAACTATTTATAATTTCTAAAAGATTGGACAACTAAATAGAATCTATACTAATTTTGTGCTAAACTCAAGTAAAGTATCATAACCAGGGGGAAATTAACAATGATTAAATATTATAAAAGTAAAGTTGTTAGTTTAATGAGACTTTTCTACATTCCTTTGATTCTTACAATAGCAATCATACTTATAATAAGTGGTGTTTCCATATACTTTAATCATAAAGTTCTGCAGTCACAGTATAAAGAAGAAGGAATACTCATAGCTAGTCAAATCGGCGAAGAGCTTAGCAGAAATATTCAATCCCAAGAATATGCTGAATATGTTTTGGAAAATAAAATCAGAGTTGCTGCTTTGACTATACTTGAGCTTCAGGAAATGAATGACATTGATAATGAAACTCTATACAGAATGCTTGAAGTATTAGATGTAAGCGAGCTTCACTATATGGATAAAGATGGTGAAATATTATTCTCTACAATTGAAGGATATATAGGCTGGACTCCTAGCGCTACCCACCCTCTGTATGAATTTGTTAGATCTGATGACACAGAGATAATGGAAGTAATAAGACCTGATGATAAATATCAAAGGCCTATTAAATATGGAGCAGTCAAAGGAAACGATGGTTCTTTCGTGCAAGTCGGAATCAATGCAGAGATTGTGGCGCTAGCAAAAGAACAATTTAGCTTCCAAAAAACAATTACAAGTCTCACTAAAAATCCCCAAATTCTTGAGGCTAAGTACTTAGATTTGAATCTTAATATCATTGCTCAAAGTGATAGATACGAGCAGAACAAATCTATTGATATTAATGCTGATTTTTTTAACTCAAAAAATGATGTTCTTATTGAAAAAAAGGTTTTCCAAAATACTGGTTTAGATGCATATGATTACTATATTCCTGTTTATTATGGGGATAGCTTTTCTGGAATTTTAAATATTACTTTTTCATTTGAAGATTTTGCTTATTTTAACAAATTAGCACTTATAATATATTTCTTTTTAATTTTATTTTTAGTTTCAAGTTTAATATGGTTTCAGTTTCAAAATATAGTAGTCCCTATTTGCGAGCTAGAAGAAAGTATTAGAAAAATTGACGTATCTAAAAACCTTCTTTATATGCTTCCTAAACAAAAAACAGATACTTTTGGTGGAATAACCAGCATAATTAATAAAATTCTTGAAAATACATATCTGTTTATCTTTGAACTTCATGAAACCAAAGATGAGCTAGAAAACTCAAACGAAGAGCTTTCAGCTGCTTATCAGCAAATACAGGCTTCTGAAGAAATTCTAAAAACACAGTATGATGAAATTCTAAATCAAAAAAATCATATCGAATTTATCGCTTTTAATGACCCTCTCACTGGATTATTAAATAGACAAGGCTTTACTAATTTAGTAAAAGAAAGGCTTGCAAAAGATAAAAAAGGGGCAATACTTTTAATTGGTATTGATAATTTTAAAGGCATAAACAATACCTTAGGCCATAGTTTTGGAGATATCGTACTTGGAAAAATTTCTGAAATATTAAAAGAAAACAAAGATTCCAATATTTTAGTTTCCAGATTTAGTGGAGATGAATTCATCGTGTACATCAGTGAATTTTCTGACTTTTTATATATAGAAAACTATGTATTGAATATATCTGGAAAACTAAGAGAAAATTTAAATGCAGATGGGAAAAGAGTTTATATTACTACTAGTATAGGTATATCAATTTATCCAAACGATTCTAGTGAAATCAACAGACTTATTATGAATGCAGACTCTGCAATGTATAAAGTTAAAGAAAAAGGGAAAAATGGTTATCTCTACTTCAATGAAGATATGATTAAAGCATTAAATGAAAAAGCTAAAATTGAAATCTTGTTAAGAGAAGCTATAAGGGAAAATAACTTCAAGCTAGTTTATCAGCCTCAAATATCTCTAATTACAGGAAAAACCGTAGGCTTTGAAGCTTTATTAAGAATGAAAAATAACGAATACAGTCCTGATGTCTTTATTCCTGTTGCAGAGGAACTAGGCACTATCGTTGCGATTGGTAGATGGGTTGCAAATGAAGTAATAAAACAAATAGCCTCCTGGCAAAAAGATGGTTTAGATGTAAAGCCTGTGGCTATAAATTTTTCACCAAGGCAGCTTAATGACAGGGGATTTCATAAGTATCTAAAAGACCTTCTTCTTGAGTATAATGTATCTACAGATTTTATTGAAATTGAAGTCACAGAAAATATACTTATAGATAATATAGATGAGGCTTTAAATTATTTGAATAAATTTAAAGAACTAAACATCAGTATGGCACTTGATGATTTTGGGACAGGGTTTTCTTCCATAAATTATTTATCTTCTCTTCCTATAAGTAAGGTAAAACTTGATAAATCTGTAATATGGAGATATCTAAAAGAAAACAAGGAAGATGTAATAAAAACAATCATACAGCTCTCTAATTGCTTTGATTTGACATTAGTGGCAGAAGGAATAGAAGACAAATCTACAGCACAGATATTAAAGCATTGCGGCTGCGAGATAGTACAGGGATATTATTACAGCAAGCCAGTAGATTCAGAAACTGTAAAAGAAATGATAGATAAAACCTATAGTTAAATAAAAATTTCATCCTAAAAAAAGCCAAGTCCTAAAATAGGATCTTGGCTTTTTATGAAGGGAGAGAGTTTGTTAATTTAATTTTATCAATTTTCAGAGTTTTGTTTTATTGTATCAACTATAACTAATGTGCATATTATCATTATTGTTGGTATAAATGAGATTGGAATCATTAAAAATCCGAGGTCACTTGAAAGACCATCCACAGAGTCTATAGTGATTATAGATATCAAAATAAATGAAATACATGTTATAATACCTACGAGGAAGTAACGAATTATCTTTAGGTTTTTAATTATTTTGTCTACTTCTGGTACACTTTGAGACATAAGCTTTTTTTTCATATCATTACCTCCCCTTGCTTTTATTTGTTATTTTATTACATTAACAAAAATGATGTAAGTGGATTAAATGTCGCATTCAAGGAGGCTTTATATTGTTCGAATCATTTAATACAGAAGAATTTGGGAAGTTTTTAAGGGATGTTAGAGAAAGCTTGAATCTTACTCAGTCAAATGTAGAGCGTATGACAGGGTTAAATCGAGATACTGTCAGAAGAATAGAGCAAGGAAAGGTTTTAATTAGGTATGATACACTAGTTTTACTTTCATCTGCATATAAAAAAGACCTTCTTGAAGATTTAAAAACTTATGGTAGTAGCAGTATATTGTTAAATTATTATAGAAAACTGGATGATTTAATAATTCATTATGATGTAGAAACTCTTCAGGATTTAAAAAGGGATTTTAAAAATTTTTCTAAAACCGAAAAAATTGATAACCCTATAGATTACAACTCAAAAAAGCAATTTGATAAGCTGCTTTCAGGAATAAGTAAGTATAATTCAAAATATCCAGAAAAAAGTTATGAGGATTTTTTTCAAGCTATGCTTTTAGGAAATCCACTTTTTAATATTAGTGACTATAAGAATTATAAATATACTATTTTAGAAATGAGAATACTTTTAATGCTGGCTTTGGTTTTATCTTTTCATAACAAGTTTATCGACTCTAATGAAATACTTATTTATTGTCTAGAGCAGATTAATCTAAACAAAAACTCAACCATGAATGAAAAGCTTTTAGGCATCAAGCTTTATTCTAATATTTCTTATAATTATCATAGAAATGATAATCATGTACTTGCTTTAAAATATGCTGACGAAGGCCTTGATTTTTGTAAAAAATCTTATATTTTTTATGGTCTAGCTAATCTTCTATATAGAAAAGGAATGGCGCAATATTTTCTTGAAGTTTTAGATTATAAATCTTCCCTTCAACAATCAGTTAATATGTTAATTATAGAAAATAAAAATGATTTAGCTCAAAAATATGTTGAGGTGACCAAAGAGTCTTACGGAATAATATTGGATTTGGAGTAAATTACCTAATGAATTATTGTGGAAAGTATAGTGAAACTACCCAGTTGTAGATTGTCAAGTAAATTTGACCCCTTTTGGCCTAAATTTACATTCAGTTTTGACCCCTCTAATTAGGATATACAATTATGCTAAACAAGCATAACTGTATATCCAT
>NZ_JAGGLI010000035.1 GCF_017874355.1 Acetoanaerobium pronyense
TTGAGTAGAAAACTAAAATTAAGAACTTTTATTGTGGAATTTTCTAATTTCTGAATTAAGAGCCTAAATTATTTTTTTATGAATAATTCGGGCTTAATTAAAGAGTAGCCTAAATCAATCGGGGCGACTTTTTAAAATTAATTATCCTTCATAATAACTGCATTTGTCTTTCCTACATCCGTGGGGATGTCTGCTGCTATCTTCACATACAAAGTCGTGAGAACGTTCAAGTTTCACATTAAGATACTCATAGGAATATTCACATGCGACATCTAAGGCTTTGTATACAAAGTTTTTACAACAGCAAGGTCCCGCTTCTTTTGATATAGCTTCTATTACTTGTGCTACAACGTACATGGTGTTTGATGTTTCTTTATCTTTGGGACATGCAGCACCAAGTATAATGCTATATACACTACCTATAGCAGGAGCGATTCCACATACACCAGTAAGACCGCAGTAAGCTCCTATTGCCTGCTTTCTTGTTCTATTAAGAGCTTCATCTATATCTTCTTTTTCGATTTTTATAGTTTTTTCATTTCGAATAGCTATAGTTAATGCACCAGCTGCAATCCATGCATGTTCACACCCTAGCATAGGAATATTACTTTCTTTTATTAATTCATTAGCAATTACAAATGGGTTTATTCCCTCAGCCTTATAAATCAAACTTACAATCTCATCAAATCTCTCTTCTCCGTGGCAGTCATCACATACATAATGACCATTAGGACAATTCACATACCCTTTTTCCATTTTATTACATTTCATACATGTAAGATCTTTTCCTGTTTGATAATACTCTAAAACCTCACTACATATTAGACAGTTTTCCCTACTTTGTATCTGCAGACCTGCAGTTTCTACTGGAGCTCAGCAACTAGAATGTATTTTATTTTCCATTATAATCTCCTAAATTAATTTCAAATTTATATGGTTTTTCTGATATGAACAGTTCTCTATTCATTATATCAGTTTAAAAAAGATAGCTATAAATTTTTTTATGGATTTTCTTTATGGATATACAGAGGATCCTTTTTTTGAGTATAATTGAATTAGAAAATTCAGAAATCTATTTCTTGATTAATTAAAAATTAATACTTATATTTGGAAAATAAGGGATATAGTTCACAAAATCAGTTGTGATTGAAGGGGGATTATTTTGGACATTTTAATTAAAGAAGTATTTGAAGAGGTTGAAAAATCAATTTTTCATTACGCAAGACCACTCGGAAAAAGCTTGTTTAACTTTCGTTTTAAGGGTGAATCTAGCAGTTTAGTGCTTGAGGAACTAAAAAAATTTCAAAATGATGATGGAGGATTTGGCCATGGACTTGAATCAGATTTTAGGCTACCAGATTCTTCACCTATGGCAACGTCTATAGCACTTAGAATATTATCAGAAATTGAAAATAGTCAATCAGATACTGAAAATGAAAAAAATAATGCTGAAAAAATGATAAAAGAAGCTATTTCATATCTAGAAAATGCATTTGATAGTGCTAGAAAAGGATGGTTTGTAGCTACAAGAAAAATAAATGATTTTCCTCATGCTCCTTGGTGGAATTATGATGAAGAACTTAATATGACATTAATAGATAGAAGTTGGGGAAACCCTACGGCTGAGATTTTAGCATATTTATATAAGTATAGGGAGTTTGTTAAGAAACTAGATTTAGAGAATCTATTAGAATATGCAGTCTCTAAAATAGAAGACAAAGAGGAATATGACTCGGAACATGAGATTTTTTGTTATATAAAGCTATATGAATATATACCAGAACATTTTAAGGTGAGACTAGAAAAAACTATCATACAAGCTATCGATCAGCTGATAGAGTATGATATAGAAAAATGGAATGATTATCTTCCTATGCCTTTAGATTTTGTTAGTAGTTTAAAGGGAAATAGATTTGGAATTTTGGAATCTAAGATAGAAGATAACTTGCATTTTTTCATTAAGGAGTTAAACGAAAAACATATGATTAAGCCTCCTTGGGGAACTAGCTTTTATGAGGGAGACTTAAGGGATGCGTATAATGAATGGATTGGAGTACTAAGCCTTAAAGCACTTATTATTTTAGAAAAATTTAATAAAATTGAATTTGAAGCAGAGGAAGTTGTGCCAATACACTAAAGTTAAAAATTACTACATCTACTAATATAAAAAACATCTCAGAAAATGAGATGTTTTTTGTATATGGAATATGTTTATAATATTGAACTGATAAGTTTATTCTAAGATAACAAAAATGTAATGTTAATGAAACTCAAATCGATGGCTATATGGAATAGATTTTTATAGAATTATGTTAAGGATAATATAGTTTCTCAGAAATAGTTGCTTTATATTTTTTATCCAGCACACTTATATATCTTTTTAGCAATATCCAGATTAATAAATTAACTAAAATATAGAATTGAAAAGGGGAATTTGAAATGGAAAACATATTAAATGTAGATAATATAGAAAAATACTATGGAAATAAAGGGAATATAGTTAAAGCCATAGATAATATTAGTTTCAGTGTTCAAAAAGGGGAATTTGTAGGAATAATGGGACCATCAGGAAGTGGGAAAACTACTATGCTTAACTGCATATCAACTATTGATACGGTAACTACAGGTAAGATAATGATTAATAACATTGATATAACTAGGTTAAAGCCAAAATCATTAGATCAATTTAGACAAAATGAATTAGGATTTATTTTTCAGGACTTTAATCTATTAGATACTCTTACAGGATATGAAAATATTGCTTTAGCACTTACTATCAAAGGTGAAAAATCTTCAAATATAGATAGGAAGATAAAATCAGTATCAAAATACTTAGAAATAGAAAACCAGCTGCTCAAATACCCATACGAGATGTCTGGAGGGCAAAAACAAAGAATTGCTACTGCAAGAGCAATAGTTAAAGACCCAAAGCTAGTATTGGCAGATGAACCTACTGGAGCATTAGATTCAAAATCATCTAGATTAGTACTTGAAAAGTTTAAAAACTTAAATCAAGAATTTGAAACCACAATATTAATGGTAACTCATGATGCATTTACAGCTAGCTATGCAAACAGAATTCTTTTTATAAAAGATGGGAAAATCTTCAATGAGCTTGTCAAAGGTAATGATTCTAGGAAAGAATTTTTTAATAAAATAATAGAAGTAATAACCCTTCTAGGTGGTGATGATAATAATGTATTTTAAGCTTGCTATAAAGAATGTCAGAAAAAGCTTTAAAGATTATTCTGTATATTTTTTAACCCTAACTTTAGCTGTATGTATATTTTATAGCTTTAACTCAATAGAATCTCAAAATGCTTTAATTGAACTTAAATCTTCAAATAGTCAATCAATATCTAATTTAGTAAAAATCATATCAGTAATATCAGTCTTTGTTTCTATTATATTAGGAAGTCTAATACTATATGCTAGCAATTTCTTGATTAAAAAGAGAAAAAAAGAACTAGGGATATATATGATATTAGGTATGGGGAAAAGAAAGATTTCAAAGATATTGTTAACAGAAACTTTAATTGTTGGAATACTATCTTTAGCTAGTGGACTAGTTTTAGGCTTTGGTGTCTCTCAAGGTTTGTCTATGTTTACTCTGAAATTATTTGATTTATCATCAAATGATTATCAATTTTCTATATCAGTATTTGCTATCTTTAAAACTATAGTTTATTTTGCAGTAATGTTTTTACTAGTTATGTTTTTCAATGTAGGAATAGTTTCAAAATATAAAGTAGAGGAGCTGTTGAATAGATATAATTTCAATATAACAAGGGATGAAGAATATATTTCTTATGACATATATGAGACTGATTTAATAATTAAAGATTTTTTAGAAAACCAAGAAAATATTTTTAATAATAGAAAAATAGATTTTATAAAAAAATCAGATTATAACAAAATAATGAGATTTAAAAAAGAAGAAGTAGTAGAGATGAAATCTGATGAAATTCTTATTTTATCAAGCAATAATCAATTGATTAGAGCTATAGAACAAAGGATTAACGAAAATAACCAAGTTGTTTTTAAAGAAAAATCTTATACAGTAAAAAATGATGAAGTGATATCAAAAAACCTTGAAAATGATTTTATATTTACAAATTTTCTTACAGTAGTTATAGAAGATTCGTTTTTAGATAATCACAAAATAACGAAATCAGTATTGAATGTTAATTATTTAAGTGAAAATAGAGAGGAGCTTAATAAAAAGTATAATGAGCTACAACGTAATGTCTTTGAAAATACCGATAAAGAAAAAGACTTTTTAAATATAGTAGGGATAACAAAAGATGGAGAATATCAAAATAGCAAAGGGTTAACGACAATAATATTATTTGTAGGAATGTATATAGGGATTATTTTTCTAATTACAAGTATGGCTGTTTTGGCAATTCAGCAACTATCAGAGGCTAGCGATAGCATTGACAGATACACAGCTCTAAGAAAAATTGGAGCAAGTGAGAAAATGATTGAAAAAACTATATTTATTCAAACATTTATATACTTTACACTTCCAATAGTTCTTGCCTTCAGCCATTCTATAGTAGGAATAAAGGTAGTAGATAGTTTTTTAAGTGCATTTCAAGAATCGGACATTCAATTTTCAGCACTATCAACAGCCGCAATATTTTTGGTTGTATATGGAGGATATTTTTATTTGACTTTTACAGGATATAAAAATGTAGTACAAAATAGAGATTTTAGTGGATAAATAATAAGTATAATCAATAGTTTATTATCCCAACTAAAACAAAAATTCCTCCTTAAGATACTTAGAGAGGAATTTTTGCTGTGAACACAATAAAATTCATGTATTAGCTTTGTGTTGTTTTAAAAATGAATATTTGCTAGAATGATTTAAATAATCAGAAAATTTCTAGAGGAGCTTTTTAATGAAAAAAATAATTATTATTGAAGATGATCAAGTAATAAGAGCAGAATTACAAAGCTTTTTGGAAAAGTATGGGTATGAAGTAAGCGCCCCTTCAGATTTTGACAACATACTACAATATGTTATAAATGAAAGCCCGCATCTCATATTGTTAGACGTCAACTTACCAGTTTTTGATGGATATTATATATGCAGGGAAATAAGAAAAACCTCGGATGTTCCTATTATTATTGTTACAAGTAGAGATAGTGAAGTGGATGAACTTATGAGTATGAACCTTGGTGCAGATGATTTCGTTACAAAACCATACAATACAGATATATTGTTAGCTAGAATAATGAACGTACTCAAAAGAGCATACGGGGAAACCAAAAGCAGCAATATCCTAACTTATAATGATATAAAACTAAATTTGGCTAGTGCTACATTAGAATATAAGAATTCAGAGCTAGAGCTAACAAAAAATGAAATAAAAATTCTTTCTTATTTGATAAATCACAAAGGGATTATAGTAAAAAGAGATGCTTTAATGGAATATCTTTGGAAATCAGATTTTTTTGTAGATGATAGCACATTGACGGTAAATATTAATAGATTAAGAAAAAAACTAGATGATATAGGAATACAGGATTTAATAGAAACTAGAAGGGGACTAGGTTATATAATAAAATGAAAATATTTGAATTTATTAAAGATAAATCTACAATACTAATATTCAATCTACTAATATTTTTAATTTTTGCAGTTATATTACTTTCTATGGATACTAATAGTTTAATTATTGGTTTTCTTTTTTTTATTTGGTTTGCCCCATTGACCTTTTATATGATTTTAGAATTCATAAATGCTAAAAAATATTATAGTGAGATAGACAATATATTGGATGGTTTGGATAAAAAATACTTACTTCCAGAGCTAATAAAACAAACGAATTATATTCATGGTAAAAAATTAAATTATATACTCAAATGCGTAAGTAGAGATATGCATGAGAATGTAAAATATTATAGGGATATACAGCTAGAATATAGAGAGTATATAGAAACCTGGGTACATGAAATAAAAACCCCGATAGCATCTACCAAACTTATAATTGAAAATAATCAAAATGAAGTTACAAGTAAAATAGATTATCAAGTGGATAAAATAAATGAATTTGTTGAGCAAGTTCTTTATTATTCAAGGAGCAATAATGTAGATAGAGACTATATTATTAAATCTATGGAGTTAGACAATGTAGTAAGAAAAGTGATTAAAAGAAATTATAGAGATTTCATTCAAAAAAAAATCAAAATAGAGATACAAGATGTTGATGTAATTGTTTATAGTGATGGAAAATGGGTTGAATTCATCATTAATCAAATAATAGGAAATTCGATTAAGTATTCTATTAATGATAATGCACTGATAAAAATACATTCAGTAAAAGATTCTAATTCAGTAGCTTTGATAATAGAGGATAATGGAATAGGGATTGTAGATCAAGATATTAATAGAGTGTTTGAAAAAGGATTTACTGGTGAAAATGGAAGAAGAATTAGACAAAGTACTGGTATGGGACTTTATTTGTGTGAGAAGCTATGCTCTAAGTTAGGATTAAAAATTAGCATTAGCTCTCAAATAAATAAAGGTACTAAAGTTACAATTATATTTCCGCTTTCAGAAATGTCATTGCTTAATTAAGAAAAAATTTAATAATGGTTATAAAGTACCGAAGAAATGTTATAGATGATAAAATATAAGATAGACTAAGGGAAATATTTGAAAATATATGTCCTAAATACAATGTTCTTTTAGAAGAATGGAAACACTATAAAGACCATGTACATTTACTTTTTAGAGGTTCGCCCAATACTGATATATCAAAGCTCGTTAATGCTTATAAAAGTGCTAGTAGTAGACTTGTAAAAAAAGAGTTTCCACAAATCAAAAAACAGTTATGGAAAGAGTATTTTTGGAGTAGAAGTTATTGTCTTATGACAACTGGTGGAGCACTAATAGATATAATTAGAAAGTATATTGAAAATCAAGGAATGAAATGAGGTGATATTGTGCTAAAGGCTTATAAATATAGGATTTATCCAAACCAAGAACAAAAGATATATTTAGCTAAAACATTTGGATGTGTTAGATTTATCTATAATCAAATGTTAGCTGATAGAATTAAATCCTATGAAGAAAACAAGGACTTAGATATTAAAAATATAAAATATCTTACACCTGCACAATATAAACCCGAATTTCCTTGGTTAAAGGAAGTTGATAGTCTGGCATTAGCTAATGCTCAATTAAATTTAGATAAAGCATATAAGAATTTCTTTAGAGATAAATCAGTTGGCTTTCCAAAATTCAAAAGTAAAAAGACAAATTATCATAGTTTCACAACAAATAATCAAAAAGGTACTGTGTATATTGAAAATGGTTATATAAAAATACCAAAACTAAAGTCAATGATTAAGATAAAACAACATAGACAGTTTGAAGGATTGATTAAGTCCTGTACTATTTCACAAGTGCCAAGTGGTAAATATTTTGTATCTATCCTAGTAGAAACAGAGATAAAGCAGTTACCTAAGCTAGATAGGAAAATAGGCATAGATGTTGGATTAAAAGAGTTTGCTATTTGCAGTGATGGAGAAAGGTATGAAAATCCAAAATGGTTAAGAAAATCAGAAAAGCGATTAAAAAAGCTACAAAAAGACTTATCAAGAAAGAAAAAAGGTAGCAGAAACAGAGCAAAAGCAAGATTAAAAATAGCAAAATTACATGAGAAAATAGCTAATCAACGTAAAGACTTTCTACACAAATTATCTTCTAAAATTATCAATGAAAACCAAGTAATAATCTTAGAAGATTTGAAAGTTAGCAATATGCTTAAAAATCACAAACTAGCTAAAGCAATATCAGAAGTATCATGGTCAGAGTTTAGAACGATAGTAGAATATAAAGCTAATTGGTATGGTAGAGAAATAATAATAGCACCATCTAACTATGCCAGTAGTCAACTTTGTTCTGAGTGTGGTAATAAATCAAGTCAAACAAAGGATTTGTCATGTAGAACCTATCATTGCCAAATATGTGGCTTAGAAATTGATAGAGATTATAATGCAAGTCTAAACTTACTAAAATTAGCTATGTAAATACAAGATATGTAGCTAATCGGGGCAGGAAATTGTCCTTAGAGCTTGGGTAAACTTGTAGCATTAGCTATATTGACCAAGAAGCCCCCCACTTCTAAGCATAGCGAAAGTGGAGGGTAGTTCACTGTCTGAGCCGTTAGTTAGAGTATCAAGAGGACCTGTTGTAGAATCAATTCATAGGGGAGATGCAGTGGTTGTAAATACAAGCGGTGAGATACTGTACTTTATAGGGGATCCATACAAATATACTTATATAAGATCAGCAGCAAAACCTCTTCAGACAATAAATGTGTTTTTAAGTGGAGCACAAAATAAGTTTGAGTTTACTGATGAAGAGCTATCAATCATGTGTGCATCTCACTATGGAGAAGATTTCCATAAAAAAGTAATAGAGAATATGCTGGAAAAAATAGGATTGAAAATGGAGGATTTAAACTGCGGAAAAACCCTATCCATAAAGCCTGAATATGCACAGATACAGCTCAAAGAAAACCATATCATCAATCAGGCGAATAATGATTGCTCAGGAAAGCATTGCGGCATACTTGCTTCATGCATTGCAAAAGGTTATGATTTGGGGGGTTATACAGAAGATAAGCATCCTGTAGAACAAGATATCTTAAAGGTCATATCTATGATGTGTGAGATAGAACCTGAGGACATCAAACTTGGAGTAGACGGGTGCAGTGTACCTGTTCACGCAATGCCAATTTACAATATGGCTCTTGGTTATGCAAAGCTTGCTAATCCTAATTCTCTAGAGAAAAATGTAAAAGAAGGATGTGAAAAAATATTTACTGCTATGAACAATGCACCTGAGATGGTTGCAGGAACAGGGGGCTTTTGCACTGAACTAATAAAAAATACAAATGGAAAGTTAATAGGAAAATTAGGAGCAGAAGGAGTTTTCTGCATTGGAGTAAAAGAAAAAGGGATTGGACTTGCAGTAAAGATAGAGGATGGAAATTATTATAGAGCCATAAACCCTGCAGTAATGAGATGTTTAGAAGATTTGGAAATCCTAGATAATGAAGAACTTGAAAAGCTAAGTAGATTCATAAGTCAAAAAAATATAAATAACTTAGGGACAGAGGTAGGACAAATAGAGCCATGTTTTCATTTGAAAAAAGAATATTGATAAATTGTACACATTTATATATTCAGAATATAGGAAATCCCCCATATTAAAGGAAATAAAGGCTGGGAATTGGTCATAAAAACTTTCTTGCAATCGCAATAAAAAGAGTTCTATTTAAATTAAAATAGAACTCTTTTGTATGAAAATAATATTTTTTATTCCAACTCCTCGATTAAACGCTTCATTTCAGCTATTTCTTCTTTTTGGGCTTCGATTATCTCTTGGGCAAGTTTTTGTACTCTAGGGTCAGTTATTTTAGCTCGTTCACTGGTTAAAATTGCGATAGAGTGATGGGGAATCATACCCTTCATATAGGCAACATCGTCAACTAAAGTTTGGCTACGAACTAAGAATAAAGATGATGCGAATATAACTGCACTTACAATTAAAATAGCAATATTATAAGCACGATTTTCCAACATATGAAGCATAAACGCTAGCATGACTACAGCCATAGTAGCTCCCATTATAAGAGTCATGTAGAATCGAGTCGCACTAAAAAAAACATGATCAAAACTATAATTATTTAAGTACATAAGACCATGCATAATAGTTGTAGATGTTAAAATCATTAAGCCGAATCTGGTATAAGGTTTCATAATGCTCCTCCTTAAATTATTAAATATCTCTATTTAATCCATACCCGGTATTGAATCTAATATTCAAATTGTCAAATTAGTAGCTTATTTAGAGTTCATAAAAGAATTTTGAACATTAATCCACTCAGAAAGTGTTTCCTTAGACGAAGATAAGAATTCGTAAACTACGAATTCTGGAGAAATAAGGTCAATAATTTCCTTTAAAATCCTATCTTCAAAAGGTCTGTGAGCATCCAAAGTGCCTACTGTATTTAAATTATGAATATATCTTTCTTCTAAAGAGCTTGCTAGTATTGGGCTTTTATAATTAAATGTTTTCCTCATTTTATCAACGCTGTTTTCTAGGCTACAGGATGATATATGTACACCATATATCATATTTTTTAAATCTCCCATATTATTAAGAGTATTTTTTATAGAAGATTTAAGCTCATCTAAAGAAAAAATATTATCTTTAGCTAGGGCAAAATGAGATAGGTCAAATAAAAATCCCTTATTTTTATAGTTAACATTCTCAAAGATTTTTTTCATTAAATCTGGCTTATCAAATCTGAGGCCAGGTCCCCACATATTTTCAAATAAAAGGAAAGTATCGCTATCTTCTGTAAATACAGTATTGATTAATTCTATTGATGCATCTACAATCTCCTCATCAGTATACCTATATCCCCCTGTATATATATCATGAATATCCATATCTGCAATATGCATCACCATATATCTTGCATTTAATGATTTTGCTATTTCAAACTCTTTTTTGTACCAATCTACAAGTGATCTATAATCTGAACCATTATACATATCAAAAACA
Organism: Acetoanaerobium pronyense; assembly: GCF_017874355.1. Classification (GTDB taxonomy): domain Bacteria; phylum Bacillota; class Clostridia; order Peptostreptococcales; family Filifactoraceae; genus Acetoanaerobium; species Acetoanaerobium pronyense. Next base: position 10,595 of record NZ_JAGGLI010000035.1, read on the forward strand.
TTATCTTTTGTAATTAGGTTATGAAGTAGTCCTTCATTATTGCCCTTCCAAAAGTCCATCCAATATGACCAAGTCCTAAGGTGAAGTCCATGAACTATATCCTTATTTACTTTTATATCTTCTTCGTAAAGCATTAGCTCTACCCCGTCAATTTGATGGTTTATTAAAAAATTCTCTAAGTCTTCATGTTCATTATTAAATTTTTCTACTGTAGGGCCAAAGTTTGCAAGGTTAATTAGTTTTTTCATTAAAGAGACCTTATATTATTTCTAATGCTTGCAGGGAAACTTCTTTTTTACCATCGGATACAAGCTGTTTTCCAACTTCTTTAAATCCAAATCTTTTATGAAATTTAAGAGATACTGGATTTTCTGGTTTTATATCTATTTCAGCTGTGATTTTATCAATACCTGTATTTTTCGCATGGGAAAATACTTCATTATAGATTAATTTACCGATTCCCATTCCTTGATACTTTTCAGATACAACCACTCTATCGATATATAGGAATCTATCGTAGTTTTTAGAAAACCATAGATAATTTACACTTTTATATTCCTTTTCTTCCCTTACTGCAATCAAAAATGCAGCCACTTCTCCATTTACTTCTACAACTTTAAACATTTCAGACATATCTACAAGGTTTTTCAAAGATATTTCATCTAGGGGAGATAGAAAATGAACTAACTCTTCATTAAGCTTAAGAACCTCAGATATGTGTTTTTCTTTGCCATCTAAAAATATAGGTTTTTGATTCATTATGTAGTCTCCTTTTATTATTTAATAAAATCTTGGATTTGTTATTTAAAAAACATATTCGATTAAGATTAATAAACTAAAATTTAGGTTAAATTAGAAGATATAATATGGTACTTCACCATTATATACTAGTTCATCAAAATATGGATGGGAATTGTGATAGACTTTGACAAAAGTTATACAATGATTGCAAAAACTGGTAAAATTAGTATAAATAAAGAATGGATAATATGAATCATTTAATAGGAACAGGGGGAGAATATGAGAAAGCTGATGAGTCTTCTGGAAAAATATCGAATGTATTTTTGAGTAGTCCTTAATATATTAAGAAAAGAGGGTCTTGGATGATATCTTATAGAAATTGCAAGGATGTTAGTATGGAACATATTTATGAAGCTTTTAATATAGGGTTTTCCGATTATTTTATAAAATTTGATATATCCAAAGAGGTATTTATTGAAAGATTTTTTGGACCAGAAGGAAATCAATTGGAAAATTCCTTTATAGCCTACGATAAAGAAACACCAGTGGGAGTAATATTAGGAGGACTCAAAAATTACGAAGGTCTTAAGACTCTAAGGTGTGGAACTCTTTGCGTCATTCCTTCACATAGAGGACTTGGAATAAGCGATGAACTTTTTAGGCTGCATAAGAAATTAGCTATAGACAAAGAATGCAAACAATTATTCCTAGAAGTTATAGTAGGAAACGATAGAGCGATAAAATTTTATGAAAAATTTGGTTACGAAAAAGTCTATGATATTAAATATTTTACATGTGACTTGAATTCTAGCTTTAATAATGAGTCTAGAGTGGATTTAGAAATTAAAAAAATAGAGTTTCCAAAGATTAGAAGTGTAGAAAATTATATTAAAGATATACATATAAATTGGCAAAATGATTTTGATTATATGGATAAGATTCCAAGCCTAATTTATTATGGAGCTTATGAAGGTGATGCATTAGTAGGTGCACTTAGCTTAAACCAAAATGGAAAAATATTTTTTATATGGGTTAAATCTACGTATAGAAACAAGGGTATTGGAAGAGATTTACTTAATAGAGCGATAAAAGAAAATGAATTAGAAAAACTAAATATAGGATTTCCAAATAACTCAAACCTAGAAGGATTTTTAAAGAGAAATAACTTTAAAAAGGACAATATAGCTCAATATGAGATGTATTTAACTCTATAAGTGACTAGTAAAATAAATACTAATATGGGTGGTGAAGTTTAATGGAGAATATAATAATAGAAACTGAAAGACTTATAATTAGAGAATTTAAAGAAGATGACATTGGAGAATATTTTAAATTGATTAGCAACGATAATGTACATAAATGGCTAGGGGATAGAAAAAAGAAGAGTATAGATGATGCAAAAAGAATAATGCTATATTTCAAGAATAAATTTCGGGAAGAAGGGAGAGGTGTTTTAGCTGTTGTTTCAAAAGAAAATGGAAGTCTGATTGGGCAGGTTGGTGTTAATTATGCTCCTAATCTAGGTTGTTTTGAGTATCTTTACGCAATAGCTTATGAAGAATGGAACAAGGGTTACGCAACTGAGATAGGAATCGAATTTATAAATTATTATAGAGATAGATTTAAAGATGAAAAAATAGTTGCAGTTGTATATCCAGAAAATCTATCATCTAAAAAAGTATTGTCCAAGCTCAACTTTGATTTCAAAGGACAAAAGGAAATGTTTGGAGGAGTTTTAGATTATTATGAGTTAAATTTGGGTTAAAATTCCAAGAAAATTCTTTAAATGTATATACGTTTAAAGAATGGATTGTCAACACTTATTAGGACAACTTTTTCTCGGACAGCATTGCCTTGTATTCAATAGGACTAAGATATCCTAAAGAACTGAAATATACACGCATGTGAGCAATAAGAGCCTTAGAAAAATTCAGAGTCCGTTGGATATGTTGTTGGAAGAATAAAGAAAAGGGACTCTGCATTGTTACAGAAAGAAGTCGATATTACCGAACCAAGGTTCGCAAATACCTACTGAAATGGGAGAGAAAGTGAACTGAGTGTCGGAAATAAGACGTTAGACGAAACGGTTCTAATGGTAAAATTTTAGAAGTAGGTTTTACTTCAGTATGGAGGCAATTAAATGAAAAAAAATAATTTAGATGATGAATTTATTTTTCTTAGTGAGAAAGAGATACAAGAAATAATTAATAGTAAAAAGGATTCAAAATTTAATGCTGAATTTAATTTTTTACTTGAACCGTATTTTGATCCTGGAGATATATTTTTTGATTTTTTCTGGGAGTTTTCCTATAGAATGCAAAGTTTACAGAGATATTTTGAATACACCGATAGGTTTATAAATGAATATATCAAAAACTTTGAAAAATATTATGTTGATTTAGAACAAAATAATAACTATGCAGAGGAAATTGATTTGGGGGGGGAGCAACTTCTTTCTGATAAGAATTATTTTCAAGAACAACACTATTCTGCAATATTAGCAAATCTATTTAGTTTACTAGAAACATTATTAAGCGAAGTTACTAATGATGTAGCAAAAACCTTAAATAAAGAATTTAAGATTGAGAAACGAATGTCTTATATAGATAAATATTTGTACTTTTTAGATAAAGGTTGTGGATTGAATGTTTCAATAGAAAAGGAAACATGGCATAGATTAGAGCTAATGAGGAACATTCGCAATAAATATATACATAATTTAGGGAAAAATATCTCAAATTATATAAAAAGTGAACTTTTGAAATTATATGAGAATAACAATGAGGAAGAGTTTAAACTTAATTATGAATTTATTAATTTGGCATTCGAGACAATTGCAAATATTGCTTTTGAACTCAGAGATAGCTATTTCAGATTTTATGATTCAGCAAACAAATAGGCTATTATCCTTTAATCTTTATAGAATATTTAAGATGAAAATCGATATAGTATACGATTGATAGCCACATCGTCTAACACGAGCATTCCCACAAGGGTGCGGTGTAGCTGAACTTTGGGGCGAGCTGCACCACATGCCTTTTGTCACAAGACTTGCAGTTAGGGATGTGTTGCTGTTGCAGGAGGGGCAAGTCTTGCGCTAATGACGGGCACGTCGGGAATACCGGGAACGTTATATGTAATAATTCACTATCAAGTATAGGGGGATGCAATAAATGGAACTTGAAAAACAGAAGGTTGAAAAACTGAATGAATTGCAGAAAAGAATACTATTCGCCTTTGCTGAATCATGGACTGAAGACTTAAACTATATTACTGATTCAGAGCATAAAAGCTATCATCTACACGAAAAGATAAGAAAACACTTAGAAGTTGAAGAAGATTACTTTTATTTGGAACTGAAAAATCTATTTAGGTTTGGCTATTTAGATTTAATAAATGAAAAATTTTATTTTATGTCTAATATACCTTCTGCGGGTAGCATACTCAACATCAATGATAGACTAAACGAAATTACTATAGAAATGCTAAAGCAAGGCGAAAAAGATAAAAGTTGTATATCAAAATACGGTATGCTAGCCATCAATTCATATCTTTTGAATAAAAATAAAGAAACAATTGATGAAATAAATAACTTTAAAAATGACATTATCAATCTTAAGGAAGAAATAGAACAACATAAAGGAATAATTAATAATTTCAATTCACACATTTTAACTATAATGACTATATTAATAACTGTATTTTCAATAATTGGTATCAACTTGGGAACTATTAAGTTCCTTGGGGAAGTTCTAATTGAGGATGTTTTACTTTACATTGGAACATTAATAGCAGTAAATGTATCTTTATTAATGACTTTATATTGTATGTTTTATTTGCTAAATAATGTAATCAATAGAACTACCACTAATTTTACATTAAAAAATAACCTTAGATTTTGGGGAGTTATATTTGTGTTAATTATTATTGCGGTGGCACTAATACTACGTTCTGTGAATTACAACATATAACAATGTTTTTGCGTAAAGGTGCTAGAAGCAGGCTTTTAAGGCAAGGTCAGAGCACAACATCCCTTCACCGGGAACGAAGTTCCGCCAAGGCGGTCTATTTATGGGCCTGGTTCAGAGACGTCGTAAACACGGAAAACTGATTCACCTTTTTTATCGAATAAGGTTGCCATATTCTCAAAAAATTCAGCTTTCCAACGACTCAACACAGGTTGTGCGATTTCATACTTTCTTGAAATTTCAGCTAGTATACTTTCTTCTCTAATAATTTCCAATACAACGGCTACTTTTTCTTCTGGGGTCCAATTTCTTCTTTGTCTACTAATACATATATCATAACTTATTTTTGGGAAACTGTGTCCAACTCTATGTGAACATTATACTTTTATATCTTCTTCATAAAGCATAAGCTCTACGCCATCAATTTGGTGGGTTATTAAAAAATTCTCTAAGTCTTCATGTTCATTATTAAATTTATCTAATGTAGGGCCAAAATTTACAAGATTGATTAGCCTTTTCATATAAAACCAGAGATAATTCACACTTTAAAAGATAGATAGGAATTGTAATAGACTTTGGCAAAAGTTATACAACAATTACAAAAACTGGTAAAATTAGTATAAATAGAAAATATATATTTTAAGCATTTAAAAAGAACAGGGGGAGAATATGAGAAAAAAATATTTAGTTTTGAGTCTAATAGTACTAGTATTTATGAGTATATTTTTAGCTGGTTGCAGTAATGAAGAGGAATTTGGCTATGAAATACTTTCCTTTGAAGAAACTCCAAAAGAGGTTCAAGATTTGATAGTAGAAAACCTTAAAATAATAAGTGAAAGAGAAGATGAAAGCGCGAATGATTCTTCAAATAGCACCATAGTATCTAGCGGACAGATAGATATGGGAAAAGAAAAATATGTGTATATTATTACTAGCAAAGAAAATAGTGATGAAATTACTGAAATACCTAGGATAATAGAAGTAGTAAAAGATGAAGCCTATGGAAGTGGCATAATGATAAAGCATACAACTGATGATACAGAAGCTATAGAGTTTCCAGATACTGTATCAATAGTAAAGCTAGAGTATTCTGGAAAAATATCAAATGTATTTTTGAGCAGTCCTTAATATATCAAGAAAAGAGGAAGTAGATAATTATGATTAAAGAAGAAAAGCATAAAAAAATTCTAGAAATTGTCCAAGAAAAACTAACTTGCTCAGCCCATAGCTTAGACCATGTACTCAGGGTACATAATCTCTGCTTACTTATTGCTGATTATGAAGAAAATGTTGATTTAGAAATCCTGATACCTTCTGCACTGCTTCACGATATAGCTAGGGTTGAAGAGAGTGAAGATGTTACGGGAAAAATCGATCATGCAGAGCTGGGAAGCGATCTGGCAGAGGAAATATTAATAAGATTGGAATATGATGAAGAGAAAATCAAAAACATAAAGCACTGCATAAAAACCCATAGATTCAGAACAGGAAATGAGCCTAAGTCAATAGAGGCTAAAATACTTTTTGATGCGGACAAGCTAGATGCTATTGGAGCAACTGGAATTGCAAGGACTTTTATGTTGGCAGGGCAGTTCGGTCAAAGATTAATTTTAAATGAAAATATGGATAGTTATTTACAATCCAATACAGTAGAAAATGGCAGATTGAAAAAAATGTCAGAACATACTCCATTTATGGAATATGAATTAAAACTAAAAAATATATCTAAAAAACTGTATACGGAAAAAGGGAAAGAACTTGGAAAAGAAAGAGCAAGGCTTATGAATGAATACTTTGAAAGTCTTAAGATTGAAATAGAAAGTGCGAAGATATTCGAAGATAATTAAATAAAATCAAAACAATTAATTTATGGAGATAGATACTATATTAAATTTAGATTATTAAGGATGTTATATATGAAAAAACTAAATGATTATGTAAATGAATATAAGAAACAACTTGAAAAAGGAGATATTCAACAAGGATATGAAGGGCTTGTAAAATATGTAATGAGTTTAAAGACGAGCTTATCTAAAAATTTATCAGACAGTTATTCTTTTGGTAATGTTTTTCAAGGTTATATGGATTATACGTACTTCTATTATTCCAATGAGTTTTTAAAAAAGCGAAAACTGAAATTGGGACTTGTATTAAACCACACGAATATGCAATTTGAAATATGGCTTTTAGGTCAAACCGTCTTAATACAAGATGAATATTGGGAATATTTCAAAAAAACCAAATGGAATAAAGACAGAGACACTAAACCTACCTATTCAATTCTTGAAACTGTGTTAATCGAAAATCCCGATTTTAATGATTTGAAGTTTCTTTCTCAGCAGGTTGAAGATAAGCTACTAATTGTTTCAACGGAAATTATTGAAGATATAGAAAAGAGTGAAATAACATAACTAAAATTTAAAGATTAAAAATTTATAGGGAAAATTAAAAAGGGAATACGATGAGTACTAACATTAACAGTTTATATGTAAAAGTAAAGAAGATATAAATTGTTTCTGGGAAAGAAGGTCTCAATGGAAAATGTCTTATTAAAGCTGGGAAAAGAACTGAACAAAAATGATATTAAATGGGGAATAGGTGGTTCTTTGCTATTAAAGAAACATTTATTAATAGATAGTGCTAATGACATTGATATAATTGTTTCAGCTAAGGATATTAATAAGGCAGTGGATATATTAGATAAATTAGCAATTAGAATGCCTGTACCTATTAAAAAAGAATACAGTACAAAGCATTTTTTTCAGTACAAATTAGATGGAGTAAGTATAGATGTGATGTCACAATTCACTATTAATCATGAATGTGGTAGTTTTGAATTCATTTTTGATGAAAAATCAACTCCTGACAGTGTAAAAATCGGAGATATAGAATTGCCATATACTAGTTTAGAAGATTGGTTGATTGCATATATGCTAATGGTAGGGAGAGAGAATAAAGTAAAACTTATATGGGATTATTTTATTAATAATGGCATTAGCTATCCAGAATTAATTGAGAGAGCATTGAAATTGCAGATTCCAGAAAGTATTAAAAATAGACTTTTAGAATTATTAAATTATGAAAAAGCAAATTTGTTGTAATTAGAATAGAAAATTTAATTAAGGTAGGAGAAAAGCTATGGGTAAATATAGAGTTATTAAGAGTAGAAAAGCGGACTCAGAAAATCCAATAATTTTGTATAAAGGTGACCAAGTTATTTGCAGGGAAGAGTCTAGTGAAGATGGAGACTGGGCTGGCTGGATATATTGTAAAAGCAAGAATAATGAAGGATGGGTTCCCAAACAAATACTTAGTAAAAATCAGGATACGGCTACTTTATTAGAAGATTATAATGCACGAGAATTTGATATAGAAGTAGATGAAATAATTATTTCAAATAAGATATTAAATGGATGGATATGGGGAATTAAAAAAGGTGATTCGGATATAAAAGGATGGGTTCCCCTAAATCATGTAGAAGAAATTTAATATAGGAATCAAGTAAAGAGGAGTTTTTTAATGTTTAAAATTGAACACTTATCAAATCATAAAGAACATATTGAGACAATTTCTAAGTGGATGGCCAAAGAATGGGGAGCTAGTGATGATATCAGATTTTTCAAGAGTATATTAAATCACAGTTTAAGTAAGACAAATTTGCCCCAAACTTTTGTAGCATTAGATGGTGAAAAACCAATAGGAACGATAGGATTATGGAGATGTGATATGGTTAGTAGACAAGATTTATTTCCATGGCTATCCGCTTTATATGTTATCCCTGCGTATAGAAATAAAGGTATAGGAAAACAGTTACAATCCCATTTGCTAAGTTATGCAAAGAGTATTGGATATGAGGATATATATTTATATACAGATTTAGAAAATTATTATGAGCAAATAGGATGGGAGTTTGTAGATACAGGAATAACATATTCAGGGGAATATGATAAAATATATAAGAAGAGCTTAGTAGAATAGGGCGAAGATTACAGCTAAAAATAAATTGAAATTGTATAAAAATCTCTTAAAGTTATATGCTTTAAGAGATTTTTTTTATGATATAATATTTTCAGATTATTAACAAAGTTAATTATTTAGTGGATTTTATTTGTATTTAGAATATTAAAACCATGTACAGAAAAGGAGTGTGTTTTTTGACTTATAATATGAAAATTATTTATCGAGATATAAAGTTTGATGAAATACAAATAATTAAAGATATTTGGGAAAAAAACAGAGATTTCCATATTAACATCTCGAGTTTTTTCAATTTTCTATACGAAAAACTAGTATTTGAAGATAGAATGAAGCCATTTGAGAGTATGAATAAAGACAATCTGAAAATTACTATTGCTCAACAAAATGATATAGTAATTGGCTATTGTTTGTCTACGATTAATGATTATGAAGGACAAATGAATACAATCCATGTAAAGGAAGAAGCAAGGGGAAGAGGGATAGGCAAAAAATTAATGGAGAGGCATTTAAAATGGATGAAAGAAAAAGAATGCCTAAATATATCCCTTCATGTTTCCTGTGAAAACGAAAATACAATTGCTTTCTATGAAGGATTTGGGTTCAGAAAAAACACAATAGAAATGAGAAGGAGAGTGTAAAGTATATATGGAAATAATTAAGCCAGAAATAGAACATTTTGAAAGTGTTTGTGAAATTTATAGTCTTTCCATAAGAGATGCTTTTGAAAAAGAAGGCCTTGGTGATTTGGAAGAGACAATTAGTGAAGAAATAAACCATAAAAAAGAATCTCTGCTCAATTATTTAAAGGGAGATATATATAATAAAAAATATTTAATTGCAGTAAATGGTGACGATATAGTTGGAACCATCTCTTTTGGTCCTTGTGGAAAGCAAATAAAGGATTGTACAGATGAAAATTTTCCAGCTCAAATAGAACTAGGAGGGCTTTACATAAAACCGTCTTTCCAAAATCAAGGAATTGGATCTTCTTTAATCAATAAAATGATAAAAGAAATGAAGAATATGGGAATACATATTTTTTCCTGTGATTCTGGATACAAAAGAGCACAAAAAAGATGGATTCGTAAATTTGGGGAGCCGTATTTAGTAGCTAAAGATTACTGGGGAGAAGACGGAGATCATATGATATGGCTATGCAAAACTGGTGATTTCATAAACGAGGAAGACTGATTATAGGGGGCTAATATGAAAATCCAGAAGATAAAAAATAGAAGTGTTTTATTTACGACATCCCCGTCATCTGAATGGGATTTAAATATACATTTAATAATGGGGGAAAAGAATAATTATATTATTGATACTGGATTGGGACCTCAAGGAGTTAAGCCAGTACTAGATTATATAAAAGGAAATGAAAAACCTATAATAATTATAAATACACATTATCACTGGGATCACATTTGGGGAAATAATCTCTTTGAAAATGAAACTATTATATCTCATAAATTCTGTTTTGAAATGATAAGGGATAATTGGGATGAAATGATTAATGAAAATAAAAAATATATGCAAGGAGAGGTAAGCATGCACCTTCCTAATCTTGTGTTTGAAAAAGAAATGTACTTTGAAGAGGATAATATAAGAATAATATATACCCCAGGACACAGCATTGATTCTATAAGTGTTCTCGATGAAAAAGATAAGATACTCAATGCAGGTGATAATATTGGAGATACTATGGATCAAATAGTTCCGCATATTTATTGCGGGAAATCATTATATATGGACACTCTTAATAAATATTCACAAATGAATTTTGATACCTGCATTTCAGGACATAATATAGTTTTAGGTAAGGATATTATAGAAAAAATCAAAAATTGTATTTAGATACTCCTAAAAAATATTAACTAGGACTAAGGAGGGTCTTATGATAAGAAATTATTGCGACAAAGACTTAGAAGAATGTAGAAAATTATGGAGAGAATTAACTGAGCATCATAGAGATATTTATCAAGACTCAAAGATTGGTGGAGATACACCTGAAGATTACTTCGATGAACATTTAGATAAAATTGGAGCCACTAATATTTTTGTGTATGAACTTGATAATAAAGTAATTGGTTTTTATGGAACTATATATAAAGAAGAGGAAGTTGAAATAGAGCCCCTTGTCATCTCAAAAGAATTCAGAGGCAAAAAAATAGGACAAGAAATGGTTAGACATGCAGTATATAATGCAAAAATCAATAAGATGCGGTTCATATGCGTAAAGCCACTTGCTAGGAATTTAGAAGCTATAAACTTTTATTATAAAGAAGGATTTGATACATTAGGAGCTATAGAAATGTTGATTGATCTTAAAGAAAATGAAAATGATTACTGGAAAAATGGGTTTGATATCTCTAAGTTCGATTTTAACTACTAAAAAATAGTTAAATTTAAAGGAAAGAGCTGGAGAAGAAATGAAAAATTCAGTTGATAATATAATGCAAGGTTATTTATCTATAATTTGCCTTTAAAAAGAAAAACTATTTTAATTATAGATATAGAGGTGATAAATTAATGAAAAAAATAATTAATCAAGGAACTCTTATTGGACTAATATTAATTTTAGCTCTGATTTTTACATCATGCACCGGTCCTGATAACCAAATAAAATCAGAGAAAGAGCTTAAAAAAGAGGCTTTTTTAGATGATTTTGACTATATGATGCAAACTATGGAGGATAGCTTTCCGTACTTTGGAGTAGCAAAGAGAAAGTGGGACGTTGATATAAGGGAGCTAGGAAGAGATACTAGAGAAATTATAGAAAACTATCCTCAGTCCTTAGAAACTACTGCAAATGAAATGGAAATACCATTAGAAGATATGCCTGAATTAGATGAGCAGGTTTTTTGGAGCATCCTTCGTCATGAGTTCTTTGCCAAGATATCGGGACTTGCTCATGCTTATCCCCTTGACTACAATCTTTACGGGACCTTTAAAGACCCCTACTCACATCAAAGAAGTCCTCTTTATACTAACCATAATCACGAATCCTTTAGCAACGAATTTTCCGAAGCTTTCTATGTAGAGCAGGAGATTTTTTTCAATAATCCAGATGAACAAAATCAGTCAAGACATAAACTGGTGTTTAGAGATAAGCCTTTGCCACAGCTTACAGATATGAAAGTATTTACAGATATTTTAAAGGAAGATAAAGTTGCTTATTTGAGTGTGCCGAGCTTTATGAATTTCACATCGAGTACTATTAAAAATCTCAAGAAATTTTATGAGGATACTCAAAGCTACGAGCATTTAATTATTGATATAAGGGATAATTCCGGCGGCTCCCCAGATGTATGGAGAATGCTTATAATGAATCCACTTTGGCCAGATAGAGAAAATATGCCTGATATGCCATTTTATGCTTTTTATAAGGGAAGTGATTTAAGCAAAACTTTAGGAGAAGAAAACATTGAAATCGAAGGGAAAAATTCCCGTAATATACCTCAGAGAGCAGGACTTCTTGATGCTGAGGAGATTATTAGAGAGAATAATTTAAAGTATATAAATGAAGATGACAAGAAAGACCTTGCTTACGGGGTTAGATACAATACAAGTATTAGCAACATAGATGAAAAAGCCATGCAACATTTAGGTTTTAGAAGCTATTATCCTTTTGAAGGAAAGATATGGCTTTTGACAAATGAAAACAATTATTCTGGAGCCGCACTTTTTGCTCGCCATGCAAAGGATATGGGCTTTGCTACCCTTGTTGGAGAGGCAACTGGAGGAGCATACACTACAAGCTCGGGTCTGTTTTTTTCACTGCCAAATACAGGAATCATATTAAGGTGGGATGCAGACTATCTAACAGATAGCGAAGGAAGAGCATTAAATGAGTATACAACCACTCCACATTATAATAGTAACGATAATATGGATGCACTTGAAACTGTATTAAAAATCATAGAAGCAGGAACCTTTTAGTCAAGAAGAAACTAAATTAGACAAATAGCTATTAATAAGATGCCTTGACTTTGAAATTTTCAGAATATATAATGAAATACAAGGAAAATAATGAAAGGACAAGGTATTTAATAAAATGAAGAAATAATTCACCTAAGTATGTAACAAAAGAATCTGAAATTTTGTAGGTTTTTTTGTAATGCAGTTTTAACTTAAGGGTGGATAGTTCTTCTATATTAATAAGCTTGCGGCCTTTTATGAAGGCATATATTTTTGAGTTTTTCATTTTGAAAATCTTTTAAAATATATGTGGCTTTTATTTAGAATGCTATCCTCTCCAGACAAATAAGGAGGGGATTTTTTTATGCTACTAATTGATGCAGTCAATATAAAGAAATATTTTAGTGATAGATTGATTTTTGAGTTCGAAAATTTAAAGGTATATTCAAATGAAAGAATTGGAGTAGTTGGAGCAAATGGTGAAGGCAAGACTACACTACTTAATGTTTTATCAAAAAAAGATGAAGCAGATGAAGGAGTAGTAAAACTTTATGGAAATCTAGAATATATAACTCAGCTCAAAAAACCTGAAAAAAAGACTATAAGTCCAGAGATGGCTTCAAGGTTTTCAGTAAATGAGACCTATTTAGATACTATGAGTGGAGGGGAAAAGACGAGATTCAAGCTTGCTTTAGCTCTTGAAAAGAATCCACCTCTGATATTTGCAGATGAACCAACTAGCAATGTTGACATAGAAGGAATTGAGCTTCTCCAAAGAATGCTTGATGATTACAAGGGAGCTCTTATTATAATATCTCACGATAGAGCTTTTTTAGATAATGTATGCACAAAGATAATAGAGATTCATAATGGGAAAATAAAAGAATATAATGGAAACTATAGCCAATATAAATCTCAAAAAAAACTGGAGACTGAAAGACAGGAATTTGAATATCAAAAATATATAGATGAAAAGAAACGCCTAGAAGGAGTAGTAAAGGATATAAGCAGAAAGTCTAAGACAATGAGAAAAACTCCAAAGAGGATGGGAAACTCAGAGGCAAGGCTTCACAAGATGGGTAATCAAAGTGCTAAAGCAAGTTTAGAAAAGATTGCCAAGAGCACAAGAGCAAGGATAGAGCATCTTGAAGCTAAGGAAAAGCCACAAAATGAGACACATATAAAGCTAGATGTAGGTAGAGTTCAAAATATTTACAGCAAAGTAATAATAGAAGGAAGGGATATAAATAAAAATTTTGAAGAGAAAGTCATATTCAATAACGCTGATTTTCAGATATTAAACAGTAGCAAAGTAGCGCTACTTGGGCCAAACGGATCTGGTAAGTCCACTCTTATCAATATGATTATAAACATGGAAAGCGGGATTCATGTTGCTAAAGGGGCAAAAATAGGTTATTTCAGCCAAGAGATGAGTATTTTAGATACTGATAAAACAATACTTGAAAATGTCATATGTTCATCCATATATGACGAGACACTCGCTCGAACTCTCCTATCAAGGCTTCTTTTCAAAGGAGAGGATGTGTATAAAAAAGTAAATGTCTTGAGCGGAGGGGAAAGGGTCAAGGTTTCATTTGCCAAGATACTTCTTGAAGATATCAATCTTTTGATACTTGATGAGCCATCAAATTATATGGATATCATGTCCCTTGAGGTCATTGAGGATGCACTTAGGGAATATGACAAGACACTGCTTTTCACATCTCACGATAGAAGTCTTATAGGTAAAGTAGCAGATCATATCATGAAAATAGAGGATAATAAAATAAAAATGTTTGAGGGAACCTATAAAGAATATCTTGAAAGGGAAAATAGAAAAAATCCAGATAAAGAAGACATAAAAATGAAAAAAGCTGTGCTTGAAAACAGGCTCAGCGATATAATTGGAAGACTTTCAATTCCTTCAAACAAAGATAATATAAAAGAGCTTGATAAAGAGTATAATGAAGTAATAAGGGAAATTAAAAATCTGGAAATATAATTTAGTAGACTTGGTTTAAAGAAGTATAGCTTTTTAGATAGATTAAATTATTTGAATAAGTTGGAGGCCATGATGGACTTTGAAATACAACATGAAGATTTATTTAGAGATTTAAAAATAGATTGCAAAAACTGCTTTGGTCTTTGCTGCGTTTCTTTATATTTTTCAAAATCAGAAGGGTTTCCAACTGACAAAGAAGCTAAAGAGCCTTGCATCAACTTAGAACCTGACTTCAGATGCAAAGTCCATAGCAAGCTATTAGACAAAGGATTGAAGGGATGTATATCATATGATTGCTTTGGAGCAGGACAAAAGGTTTCTAGAGATATCTATAAGGAAAAGGACTGGCTACAAAATCCAGAATTAGCAAATGAAATATTTGAAGTATTTTGCATAATAAATAAGCTCCATGAAATGCTTTGGTATTTAAAAAGTATCTTTTCAGCAGAAGAACTTAATGGAAATCCTATAAAAAATGAGCTTGAAAGATTAATAAAAGAAACTGAAAATCTAACAAATCTCAATCCTTTATCAATACTAAATATTGATATAGTATCTCAAAGATATACAGTCAATTCTATTTTGAAAAAAGCTAGGGACGTCTTGATAAAAGGGAATACTAAGGTGAAAAATCCTCCACTAGGTGCAATTAAAGAAATAGCTGGAAGGTTGGATTTGGTAGGGAAAGATTTAAAAAAAACTAGTCTAAATGAGCTTGATTTGGCAGGAGCACTGCTTATGGCAGCTGATGTTAGAGGAAACAATCTAAAGCATACAAATCTTATCGGAGCAGACCTTCGAGATACGGATATCAGAGGAACTAATCTTTCAAAGACTCTTTTTATAACTCAAGGACAAGTTAATACAGCTATAGGGGACTCAACTACAATACTGCCACCTTGGATTGATAGACCACCAAACTGGTAAAAATAAGGAGATGAATATGAAAAAAATATATAAAAACGGAAAGATTTATATAGAAAAAGGGTATTTTGCCCAAGCAATCTATATTTCAGATGGAATCATAAAAGAAATAGGAAAAAATGAAGATATTTTAAGGTATAAGGCAGATGAAATCATTGATTTAGAAGGAAAAACTATGATTCCAGGGCTTAACGACAGTCACCTTCATCTCACTATGATGGGAGCTAATATGAATGCCTGTAACTTAAACGAGGCAAGGTCCATAGATGAGATTATTTCTATGGGAAGGGAGTTTCTTGAAACTAATCCAGATATAAAAGTTCTTGTTGGAAAAGGCTGGAACCAAAATAGTTTTACAAGTGGAGAAAAAAGACTTCTTACAAGGCATGATTTAGACAAAATCTCAACGCAAATACCTATAGTATTTGACAGGGTATGTATCCATGTAAGTGTTGGAAATTCACTTGCTCTTGAAATTCTAAGGGCGGACGAAAATACAACTATTGAAGGTGGAGAAATCCAGCTAGGGGAAGACAAAAGACCCAATGGTATCTTTAGTGAAAATGCAGTAAGATACCTTCAATCAATAGTACCTCAAAAAACTAAAGAAAATATTGAAAAGGATTTTCTAAAGGCAATGGATTATGCGGTATCTCTAGGACTCACTTCGGTGCAATCCTGTGACGTTATGGGCGGAGATTTTAAAAAGGTATTTGAGGTAATAAATGAAATTGCCAAAGATGAAAAGTTAAAGCTAAGATACAGCCACCAGTTCAATTTTCAGGAGATAGAGGATTTTAAGGAGTATTTAAACAAAGAGCATCTTAATGAGGTCTATGATGAAAAAATGTATTCAAAGGGAGCTTTGAAGCTATTTAAGGACGGATCACTTGGAGCGAGAACTGCTCTTATGAAAAATGGATATAATGATGCTCCATCTGAAAAAGGAGTGGATGCATTAAGTGATAAAAAGCTTTATGAGCTTTGCAAATTAGCATCTGAAAGTAATATAAGGGTGATTACCCATGCAATTGGAGATGAAGCAGTCGAGAGAGTTATAGACATTTATGAAGATGTAATGGCTGGCAAAAACACCTTAAGGCATGGAATAGTTCACAATCAAATCACCACAAGAAATCAGCTTGAGAGAATCAGAGATTTAGATATAGCTGTGATGTATCAGCCTGTGTTTTTACTTGCTGATATACCAATTATAGAGGATAGGGTGGGGAAAGAGCTGGCGAGCACATCCTATGCTTTTAATACACTATATCAAATGGGTGCTCCTGTTAGCTTCAGCACAGATGCTCCAGTTGAAGACTGCAATCCATTTATTAATATATTTGCAGCTGTAAATAGGACAAAGCTTGACTTGACACCAAGTGGAGGGTATTATCCAGATGAAAAAATGTCAGTCGAAGACGCAATAGATGCCTATACAATAAAAAGTGCATACAACGAGTTCAAGGAAGATTTTAAAGGAAGACTAAAAGAAGGATATGTAGCAGATATGGTGATTTTAGATAGAGATATATTCACAATAGATAAATCGGAGATCAAAGACATAAAAGTAATTGAAACTATAGTTGCGGGAAATACGGTCTACAAAGCCTGAGACGAGGGGACGTATCTAGCGTCCCACTTTAACGGAGGAATAAATGAAAATCAAGCTAATTCAGCCTAAAATGCTAAAAAGACCTATGGATACGGATTTAAAAACAAGGATGTCACCCTCTCTTGGGCTCTTAACCTTGGCGAATCTCACTCCAAAAGAGCATAAAGTAATCATTGTGAATGAAAATATAGATGAAATAGATTTTGATGAGAAAGTTGATTTAGTAGCTATAACAGTTACAGTAGACGTAATGAAAAGGGCTACTGAAATATCTCGGGAGTTTAGGAAACGAAATATAAAGGTTGCGGCAGGGGGCATACATATCACTGCCAATCCAGAGAGTGCAGTAGGTGTTTTTGACATTATATGCATAGGTATGGGAGAGAGAACGTGGCCAAAGCTTCTAAAAGACCTTGAGAATAACCCCATTAAAGAAATCTACTATGATATGGAAAATATTTCTGGAAGTGAAATTGTATCTCCAGCCTATAACCTTATAGATAGTAAGAAATATCTCTACACAAATATAGTAAGCACAAGCAGAGGATGTCCCTTCAAGTGTGATTTTTGCTACAACAGCTCCAAAACAGTAGAAAAAACCTATATAAATAGAGCTGTTGAAGATGTTATTGAAGACATTAAACAGTTAAATACAAAGCATATAATGTTTATAGATGACAATTTTATAGGAAACCCTGGATGGACGAAAAAATTGTTAAAGGAAATAAAGCCTCTTAATCTAAAATGGAATGCAGCCATAACCTCAAATATTTTGGATAATCTAAATCTACTTGATGAGATGAAAGAATCAGGCTGTCAAAGCCTTTTTATTGGATTTGAAAGTATTAATGAAAACTCAATAAAAAGTGTAAATAAGGTGCAAAACAGTGTAGATAGGTATGAAAACCTTGTAAGGGAAATACACAAAAGAGGAATAATGATAAATGCCAGCTTTGTATTTGGATTAGATGAAGATGATAAATCGGTATTTGAAGGAACTCTAAATTGGATAGTCAAAAATAAAATAGAGACAGTCACATCCCACATACTAACTCCATATCCAGGGACAAAGCTCTATGAAGAGCTTTTAAATCAGGGTAGAATTACGGATTTTGACCTTTCGAAATACAATACTGCAAATGTGGTTTTCGCTCCAAAGAATATGACTAAAGAAGAGCTATTTGAAGGATATCTATGGATATATAGGGAAATATATTCCTTTAAAAATATTATAAAAAGGCTTCCTGATTCAAAGAAGCAGTGGATACCTTATTTAGCATTTAATATCTTTTATAGAAAATACGGTTTTATAACTGAAAAAATCTGCAATATCTTTTCTTTCAAAAGGGTAGGAAGCATTACAAGATGGTTATCATATAAAGTAAGTTGAATTATAATAAAAAAATCAATTTATAAGAAAGACGAGTGGGACAAACGAAATGTCCGGGACCAGTGAAAAAGTCTCCAAAAAACCCCCTAATTAAATACAATTTTTAAATTACAAAAAGACAAAAAAACTTTACAACCTTTGAATTAACT
>NZ_JAGGLI010000036.1 GCF_017874355.1 Acetoanaerobium pronyense
CATTGAAAATCATAGGTTCTATTTGCTTTGCCCTTCTTTAAATCTTTTGTACGTTTTCTTTAAAAATCTTTTCTTGACATATTACCAGATTGCTTCTATATAGATATACTGGGTGTTTTTGTATAATTACTTAACTACTCTAATTTTTTCTAAATATACTATTCCGGCATACCTTGAAGACAAATATTTATTGTATATCTTTTCAGCTACTTCCACAGCTTGTTCTTCATCTTCAATTATTATTTCTATTCTTATATTTTCACCAAACCTGCTAAGCCCTCCAGATATTGACCTCATACCTCTTTGACCTTGTCCTGAGACATCGTGATAAATAGTGTAAGCTTTAATTTCTAAAGACTCTATATATTCTATTATTTTAGAAATTATTATTCTTTCAGTTATTATTATTAGTTTTTCTACCTGTTTTAACACGTTGAACCACCCCTATTTAATAAATTGAGAAATCATAATTGCTAAATGATAGTAAAGTGGAATTCCAAGTATAATATTAAATGGAAAGATAATCCCTAAAGCTATGGCTAGAGCTAAAGATGGATTAGCATCAGGGAAAGTATCTCTCATCACTGCAGGTGCAGTTATATAGGACGCACCACTGGCTAAGGCTGCCAATATTGTTGCTCCTCCAGGACTCAAGCCAATAAAAGTAGCTAAAATTATGGCGATAGTAGCGTGGATTGGTGGTAGGATAATCGCTAATAAAAATGTAATTGGTCTGACATTTTTCAATTCATATAATCTTGAACCGGTAAGTAACCCTATATCAAGCATAAAAACTGTAAATACTCCCTTGAAAATATTATCATAAAATGGCATAAGACTTTTTGTACCTTCAACACCTGAGATAAGCCCAATTAGAAAACCACCAAAGATCAATAATGTCGATTTAGCTGTTAAAGAAATACGTAATATGTCTTTTATGGCGTAATCACTTTTATCTGTTTCTGTAGATTTCTTCTTTAAGCCCGTATAGCCCAGAATAATAGCAGTAATTAATGCTGCGGTATCCATGAAAGGGTATAAAGCAGGTACAAACTCCTCAAAATTAGCTCCTATTTGTTGCAGGAAAACTAAAGTTGATGTAAGGGTTACACTACTACATGCCCCATAATGCCCTGCTATCGATCCGGCATTAGACGAATCAAATCCAATCTTAGACATTATAACATATACTAGAGTAGTAATTACAATACCAATAATGACCGCGGCTAAAGCATATATTATTAATCCCTGAACGCCAGTTTTACTAACTGATACGCCCCCCTTTAGTCCGATAGATATTAAAATATATAACGTTATAGCTGAACCAATCGAATCCGGTATTTCCAAATCTGATTTAACAGAGACCGCAATGACCCCTAGTATAAAAAATAATATCGCTGGAGATGCCATGTTGCTAAAAGCAATTTCTAAAGAACTCATTTTGTCACCCTACTTTGTAATGTATTTTATAAAGCTTTTTCTCCTTATTCTTTTAACACTTTAATTACTTCACCTCTTACACAACAAGCAAGTTTATGCATTTCATTTGCCAATCAACTTATATTAGATTGTATAGTCTTGGGAAAAAAATAAAAAAACCGACCATTTTAACAGGGGAAGTTATCGCACTTATAGTTAGTGGCGATACTTCCTTACATTAAAAATAGTCGGTTTAACTTCAACTGTTCATTTAGTTTACTCATAAATGGACTTTCTCAGTTCTCCCAGTATATATGTTTATTAAAGCATTATTTTTTTCTCCAAATCAGAAGTTAATTTAAATATCATAACTCTTTCACCATTTCTAGTACTAATATCTGTATGGAAAGATATAACTTCTTCACCAGTTTGTTCTGTAATAATTCCACCTAGTTTATCTCTACCTGCCTCAACTAAGTTACCACGGATTTTTTTTATTGACAATAAACCTTCTAGTGTTTCCGAGAGCTTATATTCTGCAGGTGTTAAGATACCCTTTAAGACCACAATGACCATGTCTCTGAGAATGTCAGTCTTAACCGTTACAGACCCTCTACCCAAAAAATCCTTTTCCCATTGAGTTAATGCTCTACTTATTTCGGCTTCTAACTGACCTTTTTTTATGGTTTTCCCCTCCTAATAAAGAAATTCCATATATTTAATTACCACACGTAGTATACTGTTTAATTTCAATGAAATTTATAAAGGCATTCCGTATTTTCATATAGACAATCAAATATTATCATAATGCTAATATATTTAACATTTATAGTGATATTGAAACCATCAAGCTTAAATATTAAAATAAATTATATATCAAACTTATTCTATTGTCAATTTGTTTTTTAACTACTAAATACATGTACTAAAAAATAAAAAAAAGTACGCACTTTTTTAACATAAACACAAAGCTTGAATTCTAATATTTACAATAGGTTTCAAGCTTTTTATGCTTTGCAAGTGTCAAAGACAGGATTAGCACATAATTCTTCTATGGTAAAAATATTTGTACGCCAAATAAAGTTATGGACTAATTTATAATATAAATTTACGACAAACTGCAATTTTTATTGCACTAAGTAGCAAAACCCTAAAAAACCCTTTATTACGGGGTTTCTTATTATATTATTTCTCCACCCTTGACATCAATAATACACACTCTGCAGTCGTTTTCTACCAATCGTAGCTCTGCTTCTCTTGGGAAAACTTTGCATAAGACGTACATCTACTTACTTCGTAAGCAGTGTTACGGCTTCAGCATGCCTTGTTAGGGGCATAGGTACACGCTAGTCGCTTGTCGTCTGTTGCGTAAGTAGACAAATTGTCTTCTTCAATTATAGCAGATGAATTGGCAACTCTCTCGTAGAATTCTTCATTGAATTTCATCCCTGCTTTGAATACAAAAGTGACCACATAGGGATTGTGATTTTCTTCCTCATCCTTTGCTCCAATTACAATCTTGTCAATCAAGCTATCCATAATATCACGGTCGAACTCTTTAATCTCTAAATTTTCACTTAAGACCTTTCTGAACTCGTTGATTCTTGTTGTTATTGATTCTTCTCCCTGGAGAGCTTCGTACTTTTCATTTCGTTCGTCCTTACACACTTTAAGTTCTTCTTCGATATCAGTGTACTTCTTTCCATAATCTGCCTCAGTGATTTTTTCATCTAGTCGCAGGTCCAAGAGTGTCTGTGATTTCGTTTCTAACTTCTTGATTTTAGACGACAATTCATTTACTTCATTTCTAAGATAACCCACATCCAAAGCTTCTTCAATATTGCTGAAGAATTCTTCAATGTCTGTGGTGTTCAATTCTTGAATCTTATTATAGGCATTTACAAAGGCATCTTCTAAAAAACTCTCATGAATCCCCTTTGAATGACCACAGGTTTTTCTCCCCTGTTTAATTGCTTTTCCACATTGCCAAGCCGGCTTTTCATGATCTGTTCCATGATGCCAAATCCTTCTTATGTAGGTGCCACCACAAAAGCCGCAAGTGCACATACTACTAAAGGCATGTTTTCGGCTGTACTTTCTCGAGTAATTATTCTTACCGTGCTTCTTACTTCGCATACTCAGTATCTGCTGAGCTCGTTCAAACATTTCATCTGAAATTATTGCATCGTGATTGTTTTCTACATAAAACTGCTCTTTTTCACCCATGTTATCTAAACGCCTATGTGTGATTGGATCAACGGTAAATGTCTTTCCTTGAAGGAGGTCACCTTTATATTTTTCATTTTTAATGATGCCTCTAACAGTGCTTTCATGCCACTTTGTACTTCCACGTCTAGTTTTATAGCCCAGATTTGAAAGCTCTTTTGCTATGACAAAGCAGCCCGATCCTTCTACATACCTTCTAAATATATACCTTACGATATCAGCTTCTTCTTCATTTATTGAAATTGTCTTAGATTCCGAATCATAATCATAACCCAAGCAACCATTATATCCAACCATTTCACCACGTTTCATTTTCATCTTAAGTCCCATGGTTACATTGGCTGAAATGGATTCACTCTCTTGTTGAGCTAGCGAACTTAAAATCACTAATAACATTTCACCATTCATGGTCAATGTATTAATATTTTCTTTTTCAAACATGATGGCCACATTCTTTTCCTTTAGTAAGCGTACATATTTTAAAGTATCCAAAGGTCGAGTAGACGGCTTCCATAATATCTCTATTACTGCCGCCCCTCACAGAACCGTACGTGCAGTTTTCCCGCATACGGCTCTTCATAAAAATCATTTATTGCCATGTGGAAACATATATCTTTGGCTCTATTATTGGGTTGTATTTTAATATATTTAGGTATTTCTCCCAGGTTAATTTCTTTTGACTCCTTCTGTTGAGTGCTATAAACAATTGCCTACGGCAGTAATTTTGAAATCTCCTTAACTTATTATGGTTATCAGATATTCCATAGTATCTATAATGACCAATTAATTTCACATTTAACTTTTTAATTATATCTGAAGGTTTCTCGTGGAAATGTTCATATAGCCACTGTTTTGCTGCCTGCATTTTTGCTTTAAGCTTTTTACTTGATGTATGATGTATTAGTTTATAGTTTCCTCTTCTATTTACACCATTTATATGTGTAAATCCTAAAAAGTCAAAAGTTTCTTTGGATTTTTGAAATCTTCCAAATCTCATTATCTTAGTTTTATCTTCTGCTATTTCTAACCCAAATTTTAACAACCTTTCTTTAAGCTTAGCTAAGAACATCTTAGCCTCTCTCTCGTGCCGAAAACAGCATACAAAATCATCTGCGTACCTTACCATACTGGCATAGTAACATTCTTTCTTTATTACCTTTTCAAACCATAAATCAAGCACATAGTGTAGGTAGACATTGGCAAGTATCGGTGATATTAGACCACCTTGTGGGGTTCCTTTATCACTTTCTATAAATTTGCCTTCTTCCATTATTCCACTTCTTAGAAACCTCTTGATATATCTAATAAAGTTCTTGTCCTCTATATCATGTTCTAAGAATTTTATCATCCATTCGTGATTTACATTATCGAAAAATCCTTTTATGTCGGCATCAACAATGTAGTTCACTGGTTCTCTCATGATTTTCTTATCTAAATCAAGTATTGCTTGATGACAACTTCTTTTTGGACGAAAGCCGTAGGATACATCTAAAAACTTCGGCTCATAGATTATATTTAAAATATCTGCCATAACTCCTTGTACAAGTTTATCTTCATAAGATGGTATACCTAGTGGTCTTAGTTTATCACTAGCTATTTTAGGTATATATACTCTTCTTACTGCTTGGGGTTTGTATGAAAATCTTTTCATCCTTCCCATTAACTTTTCAAGGTTATCTTCAATATTTTGGTCATATTCTATCTTTGTTATGCCGTCTATTCCTGGTGCTTTTTTTCTTTATCTGTGCTTTGTGCTTTAGGTATAAAGTTTCCTTGTTTACATGGTGCATAAGATTTTGTACCGTCTTATATTTTCCCACTTGTTCAACTATCTTTAAATATTCATTTGTCATTATATTCTCACCTCTCGTGTGATAATGTTGCCTATTTAAAGGCGATTTCTATGTTAGTCCCTTCCCTCCACGGTCATTACTCGCTTCATTGGTACTATGAACTAATCCGACTTCTTACATATCTTCTGAATAATCTTGACTTCTTTCATTCTTGTATTATTCATTACCATTTCTGGAATATGCAAGACCTCTCCAGTCCACTAAATATATCAATGTCAAACTCGCCACGCTCTTCGACCCCGACAGAAATAGTATTTTCTTGCCATTAGTGATAATACTATTGTTGCCTACTGTAGAAACAAGTACATCGGCTTCTGTATTTATGTTTGCTAACGGGGCTGTATCGCTTCACCCTTTCGGATTGCGGCTCGAATGCTCCTACTGCCTACGCTTAAACCTAGTGTCACCACTTCGGCTCCAAGGCTGAGTACTGGCGGTTGGCTAGACCTTACCAGACAGGGTTCCCACCTGCTATATATTTAGCGTTAGCTGGACGCACTGTTTCTAGCAAATCGGCTAATTGACTTGGTAATAATCATATCAATTTTACCTTCCATGCACTCTTCAATCATCCTATTAAATTCTTCACGTTTTTTTGTGTTGGTTCCTGAAATACCATCATCTGCAAATATTCCAGCAAGCTCCCATTCTGGATTCTTATTTATAAACTCTGTGTAATGGGAAATCTGAACTTCATAGCTGTTGGCCTGTTCATCGCTGTCCGTAGAAACGCGACAGTAGGCTGCTACTCGTGTTTTAGCTTTGCTTTCATTTGTCTTTTGATTACCCACCCTCTTAAATGCTGGAATAACCGTGACATTTCTACTTAACCCCATTTACTACACCTCACTTTCTATTAAGCTGTATGCATATTCTGCCTGTTTAAATGGGTTGTTATATTTTTGTACCAGAGGTTTTGCTTTGAACTTAACAAGGTAATCCGTTTCCGGTTCATCCTTAGGCTCCCATATCCTTCCGAGCTTTTCAGCTCGTTTTTGTCTTTCAGTTTTAGCTTTTTCAAAAGTATCCTCATCAATAATCGGTGGATAGAATTCATCTCCAAGGTAGTGCTTATTCTGTAGCATTTTAGCTGCAGTTGCATGGTGGCACTGTATCCCCGCTTCTTTAGAAGCATCCATAAGAGATAGTCCTTCTAAATACCCTTTATATAAATACTTTACTTTTTCTGATGCTATTTCATCCACTACAGCTTTTCCATTTTCAATCCTATAACCGTAGGGTGTATGTCCCATTTATTTCCCCATCCTTTCCCTTAGTATAATTCCAAACTTAAATTCAAAACCAATCTCTTCTCGTGAATAAACTATAATTCGGTCCACGTAGTTTTTAAAAAACTCATCTTCGTAAGTTGTAAGCATTTTAGACTTAGTAGCAAACTTAAGTAGCTTACTGACTTCCTCAACTTTTGAAAGGTTTCCATTAACTGACCGGGTAAGTCTCTCTTTTTCTGCTAGTAGTATTGCCCTCTCTGTTTCAAGTGCATTCTTTTCTTTGGTATATAAAGAGGGTTCCAAGTACCCCTTCGTCATTAAAGCAGTCAGTGTCTGGCTTTGCTCTATGTTGTTTTCAATCTTAACTTCTAATTCTTTGATTTTTAGGAAATTATCTGTATTATTCTGATTTCGTAGCCCTTGAATCAGTGGTCTTAATATAAATTTCTGACCGAAGATCAATTTATTCATCACTGTAACAAAAGCCATTTTTATATCTTCATCTCGTATGAATTGCATGGAGCATTCAGTTATCTCCTTTATATGCTTGTTGCAACACCAGGCTATATATTTTCTACTTCCTGATGAATGGATACGCCTTTTAAAGGTACTTCCACATTCTGAACAAATGATTTTACTTGAAAAAACATATCGATTTTTATTTTTACTGTTGTGTTTTTCTATGCCTTTTTCTTTTGCCCTTTGCTTCATAACAGCTTCTACTGCATCAAAAACTTCATGGCTTATAATTGGCTCGTGGTGGTTTTTAACCAAATACATATTTTTCTCACCGTTGTTTATATGTCTATTAAAGTTACTATCCGTATAAGTCTTTTGCAAAATAGCATCCCCTGTATATTTTTCATTTTTAAGAATTCCTCTAATAGTTGTAGCTATCCACCTATCACCTTTTTTTGAAGGGATTCCTCTATAATTAAGGCCATCTGCGATTTTCTGTGTACCCTTACCTGATAATGCCTCTGAAAAAATATACTTTACAACTTCTGCTTGTTTGGGGTTTATAACCATATGTCCGTCAATGTTTTGATAGCCGTATGGCGGATATGAAATCTTGAAGGTTCCATTTTGGAATCGTCTTTGAATTGACCATTTATTATTTTCAGAAATAGATATGGACTCACTTTCTGCAAGTCCACTTAATATGGATAGCATTAGTTCACTTTCCATTGCCTCCGTATTGATGTTTTCCTTTTCAAAATAGATGTAAACTCCAAGGTCTACCAGCTTACGAACCATCTCCAAGCAGTCTGTAGTATTTCTGGCTAATCTACTAATAGACTTTGTAATTATTAAATCAATCTTGCCATCTTCACAGTCAGATAACATCCTAAGTAGTTCAGAACGTTTTTCTTTTTTCGTACCACTTATTCCTTCATCATAATAAAGTCCTACATACTCCCACTCTGGGTTTGACTTTATATACTTTTCGTAATGGGACTTTTGTGCCTCAAGGCTAATAAGCTGTTCATTGCTGTCTGTAGAAACACGGCAATAAGCAGCTACTCTACGCTTTGATTTGATTAAAGCATCAGAATTGCTACCTTCTATTTTTGTTATCTTTTTCATCATCTCACCTCCTCTTTGGTAGGTCACATATTACCTCTGAAGTAGCTATATATCAAGGGTTTCAGGCATAAGTCTTGCCAATACAGGTGCAAATGAAACTCTATTTAAACCCATAATTTTATTAAACTCAGTATTTGAAATAAGGTTTCTTTCAAGCATCTTTTTTAAGATTTTTTCAGCTCTGTAGTAATCGATTTCCCTTTGAAGTTGTTCACTACTTAAAGGTGGGTTATTCGATATATTTTTTACATCAGGCTCATATTTAAGTTTTCTAATTTGCATACAAGACCTCCAAAATTATATTTTCTAGGTTAAAAAACCTCTATTTTCAATTTTTATTCAAAAAAAACATCCTGAAGAAATATAAAATCCCCAGGATGCTTAAAATCAGCCTATCCTTATTTCCAGTTGTCTCTATCCTTGACATATACTTTTATTATGTTTTTTATAAATATTCATACTCTTTCAAACAATTTTAATGATAAAATAGAACTAAATATTACACTTAAAAGGGGTTTGATAGGGATATGAAATGTAAATACTTATTTAAAAAGAAATTAGGGTTTGTTTTAACTACATTATTAGTTGGAAATTTATTAGGAAGTATTGGTTATGGAGAAAACAAAACTCCAACTGTTTATTTTAAAATAGGTCAAAGCTCATACTTTATAGATACTACTGAAAAATCAATGGATTCTCAGGCTTTAGTTCATAATGGAAGAACTATGGTACCTATGAGATATGCAGCAGAAGCTTTTGGCGGAGAGGTAAAATGGAACTCTTCCACTAAAACTGCGACAATAGTATTCAAAGATAAAACATTAGTAATACCAGTAGAGCAAAATACAATTTTTATAAATGAGAATAAATTAGAAATGGATACTAAACCTCTAGTTCTACAGGGAAGAACAATGCTTCCAGTTGCATATATAGCAAAAGCTTTAAATCTGGAAACGGCATGGGATAAAAATACTCAAACAGTTAAAATAGGAGAATTTAGTAAAGTAGTATCAAAAGATGAAATAGATATGGTAGAGAACATAAGTCAACAAGAGGGTAGGAAGGTAGTATATGCTTCTCCATTGACGGAGTTAAATCATGGTAGTAGATATAGTTTAAATGCGAGGTCGGGTAGTCAAAAGATAGAGACGAGGTTTGGATTCCATACCTATGGTGCAAATAGTCAAGCAGAGTATGATAGGGTTGTGAATAAAGCTATTGGTGTAAGAGATATGTTAGATAAGGGTACTGCGGATGCTGGTGGTTGGTCTGGTGCGAAATTAGTACAAGATTATCAAAACGGTCGTTTAACACCTACAAGGATGGCGGAATTAGAGAAAAGTCTAAATAAAGGTATCTTGATGTCAGATGTAAAGACTGTAGAAAGAGTAATGAGTGCTAGTATGGTTATAAGGCATTTAAGACCTGATGCTGTAAAACAATTAGACGAGGGTATAAGTGATGAATCGGGTGCTGCATGTATATTCTATGGTCAGGGGGATTGTAATGCAACGGCCTACATGATGCAAGTAGCCTTTGATGTATATGGATTCAATACAAGGATAGCTTATAGTACGACACATGCATGGGCTGAATTTGAGATAGATGGTCAGTGGTATAGTATAGAAGATATGGGTAGTAAAGGGG
This sequence comes from Acetoanaerobium pronyense, assembly GCF_017874355.1. Classification (GTDB taxonomy): domain Bacteria; phylum Bacillota; class Clostridia; order Peptostreptococcales; family Filifactoraceae; genus Acetoanaerobium; species Acetoanaerobium pronyense. The sequence continues at coordinate 9,965 of NZ_JAGGLI010000036.1, forward strand.
GTACGGCTGGGAAATATTCTCAAGCATTTAGAGGTGTGTTAATATCCCCTACCAATTCAAAATCACCTAATAGAAATTAAAAAGAAATCTAAGTGAAAAGGCAATACCTCTAGGTAGATATAATCTAGAAGTATTGCCTTACACAAAATTATTTACACTCTCTATATATCCTGCATAAAATAAGTTATAATTTAATTCCTCCATACATATCAGAGCAAAGGGCCGCCATTCTTTTAATTAAAATACCTGCATAATCTCCCCGTATATTTTTACCTTCCCTAGCATTATCCATCCAGTAGTAAGGGGTATTTATAATTCCTCTTTCAGCCAATATTCTTACAGCCAGCTCAAGCTCGTAATCATTTTCCAGTCTTTCTTTAACTGCTTTTCTAAAGGTATCCATATTATCTTTGTGTTTTGAAAACCAGTGATTAGGGTCTGCGTGATTACTTGCAATCCCCATTTTATGACCTTCGAAATGTCCTATAATGTCTTTTTCTGTTAATCTATATTCCTTGCAAAGAAATACGCAAAGATCAACAGCGTTATTGAATGCTTGTCTGTAATATAGGCTGTTTTCCTTGGCATCATAACCAATCATTACATTATGGGAATAAAAAAAGCCTGATGGCTCACATATCTCAATTCCAATATACGAATCATTGGCTTTTCCTCCAGCATGCCATCCTCTGTGATCCCAAGGAAGGTACTGCCATACTTCCTTATCGTCCACAAAAGCGTGAACGCATACCTGCCTATTTATTTCTTTAGCTTTATAGGATTTATTCCATCTATCAAACCATGCTCCTGCCATTACTCCCGGTGTTGCAGTGGAGTGAATCATAATCCCTTTAGGAGTAATCTTTCTACCTGACCTGTAGCAGTCGTTTCTTGTCATATACCTAGTTTTTATTTCCATAATGTTTTTCCTCCTCGCTTTTAAGACTAAGAATCGCGTTTCTTAACTTTTCTGGAACCGGAAGGCCAATCTTCGCTGCGTTTTCAACTATACTAATTCCTTCATTTGAGATATAAAAAAAGATGATAGCAGTGCGTACAGCACCTCCATCACCTATTATTTTTGTATCAAATATATGTCCTATTCCAACGAAAACAAATATCATAACCTTCTTTATTATCCCGTGAAACCCTATATTGCTGGAAAGTCTTCTTTCAAGTATCGCAACCATGACTCCTGTTAGATAGTCGATTACAACAAAGGCAACCAGGGCATTTGCTATTGAGTCAATTCCTCCTATTGTCCATCCAAGAAATCCTCCAATTCCTGCAGTAATAAGTTGAAATTTTAGTACAAGTTCTTTCATAGTTTTTCATCCTCTCACAAAGCTAACAGGGAGCAGTTCTCCATTTTTCTTTACATATCCACTTGCACCTTTTAATTCATTATTGAATTTAACGTATAACCCTTTATTCATCTTTCCAAAATAGGGGAAGCCTTCATTCACTGATTGAGATATTGCCCATATGCTGCTAAAATCCCAACCTGAAAAAGTGGACTTCTCCTTCATCTCCTGCTCTGAAACCTGAATTCCTATTTGATTGTTAGGTGGCATATAATAGTAGCAAGCCTCAGGCAGGGGAATGCCTGGATAATCTAAGACCTCTCCTGCAAATCCTCCTTTTAAAGTGGCTATACCAGATACTGCCCCTATGCAGTAGCAGTTTTTCATATATCCTGATGAACCCTTTAGTCCAACAAATCCTCCCACTTGGGCTCTGCTTTGATTTCCAATTGAAGGAAGGCTTGTTCCCCTCACATCACCTTTGCAATAACAATTTTCTATATCCCCACCATCATGATGAGAAACAAACCCTCCAGCCCTTCCTCTTCTATTTTCTTCGTTTCCTATATAGCCCGTTGTAGTTACATTTCCAAGGCTATAGCACTTGCTTATTTTCCCACCTTCATGTCTTGCTATAAATCCTGCACCGTCTTGTTCAGCTATTACATTTCCCTTTGAATAACAGTCTTTTATAACCCCATACCAGCACTGGGAAACAAATCCTCCAACAAGAACTCCTCCTGTCATGTTTACATCCGTCCAGGAGTTTCTTATTGTAAAGCCATCAGTCAAATACTGGACAATGCCGCCAGCTCACAAGCTTGAATTTATCTCTCCTGTAACCCAGCAATTACTTATTTCTCCACCTTTTCCTTCTTCGCACCATATGGCGCATGCAAGACCTCCCGCCGCCTGATTCGTGGTTATGCTGATATTTTCAAGACCCAAGTCCCTTACTACAGCTCCTAAGCCTCTCTGCCAGTAGTCAAACCCCTCAAATAGTCCGATGTAATAACTATCGCTTCTATTTATATAAAGGTTTTTAATTGTCTTTTTATTCCCATCAAGCTCTCCTTCAAACCAGTAGCCAGCACTGCTTACTATAGGCTTCCACCCTAGGCCAGAGGTCCATAGTGGTTTGTTTTGCGAAGGATTCATATAGGAATCATCATCTTGAAAATCAAGATTTCGAATCAATTTAAAGTAACTTGTAAGGTGGTTTCTTATATTGAAAAGATCCTCCAAATAATAGATATGATAGGGGTTACTTAAAGTTCCGTCACCGGATACAAATGACAAATTAATCACCTCCTATTACGCAAACTATATCACCTTCCAAGATATCCTCTTCATCGATAGAGCTTAAATCCTCAGTAACGTGTATATTTCTAAGCTGTCCCTTTGACATATCGCCATTTTCATTAAGGACCGATACTCCATCTGAATCAAATTTGATTTGAGCCAAATTATTGTTGTTTTTATAGTACTGGAAATAAAAGCCAGTTGTATCTTTGTATATAAACCCTTTTTGTCCAAGCTCTGTTCCGTCACCTTGTCCCCATGTCATTACAGGATAGACTCCGCCACCTGTATTTCCGGGTATTGCTTCAAATTCAATCTTTAAAAGGGTGGCCTCAACTAGGCTCTCCTTTATTTTAACCTTGAAGGATTCTATAAACTCTTGCCTTAGAATCTCATTTTCAGACTCTGAAAGATTTGGGTCTTTTTTAAAGAAATTGGAAGGGCTTGTGATTGTGAAATATTGGTAAGCATCAGGATTTTCTCCTATGGCGGTCCAGTAAACATTGCTCCCATCAGGAAGAACCAAATCTATGTCGTTTCCCTCACTAAGAAGTGCTTTCTTAAATTTAATCCCCATTTCCTTCGCTTCTATATAGCTTCTGTACTCTTCAGTTGATATTCTTGGATCTATGGCGTTAAAATTTGTCTGAAGATTTTCCACAAATAGATTCCTTATCCAAGCATTTAGGACATGGACAACGTCTGCACTTTTAACCTCTTCATGAAACACCTCAACAATTTGGGTCACTTGCTGAAAATCTCTTTTTTCCAGCTCGTCTATCCTTTCCTCCACGTTTTTCTCCCAATCAATTTCTTCCTTTATATGCTCTATCCCACAACCAAGAAGAGCCTTTATCTCTATCTTTCTAAATGGATTGTACTGCATCTGTATAACCCTTGTTCTGATATCAATGTTTAAAACTTCATCCTTTACCAAAATCGAGTCCCCAAGATTAGCCGTTCCTATGCTTGAGTATTCATCTAAAAGGTAAAGCTCTGGGTAGTCAACTTCATATCTCACTCCATTATGATGCTCTATTACAGAAATCCCTTTAAGGTTACTTTTGTACTTAATCTCAAAAGAGGTTGTTTCACCGATTAAGTCGAGAAAATCCATTTCATTTCTATCAAATAGAATCTCACACTCAAATTCATTTGCAGCTTTTAAAAGAGCTTCCTTTTTGTTCATTCTTTTGCTTAATTTCAAAACTCCATATTTTTCAATGCAGTTTCTAAGGGTGAATCCTGTATTTAAAAGAATCATTTCTATAATTTCTCTGGCGGTTCCATAGAAGATTCTTTCATCCTCATCACCTTCAAAATCCATATCATAATCTAAAAGTGAGTAGCATATATGCTCAGCAAAAATCGAAAAGGAAACTTTGTTATTACCTTCATGGGTTTTAGTTGCTTCCTCGATTTTAAACAAGTTATTGTCAACATCTACAAGGTTTCCTCTTTTCACTTTGTCCATCTGATGCTCTTCACCTAAAAAATCACATGAAAAAGTATAGTTGCCATTAATCCTTTTTTGAATTGATGCGGTTATTACATTGGGAAATTCTTCTGTTTGATTTTCATGAATTATTTTGAGCATAAAAAAACACCTCTCGACACTAGGATATTTCCGCTAAAATATTGCAACTTCCTATAAATCCTGATGCTCCGCTTTCAACTTTCATCTGAGTTCTAAATAATGTGACTCCCTCTGGAATATTATTTAGGATGTTCATAGAAACCTTCACATCCGTAAACCATGGCTGCAATATCTCCGATACTTCCGAGCCCTCAATAGGAGTTCCTTCATTTGTAACAAGTCTTGCATATATTCTCTTTGGGGAATCTCCATCAAATTGTTGAAGCACGCACTGAAAATATAATGCATTTAAGTTTTCATATCTTGATTTATCAAAATATACTCTGCTCCAAAAACCATCATCCCAATTTGTATTTGTTGTTTCATTGTTTGGTATAGGGTAGGGGATTGTTGCCTTTCCAACAGTCCCGGGATCTCCTTTGTCACCCTTTTCTCCCTTTGGTCCTTCAAGTCTTATTGCGATTAGCTGAGTGGCATTATCTCCAGATGGATAGTCATTTGTGGATTTTTTGATAAGCTGAGAAGTTGCCCCTGCAGTAGTAGTGCACTGAAGAAATATGGTTGTTGTTTGGATAAGAGAAATAACTGTAGCCATGGACATATTATTCCATGTATTTGCAACAGATGCATGGTAAAAAGATGTCGATGTATAATGATTGGTCTTATCCGTTATTCTAGATATATGTCTTGAGGCTGTTGTTGCAGTCCTTCCTGAAGTTAAAAATCCGTTTATAAAGTAGATCCCAGCAGGAAGTGTAAGAGATAAGGCATCATACCAAGTTCCACTTGTTGGCATTGGAATATCCTCTTGAAGTGAAGTTAAGAAATATTGTATGTCAGAAACTTCAGCTGAGCCACTTGATATTTCGTTCCATCCATCACCATCAAAATATTGAAGTTTTTCATTTAGAACCCTGAATTTGAAGACAGACCCATCATTTATAATTCCGTTAATTTCATCCATAGGTGTGTATCCAAGTCCACCTATTATATTTTCTGGCGTAAGATCAGCTGATTCTCCAGGATCTCCCTTGTCTCCTTTAGGACCTTGCATACCAGCTTCTCCTTGATCACCTTTGGGTCCTTGTTGGCCAGGATCTCCCTGCATACCTTGGATTCCCTGAGGACCTTGTTCTCCTGCTGGACCTTGAGTACCCTGTGGGCCTGTTTCACCTTGCGGGCCTACTAAAGATATGAGCCACTGGGATTCTGTTCCAGTAAACCCATTTAAAACCGCTATCTCGTAAGCATTTAATCCATCGTTACCGTCTAGTCCGCTTTCACCTTTAGAGCCCTGAGGACCAGAATCACCAGGGATTCCTTGGGGACCGATAGGACCTTCTATTCCTGGCTCACCCTTTAAAGAGATTAACCAATCAGATTCAGTTCCCATAAATCCATTTGAAACCGCAATCTCATAAGCGCTACTTCCGTCTTCCCCCTGAATACCTTGTTCTCCTGCTGGACCTTCACTACCCATTGGCCCGGGGTCTCCAGAATCACCCTTTAGACCTTGGGGACCTGTCTCTCCTTGAAGCCCCTGCAGCCCAGCGATTCCTTGTTCACCTTTTTCACCAGCCGGTCCTTGAATTCCTGGGTCGCCTTTTTCACCCATTGGTCCAATTAAAGAAATTAACCACTGGGCTTCACTTCCTAAAAATCCGTTTTCAAGGGCAATTTCATATGCGTTTTTTCCATCGCTTCCATTAAGTCCCTGCTCTCCTGCTAAACCCTGAATTCCTTGCTCTCCTTGAGGACCTATTGGTCCCTGTTCACCTTTTAAAGAAAGCAACCAATCAGACTGATTTCCAATAAACCCATTTAAAACTGCAACCTCATAGGCACTAATTCCATCCTCGCCTTTAGGACCTCTTTCTCCTTTTGGCCCTTCACTTCCAGGTTCTCCAGGTATCCCTTGAATACCTCGTTCTCCTTGAACTCCAGAATCTCCTTTTTCACCCTTGGGACCTTGTTCTCCTTGAATTCCCTGTGCTCCCCTAAAAAGAATAGGCTCAGACCAATCTCCTAATGAATCACTGTTTTTTATATAGAGATTACCAGTGTCGGTTGCAAGATATGAAAAACCTTCAATTTCCTGATCATATATATGCAGTTGGTCTTGCGGTCCCGTTTTATCAACATGAAAGCTTCTTCCATTTTCTCCCTTTGGTCCTTGTGGTCCTGCTTCACCTTTTGGACCAGGAAGGGTGGGACCAATTAAAATCGGTGTTTCTTTTTTTACGACAATTACAGGACTGCTCTTTTTCACTATATTTATATTTAGCTTATTCATCCTTCGTCACATCTCTTTCCACCATTATTTCAATAGTTTCAGAAGAACTTACAACATCTGCGTCCTTGTACTGGATATCGCAGTAGAGCTTTGTAACAGGCCATGATTTTGTGATTTCGGCATCGGCTTTAAAAATATATGTTCCTATATCATCTGTCTCTGTTATTTGAAGTTCTGCATATAAAGTGTTTTTTATATCCCTTATCTGGGATTTAAGTTTATAGGCTATACCTGTCATGGGGGTTTCATCTTCATTTTTCATTTCGGCCTTGAATGCGAAGGTATCACCCTGTTTTATACTAAGCATATATACTCCTCCTAAAAATCTTAAGAATCACACTCAAATATCAGGTCAAATACATAATGGTTTCTATATCTTTGAGGAGAGATCTCTTCATAAACTTTAGCCTGCATAACAATAGTTGGAGCATAATCCATAACCAAGGTTCCTTTTTCGGAAATCCACTGAATAATACTCTGCATTTTGATTTCAAGTTCTTCAAAAGAACTACCTTTTACTACGCATTCAAGTTCTATTTTCTTGTCCTCATATCCATCCTCAAACTTTATAGTTCCATCCTTTCCAAGAATCCTGATCCTATCGATTCTCAAAGAAGGCTTAGCCGGATTTTCTATGGTTTTGCATATTATTCCAAATTCCAATGAATGCTGATTTCTAAAAGTAAATCCCATCATCTCCTAAATCCAATCCCCCTTCTGTATTTATTTTGCTCCTTGAATATTCTTTGGGCCAATTTATCTATATCTTGATCATCCCTTATTGATGCGTTAATAGAGATGTTGTTGTTCACACTGACTCCATATCCCGATTTTTTCATTGCCCTTCCAATTATTTCATCAATTTTATCTATTGGAAGAACAGCCTCAGGACCAGACTCCCCAATTCCTATGATCCTTGGGGCATTAAAAATTCCTCCCTTTGCATACCAGTCAACAGATAGCTTTGGTACACTTGGAGGATTAAGACTAAAAGAACCTTTCAAGCTGAAATGTGGAAGTTTTATCTTCGGTATTTTAATCTCTGGAAGTTTTAAGTTTTTAAAAAAGCTGTATATGGAATCAAGTGCCTTTTTCACAGTATCCCTTGCTGAGTTTATTGGTTTTTCAATGGCTGTTTTAATCTCATTCCATGCATTAGAAGTAAGGGATTTTAGAGCATTCCAAATGCCTGAAACAAAATCTTTAATGTAGTTAAGCTGAAGTGTAATTATATTCTTTATAAGTCCAAGGACGCTTTCGATAATGCTTTTGATTCCATTCCAAAGGTTACTCGTTAGACTCTTTATCCCTTCCCATACCCCTTGCCAATCACCATTTATGAGATTTGTGGAAATTTTTATAATATCTCTAATCAAATTCAGTGCTGTAGTTACAACATTTGAGATAACTGAAAACGCAGATGATATGATTGCTATTAAGTCATCTCCGTATTTTTGCCATATCTCTTTTGTGAAATTTACAAATCCAGAAATAAGGTCCTTTATAACTTCTATTACAGAGGTTATTAAAAGTTTAACTTCATTCCAGGTTTCATTAACCTTAACCCTAAAATCTTCGTTGCTCAAATACAAAGCTGTAAAAGCTGAAACAAGGGCCACAAAAGATGCAATTGCGATTCCAACAGGGCCAGTTATTGCTGTTAATACGCCCCCAAATGCAGCACTTGCTCCACCTGCAGCTCCAATTGCTGTTGATATTGAGCCAAGTGTTGAAAAAAGAGCGCCCCCAATTGATATGAATTTACCTATTACTAGCAACACCGGTCCTATAGCAGCTGCGATTAAAGCCATTTTGATTATCATATCTTGCTGAGCTGGGGAGAGATTTGCGAACCTTTCAATGATTTCTGTTATTTTTTCAAGGAATCTCTCTAATGCCGGCATCGCTCTATCCATAGCTTCTATAAGTCTTGCGCCAAGAGGTTCAAGTGATACAGCCATCTTGTTTTTAAGAACCGCAAATTTATCAGCTAAAGTTTCTGTATCTTTGGCTGCTTTTTCAATTGTCTCAGGACTCATTTTTACAGTTTCTATAAGTTCTTCTAAATCAAGCCTTCCTTCTCTTATGGCTGCAGCCATATCTGGACCAGCTTTTGCTCCGAATATCTCAAGTGCTAGAGCATTGGCTTCCCCTGCTGTTCCAGCTTCCTTTATTCTTGCAATCATCTCTGCTAAGGCTTTACTAGGCTCACTTATTCCTTCTCTAGCCATTTTCCCAAGGGCGATGCGAAGGGAGCCAACTACAAGTTCTGTATTAACTCCCTCTTTTTCAAACTTTCCAAGCATTACAGCAGCTGTTTCCCAGTCAAACCCCATCTGTCTAAGAGGCCCTCCAAACTGGGTCATTAACTGCTGAAGTCTTGATACTCCTATCCCTGTGTTTTGACTAACTTTAAAAGTATGATCAAGTGCGCGGGAATAGTCCTCAGCTGAAACTCCTGCATCTTGAAACATTCTGGTAGAAGAGGGGATCAGTGAGTTTAAATCTTCACCTGTGATTTTGGCAAGTCTTAACATTTGAACCGATAGATCTTTTAGAGAGTCTCCTGTAAGCCCTGTTCTAGTATTCAGGTCAGCCACTACCTTGCTGGCGTCACCTATATTTGTATTTACGGAGGTATAGACAGTTTTAAAATCATTGCTCAGTTCCTTCAAAGCTTCTCCTGTGGCACCAGTCCCAATACGTATTTCATTATTTGCTGACTCAAAATCTTGAGCAAGCTTTATTAGTCCTGTTCCAGCTGCAACAATTGGAGCTGTAACTGTCATTGAAAGGCTTTTCCCAGCACTTGAAAATCCTTCACCAACTGATTTCATCTTACTTCCAATACCCTCAAGACTTTCACCAAGGGTAGTGAATCTGCTGCTTTGAATCTCAATTTGCCTATTTATATCTGAAAGTTCATTTTCCATCTTGTTCATATCAGAAATGGCATAATTCAGCTTGATTCTCAAGTTTTCTGTAGCTCTGGAATCTTCTCCTTTTGCAGCCACACTTTCCTCATAGCTCTTTTTAAGTGCCGCAACTTTAGCTCTTTGAAGCTCCATCTGCTTATTTAAACTATCCGCCTTAAGCTTTAGTCCTTCAGTGGATTTTCCAAAATCACCAAGCTTTGAGCTTGCAGCCGCAAACTCGCTCTTAACAACCTTTAGACTACGCTGAATCTTTTGGACACCTTCTTGAAACCCTCTATCATCAAGGCCTACCCTTGCCACAACAGAAGTCCCACTCATAAATCCCCACCTCCCTCCTAAAACACTATGTTGTCAATTGTATCCATATCGTTATCATAAATTCCATTTACTTTCTTATATACATTAAACAGTGCTTGCAGCTTCTTAGGTGTGGATTTCCAAAACTCATCCTCTGTCATTTTCAGTAAATTTGTTGATAAATAAAAAAGCCACTCCCAGTCCCAACTTGAACTAGAGCAGCTTTCTATTTTCCCATATCCTCTGAAACCTCCGGCATTGCGCTGTTTAATGCTTCATTAATAGCAATTCCAAGTCTTTCAAGGTCTTGAATCTCAAGTTTTTCTCCCACGCTCTTAAGGGTGGCTTTCTCTTCATCCACTTTCACTGCCGCGTAGATAAGGGCTCTAATTGCCTTTATCTTCATGGCCTGAAGATCGTCAAATGCCTTATTAAGATCCCCATAGATTTCTTCTAGCTCACAGAAGGTGTTCATATTGAACTTAAGCTCATACTCCTTGTCACCAAGGGTGAATTTTATTCCTTTGTTTTTCAACTCTGATGCCTTCATTTTTTCCTCCAGTATAATTTTAGCAATAAAAAAACAGGGATTTTATTAGCCCTGTTTACAATTTTAATTATAATGAATTTCTGTTATTTATTTACCATGTAAATTATTTGTTTACTCAAAAGTTCATTAATAAGGGTTATATAGTTATATGATTTTCCTTCAAACATTACCTTAATTGTCCAACCATTAATTTCATTATATTTTTCAAGATGCTCTATAAGTTTTTTAGCGTCATCGCTTAAACCAAATTTATCTAAATCTATTATACTGTCATTTAGTTTGTATAGACTATAACTTAAAAAAAGTTCATTATCATAATTCGCCTGAATTTTTTCTCTGGCATAGTCCAATGAGTAATATCCATCATTACGATAATAAAAACAATATTTAAAAACATTTCCTGTATGTGATTTTCTTTGAGGCTGTATTTCTTGGGATATAATCATGTAAGCATTATTGATACTGCTTGCTTCTTTCTTTAATTCAGGAATAAAACACTCAGTTTCTAATAACGTTGGAAGTTTACTTCCTCTAAATAACATCACCAAAGATTTTTTTAATTCTACTTCAACATAATGGTGAGCACCAAGTTCTGTAGCTATAAATTTTGTAATGGATTTTTTATCTTTATCAACATTTTTGAAAGCTAGGTATACTTTATTACCAGGTTTTACAATTTCATATTTTCTTTCTTCTTGAAAAATTCTAACAAATTCTTTATCTTTAACTGAAATCTCCGGTAGAATTAGTTCGCCAGTAATTCCTTCTTTTATATCTGGAAGACCACCTCCATAATAATTTTGTACAACTCCATTTGTTATTCGAATTGGAATTCGTATACTTTTAAAATGAAGTTCATTATGGTACATAAAATCACCTCAGTTTCAAAATCAAATCAATCGATAAGATACCTGGAAATTCTTTTATATACCATATATTTCCATTCTATTTATTTTGAAACTAAATAAATTATTTTTTATATATTTATCAAAATACCATTTTCTTTCTTTAATTTCACCATTTTCATATGTGTATTTACCCCTGCCATCAAACATCCAAATTAAAACTTCATCTCTTATTTATCGCCTTAATGAAAAATAAAGATTCTAGTTCCACTTTCTAGGTCGTTTTTAAAATCACCTTCATATTTAAATATCAAATGCATGTTAAAAATATTTATGGTGTTTCAACTGGCTCATCTGGAACTGAAGTAAACCAGCTTGATATTATAGTAGGATCGATATCTAATGCATCTTCATCGGCTATAAATCTAAAGTTCCCGTCAAAGTCTCTTGCGAAGAAGGTTCCATTTAGTTTAGCAGTCTTTGGCTGAGGCTTTTCTCCCTCTGTGTCGTATTCGTCCGAAGAAAGCTCGAATTTTCCCTTTAAGAGCCAGACATATCGATATTTCCCATTACTCTTTTTTGACCTGAATCCTATGGCAATGGTGGGTGGTATATCATCCTTGCTTTCTATAAGGACTCCCTTTACTATCTTTGCCCCTTGAAGCTTCGCTCTACTATCTAAAGAAAGTTGATTTGTCTCAATCTCAACTTCGATGCCTTCAAAGGAACTGATAACATCCTCCACTGTATCATCTGAGTATATGTTTTCTGATGTGACCCTTGGAGATACTCTGGCGCTTATCGCTCTTTCTAGTTTTACTGGGGTTTGATAAGTTGCCTCTATAGAATCGTCTTTTGTCATTACAGCTATATGAATATCCTTAAGACCAATCTGTCTAGACATTTACATCCTCCTGTTCTTCTAAATAAAAGAATCTCAGTCCTTTATGATAAAGCTCTGTGTCTGTTTCATAAAAATCTGCTTCATCAACTCTTTTAAAACCAGCCTCAAGAAGCCTTATTTTGATGTTCTTAACAAGTATTCCATAATCTCCTTTTGACCAAACATCAACCTGAATATAGTGACCTGTCATAGCTTCTTCGTCATCATCGAATTGTTCTCCAGTTGATAGGTATTCATGAAAGGTGATATATGGAATTTCTTTTCCAGAGTATTTTTGAAATCCAACTGGAACTGAGAGTGGTTTTAACGTTTCCAATACCAAATTATTTATCAAATTCTTTAAGCCCCCTTTCTAGCTCCTCCTTAATTAGTTCATTGATTTTTTTCTGATTTTCTTTTACAGATTTTGATGCCCAGTGCTGGGCAGGTATTTTTGACGTTCCCCATTCTGTGAATTTAGAATAAAAGAACTCAGATACATCCCCCTTATCTGGTCCAATCTTCACAAAATCTATGCCATCACTTCTCTCAATATCTGAAACTTCAATATGATCAGCCATGTGTCTTTTATTTTCTTTTGACCTTGGAGCCTTTTTCTCCATGGTTTCTTTCACAATTTGTCCCGCTTTATTTAGGGCATCTTTCTTAATCTCATCGCCTTTAGACCCCAACTTATTTACTTTATCAATGAGTTCTTGCATTCCTTCAAGCTCAATCTTAGCCACTTATGCTCACCTCTATTGCCTTTATCTCCATATATTTGTTTTCATATTTTATATTATCGATAAAGATGATGTCATAAAGTTTCCCTTGAAATTCTATCTTCATAGTCTCATCCAAGGTTTTTACAGATCTTATTGTGAATTTCACAGTTTTCTCCTTTTGAATGGCGGCAGCTTCAAAGAATTCCTTGCCATGCAAATTTGATACCTTTGCCCAGAGGGTAGCATGAATATCATACTTTTTTATCTCAAATCCATTGATGTCTTGTTCAACTATCTGTTTTTTTATGGTGATAAGGTGCCTAAATTCTCCAATATTCATTACCAAATCTCCTTTCTATATGAAGAAAGAAGAAATTTTAAAACAGTCTTAAGTTCATTCATATCAATTTCATTTCTTTCTTCGTAAAACTTGGACACAGTAAAGAAAATAGCGTGTTTTATTGACTCTGGAATATCCCCTTCAAAATCATTCAGCGAAAAACGAAGGATGTATTCAACAATTTCCTGTGATGCAGTTATTAGGCTTTCAATGAGCGCATCTTCATCAGCATGCTCAACTCTAAGCCATAGTTTTGTATCTTCAAGTGTGACTACCAATGCGCTCATCTCCTTTACTCACTATCCATTAATCCGGCTGCTTTGAGTTTTGTAATCAAGTCGTTTAGATCAGCAACTAATCCTGCTACAGTTGATGCGGTGCTAGAAGCTTGAAATTCAGCAGGCTTTAATTCCTTTTCATTAAAAAAGAACTTGCCACCATCTGTGATTACAAGTTCTCCTGAAATTACGGTCTTCTCTGCTCCTTGTTCTCTATAGTTTTTCGTATTATAGTTCATAATTCACCTATGCTTTCTGCTGAAGCACTTTAATGGCTTCTGGTAGAATCAATTTCCCATCAACTCGCTGAGTTGCCTTAAATCCAACTTGACCTGTTGCTGCAAATAGCTCGTTTAATCTTTGGAATGACCTCCCTTGACGATCCGCCACCCAGTAATACCCAAAATCTCCAAAAGCTACCGTCTTGTTCCCTGCGGCAATAGAAGGAACATAAACAGATGTGTTCACTGGATGGTTTAATATTGTATCTGGCTCCCCAAGGGATACCGAAGGCTGCCATAGATACTGTCCATTTCCATCTTTAAGCTTTCTTATTGCCTTAACAGTTGAATTGTTCATTATAAATGAAGCCTTTTTCCTGTAAGGTGATTTAAGCCCATATACAAGATCAAGCAATTCATCTAAAGTTATAGCGCCTGCAGCTGAACTAGTAACTCCAATATCAGCTCCCCCTACAGAATTAAAAATACCAGTAGGTTTTCCTAGTCCGTCCCCAACAAGAAATGCTTCTTCTTCCTTAGCACCAATTCTCCTAGCAAATTCCTTAGCTATATATTTTTCAAGATTAAACACACTATCGTTGAGAAGTTCCTCAGAGACCTTAATCATTGTCGCCAACTTGTAAGCCCCTATGGAAACTTGGCCAAAAGTGTCATCTGATTCTGGAATAGGTCCTTCTTCTTCAACCCAAGAAGCTGTACCCTTTGAAGATACTACTGGTATTTTTCTGTCGCCATATGATGTAGTTATAACGCTTGCAAGACGTCTAAATATATTTTCTTCTTCAAGAGCTTCAACCAATGTTCTCTCGAACTCATCTGGCACCAAATATCCACCTTCTGAATCCGTCCCAATCTGCAGAGCATTTTGAATCTCAAAGCTCTGTTTATTTCTCATTGATTTCCAGAAAGCCTCTTTATACTCATCACTTGCTCTTCCCATTTTGCTCTTTCCTTGTTCATTTGGCCTTGTCGTAATAGGAGAAGTTGTGGCTTTTGAAAGCTCTAAATCCATAGCCTTTTGTCTTTCCAACCTTTCCACTTCGTTCCCCAGATTTACTACATCCTCTTCCATCTTTTCATAGGTAGCTGCATCCTCAGGGGAAATAAGTCCGTCTTCACCTCTTTTTGAGTCGAGAAATTTCTTGGCTTCTTCCCACACCTTTGCTCTTTTTTCACGAAGTTCTAAAATTCTATTCATTTGAGTTCCTCCTTATTTTAAGAGATCCAGCCTCTTTTCGAATTGTGTAATATCTAAAGCCTTTACCTTTTCTGCCTTAGGAAGTTTTTCAATTAGCGAGTTAATTACTGCGATGTTGCTAAAAGATACGCCTTCGCTATTTGGAACATCTTCCCTTAATTCTGAAAATAAAATCCCATCAGCAAAACCTAGTTCAACAGCCTTCTTTGCATTAAACCAGGTTTCTGAATCCATAAAATGTGATAGCTTCGTTCTTGAAAGTCCTG
This sequence comes from Acetoanaerobium pronyense, assembly GCF_017874355.1. Classification (GTDB taxonomy): domain Bacteria; phylum Bacillota; class Clostridia; order Peptostreptococcales; family Filifactoraceae; genus Acetoanaerobium; species Acetoanaerobium pronyense. The sequence continues at coordinate 25,021 of NZ_JAGGLI010000036.1, forward strand.
TCTTTATTTCATAGGCATTGATAATGCTTTCTTTAACTTCACTTAGCATTGATATGGCTTTTTCCATTTCCCCTGTATCACCAAAGGCTATGGTCATTGGATTATGAATCATCATAAGACCTGTAGGGGAAATGTATACATCTGTTCCTGCCATTGCAATTACAGAAGCTGCACTAGCTGCAATACCATCGATCTTTACTGTGACTTTCCCTTTATAGTCCATCAGCATATTATAGATTTGGCTTGCTGCAAAAACATCTCCACCTGGACTATTAATCCAAATAGTGACATCCCCTTCTTCTCTTAATAGTTCTGCCTTAAACTGCTTAGGAGTTACTTCATCTCCAAACCAAGTCTCATCTGCAATAGCTCCGTCTAAATAAAGGGTTCTGCCATCATCCGAGCTGACCCAGTTCCAAAATTTTCTCTTCAAAGTTATTCCTCCTCTCCACCATTTTTCTTAGCAAATGCACCAGCATCTTCAAGCTTGGTCATATTTCCATTAATCAGATATAGATCACCTCCTAGCTCCTCAGGAATACGATTGAGATTTTCTAACTCTCTTATGTCATTGGCTGAAAGCCATCCGTTTTGACGGCCGACAGAATAACCCTCCATTCTGCTTTTGTAATCTCCCCTAAGAAGCCCATCAACATTGAATTTTATGAAATACTCTTCTTTCTCTGATAGGGTTAATAGCGACTTTTGAAGTGCCATTTCCCAACGTACCACCCAAGGGTCAAGAGTGTATTTCACAAATTCTAACGATTGCTGCTCTATATTAGAAAAGCTCGACTTCTCAAGGTCCCCAATCATATGTGGTGGTATCCTGAAAATTCGAGCTATCTCGTTAATTTGAAACTTTCTTGTGGCAATGAACTGTGCCTGTTCTGGTGGAATGCCAATAGGAGTAAATTTCATACCTTCTTCAAGTACTGCTACTCTATGAGCATTAGAGCTTCCTTGATAAACTGCATTCCAGCTATCTCTGACACGTTTTGGATCTTTGACCACACCTGGATGTTCAAGGACTCCGCCAGGATTGGCACCATTTGAGAAAAATTTAGCCCCATATTCTTCAGTGGCTATGGCCATGCCTATTGCATTTTTTGCCATAGCTATTGGAGACTGACCTTTTACTCCGTCAAAACCAAGCCCTAGAATATGAAGCACTTCTTCTTTTCTTAAAACAACTTTGCCTTTGTCACTTTGGTATTCATAGAAAATTTCTCCTGTAGCGGTTCTATCTACTTCCATTTTGTCTGGTAAAAGAGGATACAGTGCCACCAATTTTCCTCTACCATCTCTAATGATTTGGCTATACGCATTTCCCCATAATAAAAGATGACTCATAAGGGTTTCTCTAAACACAAATGAAGTCATCTCTGGATTTGGTTCGTCATGGAGCAATCTATATACTTGAGAATCCTTTGCTTTTTCTTTTCCATTTTCTGTATGCCTGTAGACATGAAGCGGCAGACTTGCTAATGTTTCAGCTAATATTCTAACACAGGCATACACAGCAGTTGTTTGCAAAGCAGTTCTTTCGTTTACAGTTTTTCCACTGGTAGTTGAACCAAAGAAAAAGGTATAGGCACTTTGCCACATACTGTTTGTAGGGTCTGCTCTAGACCTGAATAGTTTTGATAATTCGGGTATTTTCAAATGTCATTCACTCCTTCTACACAATAAAAATAGTAATAAAAAACCACTCTAGTAAGAGTGGTTATACAACAAAGTTTATATATATTTTTACTTTCTTAATATTCAGACCATGTAAAAGATACGCTCTATATTTAGTACCTCTTCTTATTTTGTTTATTCCAAATAGGGTTATATTCTCCTATAAAGGCATTTTCTAAAAGCTTTGTTGTTTTAATAGCTTCCTCTGTTTCACCTACAATTAATATATCTGTTACAATCTCATCTAGATGATCATTAATAGTTTTTCCAGATTCATGTTTTCTAGCACTGTCACTTTCTCTTCTATAGTCACTCAATCTTTTTCGAAATCCACCATTGTTTAATTCAATTGCTCTTCCTACGTAAACAATATTTCCATTAACTCTATGTCTATATAATCCTACACATTTATTGTATGGTGTTAAATTAGCACTCTTCAAATAACCTATTCCTTGCCACTTTGCTTTCCATTCATTAATAGATTTTCCATCATACAATACTTCACCATTTTTAACGCTAGCGCCCACTGAGTTAACTTTTTGATTGTAGGATTCAAGTTCTTTCTTTTTTTCTTGTAATTTCATTTTTTGTTCTAGACTTAGTTTATGACTATTAGCCTCTACTTTTTTTATTTTTTCTTCATAATCTCTTATCTGTTTCCCTTGCTTTTCAAGAGCATTTCTTTGCATTTTTGCCCCTTCTACTGCCATTTTGCCTAACACTTCAGGTGCCTTATCTACAACAACAGCTGCCACTTTACCTAACTTATCCCAAATACCCATTTCACACCCCCTATTAAATATTCTAAAAATTATAACATATATTTATTATAATCAAAACTAATAATTAAAATATTAAAATTCCTCGCTCATCATAAACCGACTTCCCACCATGATTCCCTTCATTCCGAAGGGCTCTATCAAGGGCCATAATCATAGCAACAGCACCATCAATCTTTTCAGATGACTTTGCTTTATCTGGCTTAATATTACCAGCAGGGTCAGTTCTTACATGAATATTGTCCATCATCCAACTAAGGACTGGGTGTCCTCCGTGGGCTATTCGTTTTTCCAGTGTCAGTTTCATCAGTTCTTTGGTTGGCGGGGACATGTCTTTAAATCCCTGTCCAAATGGTACTACTGTAAATCCAGCACCCTCTAAGTTTTGCACCATCTGCACGGCTCCCCAGCGGTCAAATGCGATTTCCTGTATATTAAACCGAATTCCTAAGTCCTCGATGAATTTTTCAATAAAGCCATAGTGGATGACATTGCCTTCTGTGGTTTCTATATATCCATCTTTTCTCCAAATATCGTAGGGAACATGATCCCTTCTTACTCTTAAATCCAATGTATCTTCTGGTAGCCAAAGATAAGGGAGCACGTAATATTTATCATCTTCTTCAGTTGGTGGAAACACTAATACAAAAGCTGTAATATCTGTAGAACTTGATAAATCTAGCCCACCATAACAAATTCTCCCTTTTAGCTTCTCAGGGTCAACTGGGGAACAACACTTCCCCCAAGTCTCCATAGGCATCCATTTAATATTTTGCTTAAGCCACATATTTAGACGTAATTGTTTGAAGAGAGCTTCTTCTGCTGGGTCTTTGTTACCGGCAAGCATTTTTGTATAAATTTCGGCAAATAATTTTCCCTATTTTTTGGAATATAATTTTCCCTAAAATAGGGATTTTCTATTTT
>NZ_JAGGLI010000037.1 GCF_017874355.1 Acetoanaerobium pronyense
TATTTTCACCTAATAGGTGTAAAAGGCTACGCCTTTGTAAAGCTTACGCTTAAATGGTTTTAAAGATTTTAAAAGAAATGTATGAATAATTCAGGAAAAGGTTTTAAGGGTCTTGATCTTTTTTCCCTAGTTGATGGTCCAAAGGGAAAACTCTATCCAGATGAGCGAGATAAAGTCATAAAGAGCTGGATAAGAGTCTTTGATATAGATAGTTGGGATGTATTTAAGGTTCAGGGAAATATATGGGAATTTAATGAAAATCATATTAAAAAAATAATTTATCCTTAATAAACTTCATCCTTAAACATAATTAAGAATTATACAGTTGCATATAAAATTCCCCCTAGCTGCCAATGAAAAAATCCTAAATCATTCTGAAATCTACATTTTTGTAGTTCTGAATAATTTAGGATTTTATTTACTATACAGCCTTTTTAGCCGGCATCTTCTTATCTTCTATACTATCTTTTTCAACTGCCTTTGATAGTCTTTTAAACCATTTTATATCTCTGACTCTCTTTTGCTTTTGCTGAGATACTTTAAGACTCTTTATAAGAGAAATCGTCATTACTATAAGTATTATAGCAAAAGGAAGCCCTGTGCTTATAACTGCAGTCTGAAGAGCTGATAGCGCTTTTTCTCCCCCTATCAGTAATAGTAGAGCTGCCACAAGCCCTTCCATAAATGCCCAAAATACTCTTTGAGGCACTGGTGAATCCAGTTTCCCACCTGAGGTTATATTATCTACAACCAGAGATCCAGAATCAGAAGATGTTATGAAGAATGATATTACTAATATCGTACCTAAAATAGATAAAATAATTCTAAAAAACCCTGCCAAAAATGGTATGTTGATTAGGCTTATCATTTCAAATAATGCTACTGGAAGATTGTTTTGAACAACTTCAAACAATGAGCCTCCTGACATTTCATTTATATATATTGCAGTGCCACCAAATACAGAAAGCCATATGAAGGATAAAAGTGAAGGTACTATAAGAACTGCAAGTACAAACTCTCTAATGGTTCTACCTTTTGATATTCTTGCTATAAACATCCCAACAAATGGTGACCAAGAAATCCACCAAGCAAGATAAAATACAGACCACCCTCCCTGCCATGTGTCATTTCTAGGAGATATGTAAAACGAAGACTTAACAATATCTCCTAGATATAAACCAAGTGAGTTTGAAAATAATCTTATTATATATCCAGATGGCCCTAATATAAAAATTGCAATCATAAATGCCACAGCTATTTTTATATTCATTTCCGATAAAAACTTGACCCCTTTGTCTATTCCAGATACTACAGAAAGGGTAGCCACTAGAGTTATCAGTGCAATAAGAACTACCTGAATAGTTACATTTATGGGAAGTCCTGTAAGATAATTGAGTCCACTATTTACCTGCTGTACTCCTAAGCCTAAAGATGTTGCAAGGCCAAAAAGGCATGCAAGAACTGCAAGTATATCTATAATATCTCCTATTATCCCAAAGACTCTATCTCCAAGTAATGGATAAAATACAGACCTAAGGGAAAGGGGTAGATTTTTGTTGTAGGCAAAAAATGCTAGTGCTAATGATATAAGTGCATAAACGCCCCAGGGATGAAGTCCCCAGTGAAAAAATGTGGTAGCCATTGCTGAGTATGCTATTTCGTCATTCGCAAAGATTGGAGCTGCAAACTGAGAGTGATATAAAGGCTCACCTACAGCCCAAAACATAAGTCCAATACCCATACCTGCAGATATAAGCATGGAATACCAAGCAAAATTTGAAAACTCTGCCTCACTATTTACTCCTCCTATTTTTACATTTCCAAGCTTAGAAAATGCAAAGAATAGACAAACTGCTATAAAAAAATTACTCGATAGTATAAACACCCAGTCAAATCTTGTTATTATAAAGTCTTTGGTTATTTCAAATACATGATTTGCATGGTCTAGGTTAATCATTGCATAAAGTGCAAATATAAGTATAAATACTCCTGCTGATATTGTAACAACTGGGTTCATATCCATTCCATGCTTAGTAAAGTTTCTTGAGTAAAGCTTTTGCTGAAGCTCACTGCTTGTTATTTCTTTTTGCATAAATCCTTCCTCTCCTTAAAATACAATAAAAAATCAATATATAATGTTTGAAAGTCAAATATATAATCATGATTATTAATTAACCACTAAGAAACACATTGTTTATTGTATCAAAGTTGTTAGATGTCTGCAAATTTTATTTGGTTAAATTAAACTGATAAAATAGCTATAATTAAGCTCTATCAACTCTTTGAAAAAAATATTTTTTTGTATAAAAAACCACCAAATTAATCTAATTTGGTGGTTTTAATGCGCATATTCATTATTAAATCAGAAAAATTATATACTCCAGATTTGCTCATCTTCTCTTACTGATACATTCTCCCTAAGCATCCCTATTCTAGAGATATTTAAAAGATGCTTATATGTGAAGTTTTCAGAAATAGAGTTGTTTCCCCATGTACCGCATCCTAGAGTAGTTGTTGGTGCAAATCCGTTAAATAGACTTCCTCCTGCTGTTGTTGCAGATGGAGCATTTACTACAAGTCTTGAAACAGAAAGTTCTTTTCCTGCTTTTACTATATTATCTAGGTTGTTTGAGTGTATGGAAGCTGTATGTCCGTTTCCTTCCATATTTAAATTTGTTTTTGCAATTAAAAGAGCTTCTTCAAAGGATTGATATTTAAGGAGTGTAAGTACTGGACACATTTTTTCTTTGCAAAGTATTTCACCTTCACCAAAGTTGTCAGCTTCAAGAAGGATTACTTTTGTCCCCTGTGGTATATTAACTCCTGAAAGCTCTCCAATTCTCTGTGTGGACTGACCTACTATATCCTTGTTCATATGTCCATCCACAAAGATTGTGGTCTTTAGCTTCTCTATATCTTCCTTGTCTGTTACAAGATATCCCCCATTTGCCTTAAATCCCTTTACCACGTTTTCATAATCTTCCTTATGGCTGATTACAGTTTGTTCACCTGAACATATGATTCCGTTGTCAAATGTTCTTCCTTCTACAATCTTTCTTGTTGCTTCTATAAAGTCAACTTCTCTATCAACTATTACCTGTACATTTCCAGCACCTACTCCATAAGCAGGTTTTCCGCTTGAATATGCGGATTTTACCATTGCCATTCCGCCTGTTGCAACAACCACATCAGCCATTTTCATAAGGTCGTTTGTTTTTTCTATGGAAGGCTCTTCGATTATTTGTATAAGATTCTTTGGTGCTCCAAGCTTTTCTATTCTTTCGTTTATAAGTCTTACAGTCTCAGCGCTGCATTTTTTAGCTCTTGGATGTGGCGCCACTACAATTGAGTTTCTGCCCTTTACTGCAAACATGGCGTTGCACATAGGTGTAACTATAGGGTTTGTAGTTGGAGTCACTGCTCCCACAACTCCTATTGGCTTTGCAATTTCAATTATATTGGTAACACTATCCTTAGAAATAACTCCCACAGATTTTTTATCCTTAAGATCATTCCATATTACCTTGGATTTTCCCTTGTTTTTTGCTATTTTATGCTCATATACTCCCATTCTTGTTTCTTCCACTGCCATCTTCGCAAGGTACTCAGCGTTGTCGTATACGGTTTTTCCTATCTCCCTTACTATTAAATCAACCTGCTCCTGATTAAAGCCTTCAAATTCCTTTTGAGCTATTCTTGCCTTTTCTATTAATCCTGCAACCATTTTTATCCCCCGTTCTCAAATTTAAATTTCGTTAATTTTTTAACTATCAAAAATGCATCTATGGCACTCTAAGGTTGTTTCATCCAGCAATTTAAAATTACTGGATGAAACTTTTATTATAAATACAACAAATTAAAAGGACACATCGGCAAACTTTGATTGCACTGATAGGCAGAGTTCTTATAACCATGCTTTTTTTCTTGGATTTATAGGACTTATTTTTAGTATAAGACTCTATATATAGCTTCTATCTCCGATTCACTAAGCTCAACATAGTTATTATTTAAAAGTCTTTGCTGGGTATTTATAACCTTGTTTGCAAATCCCTTTACCTCTTCATCCTTCATTCCATATGTTTGTAGCTGATTCTTTGACATTATCTTTCCAAGTAAGCTATCAAGCTCTTCATATACATTTTCTTCATGTGTATTTAAGGCTTCACTAAGGATTTTATTTAATTCCTTGATTCTGCCATCAGGATTTTTTCTATTATAAACCTTGAATACCTCTGTGAAAAACTGATAGTTCGCCTCTCCATGGGGCACATGATATGTTCCTCCAAGGGGATATGAAAGGGCGTGAACCGCTCCTACTCCAGTATTTCCAAAAGCTATGCCTGCATAGTTACTTGCAATTAGCATATCTTCCAGTCTTTCAAATCTATAGTCTTCTCCACTTTCAGCTATATTTAGGTAGATATCAAGTATTATTCTTATAGCCTTTTCGCTAAACAGCTTTGTATATGGATTTGACTTTGGAGAGACATTGGACTCTACTGCATGGATAAGTGCATCCACTGAGCTATATCCATAAAACTTAAAAGGCAGTCCCTTTATAAGCTCTGGAATAAGTACTGCATGATCTGGGATAAGCTCTTTCACTGCAAGTCCCATCTTAGTTCCCTTTGACTTTAGCTCTGCAATTGTTATGTTTGTAACCTCACTTCCAGTACCGCATGTAGTAGGAACTGCAATAAGTTCTTTCACTTTAACAAGGGGAACTGTTTTTTCAAATGCATCCACCACGTCTTTTATATCCTTAAGAACCAGTACCTTTGCTATATCAAGAACTGTTCCCCCACCTATTGCTATTATCCTTTCAAAGTCTATATCTTTGATGTCCTTTAAAATATTGTTCATCATTTCATCTGATGGCTCACCCGTTCCATATTTCTCCTGCATAATATAGCTTGAAGAAGTATTCAAATCCTTCATAAACCCATCATATAAAAACTCATGGGTAAGTATCAAATCCTTTTGTCCTACCTGAAATTCCATGAAAAAGTCTTTAAGTGTATCAAATTTATTTATATTGGTTGAAATATTAATTAGCTCCATTTTTCCATCTCCTTATAGACTAAGTGAAATCAAGGTTGTCAGTAATATTTAATCTTTAAATCTTAGGGCATATTCTTTATTTAACTCTTCTCTAAAATCTGGATGAGATATATTTATAAGAGCCTTTGCCCTTTCCCTTAGGGTCTTTCCTTTTAAGTTAGCAACTCCATATTCTGTAACTATATAGTTAACATCATTTCTTGATGTGGTTATTGCGCTCCCCTTGTCTATAAAGGGAACTATCCTTGAAATCTTTCCTTTAGATGCAGTTGATGGCATAGCAATTATTGATTTGCCTCCTTTTGCCATGCTTGCTCCCCTTACATAATCAACCTGACCTCCAACACCACTAAACTGAGTAAGCCCTATGCTTTCTGAAGATACTTGCCCCATTAAATCCACCTGAAGACATGAATTTATGGATACGAGATTTTCATTTTGCATTATAACTGCTGGATGATTGACGTAATCAACCGGATAAAGCTCTACATCTGGATTATTGTCCACAAAGTCATAGAGCCTTTTTGTGCCCATTAAAAATGTGGATATCATCTTTCCATTGTGAAGGGTTTTTTTAGAGTTGTTTATAACTCCAGCTTCTACAAGCTCAAGGACCCCATCTGAAAACATTTCTGTATGAATCCCAAGATCTTTTTTGTCCTTTAGAAAAAGTAGCACTGCATCTGGAATAGCTCCTATTCCAAGCTGAAGGGTAGAGCCATCTTCAATAAGTGATGCACAGTTTTCCCCTATGGCTTTTTCTACATCACTTATAACTGGAGGTTTAATCTCAAATAATGGATAATCAACTTCTACTATATAATCCACTTTGTCAATGTGTATGAAATTATCTCCCATAACCCTTGGCATATTTGGATTTACCTCTGCAATTACTATATCTGCTACCTCTGCCGCTGTTTTTGTATAGTCATTTGAAAGACCAAAGCTCATCATCCCATTTTCATCCGGTTTAGATAGCTGAACTATTGCTACGTTTACCTTTAGGATTTCATTTTTAAATAGGCTTGGAACTTCGTTGAAAAAACATGGTGTATAATCTCCAATACCCTCACTAAGTGGCCTTCTTGAATTTCCCCCAACGAAAAGTGCATTGTGTCTAAAGTGATTTTTTAAGTCTCCCCCTGCATACTCACATCCACCAAGGGATAGCATATGAACTATCTCCACATTTTCATATCTTTCTTTACTTTTTATCATTTCATTTATAACTGCAGTTGGAGTCGCCGCTGCATGTCCAAGTACCACCCTAGAATTTGAATTTATAAGTTTAGCCGCATCTTTTACTGAAATTATTTTATTTTTATACATAGAGCACCACCATTAAAATTTATTTTCCATTTAATGATTCATCAATTTTAGCTATTTTCTTTGCGAAATCTTTTTTCCCAGAGATATTTCCCTGTCTTGCAATCATTATTCTCTGAGCTTGGGGAGAACCTGCTCCATGCATAGATTCTGTTCTATATCCTACTGCTGCTGTTCCAAGAGTTATATTTTCAACAAGTCTAAGTACTCTCATTCTATTTTCTGTAGCTACATTGTTTTGCCCTTTGAAGTACTTTCTTATATATGGTCCAATCTTTTCATTTCTAAGATCCTGCTCCGAAGGCATAGTAACCATAAGTCCACCGGCTATATCTTCTGCAAGTCTTGCAATCTCATATGGGAATCTAGTTATATTTTGTTTACATACATTTGCAAGAAGCATATCTATCTGATAATTTCCAGCCATAGTTTTAGTTCCCTCTGTGGAACATGCAATACCACATGAATAAAGGGTCTCATTAAGATGAGTCATCTCTATAAGCTTGTCCTTTACATGGGATGCTTTTTCTGCGCCGTTGTACTCTGCGCAAAGTGCAGAAGCTCCTATAAGGACATCTCCAACTCCTACCTTACATCCTCCATATGACTGTCTGTGGTATCCTGCAAATCTTTCAACAAGCATTCCTGCAAAGTCATATTCCCCACACATAAATATTCTTTCATTTGGAACAAATACATCTTCAAATATTACAAGGACTTCATGTCCACCAAACTCGCTGTTTCCAAGGTCTATATCAGCACCCTCTTCAAGCTTTCTAGTATCACATGACTGTCTTCCATATATCATAAATATTCCCTCAGCATCACTTTCTATTGCAAAAGAAACTGCATAATCCTTATCCCCTTCTTTAAGGGCAATTGTAGGCATTATAAGGTGCTCATGGGAGTTTAAAGCTCCAGTCTGGTGAGCCTTTGCCCCCCTTACCACTATTCCATCTTCTCTTCTTTCAACTATTCTAAGGAACATATCTGGATCTTCCTGCTGAGAAGGACCACAGGATCTATCTCCCTTAGGATCTGTCATTGCTCCATCTACAACAAGGTCATTGTCTTGTACGAATTTCATATATTTTTTAAATCTCTCATGGTACTCAGTTCCGTAGGCCTTGTCTACTTCAAATGTAGTACTAAATACAGCATTAAATGCATCCATACCCACACATCTTTGGAAGCATGAGGCTGTCTTTTGACCAAGGAGTCTTTGCATCTTAACCTTGTTTTTTAAATCCTCTGTACTTGTATGTATATGACAGAATCTATTTACAGTTTCTCCTGTGATTTCTGACTTTGCTGTCATAAGATCCTTATATTCATCGTGATGAGCAAGCTCATAAGTCATTGCAACTGAGTTAAGTGAAGGTCTAATCATTGGATGATCTACTGGGTTTTCAATAAGCTCTCCCATAAGATATACCTTTAGATTTAATTTTCTTAAGCTTTCAATATATTCCTCTCTTGTCTTTAGAGCCATAACAGCATCTCTCCTTTAATATAATCATTTTTGAATAAATTTTTATACTTTATTATTTTATATTTATACATAAAGCAATCTCTGTGCCAAAATACAGCCTTCCTTTTTCTGATATTTCTGAACCTTGCTATGAAAACCTTTATACCAATGTGTCTACTCACAATATTGTTAGTTATTTATTTATCAAATATTTTTTTATGCATTATAATTTTATTATTTATAGAAACTTTGTTGTATTTTTGCATCACTTTACTTATTAACTATTTCAAAAAAACATTAATATAGCTTAAATTCTCTCTGTTTACTTAAAAATTCTAGAAAAAAATTATAAAAATAGTTTTGTTGCAAATTTGCCATAAGTTGCATTTGTGCATACGATTTTTTATATTTGTGATTTTTTTATCATTTTTCTTTCATATTTCTGTCTTTTCCTAACAAAGGTAGATGCATCAATACCTAGACTCTTAGATGCATCCCTTACGTTTTTATATCTTTCATAGGCTTCATCAATCATTTTAATCTCAAGCTCTAAAACAGCTTCTTTAAGGGATGTTTTTGTGGTTTTAAATTCTATATCAATATCTTTTATATACTCAGGAATATCATAGGAATTTATTTTATCTCCTTCAACCATCACATAGAGTCTTTCAATTAAGTTTTTGAGTTCCCTTATGTTTCCCGGCCATTCATAGGTAGTAAGGATTTCATAACAGCTGTTTGATATGGATTTTTTTTCTCCATATTTTAATGAAAGTTCATCTAAAAATTCTTTAGAAAGCTTTATTATATCTTCCTTTCTTTCTCTAAGGGGCGGTATATGAATGGGTATAATATTTAGCCTATAATATAAGTCGCTTCTAAAATTTCCTTCCCTGACCTGCTTTTGTAAGTCTCTGTTTGTTGCGGCTATTATCCTTACATCTATTTTTATTGAATCTGAAGATCCAATCCTTGTTATTTCATTTTCCTGAAGGACCCTAAGGAGCTTCGCCTGAACATTAAAAGGCAATTCCCCTATCTCATCTAAAAATAAGGTACCTCCTGAGGCCTCTTCAAAGATTCCTATCTTTCCATCTTTATTTGCTCCAGTAAAGGAACCCTTTTCATAGCCAAAAAGCTCTGATTCTATAAGGCTTCCCGGAATAGCGCTGCAATTTACCTTTATTAGCTTTTGGTCTTTCCTAGGACTATTTTTGTGAATCAATTCTGTTATTACTTCTTTTCCTACTCCTGTTTCACCAGTTACTAAAACAGTGGTATCATGGGATGCAACCCTTTTAGCCATTTCAAGTACAGTCTTCATAGATTTATTTTGAGACCTTATTTTTTCATTTTCATCTTTAAAAAGTCGGGATTTTAGCTTTTCTATTTGTGAATTAAACTCATAGACCTGCCTGTCTTTCTCTTCAAGCTTTACCTTAAGGGCTATAAGGTCAGTTATATCCCTTACATTTATTACTACCATCTCTATATTGCTGTCATCATCAAATATAGGTGTCCCAGTAACCAGTACAATCTTTCCATTTGAAAGTCTTTGCTCTATGGTTACAATTTCTTTTTTTTCTAAAACTAAGCTCGAGCAGGATTTTGATATTATCCCTTTTTTCACGAGATACTCTACATGTTTTCCCACAAACTCTTCTGCTTTAAGCCCTGTGATTCTCTCATAAGCCTTATTGACCCTGAGTGTGATTCCTTCTCCATCTGTAATATACATACCGTCATATGAGGACTCAAGTACTGTATCTAGCTTTTTAGTAAGCTTTTTTACTTTTTTTAGCTCAATAAGAGCATTTTCATATTCTTCACATTTTTCCTTGCCACATATTTTGGATTTTTGAAATTTATTATCCTTCAAAGCTAACCTCCTTTTGTAGGTATTTTGTGTGTTATCCTAGATTTATAAGCTCTCTTCTTAAAAAATCAAGTGCTTCTGTGGTTGTTCTTCTCCTTATATTTGCTCTATTTCCCCAAAGATTTATCTTCTTCAGCTTTATATCTCCATTTATAGAAAGTCCAATATAAACAAGGCCTACGGGCTTCTCCTTTGTCCCTCCATCTGGCCCAGCTATTCCTGTTACGCTAATGCCTATATCACTTTTAGAGACTATAGTTACTCTATGAGCCATTTCTTTAGCTACCTGTTCACTAACTGCTCCATATTTTTCTATGGTTTCGCTTTGCACTCCTAAAGTTTTTATTTTAGATTCATTGGAATAAGTTACAAGCCCTTCTTTGAAAAACTTGGATGCCCCTGGATAGTTTATTATCCTTGATGATAGCATTCCACCTGTGCAAGATTCAGCGGTAGAGAGGGTAAGCCCCTTTTCTATTAGCATATCTGAGACTACGCTTTCAAGATCAGTCTCTCCCTTTGCAAATATATCGAGTCCCAGCCTTTTTTCTATTTCTTTTTCTATAGGCTCTAGAATTTTTTTAGCCTCTTCTTGGGTCTTTCCACTTGCTGTGATTCTAAGGGTAAGTCCTTTTTCTTTTGCATATGGTGCAATCGTTGGATTGCTCTGCTTTTCCACAAGGTCAATTATCTTTTCTTCCATATGTCCTTCTCCAATACCACAAATATTTAGGGTAGTTGATACGAAAACCTTTCCTTGAAGCTTTTTCAGATATGGAAGGACAAACTCCTTCATCATTGGTTTTACTTCCCTTGGTGGCCCTGGAAGAATTATAAGGATTTTATTTTCAAATTCCACCATGCATCCTGGAGCTGTTCCATTATTATTTGTTATGATTGTGGATTCTTCTGGAAAATATGCCTGTCTTTTATTTCCTTCATTTACCTCAAGTCCTCTAGAGTTAAAAAAGAGTTTAAGGCTCTCTAGGGTATTATTATCTAAAATCATTTTTCTATCTAGAAATTTTGCTGCAGCTTCCTTTGTGATATCATCTCTTGTTGGCCCAAGTCCTCCTGTTGTAATTACAAGATCAGCTCTTTCAAAGGCAGTTTCAAGCTCTTTAGACACCCTAATCAAATTATCTCCAACAACAGACTGGTGATACACGTCTACTCCAAGATGATAAAGCTCCCTTGCTATCTCCTGAGCATTTGTATTTAATATTTCTCCCATAAGTAGCTCTGTACCTACTGCTATAATCTCTGCTTTCAATTATAATACCTCCTATTTTTTATTAATTAATATACGTAAATTTTTATGAATTTCAATTGCGTAATTTCTAGACCTTTACTTTAAATTATAAATATGCTTTCTTTATTTTGTAGTTTCAATATATATTATACGCTATATATCTAGTCATATAATCAAAGACATCTATTTCATTTCTCTAATATTATTTTTTGTTTCCCTGAATAATTTTATTTACAATAACTATAGTAAAAAATCATTAAAAAATACTTTGATATTCAAAGTAAAATGTAATAGAATATAAATATAGTTTGAAAGTCAAAATATATTTTTGTAAGGAGAGATTAACATAAAAAAGCTTAATTCATTTAAATTAGGAGATCTTAATGTAAAAATACCTATAATTCAAGGAGCTATGGGAGTAGGAGTATCCCTTTCAAAACTTGCAGCTGCAGTTGCAAAAGAGGGTGGAATCGGCGTAATATCAGGTGTGCAGATAGGATTTGATGAAGAGGATTTTATAAAAAATAATCAAGAGGCTAATGTAAGGGCTCTTAGAAAGCATATACAAAAGGCCAAGGAGCTTTGCAAAGATGGAATACTTGGAGTCAACCTTTTGGCTGCCATGAAAAACTATAAGGATATGGCAATGGCAGCTGTAGAAGAAGAAATTGACCTAATAATATCTGGAGCAGGACTTCCTCTTGACCTTCCTCCAATTGTAGAAAATTCTAAAACAAAAATAGCGCCTATTGTATCATCAGGAAAAGCGGCTGCACTAATCTGCAAGGTATGGGACAAAAAATATAAAAGAACATCTGATATGTTTATAGTAGAGGGTCCTAATGCAGGTGGACATCTAGGCTTTTCTAAGGAAGAACTTGAATCAGCTTCCCACAAGAATCTAGAGGAGCTTGTTGTAGAGGTTGTAGAGGCAATAAAGCCATATGAAGAAAAATACAATGTAAAAATTCCTGTGATAGCTGCAGGAGGAGTGTTTACAGGGGAGGATATAGCAAGATATATAAAGCTTGGAGCATCTGGAGTACAGATGGGAACCAGATTTGTAGCAACTCACGAATGTGATGCCCACATCAATTTTAAAAATACATATGTAAACTCAAAAGAAGAGGACATGAGACTTGTGAAAAGTCCTGTAGGTATGCCAGGAAGAGCTGTAAATAATGAGTTTACAAAGAGACTAGACATTGAAAACGTTCCTGTTAAAAGATGTTATGACTGCCTAGTACCCTGTAACCCTAAAGATACGCCTTATTGCATATCCCAGGCGCTAATTAATTCTGTAACTGGCAATATAGATGAGGGACTTGTTTTTAGTGGAAGCAATGCATATAAAGTTGATAAAATAGTTTCCGTTAAGGAGCTTATTGAAGAACTTGTGTCTGAGGCTGAAAAGAATCTTTAGCTTTATTATTTCTTTTAGTTTTTATATTTAAAATGTGTGATTGTAAAATAGATATCCTTTAAAATATGTAAACCCCCAGCTAAATTATAGAAGCTGGGGGTTTATTTTATATTTATTTACTAATTTTGAGAATTCAGCTATTTTTCAGGAGATTATTTTTTTATAGTTCTTACAGGTCTTCCTTCTATATAACCTCTATATCCCCAAGGCTCAAGCTGAAATCTAGGCGCATCTTCATTTGCCCACTCAAAACCATAGATTTTAGGATCGTAGCTTTTTATTTTGTCTTGAAGCAGATCTATAGCAGTTAAAAACTCTTCGTCATCATATGGCTCACCTTGAAATATCATAATTTTACAAGGCTTTAACTCTATGATGTCAAACCCTTCTGGAACTTCATTATTATAATCAAGTGGCACCTCTACCCCTTGAGCATAGGAAGATGTACCTTCTTTGATCATATTTTCAGGAAGCCACATCCCCATAGGCTCATATAGTGCTTCTTTAATGCTCGATAATATACCCCATGCCGATTCACAATCTATGTCTTCACAATACTCAAAGTAATTCTTTGCCGTTTTTCCCCTTTTTAGTATTAATTTTCTAGCAGGTCTTTCAATAACTTGAACAAAAATAGTATTTTGCTTTTCCACAATATCCTCTCCTTTTTCTAGAGTTTTGTAATAATGGGATATAGGATAAGACATAAACAATTTTACAGGTGGGGTTTCTTTGCTGTACTTTTTGGGATTTATTCCAAACTGCTTTGAAAACGCCCTTGTAAAGCCTTCATGAGAATCAAATACAAAATCTAGTGCAACATCCACTATTTTTACATTTTCATCCCTAAGCTTAATTGCCGCCTTTGTTAGCCTTATATTTCTGATATAGTCAAAAGGACTCTTGCCAATGAGTTCTTTGAATATCTTTGCACTATACCATGGAGAGTATCCTGAAGCCTTCGATAACATGCTTAGTGTTATCGGATTTGTGATATTCTCATTTATAAAGTTCTGCATTTTTTGAACAGCTTCCACCTTTGCCTTATTATCCATATCCTCACCTCTAAATTTAGGATATCATTTGAAAATTTTATTTTCTTGACCTTCCTTGTCTTTTTAATAAAGACTTGGTATTTTTTCTAATATCTGGTTCATATATTTAGTCATTGAGATTAAGTTCCAAGCTATTCTATCTTCTTTAAAATCTTTATTGTCTTTAAAATCCTTAAATTCTTGAATCTTTATAATATGATTAAAATCCTTATTATCTTTAGTGAAGTCTATGTTTTCTAGTTTTTCTACAACCTTATTAATAAGTATAAGGGTCTCAGGTTTAATATCTTCTGTGCTAAAATGTTCATGCTTTGCATAGCTTGTATCATAGGAAAGATGATTAATTCCTTTTAGAATTTGAATTATCTCTAGTATTTTACCTAATTTTTCTTTTTCTATAGACTTATATGGAAAGTCTGATTCTTTAAGCATTGTATTTATATTTGAAGTGACTAGCTCTATATCGTTAAATATAGAGGAATATATATTACTATATTTGTTTCCTTCATAACTTTCTTTTCCTTCAAGTAAGTTTTTTGTATATTTTAGACCATTTAGAGATTGTAGCCTTAAAAACTCCAGTCGTTTATATGCGATTTTTTTATAGTATAAAAACGAAAACAGAAAGTTGTAAAGTATGGCTATTGAGACTCCAAGGCTAAGTGCTATTATTCTGAGCCTAAATGTAAGTAATATACTTGGCTTTCCCGCTGCACTTAGCTGAATAAACTGAGTCATATATATGCAGGTAAATATAGCAACCGGAGATACCATTCTCCAATTTATTTTAAGGGATACATAAAGTGTAAGAGCCATGGCAAGTGCTATAGTAAATACATTTATTCCAAAGAAAAATATTAAAAGCCCTGTACAAGCAGCTCCTATTGTAGAAGCAATCAGTTGGCTGATTCCCCCTTTTACTCCCGATACGTTTATGGCCTCTAGGTTGTACATTACTCCAAGTAGTACAGAAATCATGTCTATATTTGCTATTGGAGTGTTGATTCCTACGAGATACCCCGTTGCTATAGCAGCTGTTGATTTGATTATATAAAGTTTAGAGTCTAAAAGCATTGCTTCTCTTTTTAGACCTAGGGATAATGCTAAATTTTTCATTTTTCCTCCTATATGTAAATTTTTGTTTACTACACTCTATTTTGTTTATAGAAAAATCAAGGATTGATATAATTTTTTTTATAAACAACAAAATCTCTAGATAAAATATAGTTTCACTTTATCTAGAGATTTTATTTTAACTTATCAAAAGCTATTTCTCAACCTTTTTATATTGTTAATCTATATCATCAATCTTAGCTGCCAGTATAAAATCATTCATACTAAGACCATGAATTTTATGGGTCATAAGCTTTACTTTAACTCTTCCCCACCCAAGCTCAATATCTGGATGATGTCCATCTTCTTCTGCTATAGCTCCAACTTTGTTCACAAAATCAAGAGCCTCTTTAAAATCTTTAAAATTAAAAACTTTTTCTATTTGGATGTCCTTTACCAGTTCCCATCCACTCTTTAAATCTTCCATTATTTCTCTAAGTTCATTTCCTTGGATAGGAAGGGTATCTATGGAGCAGGGTATACATTTTTGATCTTTTAGACTCTCTTTATTATTCACTTTTATCCCTCCTTAGATACTTCAATTAATAATATCCATATTTAATATAAGACTTATTAAAAGCCTTATATTAAATATACCTTGATTTTTGTCTGTAAAACATGACTTGTTATTATATTTCTTTATTATTAAGCCAGTTTTTTGTCATTTCTAAAAACTCGTCTTTAAGTTCTTTAGGGATTTTTAGACTAAGTCTTATATATTCATCGTCTTTTTTAAGGAGATTTTCTATATCTTTTTTAGTCATCTCCTTTTTTATATTAAGTACTTCTTTAGATTTTAGCTCTTTTTTTGTAAAATTCTCGTGCATCCACATTTGCATATCAATTGGCAATTTTGAAATTGCTATAGCTGATTTTATAGTTAGATTATTCTCCCTGAGCATAGATTCAAATTCAGGGAGGATTTTTTTTAGACTTAAGTAGTTTTGAACCATCCTTCCGCTTATGCCATATTCTTTAGCGATTAAATCCCTGCTTTTAATTCCGTCCCCAGAGTGAGCTTTTCTTCCAAGCCTAATATATTTTTCAGAAATGGATTTTGCCTTTTCAAGTGTAGAAAGCTCCCTTTGAATCCAGTTGGTATCGACTATGATTTCTCTAGCCTCATCCTCTGAAATCTCGCTTTTTCCTTTTATTAGACATGGTATTTTTGAATATTTTTCTTCTTTTGTAGCTTTAAAAAGTATTTCATATGCTCTTTTTCTATTGTGTCCAGAAAGTATTATATAATTATCCTCTCTTTCCCAAACAACAAGAGGATGCATAAGGCCTTTTTCCTTTATAGACTCTGTTAATTCAACCATCTTTTCATGGGAAAGAGGATCATAAAAATTCCATTCAGTTGGAGCATCCTCTAGCTTATCTAGATATATCTCCTCCCTTAGTTGTGAATCGGTTGTAGAAAATCTAGAGATTAGATTGTCTTTAGCTTCTTCTATAAAATCTCCTGCTGATTCCGATATCTTTGTTGCTGCTTTTTCAAGATTTTTAAATCTATCCATTTTAATAAACTCTTTTTTATTTGACAAATTCAATCACCTCTTTTGCCAAGTCTTCATAAGCCATAGCTGCTCTTGATTGAGGCATAAATACCTTGAGTGGTTCCCCTGCAAACTGACTTTTTTTGATATTTATATCAATAGGTATATATGATTTCATAATCTTTCCCTTAAAGAGATTTTTTAATATTTCACGTGTGACATCTGTAGTGCTCTCTCTCAAATCCACCTTAGTCTCTACGATTCCCATAAGCTGAAGACTAGAATTTATAAGTCTTGCCTCTTCAAAGAAATTTGTTAGTGGCTCAAGTCCTTCTATTCCAAATGCAGAAAGCTCCACTGGAACTAGAACATAGTTACTTGCTACAAGTATATTGTAATTTAACAGTCCCAAAAATGGACATGTATCTATAATGATATAGTCATAGATGTTTGACTCTACCACAGGTTTTAGCATTCTTTGAAAAATTGTCTCTCTGAGTTTTTTAGTAAAAAGCTCCATATCTATTGATGAAAGCATATGATCAGAAATTATTATGTCAATATTTTCATATCTTGTATTTATAATATATTTTTCTAGAGTATCTTCTTTTAAAAGAGCATTGTATAAGCTCTTATTCATATTTCTTTGAATGTCATAAGATCTTGTTAGATTTATCTGCATATCAGCATCTATAAGTAAGATTTTCTGCCCTTTTTCTGCAAGTGAGTATGCTAAATTTCCGCTAACTGTAGTTTTACCAGAACCACCTTTATTATTGGAAACAGCAATTATTTTCGTTTTCACAAAGCCGCCCTCCTATACATATGTAATATTCATGAATATACTTCCGTCCAGCATTAAGTCAGCTTATCTTTTTTAATAAGTCTTAAGGCTCTTATATTGATTTTTAAAATTCTTAATTTATATTATACGGTATTTATCTTAGTTGCAGGTCTATATTTTCACTTTATGGAAAAATTTTTCTTTTAAAAAGCAAAAAATTGTGGAACTAGGTTCCACAATTTTTGTGATTTTAAAGTGTATTAGAAAGTTAATTCAAACTCCATTTCTTCTGTGCCTCTTAATATCTTTATCGTAGCTGTATCCCCTGGCCTATATTTATATAGCTCTCTTACAAGAGTAGACATATTAGTGATAGTAGAACTACCAAGCTCTACAATTATGTCTCCTTCTAAAATTCCTACAGCTTCAGCAGCTCCTGAAGGTTCAATGTCAACTATATAAACCCCTTCTTCAACAGCAAAATCTTCTCCAGTAGCCTGTTTATAGTATTCTAAGTCTATCCCTCTTATTCCTACATAGACTCTTTGAAATTCTCCTTTTTCTATAAACTGATCTACTATAGGCTTAGCCATATTTATAGGAATTGCAAATCCAAGTCCTTCTCCAGTGCTCACTTTTGCAGAGTTGATTCCAATGACCTGCCCTCTAGAATTTAATAGTGGTCCCCCGCTGTTTCCAGGGTTTATAGATGCGTCTGTTTGGATTAAATTGTCCATAACAAGATTTTGTTCAATCTGAATACTTCTATTTAATCCGCTTATTATACCTTGGGTTACTGTACGTTCAAAGTCAAGGCCCAACGGGTTCCCTATGGCTATAGCAAGGTCCCCTACTTCAACCTCGTCACTATTTCCAAGCTCAGCTACTGGAAGTCCTGAAGTATCTACTTTTATTACAGCTAAATCAAGAGCCTTTTCATTCCAAAGAACCTCTGCATCTTGAGTTGTCCCATCATAAAAAAGAACTCTTACTTGATTGGCTGCTCCGTCATTTACCACATGAGAGTTTGTAAGTATGTACCCTCTCTCATCTACAATAACTCCTGTTCCAACTCCGCTTGCTTGTCTCGTTCCAAAAAAGAGGTCTCCCACTGTAGTTACTGTCGTAATTCCTACAACCGAGGGCATAGATTTTTGTACTACCGCCTTATAGACGTTTTCCATGCTTTCTCCTTCTATACTTATGCTTGTTGTGGGATTTCCTGTGTTTTCATTAGGTATATCCATATTTCCAATTGGAATTAAATTTTGGGAAATTGCTACTATTGTAAGCACACTCCCTAAAACAGCACCAATAAATGCGGTAATAAAACCTCCACCTTTAGACGCCATAGTCTCATCTCCTTTAAATTAGTCTACAAAGTATAAATGTCAGAAACAAATTCTCGGCTTAGAACCGTAAGATTTAAGTCTTTCTTAGAACAAATTCCCTCACTTTCAAGTATGCTAGATACTGTTTGACGGGCTATCATAGGCATATTGTTCTCTCTGCTTAAATGGGCAAGAAGTATGGATTTTGTTCCAGTCTTAATCAAATCTTTCGCCAAATTGCCAGCATCTACATTAGAGAGATGTCCGTATTCTGAAAGCACCCGTTTTTTTAAATAATATGGGTAGCTCCCCATCTTTAACATCTCGATATCATGATTTGACTCAAGGACTACAATATCTGAGCCTATTAAAGCAGCTCTTGCTTCATCTGTTATATAGCCTAGGTCTGTAGCAATTGAAATCTTGCCTTTACTATCCCTAAAAGTAAATCCTGAAGGGTCTACTGCATCATGACTCGTCGGAAAAGATTTTACGCATATATCTCCAATGAAAGTATCTTCACTGGATAAAAATACCCTCTTATTATGCTCTTTAATCTTTCCAATTGAATTTTCCATAGATTCCCAAGTCTTTTCTGTTCCATATATAGGCACATCATATCTTCTTGATATTACTCCTATGCTTTTGATATGGTCAGTATGTTCATGGGTGACAAGTATTCCATTTAGCCCTGCTAAATCAATCATATGCTCTTTTAATCCGTTTTCAATCTTTTTTCCGCTAATTCCTGCATCCACTAGAATCTTCGTATTTCCTTTTTCTATATAGTGACAGTTGCCGCTACTTCCTGAGGCTACCGAGATATATCTCATGTTCATATAGCTTTCTCCTTATAGTTTAATTATTTTATTATACCATAAAGCCATCTCTATAATTTAAGAGATGGCTTAGAATTCAAAGGCTTGAACATAAAAATATCTTCCATCTGCTGTTTTAATTCTCCAACTCGGAAAGGCCGTAGCACTTCGTGTTTGAGTGATAGGAACACTTTGATCCATATAGAGGTAATACCCTAATCTGATTTCTGTGATATCGTCACCTCTTTCTAATTGGGAAAGAGTTCTCATGACAGCTTCCACAGAAGTCATCACTTCTTTTTTATTTTTTCCCTTTTCTAAGACATGGAGCCTTATCATCTCAAGATTAAAGCCTCCATGTATATCGTAGGTAAAAGACATATAACTCTCTTCTAAAAACATGTCTTCAAATAATGAATTATAATATATTGTAGTAAATTCATCTTCTTCTTTTATATATTTTATTTCATAATCCCACGTATCATCATGGGCCTTCATAAATTTTTCAGATTCTTTTATAACATTTTCTTTTGAAATTTCCTGGATATTATGATAGGAATTTATTGTTATTTGCTTTCTATCCATAACCTGAAGTCCCATCCCATAATCACTATAAAGGACATCAAGTTTTTCTTCATCTATCTTCTCATACTCTACTTTAAGGGTCCCCATTTTGGGAGTGTCTTTGGGAAGCTCCGTGCTTAAAGAGATGCCCTGCTGAGTTAAAAGCTCATTGAAGTTTTCTATTGATTCCTTAGAAAAATAAGTCTTATTCAAAGAGCCTCCATAGTCTGAGAATATATTGGACATAAGAATAATATTGGTTATAGCAAAAGCTAGTATTAAATAAGTTTTTGCTTTAGCCCAGTCCATAGTTCAATATCTCCCCTGTATATGAATTAAATATATAGTCCCTATCTTCTATCTTAATCCTCCATGAAGGAATAAGAATATAGTTTTGGTCCATAAAATAAATCAGCTCTATCTCCTCTATTTTATTAAAAAGTCCTATTGCATTTTCTATATTTGTTCTCTCTTTTAGGAAGTTAAATTGTACGTTTAAGACTTCAAGAGGGCCCATTATATAAACATTTGTTGAAAAATCATAGGGTAAAAGACTTCTTCTTATTCCTGTAAAGGAATATACCTTATCCCCTACAATCACCACAGTAATATCATATCTTTGACTTGAAGACAAGACTCTAAGGTCATCCACCACGTCTGAAAACATGACTTTGTATCCTTTTCTTCCTTTTACCGTGATTTCTTCTGATTCCTCATATATAATCTGATCAAGGGTGATTCCTATGCTATTTAAAAACTCCATAGCGGTCACAACGCTCAGCTCTACTGAGGATTCTTTTGCTGATATACTTTCATTCAAATACTCTACATATCCCGTTGGCCTTATTTTTAAAAGCTCTTGACCATAGTTATATGTATAAATATTAGAACCATCTATCTCTACTGTTTTATTTACGAAATCATATCTTTCCTTAAATATCTTGCGGGCTATATCTTCTCCAAGACCCGATCCCAGACTACTTATAGTGTCGTAAGATTTATAGGAAAGTTCAAACTCCACAGGTACTAGAGCATGACTGGTGCTGTCAAATATATAATCAAGAGAGTAATATCTCAAATAATCAGCTTCACTAAGATTATCAACCACATCCATTTTATTTGGTAGTGGCATCGGTATCCTATAATGCTCTGTTTGAGTCTTTATATATATAAAGTTTTCATCAACAAGAGGAATCAGTATTTCTTTAATCCCTTTTAAATCATCCACAATGGACTTTTCTAAAAAAAAACTCCTGGATAGGAGTTTTCCGTCTAGGGAAGTAAAATTAAACTGAATGCTTTTTGACGCCTTGGTCTGCATATATCTTTCCTGGGATATTGTATGTAAGTTCCCATTTCCAGAGATTCCAAGCTTTATAATATTTTTTCCTTGATTATAATATGTGTTTTTTTCAGAAAGTATCTTTGTAAGATTATTTCCTCCAAAGCGTACTATCACTTGAGAGGGCTTAATACTGTCTTCTATTTCAATTGGCACGCTAGCTGAATACCCATTTCTGATGCCATAAAAATCGAAATACTCTATAAAGTTAAATCTTACAAATATCAGTACAAGTGAGTTCAAAAAAAGTATTATTAAAATAAGGGTTTTAAATTTTTCTTTTGACATAGAATCTACCTACTGACCATTCATATTATTAATAGTATTTCCCAAGCTCATTGATTTTATAAGGTTGTTTATGTCAGTGTTGGTTATTCTGTTATATCTGACAAATCTCACTTCCTTAGCTTCCCCATTTTTCCCTGTAAGGGTTGCAACAATTTTGTTGTCTCCTGGGTAAAGCTGTATTTCTCTGTTGAAGTTTCCTATTGATTCCAGTAAGATATTGAGTTCATATCTCAAAGTGGTATAGTCATTTCCGTTTTTTGTAAACAGCTGTATCTTTAGAGTATCATTAGGACTTCCAAGACCCGCCAATAAAATTTTTTCATTTGTTGTAACAGTTACTTCATCCTTAGGAGCAGTGATGCTTATAGATGTGCTATTGCTCGCATTGCCACCTGCCCCTGTTGCGAAACTATTAATTCCTGTCGACATTAAAGTTAACAAAAGAACAATAACTACGGTTAGTTTTTTCATCTAAACACCTCCTCCTCATAACAAACTCATAATAATATAGTATATCTATACTAGAATTATACACAGATATTGTTACAAATTCGTTACACCTAAATTAAATATGAATTACAACATATCCACAGAGTTATCAACAGGTATGGAAATCATAAACTCACTACCCTTGCCAAGCTCACTTTTTACAGTTATATCCCCACCATGTTCCTCTATAATATTTTTAGCTATAGATAGCCCAAGACCAGTACCCCCCTGCACTCTAGACCTTCCCTTATCTACTCTATAAAATCTTTCAAATACCCTTGAAACATCCTCTTTGGGTATTCCTATTCCGCTATCTGCTATTTTTACAAGGGCAAAATTATCCACAGTATCCACCGAAATTTTTATATTTCCTCTAGGTTGTGTGTATTTAATGGCATTTGATATAAGATTTATAAGAACCTGCTCAAATTTTACTCTATCTGCTACAACCCTTACTTCATTAGGGGGAAGATTCAAATCTAAATTCTGCTTTTTTTCTTTAAAATACATATCCATCTTAGAAATAGAATCCTCTACTACCTCTTTCAAATCTAAAGGTCGAAAATCCCAGTTTACCTTTTTATAGTCAATATGAGATAACTGTAGAAGGTCTTTCACAAGTGATGACATTCTATCAGACTCCTTTTCTATTACCTCTAAAAAATTTCTGGCAAGAGAACTATCCTCAAGGGCACCATCTAAAAGAGTCTCTGTATAACTTTTTATTGTTGTAATAGGGGTCTTAAGTTCATGGGATACATTTGCAACAAATTCTCTTCTCATATTGTCAAGCTTTTGGCTCTCTGTAATATCCTGAAATACAACTATGGCTCCTGAAGTCCTTCCTAGATCATCTCTAAAAAGTGCAAGGGATGCATTTAATATTTTTTTGTCCCTAGTTTCAAAAATTACGTTTTTATCACTGTCTGAAGAAGTCTTTTGTATTATAGAAGAAAATTCCAGTTCCTTGGAAAAAGCTCTTATAACTCTATCATAACTTTTTCCTTGAATATCCCTTTCACTTATTCCTAGCATTTTTACAAAACTTGGATTATGATGAATTATTTTCCCCGATCTATCAATTGCAACTAATCCATCAGCCATATGGTTTAGGATAGCATCAAGCTTACTTTTTTCTGATGATATCTCAAGAAGGGTACTATCAAGCTTTTCAGTAAGGTAATTAAACATGCTTCCAAGTTGACCTATCTCATCGTCTGATTTGACATGAACTCTTTGGCTAAAGTCTCCCTTAGCCATTTTTAGTGCCTTAACTGTAAGAGTATTTATAGGCACTGTAATAGATCCGGATATAAAATACCCCAGAATTATGGTTATAAATAGCGCTATTACGGTTCCTTGAATTAGTATTAACGTAGATTTTGAAAGGGTCCTGTATATTGTATCTAGACTAGCTCTTGCGTATATTATATAATCAACTTCATTTTCATCGTTTTCCATAAAGGAAAATGCCATATGCTTTACCCTGTAGTTATTGTTATCTGAGCTTTCTGTATCTAGCTCTGTTATCCTATTTGAAAGACTCGATAAAATTACGGATTTTTCTAGGACCTCAAAAGATTTCCTTTCTACAAACTCCGTGTTTGTAGAAGCTATGATATCATAACTCCCTCCTTCAATTACTGATATCTCATACCCAGAAGGTATGGTTCTTCTTGTCAGATTTTGCTGGATTTCCTGCTGATTTTCTCTTAGGTCTATATCTTGTACTATATCCCTGACTACATTGTTTGAGATTATTGTTATCTGTTCTCTTACAAGATCAAGGTGATATTTTTCAAATTGGTCCGTTATAAATACTCCAACTATTATCATTGCAATAAAAACTAGTAAAAAATAGAGTACTATAAGCTTATACCTTATACTTTTAAGCAAAAATTTACTCCCCCTTAAAATAATATCCTACGCCTCTTTTTGTCATTATGTAGGAAGGGTTTGATGAATCATCTTCAACTTTTTCTCTTAGTCTTCGTACTGTAACGTCTACAGTTCTTATATCTCCATAATATTCATATCCCCATACTCTCTCAAGGAGCTGCTCTCTAGAAAAAACCTGATCTTTTTGCTTAGCTAAAAACTTCAAAAGCTCGAACTCTCTCACAGTAAGATCAATTCCCTTTCCTTCCTTTTTAACCTCATATTTCATAAGATCTATACTAAGGTTGTTAGAGGTTATGATTTCTGTGGCACTATTTTCACTTGCGAGGTTCATTTCGTGTCTTCTTACATTTGCCTTTACTCTAGCCACAAGCTCTCTAATGCTAAAAGGCTTTGTAATATAATCATCGGCTCCAAGCTCAAGACCAAGTATTTTGTCTACCTCTTCCTCCTTTGCTGTAACCATAACAATTGGAGTAGATAGTTTTTCCCTTACTTTTCTGCATATTTCAAAACCATCCATAGAGGGAAGCATTACATCCAGAATTATAAGGTCAAGGGTTTCGGATAGAGCCTTTTTTAGAGCTTCTGCTCCATCATAGGCTGTGATTACTTCATAACCCTCTTTTTCAAGATTAAATTTTATTATATCGGAAATAGGCTTCTCATCTTCTGCTATAAGTATTTTGTTTTTCATAAATAATACCTCCAGATAGCCAGTTTAAAAGCTTCACAGTTTGCTCTAATCAAACTTTTAAAATCTAGGCTTTAGTTAAAAAAATGATTAAAATATATTATACCAAATTTTAGGAAGTAAAGTTACATCCTTAGCCTTATGATATAATATTATATAATAAATGCAAAGTCTTTTAAGGAAGTGATATTTTGTTTTTTCACGAAGAAAAAAATGTAAATCTATCTGATTTGAGTATTCCTACCGTATTTTTTGATCAGATAATGCCTGTAATTGATGGCAAATATGTAAAAGTCTATCTTTATGGATATCATCTCTCCAAAAAAGATATAGTCAAGGAAGATATTGATAATAAAAAGCTTTCTTCTATGCTCAAGGTTTCCCTAGAAGATGTGCTTGAAGCCTGGGATTTTTTAGAGAGCTGCGGGCTTGTGAAAAAACATCAAAAAGAGAATGGTCTAATCTGGGACTACAGCATTGAATTTTTAGATCTTAAGGCTCTTTACCTAAATAAACCGGAGTCTAAGTCTTCAGTTACTACAGATGAGCTACTCCTTTTGTCTAAAAATAACCATCTTAAAAATATGTTTGATTCAATTGAAACAATAGTTAAAAGAACCCTTAATTATAATGAAATCAGAACTATAAATGAATTCATGAAAGAGTACTCAGTTCAGAGCGCTCTTGTGGTTGAAGCTTTTTCCTTTTGTGTTACTATGAAAAAATCAAAAACAGTAAATAGTGCACTTTCAATACTTAGAACATGGATTTTAGATGGAATATCAAACGAAGAGGATTTAAAATATCATCTTAATCAAAGACATCAAAGATATTCTCAATATAGAAGAATACTTTCTATGATGGGAGAATATAGACTTCCATCAAAGGCGGAAGAAAAACTCATGGATTCTTGGCTTGACGATATGAATTTTTCAATGGAGGTAATCGAGGTAGCCTTTGAAAAATCTACATCAATTAAAACCCCAAACCTAAGCTATATTAACGGAATACTAAAAAACTGGAGCACTAAACTATCTAAAAGAGATAAAGTATTAGAGTTTAAATCTCCAAACGCTTCTATTTCCTCTTTAGAATTTAGGACGACTCTTATTGAAGAAATGGGAAGAAGAAAAGGCCTTTTATCTAAGGAAGAGGATAATCTCCTAAACTATCTTTACTTTAGCTTTCCAATCGATGCAATAATCTCTGGAATTAGACATTTGAAAAAAGAAGAGGATAATCTGACCCTTAGTGCCCTTACATCTTTTTTAAGTAATCCTTCTCAAAAGAAGGAAGTGGGTGCTTCCGAAATTTCAACTGAATCATCAAAAATATCTATTGAGGATATTAAGGATATAATAGATGAAAAAGCCTCAAAAAGACCTTCTAATACTAAATCTAAAGCATCTTCTAGGGTAGATGATGATGAGCTAAAAAAGAAGCTTAAAATGAAAATGCAGAAGTAATAAAGGGGTGAAACAATTTGAAGGAAGAGATACTTAGCAAAATACTTTCCCAGTATAAGGTAAAAAGAGATTTTGCTCAAAAAGAGGCTGAGGAGAGACTTAGAGATTTAAGGAAAACTTATCCAAAACTCTTGGAGCTTGACGATAAAATTTATTATTTAAATTTAAAGATTTCAAAACTAGCAATAGTGGGAGACGATGGCTCTTTGGATGCCTTAAAGGCTGAGTTAGAATCTTTGAAAAAAGAAAAGGAAAGATTTTTAGCTGATGAAAATATTTCAAGGGACATATTAAAGCCTAGATATTCTTGCTCTTTATGTGAGGATACTGGCTATGTGGAAAGAGAAAATAGATGGGTCAAATGTAACTGCCTTATAAACAGACTTATCGAAGAAACCTATAAAAAATCTAATATTATGGACCAGATTGAAAGGGATAATTTTTCAAACTTTAATTTAAGTCTTTTTGATTCTGATATATTAGAAGGCCATGATATTTCTTCTAAGGAAAATATCCAGTTCATATTAAAAAGAACAACTGAATTTATAGATTCCTTTAAGGACAAGGATGTTAAAAATCTTCTTTTTTATGGGAATCCTGGTCTTGGTAAGACCTATATGTGTACATCAGCTGCCAAGGCTCTTATGGATAAGGGACATACTGTGCTTTATCACAGCTCCTCTGAACTCTTTCAGGTCTTGTCTGACTATACTTTTTCAAGAGATGAAAGGACAAAAAGCTCCTCTAAGGAAATTTATGGCCTTATAATGGGAGCTGATCTTTTAATAATAGATGATCTTGGCTCCGAGCTTACAAACAGTTTTGTAATCAATCAGCTTTTTAACATAATAAATATCAGATCTATGGGAAATAAAAAACTTATAATATCTACAAACCTATCTCCATCTGAAATTAAAGAAACCTATGGGGATAGAATATTTTCCCGTCTAGTGATGCTATTTGACTTCTTTGAGTTTTATGGCAGCGACATAAGATGGAAGCTTTAAACCCAGTTTAAAGCAAAAAATCGAGTAGGAGGTAGATAATTATTTTATCTACCGACCTCTCACACCACCGTACGTACCGTTCGGTATACGGCGGTTCATTAGAATCTAATGT
>NZ_JAGGLI010000038.1 GCF_017874355.1 Acetoanaerobium pronyense
TTTGAGTAGAAAACTAAAATTAAGAACTTTTATTGTGGAATTTTCTAATTTCTGAATTAAGAGCCTAAATTATTTTTTTATGAATAATTCGGGATAAGAGGAGTTTTTTATGAAAAAAGTTATCTTAGATAATCCTTATGAAGATTTATCGATTTTTGATGGAATTAATAATATGGATATTTTCAAGGCACTTAATTGTCTAAGCGGAATAGAGAAAAGCTATAAAAAAGACGAGCTCATAGTTAGAATAGGAGAAAAAGTAAATCATATTAGGATACTCCTAAAGGGTCATGTTTATCTTTACAACTTAAACTCCTTTGGAGAGCGAAATATAATATCTGAACTTAAAAGAGGAGACCTCATTAGCGGTTCTATAGTATTTTCTAAAGATGACAACTCTCCATATGGAGCTGTATGCATTGATGACTGCAAGGTCCTAAATATTAGCTCAAATCAAATCAAAACAGCTGAAAGACCAAGATGCGGATTTACAAATATTATTATGAAAAACCTCTTGTTTATGATAGCTGAAGAAAACAACTCTTTAAGAAATAAGCTCAATATAACTTCTATAAAATCTCTAAGGGAAAAAATATTTAATTATCTTTATCTACAGGCAAGCATCAATAATAAAAATTCTTTCAAAATCCCCTTTGTAAATAGAGCGGATTTTGCAGACTATCTAGGAGTCAATTGCAGTGCACTTTCTAGAGAGCTAGGAAGAATGAGAGATGAGGATATTTTAGATTTTCATAAAAATAAGTTTACATTAAAAAGATATCCTGAGGAAAGATAGCAATTATGTTATCCAATATATATCCAAGGAATTATTTGAAAATATAAAAAAAGCTACCTTATTTTTAATCCATAAATAAAACTATTTTATGGAGATAAAAATAGGTAGCTTATTTTGTTATGATGGTTTTACAACAGTTAAAAGCATTTTAAATGATTTTGCAGCTTTAAGTGCATGACGGATATTCGCCGGCATTATAATATGCTCACCTTTGCTTACTGTGTGGACATCTTCACCGATAGTGATTTCAGCTACTCCATCTAGGATATAAACCATTGCATCTCCTGTGGATGAATGTCCTCCTATTTCTTCTCCTTCGTAAAGAGAAAATAAGGTTACGATTAGATTAGACTGCTTTACAAGGGTGATACTGGCAACTTTGTTTTCTTCGTAGTCAATTTGCTCTGCCATTTTAAATACTTCGCCCATAGGCATATGATTAATAAATTTTTGATTTTCCATTTGTTTCCTCCTAAGTTAATATATTATTTATTATATAAAGAGTTTATTTCAAACTGGTTTGAAGCATCTTGCAGGGAGTAAGGGCCAATAGAGAATGCTCTTCATCTGGGTTTATGATTATAGAATCATTTTCTTCAAGCATGAATTTTTTCCCTTCTATTACAACCTCCATCTTTCCTTCTAAAAGAGTAAACTGCTCTGCATTTTGAGTTTGCTCCTCTGTAATAGCCTCGTCCTTATCAAAGGAAAATAGAACTATTCTTAGACTTTCGCTGTCACATAAGGTCAGACTTATTACTCTATGGGTTTTATAATCTATCAAATCTAAAAGTGAAAAAACCTTCCCTTTTTCTATATTTTTAAAGCCAGCCACAATAAAACCTCCCTTCAACAATAATTACAAACTTCATCTTAATGAATATGATAATCATTATTCGAAGAAGATTCTATTGCCATGGCAATGAAATCTTGAAAAACTATATAAAAAATTGCTATTATGATAATATCAAATAATACAAATAATTAAGATTTAATGTCGGAGGAAAAAAATGGAACAGCTAATAAATGTATTATTACCTATAGTTGCAGGTGGATTTACTGGATATATTACAAACATATATGCAATCAATATGCTATTTAAAGAATATACCCCTTTAAAAATAGGGGGAGTAATAAAAAAGACAAAAAATGAGTTTATTAAAAGTATTAGCGAGCTTGTGGAAAGGGATATTATCAATCATACTACTCTTGACAAAGAGCTATCAAAAATTGAATTTGAGGACAATGTGAAGGTGCTTGTAAATGATTTACTAAGTATCTCTCTTTATGAAAATATTGGGGATATTAATTTTAATGAAATAGAAGGCTTTGATGAAACGATATTAAATACAAAAAACTTTATAGAAAAAAATCTAACTTCATATATACCTTCTATGATGGAAACGGTGTTTAATAATACTTTTTTTTCTGAGATACTTTCACAAAATCAAATAACGAATCTCGTATCTTATATGGGAGATGAACTAATAAAAATATTAGAGGAGCAAGATGTATTAAACTCTTTAATAAACAGCCTTATATCACAGCAAGGAAATCAAAGGATTGTGGATTTGATAGATGAAGAGACTTTGAAAAATTTACAGAAAAATATATATGAGGAGATTGAAAAAATCTTTGACCTAGGAAAAGAAGATAAGAATTTAGAGGTGGAAGCATTTCTTACAGAAATATTAGATGAAATAGATTACAAAGGTGTAATTAGTGGGTTTCAAAAGGCTATTTTTTCTAAGCCTTTAATAAATATAATTTCATCTCAAAATCAAGAAGTATTAATTGATAGATTTAAATATAATATGAAGATATTTTTAAAATCAAATGAAATTGAGACTATATTTGTAGGTCTTATCAAAGAATTAATAGAGATTGGTAGAAAAATAGATAGGCCGATACTCGATTTGATATCTCTAAAATTTAGAGAAAGTGTTAAAGACTATCTAAAAGCAAAGCTACCTTTATTTATAGAGAAAATCTGCATCTGGATTAAAGATAATTCTGGTGATATCGAAGAGCTGATACAAGAAGCTATAGACGAAACTCTGGATAGCAAAAGGGGTTTTAGAGGGGAGCTAATTACTCTAATTAAAGAAAGCTTTTTAGGCGAGATTGCAAGTAAAGGTGATATTGCAGACAAAATCGTGGATTTCCTAGAAGATAAGCTAGATATTGAGGAGCTTTCAGAGATTATTACCCAAAAGGTTATAGATTATCTTGAGGAAAAAACAATAAAATCTATGATAGCTTCTTTGGAAAAAAATCAAATGATATCTCCTGGAAAAATATCATCTAGCGTGCTTGATAGCATTATAATGTACATTGATTTATTGCCTGAGGAAAAATATGAAAAATTCTTTAACCAAAGCTTAGAAAAATATCTAGATATTGATGTTGCAAAATATTTTGAGGAAAAATTAAAATCTAAGACACTAAGATTTATTAAAGATGAGGTTATCTTTAAGGACTTAGGCATAAGTTACTTAAATGATAAGTTTGAAGAAAAATACAAAAAAATAATTCATACCCCACTTAAAGATATCTTGGATAATGAAAATATAAATATAATTTCAACGGCATCTCAAAATAAAATTATCAATCAGATTATATTAAAGAAAGATACTATAGTGTCTTATATTTCAGGAAGAGCATCTTTATTAGCAGAGGATATTACTATAAATGATGTGATTACAGAAAATCAAAAAGACGATGCCGCAGTTTTTTCAAATAAAAAAGCCAATGAGTTAATCAGCAAGTATATAAAATCAGCAGAAGATAAAATGATTAGCTCGATGATTAAAAGTGCAAATCATAATGCAGGTATAGAGCAGGTATTAGCTGAATTTGCAGTGGGTTTTACAAAAAATAATTTGGAGTATTTACTGAGGGGAAATGTTGAAAAGACTGTAAGCAAGAATCTCAATAAGCTTGATGATAATCAGATAGCTTCCCTTGTCCATGATTTTATGGGGAGAGAGCTAAAGCCAATCACATATTTTGGGGCTCTGCTTGGGGGCGTATTCGGCCTTATTCCAGCTCTTATGAATCAAGGGAATATGATCTTAGGCTTTGAGTTTAGCGTGATTAATATTTCTGTATTTGCCGTTGTAGGACTTCTTACAAATGTCATTGCCCTAGAAATGATATTCAAGCCTTATGAAAAAAGTAAAATTCTCTCTAAAATTCCGTTTTTAAATAGATTTTCACAGGGATATATTGTGAAAAATAGAAAGAGTTTTGGAAAGAACCTAGCTAATTTTGTAGATAACACTCTAATGGACAAAGAAATGATAGATAACAACTTAAACCAAAATTATCAAAAAATAAGGCAGCGTTTGTTTGAAGATATTTCTAAAAATAATTTTGAAAGAATCGGGAAGGTATTGGAAGGAAACGAAGAGAGTATAGCAAATATGATTAGTGATTTTACATTTAGCTATTTAATAAGTAATGAAAAGAGCCTCTCAAGACAGCTTACTGATTTGATAAAGGATATGGAACTCAAAAATATACCTGTAGATAATTTGATTGATTCTGTGGATAGCTATATTTTAAATAACAAGGAATTTATTAAAAGAAAAATAAATGATGAGATTAGCTCTTTTATTTATAGTGATAAAAATATAAAAGATATAGCTTGGAAAAACTCAGATGAATATATAAAAAAAGCTATCAAAGAGGAAATGGTAAAGCAGATAGACAAAGCACTTGAGACTTTAGACAAAAAAGAGCTAGTTTATAAAATGATTTCTGATTATGAGTCTAAGTATTCTAGTTTTATAGAAAATCCTATAGAGGATTCTTTTGACAAAGCCCTTATTAAGAATATGGAAAATCAAGTATTAAAGTTTATAGAAAAAATACTGATTTCTCCAAAGACAAAAGAAAAACTTATGGATTTCATTCATGAAAAATTTAATGAAGAGCTTTCTCCTGACAAAAAGGTTGAGGATTTATTAGGTGGGGAGTTTAAATTCCAGATAGAGAAAAATCTTGATAAAATCCTTGAAAGCTTAGAAAATATATTAATAAAAGCCCTTAAAGAAAATAAAGAAAAGATTCAGAGGGAAACCAAAAACTTTATCTTAGGAAAACTGAACTTCATCCAAAAAAGTGGATATATATTCTTAGGAGGAGATGATATTGTTGATGAGATTATATTAAAGCTTGTCAATCAAAAATTCCCTAAGTATATTTCGGATTCTGAAGAGGATATAAAAACAGTGCTTCATACTCTTTTGAATGAGCATATCTATAGTGCAAATCTAAGTGAAATAAAACTAAGACTTAGTGACAGTAATGTTTCTTCTGCAATAGAAGACTTTCTTGAAAATGAAGAGAACCTAAAAGTAATAAACGGATTCATAGGCAAATTTACAGGCTCTGTGATGAACCAGATAATTTCCAGTCCTATATCAAGATATTTGAAAACTCTCAGCTTGACAAGCCTTGAAGATGTATATTCTAGATTCGAATGTGAAATTAATGATTTAATAGAAAATACTATAAAGGAGCTTGAAAACTCAAAAGAAGATATAAGCATATTATCAGCTTCACTTTTATA
Organism: Acetoanaerobium pronyense; assembly: GCF_017874355.1. GTDB lineage: Bacteria > Bacillota > Clostridia > Peptostreptococcales > Filifactoraceae > Acetoanaerobium > Acetoanaerobium pronyense. The sequence continues at coordinate 5,373 of NZ_JAGGLI010000038.1, forward strand.
TAATTTAGGAGAGGAAAGTACTAAGTATCTAACTATAAAGGATATATGTAGAGGTATAGAGCCACAGGAAATAGACTCATTTACTGATACAATCCTTGGAAAAATAATAGAAAGTGAAGAGCTAAAAAATAGCTTTATTAATATTTTTAGGGATATATATATTAAGAAGTACCAAGAAACCAAGGTGAATGACATTATATCAGAGGATATTCTATATAAAGACTTAAGAATAAAAATAAATGACCTTTTAGAAAGAAGTGAAGTGAAAGAAAGTATAAAAAAAATTTTAAAAGATATGATTTTTTTAATCAAAGAGGATAATGCTGGGTTTATTGATATCAAAACTAAAAATCAGGCTATAGGTATTTTGCTGGATTCTATACTTCAATCTGGAGCACGAAACATTAAAGACATATTAAAGGATATTGATTTTAAAAATATCACTGAAACTAAAATAGAAGAACTAAACCCTAAAGAAATCCATGAGCTATTCAATTCATTTGCAGGAAAATATTTTACAAGATTAAAGCTTTATGGACTTGGGGGAGGAATATTTGGATTTCATTTTTCAATTGTAGTTTTAGCTTTGATAGTTCATTTTATAGAGCAAACTAAGGAGTAAAATCTATGAAAAGGCAATCTCATTTCATTTTGATTATAATAATTTGTATAACCTTTGCTTTAAGTTTACTCCTTTCCAATTATTTTAGTTTTTCATCATTGAAGCTAACAAGCGAATCGAGTAAAAGTTTGAATGATAATTGGAGATTGGGATATTATAATGAAATAATTGATTTGCCAGTAAAGCTAGATATACCTACAAATACTCCATATAGCATATCACGGATTTTGGATGATGACTTTTCCCTAAAACAGGTAATATGTATTAGGGGGTCCTTACAGGAATTGGATGTGGCACTGGATGATGAAATAATTTACAGTGCCTTATATGAAAGTAAGGGCATTTTAACGCCTCCTATGGCAAGTGCATGGCACCTGGTAGAGATTCCAATTGAGTCAAATGGAAAGGAATTAAAAATAACTTTTAAAACACCCATCAGAGATATGTCAGGGCTTATAAATGGTATTTTTTATGGAAGCAGTAGCGATCTACTTTTTCATATACAGCAAACTTATGGATGGGGATTTTCAGCTTCTATTTTAATATTGATTTTAGGGATGCTCATGATTATAATCCCAGTTATATTCAAGCATCTTAGACGATGGCAATTTATAGATTTAGGATTATTTACGGTTTTTATATCTCTTTGGTTAATTGCTGAATCAAGGATGTTACAGTTTTTTTATGGATCTCCATTGATATTAGGGTCTTTAGCTTATATTATGCTATCAGTATTTCCTATACCTATTTTATTTTATATTAAGGAAAATGTGATTAAAGGTTTTAAAAATATATATAATGGCTTAATTATTTTATTTGGAATGAATCTTTCATTAATCTTGTTTCTGCAATTTTGGGGTTTAGTCCATTTTTATGATAGCGTCAGAATTACTCATTCTTTTATTTTTATAGGTTTGATTATAGTAATATTAACTCTTTTTATAGAAATGATAAAATATAAAAATAAATTTGCCAAAACAACTCTTTGTTCGTTTGGTGTTTTATCTATATTTGGAATATTTGAATTAGTTCATTTCTATTTTAATGATTATACCTCTACATCTTTCTATGTACGAATAGGAGTTATCTTATTTATCCTTATTCAGGTTATAGAATCTATTTTTAGACTGATTAGCTACCTTAAGAAGAGTTTAGAGGCCGAGTATTATGAAAAACTAGCATATGAAGATCGTGTCACAGGAGGACTCAACAGAATGGCTTTTGAAAAAGACTTGGAAAATATTTTTTCAAATCCAGACTTAAAGAATCATCTAAGACTTATGATTTTTGATCTCAATGGATTAAAAGGAATTAATGATAGGTTTGGACATATAGAAGGTGATTATGCAATAAAATCTGCTTATGCTTTGCTTAGTGAATCCTTTAACGGGCTAGGCCTTTGCTATAGGATTGGCGGAGATGAGTATGCATGTGTGTTTACAGATATAGATATAAATATAATTGAAAAACGAATCGAATTATTAAATGAAAAAATCAAAACCTTCAACAAAACATTACCTTACACGTTTGGTATGGCAATTGGTTTTATAGAATATGATCCAAAATTAGATGAAACATGGCAAAAGATGATGCATAGGGCAGATCAAAAAATGTATGAAAATAAAGGATTGAAAAATCAGTCAATTATTATGGTTACTCATTGATTAAATCATAAATGAAAATCATACCTATTTACTAGTTAAAAAGAAAAATAGCAAAATATATAGTGTTTTTAATAAACATCACTATAATTTGCTATTTTTCTTTAAAATAATTCAATATGTTTATTGGACAACTAAAAAGTTTAGTTTAGAAGGTTTTTTAGCTTAAGGAGTGCTTCGTCAAGACTATCATCTACCTTTGTAGCTCTCTCTACATGATTAATCAGCTTATTATGAATTTCAAGGAGTATTTCATCAGAGGTTCTAGTTTGCTCAAATATACTGCTGATATAGTCTCTTTGAGTTAGGATTGTTTCTGTAACGATTTTTACTTCATTTTGGACTTCCTCAAAACCACTAACAATCTCATTTATTCTATCCTTTACTATCTGACTCATTTCAATACCTTTTTCCAGTACTGAATTATTCTGTTCATTATTTTTGGATGCTATATCAATTTCGTTTTGGATATTTGAAACAAGATTCTTAATTGTACTAGTGCTTTGAGTTGTATTTTCCGCAAGCTTTCTTACTTCATCAGCAACCACAGCAAATCCTCTGCCGTGTTCCCCTGCTCTTGCTGCCTCTATAGCAGCGTTTAAAGCAAGAAGATTTGTTTGATTTGCTATACTTGTTATGGTTTCTACTATATCTGTAATTTCTTTGGATCTTTCTCCTAGATTATTCATGGATTCTGATGAATCCTTTGCTTGGGATTTTAAAGACGCCATCATATCCAGAAGGTCATCTACTGATTTATTTCCTTCTACAGATTTTTCCACTGATCTATATGAAATCTCATTTAGCTTATCACTTCTTTGAGACAGCTCAAGGGAAAGTTCATTAGTATTATTTGAAATATCTTTAACATTTTCCATTATATCTTTTATATTTTCAGCTAAAGAAGCCAAATCAGCATGTTGACTATTTACATGGTTATGATTTTCTATGATTTCTTCCATACGGTTATATATTTGACTGATATAAGATTTTAGAAGCGAATTTTCAGCCTCTATATCTGAAAGGTGAGAAGTTTTTTCTAAAGGTATTTCAGGGCTTTGAATTATATCTGAGGTCCTATCTTTTTTAAAGAACATAAATTCATCTCCTAATATATTAAATTTTTAAGTTCAAACTATTTACACTTATGATAATATCAGAAGTAAATAATAAGTAAAAGATATTATATTTTTATTAACAAAAATTTACAATAATTTCACTATTTAAAAATAGAAAGTGGGGAGTAATTTTATGAAAAGAGATATGAGAAAAACAGAAAGAGAAATTTCAAAAGAGGAAGCAAAGGATATACTTTTAAAAGGAGAATATGGTGTACTAGCAACTATATCTGATGAAGGATACCCGTATGCTCTTCCCCTTAGTTATGTATTTGCAGATGATATAATATACATTCATGGGGCAAAGGAAGGACATAAACTAGACAATATCAATTTTTCTTCTAAGGTTTCATTTTGTGTTGTAGGAGATACTAAGGTTTTATCAGAAAAATTTTCTACAAATTATGAGAGTGCTATAGTATTTGGAAAAGCTATGATTATAGAAGGGGAAGAAAAGACTCATGCACTCAAGCATCTTATTGAAAAATATTCTCCGGATTTTATGGTATCGGGGCTAAAATATATAGAAAATGACCAACATAGAACTACAGCATTTAAAATTGAGATAGAAAAAATTTCTGGAAAAGCTAGAAGATAAAATAGATGGGAAGAAGGAAAAATAGTGAAGTGGCTTAAAAAAACCTTTATAACAGTTATATTTTTAGGTTTCATAATGTCTTTTCTAGGAATACTTTATCTAAATTTTAATACCTATAGTCCTATGATACAAGCCGCTTATGAAATGAATAGAGAAAATGTATATATAGAGGATAATACAATTATATTTGAGCCGAGTAAGAATGTAGTTGCGAATTTCATATTTTATCAAGGTGGACTTGTAAAACCTGAAAGCTATGCAGTTCTTGCTCAAATGCTTTCAGATGAGGGAATCAGAGTGTTTATTCCAAGGATGCCCTTTAATTTAGCTATTTTAAACCAAAATGCATATAAAGATATAATACAAAATAGCTCATATATGGAAGATTTCTATATAGGAGGTCATTCGTTGGGAGGGGCTACCGCTGCAATAGCTTTATCAAAGGAAGCTACTCCTTTTAAAGGGGTTATATTTTTGGCTGGATATGGAACAGATGATTCTAATCTTAGAAATAAAGATATCAAAGTTCTTTCTATCACAGCAGAAAACGATGAGGTTTTTAATTGGGAAAGATACGAAGCTTATAAAGATTTACTTCCTAATGATTCAATGTTTTACACTATAGGTGGAGGAAATCACGCAGGATTTGGATTTTATGGAGAGCAAAAAGGTGATGGAATAGCTGAAATCACAAGAGAAATCCAGCATAAGATTACAGTAGAGAGAATTGTGGATTTTATAAAAGAAAAATAAAAAACTCACCCGTAAGAAATATTATTATTTCTTTTGGGTGAGTATATTTTTATTGTAAATTAAGCAGGTTTCATTGACTATTAGTAATCTATTTGATATTTTCTACAAGCTGTATTTTCATACCATTTGGGTCTTTAATATATAAGAATTGTATATGAGGATTTGGTTTTATAGGTTCACCAATAATGGCTATATTTTTTTTCTTAAGAAATTCTATAGTATCTTCAAGGGAGTCAACTTCAAAGCCCCATGAGATATCTTCTCCTATACTTATATCAGAATTATTACTAGAAATTAGCTCGATTTGAGTTTCTCCATCACCTAAAAAAGCGATAGAAGTGCCATTTCCTGCCTCAAATTTTCTAGTAACTTTTAGGTTTAAAATTTCACTATAGAATTCTATTGATTCATCTAGATTTTTTACATTTAAAGTGCTCCATAAAAATTTCATAAATAATCCCTCCTTTTTAATTTAAGCTATAATAAGTATATCATTAATATAAAACTTTAAAGGTATAAAAATCCTGTAAAGATAAAAGAATAAAATAGTAAACTAAATAAAATATATTATAACAGCTAGGAGAAAGATTAGGAGGAAAACAGGTGATATTGAGCGTAAGCAGGAGAACAGATATTCCAGCATTTTATTTGGAGTGGTTTTTTAATAGAATACAAGAAGGGTATGTACTAGTTAGAAATCCAATGAATTATCATCAAGTTAGTAAGATAGATTTGAGTCCTGATGTAATAGATTGTATGGTATTTTGGACTAAAAATCCATCTAGAATTATAGAAAAATTAGCTTTACTAAAAGATTATAGGTATTATTTTCAAGTTAGCATCAATCCCTATAATCAAGAGATAGAACGAAATGTGCCCAAAAAGGCAGAGGTAATAAAATCTTTTAAAAAATTGTCGAGAACAATTGGAAAACACAAATCTATCTGGAGATACGATCCAGTGATATTAACAGAAAGATTAGATAAAGAATATCATTATAAGTATTTCGAATATATAGCCTCCCAACTTTCTGGATACACAGAAAAATGCATATTTAGTTTTTTAGAACCCTATAAAAAAACACAGAGAAATATGAACACAATTAAATACAAGTCCTTGGAGGATTTTGAAAAGATAGGATTTGCAAGTGGGCTATCTAAAATAGCCTCAAAATACAATATAAGCCTAGAAGCTTGCTCTATAGATATAGATTTATCACCTTATAATATAAAAAGAGCTAAATGTATAGATTATAATCTTATTTCAGAGATATTAGGAGAAGATATTATTATAAAAAAAGATAAGAACCAAAGGGCGTTATGCGGATGCTCAGAAAGCATAGATATAGGAACGTACAACACCTGCAATCATGGATGTTTATATTGCTATGCTAATTTCAGCGATAATATAGTAAATAATAATATTGAAAAACATAATCCCAATTCACCTTTTTTATATGGAGACTTTGAATCAGAGGATAAAATAAAAAATAGGGATATGAAAACCTATAGAAGCAGTCAAATTAGATTTTTATAGACTCCAAAGAATGAAAAACTCATCCATTGAAAAATTTCAAAAGGATGAGTTTTATTAATAAAAATCAATTTTATTTTCTTTTAATATTACTCATAACAAATCCGCTTTTTATAAGACTTGGTATTTCAACTAAGCTGTAGCTAAAGTCCTGCTCGGGAACTTCATAGCTTAGCTCATTTGCAAGATAGTCAATACTAGTTTTCATGATATCTATAGTTATCCATTCGCCGGGGCATCTATGGCCTGTATGATGGTCTCCACCACCTTGAGGGATAAGCGTGAAAGGGTGTTCTTCACAATTTATATATCTATCAGGCTTAAAAAGCTCAGGATTATCCCAAAAATTTGAATCATGATTTGTTCCATAAAAATCAAGTAAGGTTAGAGTATCTTTTTCAAACTTATATCCATTCCACACAAAATCTTCTTTTACTTTTGCTCCATTAAAAGGAAAGAAAGGATAAAACCGCCTAACTTCCTGAACAAAAGCCTCAAAATCTCGGTCATCTCTTTTTGCCAATTTTTTTCTTTCATCAGGATGCTGATAAAGGGCAAGAGCTGCAAAATTTACATATATAGCAACAGCAACTGCAGGTCTTAGAATATTGATTATTTCCACAGCAGCTATTTGAGAGTCAAGTAGATTTCCTTCATGATCTTTATGAAATGAAAATTGATAAAGTACAGTATTTTCCTTTGGATTTATCCTTCCTTCTCTAACTTCTTCTACCATTTCCTTAATCCACTCTTCAGAATCTCTTCTTGCCTTTCTTCCTTTATGTTGCTCAAGGCCGATACTGACAGGAGTTTCAAACATTGCAGCCATATTATCTGACCATTTTTTCACTTCATCTTCTTTAAGTGGCACTCCAGCCCACGAACAGATAGCTCGCATTATTATTTTTTTAGATTCTTCATATAATATTATTTCTTTCTGATCTGTAAAATGACGAGCTGCAAATTCCCATTCATATTTTATGAGTTGTCTCATTTTTTCAAGAGATTCATCATTCATCATAGACATAAACATAGATTTTCTATGTCTATGAGGCTTGCCATCAAGACCTTGAACGCCACCTTCTCCCAATAGAGTTTTTTGAGCTCTCTTAGGAGCAGCCCCAGCTCTTTTGAATTTATTATTATCATAAAAGAGTTTAGCCGCTTCTTTTCCCTTCATACAAATAGCTTTCTCTCCAAGGAGTCTTGTTTCAAATACATCAGACTGAAAGCTTTGGCAAAGGAGGTAAAGTACCATATTTTACATTTTGTTTATTCCACTTTAAATTGCCCCATCATACCAGCATCTTCATGTTCTAGATTATGACAGTGATACATAAATAAGCCAGGCTTTGTGAACTGCATTATAACTTTTACAGTTTCAGCCGGATAAACCATCACCGTATCCTTCCAGCCCATTTCATTTTCAGGGGGAGGATTATCATTTCGTGAAATCACTTGAAACTTTACACCATGTATATGAAATGGATGACCAAGAGAATGCATCATCTGCCCAACTGTAGTAACCTCCCATATTTCAGTTGAATTTAAAGAAACGAATTCATCGATTCGACTCATATCCATTATTTTTCCATTAATGCTTACCATATTACCCATTCCTTGAAGGCGAAAAGCCCTTTGATTAGAGGCTTTTTCAATGTCTATTCTAGGAACCTCTGTCAAATATTCTGGAATAGCGTATGAAGAGTTTTCCACATCATCAATCTCAAAATTTAAAGCAGTATTATTATTTACAACTAAAGACGGAACATCTCCTTTAGTATAGGAAGAGAAATCCACCAGGATTTCTGCTCTTTCTCCAGAAGATAGGGTAAGCTCTTTAAGGGAAACAGGTTTTTCTAAAAAGCCTCCATCGGAAGCTATTTGATAGAAAGTAGAGTTATCACTAATTCTTATCGTGTACAAATTGGCATTGGAACCGTTTAGTATCCTAAATCTCATTAAATCTTTTCTTATTTGAAAATTGGGATTTACTGTCCCGTTTATCATGATAATATCTCCAATCATTCCGTCATTCATCATGTTTTGAGGAAAATCATAAACGAGATTACCATTTCTATCAAAGCTCCTGTCCTGTATTATAAGTGGGATATCATCTACTCCATAATCTTTGGGAATATCAAGAGATGCTGAAATTTCATCGTCTATATAGAAAAGTCCTGCAAGGCCCATATATACTTGTTTTCCAGTAATATCCATTATATGTGGATGATACCAAAGTGTAGCTGCAGGCTGCTCTATCATAAAATTAGCTTCCCATATTTCATCGGATTTAATCATCTGGTGAGGGCCACCATCGTTATCGCCATCTACGATTAAGCCATGCCAGTGAGTAGTTGTATGCTCGTCTAAAGAATTACGAACATTAATCGTTACATTTTGTCCTTTATTTACTCTAATTACTGGTCCTAGAAAATCACCATTATAACCGTAGGTAGGAGTATTTATCCCTTGAAAAAAAGTTTTAGAGCCTTTTTTTGCTTCTAGAGAAAATATCGCATTGCTAGGGTCTTCGCTCTCGTTTTCCAGAATTTCTGGTATAAATAGTTCATCTAAAGTTTCATTTGAAAGAAGATTTGCATCTTGCGGGTTTGTATTTAAGATATTGTAAACTAGGGGAAGATTAGAAAAAATTAAGAGACCAGCCAAGCTTAATATTACAATCAATGCTATAAAAAATTTCATTTTATTATCCATAATTTCCCTCCTTTTTAGGTTGCTTATGTTATTTATACCCAAGGTTTAAGAAAAAAGGCTTTTATATTTATGGAAAATATTTTTATAATATAGTTGTTCAGAATTTATTAATGTTTTATTTTTATAATTATATTTCTATAATTAGAGATATAACATAAAATGGGGGATAAATTATGAAAAGACTGTTGTGGTTAGTAATTCTCGTCATATTTTTAATAAGTGGATGTGCCAAGGATTATAAAATAATGACAGAATCCATAGAAAAGTCAGTAGCTTTTGATTTTGATAATTCAAAAGAGAGTATTCCAGATGATTTAATAAATGATTTATCAAACTACAAACTTTTATTAATGGGAGAAATCCACTATGTTAAAGAGCATCAGGAATTTATGGGTACTTTACTTACAGCTCTTCATGAAAAAGGATTTAGATACTATCTTCAAGAAGTAGGCTCAGCAAACTCTGTTTTGATAGATTATTATATCAAGGGGAAAATAGAGGTGCTTCCTGAACTATATTTAAATACAGACAAAAGTCTTATAAAAATTCTTTATGATTTTAATAAGGGGCTTAGGGAAGAGGATAGGGAAGATGAACAAATTTCATATATAGGTTTTGATATGAATCATTTTAGTGGGGTTTATTTTACAACTATAACAATGCTGTCTGATCTTTATAATAGCGCTGATTTAAAAGTCTATATAAACAAAATGAATGATAATGGAAATGATATAGAAGGATTTAAAGCTTTATTAACAGGATTTTTAAACTCCTCTATTGATATGGATATCACTAATGTGCAAAGGGAGAAGCTAAATTGGATGACTCAAAATGAACTCGACACACTAAATATAAAGGAAGATTGGAGTGACTCTAAAAGAGAAAGCTATATTGAAAAAGAGGTTCTTAGAGCTATAAAAAATACAGAAAAAGAGGAAAAGCTAATTGTTAACTGCGGTTCATGGCATGCTCAGCTTATTCCTTATTGGAGATTAAATGGGAATATAAAATGGCTAGGGATGAGACTTGCAGATTATTTTGATAAGATTCCTGAGGATTTTTATAGTGTAGCGGTTACAGCATACAAAGGAGAACTCAAGGAAAGAATAAGGAGTAAAAGTAGAGAAAGCTTCAGGTATTCTGGAGTAAATCCCAAAATAAATCTATTAAGAAATTTTGAGGAAAACTTTGGAAGTAGCTATGTGTTTTTAAACTACAAAAATATAAGCGACATTAATTCAAGTGTACTTGTTGAATATCCTTACGACATTATAAATACTCCATTAAACAGGCAGTTCAATGGTCTTATTATATATCCTCAGCTTACAGTGCCTCCTGAGTTTAGATATTATGAATAAACAGCCTATTTATAACCTCTATTTTAAAATTAATTTAGAAAACCCTAAGTTTATGGATAAAAATATATTTTTAGGGTATTATGTTAGATGAAATTTATCATAATAGAAAAGACTTAAAATACGGAGGTTATTTATGGAAGGAAATGTATTATTTGCATTTATGCTTACTTTATTTGCTGGACTATCCACAGGTATAGGTAGCGCCATAGCTTTTTTCGCAAAAAAAACAAACACAAAATTTTTATCAATAAGCCTTGGGTTTTCTGCAGGGGTTATGATATATGTCTCGATGGTAGAGATATTTTTTAAAGCTCAAGAGAGCTTAATAGCAGAGCTTGGAGAGAAAACAGGCTCATGGGTAACCGTGATTTCTTTTTTTGGAGGTATGTTTTTAATTGGGCTCATTGATAAGCTAGTTCCAAGTTCAGAAAATCCCCATGAGCTACACAGTATTGAAGAGATAAATGAAGAGCATCCTGACCATACTCATCATCAAGAGCAAATAGACAAGAGAAAAGAAGCTGAGAAAAATCACAAGCTTCTTAGAATGGGTATGTTTACAGCCCTTGCTATTGCAATACACAACTTTCCAGAGGGATTAGCAACCTTTATAGCAGCTCTTCATGATCCTAGCCTTGGTATTCCTATAGCTGTAGCTATTGCAATACACAATATACCAGAAGGTATAGCTGTTTCAGTCCCAATATATTATGCAACTGGAAGTAAAAAGAAAGCATTTTTATATTCATTCTTATCAGGACTATCAGAGCCTGTAGGTGCGCTTGTTGGTTATTTAATATTAATGCCGTTTATGAGTGAAACTCTTATGGGAATAGTGTTTGCAAGTGTAGCTGGAATCATGATATATATATCCCTTGATGAGCTTCTTCCATCGGCTAGAGAATATGGTGAACATCACCTTTCTATTTATGGTATGGTGGGAGGTATGGCTGTAATGGCTCTTAGCATACTTTTATTTCTTTAATGGAATTTCTCATATAGTTAAAGCTGGTATTTTTTAAATACCAGCTTTTTAAATGCTAGTAAAGTTTTATTTAAACATTATTAATCTTTTACTTCACTACCTTGTAAATTTTCTCTCTCCATATATTTATTATAGAAATGAAGTGTAATCACCCTAAAAATAGCATATCCTGGGACTGCTACAAAAGCTCCAAGTATTCCATAGGAATTAACTGCAAGCATAATTACTATTATTATCGTAAGTGGATGAATGGATAATTTTTTCCCTATTACATTTGGAGATATAAGGTCACTTTCTATTTGCTGAATTATTATTGTTCCTATTATTAATTTTATTACCATCCAAAAGCTTTCTCCTACGGCAATAAGTAGAGCGGGTAAAATACCTAATATAGGGCCTAAAAAAGGAATTACTGAAGTTACAAATGTAAATGTAGAAAGTACAAGTGCCATTGGCATGCCTATAATAAGATAAACTATAAACATTCCTATACCTATAAATAAAGCTACAATTAACTGTCCTTTAACATATACACTTAATACCTCATCTATTTCCCCTGTGATTTTAGCAATTGGATGCCTTTTTTTTCTTGGCAAAGCTTTAATAAATAATGCATAAAATTTTTCATGATCTTTAAGAAGATAAAAAAGTAAAAATGGAATCAATATAGTTTGAGAAGAGACTTCTTTAATACTATTAAACATAGAAACAAAATTATCTTGAAACCACTGTGTACTTTGATTAATAATGTCCCCAAACTGATTTTCAAAATCACTAAAATCTATATATCCACTTAAAGGATTAGGTATTATTTTATTAGGATTTGATCTGAAATTTTCATATTGTGTCCTAACTAGCTCGAATACCTCGTCAATTTGATCCACCAAAAAATATCCAATAAATCCTATACCCCCAAGAAGAATTACAAGAAACAGTGCAAAAGCAATTGAAGCACTTATAGTTTTAGAAAATTTTTTTTCTAAAATATCAACTACAGGTCTTAGAAGATAAAAGAATAAAGCGGCTATTATTATAGGGACAAAAAGAAAATAAATAGCTCTCAAAAATGGTCTGAAAAAGAATTCTACTTGATATAGTAAAAAAAGTATAAGAAGAAAAAGGACAAACTTGATTAATCTGTTTAAAGTTTTATCATAAAAAATCTTCATATTCTAGCCTCCTTTAAATTTTGAATTATTACGTATAACTAATACCCAATTAAGAAAGAAAATAATATTTTTATATTTGGTGGATAGTTAATCGGTAAGGGTATATAAAAATCATGATTTAAATATTGAATTTACGATATGAGGAGAGATAAATATGAAGCTTCATAAAGGAGATTTGTATTGGGATGAAACAAAAAGAGATATAAATTTTTTAAAAATGGATAGTGATATACAGACGGATATATTGATAATTGGTGGAGGAATGAGCGGCTCAATAATATCTTATATTCTTGGTAAAACAAATAAGGACATAGTAGTTGTAGACAAGTCTATACCTGGATATGGATCAAGCTGGGGAAATACAGGAATAATACAATATAACTCAGATATGTCCATAGATGAAATGGCTAAAAGATATGGAGAAAAATATGCCGTAGATTTTTACAATCTTTCACTTAATGCGATGAAATATTTGGATAAAATTGTAAATGAGGTTGGAGAAGATGTGGGGTACAAGTCTACATCAAGTCTATATTTAGCAAAAAAAGCTGAGGATTTGCCAAAGATGAGAGAGAACTATGAAATGCTTAGGAAAAATGACTTTCCAGCAGTATGGATTTCAAAGGATAAACTAAAGGCTGACTATATGCTTGAGGCTGAGGGTGCTATTATGACATCAAGTGATGCAGAGCTAAATCCTTTTAAGATGGTACAATCCTTACACAAGAAGAATTTAGAAAATGGAATAAAAATATATAAAGAATGTGAAATAATCAAAATAGATGAAAATCAAGGGTTTATTTCTTATACAAAGAATGGATATAAGATAAAATCGAATAAGCTTATTATTGCAACTGGGTATGCAAAGGATATGTACCCACCAATTGAAAAGCTAGCTAAAAGGGACACGACCTATTCATTTGTATCACGGCCTATAAACTCACATTTATGGGGAAATGAAGAAATGGTCTGGGATAGTGCACAGACATACTTGTATTTTAGAAAGACAGAAGAGCATAGGCTTATTGCAGGGGGCAGAGATGAAAGTGGAGAAGATCTGAAATCAATCGAAGAAATCAAAAAAAATGGAGAGATTCTATTAAAATCAGTAATGGAGTACTATCCTAATCTTGACACGTCTATAGAATATGTATGGCAATCTGTATTTGGAGTGTCAAAAGACGGTCTTCCTTTTATTGGAAGGGATGAAAACAATCCTAATAAATACTTTGCCCTTGGATTTGGGGGAAATGGTACTTGTTATTCTGTGGCTGCAGCCTTTATAATCAAAGACTTTATAGAAGGAAAAAATCATCCTTATTCGTATACCACAAAGCTTCCTAGAGAGTATAAGTGAATGAATAAGTAAATTTATAAATAGATTAATGCTACAGCTGAAAAGGTAGGATAATAATCAGCAAAAAAAGTTGGAACTAATAGTAAACTCACTATTGCTTCCAACTTTTTAAAAATTTATATGATTTTAGGATATATCACTTAATACAAGGTCTGCTCCAAGTACTCCTGTCACAACAGAATCATTGACTATAGGTACAGAAATAGTGATACATGGACTATCTGAACCAAGAGGTACATATACTTCAGAAACATAGCTGGATTTTGTATGGACAGGACAGCTATACCATTCTCTAAAAGCCACTGTATCCATCTTCAAGTCTAGATTTATATAATGAAGATTCTGGGTTTCTACTGATGCCGAGTAAACAATAGAGAAATTCTTTTCCTTTTTCACTAGTTCATCTATGGCATTTTTATGTCTTGAATAATCCATGCTTTTCAAGCTTTCAGTAGTGGATAGATTAGCAAGTTCCTTAACTAAGCGATTAATCTCTAGTTTAGTTTTTTCATCAATTACAATCCCTTTTGAAAACTCCTTAACCTGCTCTAAAGAGCTCTTTGAAGAGTTTGTCAGAACATGACATGAGGTCATCATCTCTTCAGCACTTGATGTCTGTTCCTCACATGATGCATAGACGTTTTGAGTCTGGGATGCAATATTGCTTGAAAGGTCTGATACCTGTAAAATTGAGCTGGAGATTTTTTCAGATTCTTTAGCCTGACTTAAAGTAATTTCCATAATTGAAGAAATTTCATGTTCCATCTCCTCTATATAGGCTACGTTTTTATCTATTAAAGACTTTACTTCTGCCACCATTTCAATATTTTGAGATACATTTTGATGGTTGTTTTCTATTTGATCTACTACTGTATCAGTTTCTAGGACAACTTCTTTTACAATCTTAACTATATTTTCGGAAGCTAACTTTGATTCCTCTGCAAGCTTCCTCACCTCGTCTGCAACAACCGCAAATCCTCTTCCAGCTTCCCCTGCTCTAGCGGATTCTATGGAAGCGTTGAGTGCTAGAAGGTTGGTTTGTTCGGAAATTTTTGTGACAACTGTAATAGAAGATGAGATAGCCTCTATTTTATTTTTTAGTTTATGGATTTTTTCAGCAGAAGTAGTACTTACATTTCCTGTGTATTCAATACCTTCAAGAAGCTTATCCACATAGTTTTTTACTTCAGTTACATTGTTTTCTGTTGTTATTGCAAGATTATAATTATTTTCGCATTTTAATGCTATAGTGTTTGAAAGACTACTCATTTCTTCGGAGTTAGTAGCTATTTGGTCAATATATTCTTTTTGCTCTGTACTATCATAAGCTATTTTTTCTACAGATTGGCTAATTAAAGAAGAAACTTCGTTATTTGTTTGTAGCTGCTTATATACCTTTTCGCTCTCATAGGAGGTCTGCTCTCCTGATACCTTCATTTTTGCAATCATATGATTTACAGAAAGTAATATTTTATCAAGCTCCAAAGCTATTTCTCCTACTTCGCCATTTGATTTTAGAGAGTTTTTAAAGCTATAACCATAATCACCAGAAACTACAGCTCTAAGTCCGGACAGTATTTTTTTATATGCTGTACCTTTATTCATAGCCACTGACAAGTAAATAGCTATAGCGATAAATAAGATCCCTATTATAATAGAAGGGAAAAGACCTAGTAGTTCTGAGCCATATAAATAGCCCAAAGAAGATGAAATAAGGATAGATATAAAGACAAGTATACTTTGCTTATTCATGTAGTTCCTCCTAGAAAAGTTATTTTAAATCTCAATAACCTGTATAAAACTAGTAAATATTGACTATATTTTAACATAAATAAAATTTACTTGATAGTATGTAAATTAAACTATATGGAATAATTAAAATATTATTTTGTTCAGAATAAATTAACCTTTTAAAATAGAAAACTTATTTCTATAATCAAATAAAGAAGATGGATTTTTATATTCAAAATTTTAATTAAGAAATAAGGGAGGTAAATTTTGAAATTATCTATAATAAATGCCTGTAGTTCAAAAAATCAAAATAAAGAAATAGACAAAATAAGACAATTTTATAAAACAAAGTATAGTATTGAAGAAATTAGTATTATAAACATGGATACATCACTTTTAAAAGACTGCATTGGATGCTGGGATTGCTGGGTTAAGACTCCTGGAGTATGTATACATAAAGACATAATGAAAGAGATATATAGTGCTTTTATAAATTCTGATATTGCTCTTTTTATGTTAGATACAGCTTGTGGATTCATAAGTGGCTCGTCAAAAACTCTAATAGATAGACTAATAGCACTTTATCATCCGTATATACGCCTTGTTAAAGGGGAGATGACCCATTTTCCAAGATATAAGAAATATCCTAAAATAAGTTTTTTTTATGATGATAGGGATTTAAGCAATGAAGAAAAAGAAGTTTTAAAAAACTATTTAGGGAGAACAATATATCAGTTTAGCACAACTGGCTACAAACTTGATATACAAGAAGAAGTTATAGAACATGAGTTGAGTCATAATAACTTAAAAGAAGAGAGTTCAAAAGAGTCTTTAAAAAATGACTTTAAAGGAAAAGTAATAATATACAACGGATCTCCTAGGGGTAAAAATGGAAATAGCTTAATTATTGCAAATGAAATCAAAAAAGGAATGCTGAAAAAGGGATTGTCTGAAAATGATATAGAGATTAGAAATTTGTATGAAACTAAAAATCATGAATTATGGGCAAATGATATATCAAACCATTCAAGACACCTGTTTATATTTCCCTTATATGTTCATGCAATGCCAGGAATTGTTATGAAGTTTTTTGAAAAAATTTCTAATCAAAATAAAACTATTTCATTTAGTTTCTTAGTGCAGTCTGGATTTATGGAATCTGCTCACTCTCATTATATAAGGCCTTATTTAGGTCTTTACTGTAAAAGGATTGGAGTAAGCTATGGGGGAACTGCCATAAAAGGGGGAATGGAAGGAATAAAGATGCGACCAGAAAACTCCTTGAAAAATTTATTTTCTCAATTTCAAAATCTTGGTAGCTCCTATATAAATGAAGGGGTAATCTCTGATGAGATTATAAAATCATTGGCTAATCCAGTTGATTTATCAAACGTATTTAAATTTATATTTTCTATAGGGGTATTTACAGGAACGGCACAGTTCTACTGGAATATGCAGCTTAAGAAAAATGGAGCTTTTGATAAAAGGTGGGATAGACCTTATTTATATAGCAAGGAATAAAAAATGGGCCTAGATGGCCCATTTTCTATCTCCTGTAAATGATATTGATATCCACTGTTCTTGAGCTATATGATTAAGCTTTTTGGATAGTTTTTCTCTTATAAAATCCTGGTCTTTAATAGTTTTGATTTTGGATTTTTCTCCAATCACAAAATCAACCTCTAGCCAAAGAGTCTTTCTACCTTTAGTAACCCTAAGGATAGATTCATCTATATCATAATCTTTTTCAACCTCTTTGATTATATTTTCTAGCTTCTCTCTAAGCTCATCTTCTGGAGACATATCCAGTACTTCCTTTAATGCCAATTTGATTTCATTAAAAGGAACTTTGAAAAAGAAGATACATATAAAAATTACAACTACAGGGTCCACATAAGGCAGATAAGATGCAAATAAATTAAAATAATTCAGAGAAAACACTATAATAAAAGCAATTAATACTCCAAGACTTACAAGTGTATCCATAAGCCACTGATTTGCCTCAGCCATTAAAAGACCAGATGTGGTTTTTTTGCCATGTCTTTTAAATTGAACATACACAATAAGGCATAGTAGAGTACTAAATATGGAATACCCTAATGCAATTCCAAGCTCAATATTTCTACCGCCATTCATAATCGTCATAACTGCAGTAGCTAAAGATATTAAAAGTAATATTATAATTATTGTGTATTTCACTATTATTACAAGGGGTTCTACAACAGCCTTTCCAAAGGGATATCTTTTGTAGTCCTTTTTATTCATGAACTTTGCAGCAGTTACTGATAATATAGAAAGTGCTACACTAATAAGTGAGTAAAGTCCATCAAATAGAATCATTTGAGAACTCGTCAAAATCCCTATAACAACACCTAGTAAAGAAGCAAACAAAGCTGCATAGACAGATTGAAGTAAAAGCTTCCTTTCTAATTTTATTTTGTTTAACATAAATATCCTCTCCTAAAAACTATAAAAGAAGCTGATGAAGAGCAACTGATAAGTCTTTCTTTGATTTATTTAAATCATCTTTTTCATTTCTAAATAAATAATACATCTCTGCACCATGCTCCAGTAATCCTACAATATAATTTCCTAAAACATCTGATGATAACCTTGAAGTTATTAAATCATTCTCTTGAAAATAATTGATTTTATCGTTTATATATCTGTAATAAGGCTCATACATCTTTTCCCATTCTTCAAAGCTTTTGTAGAATGATAAACCAGAATAACAAAACCCAATTAGATTCTTATATTCCTTAGTTATATAAAAAGTAGTTTCTATAAGACAATCTATAAAAGAAGGTACGTCCTTAAAAGTGTTCTCAGGGTATTGGCTGAGCTTAGTTAGAAGCTCATTTACGATAAACTCAGCGATTGAAGGGATAAGATCGTTTTTTGATTGAAAATATAGATAAAATGTCCCTTGGGCAACTCCTGCTTTTTTCACGATTTGAGAAACTGAGGTTTTCTCGAATCCAGTTTCTTGAAATATTTTCATAGCAGAATGAATAATATCTTGTTTTTTATCATTTTTTTTCATGCGAAAGCCCCACAACCTCTCTATTTACTATATTCATATCATAAATGACTCACAGTCATTTTATCAAAAAAATGAATGACTGTCAATCATTTTTATAATGGTTAGTTTTGGAATACTTGAGTGGTTGAGCAGAAAATAGGAATACAAATAAAATAATTATGATTTTAAAATGCAATATGTTAAAAATAAATTAACCTTTCAAATAAAGAAACTAATATCTATAATAGAAATATAAAGAAGTTGAAAACAGACACAAATTTAAGTTACAGAAAATTCAAACTTAAGAGGGGGATATGTATGAAAATTTTTATAAGTGCTGATATTGAAGGTGTGTGTGGAGTTACCCACTGGGATGAGGCTAAAAAAGGAAAAGGTGATTATTTAGAGTTTGCCCAGCAGATGACATTTGAGGTAAACGCAGCATGTGAAGGAGCCAATGAAGCTGGGGCAAAGGAAATTGTGATTAAAGATGCTCATGATAGTGCTAGAAACATATTTCATAATATGCTTCCATTAAACACGAAGCTAATAAAAGGGTGGAGCGGCTCATCTTATATAATGGTTCAAGAGCTTGACGAGTCTTACGATGCACTGATTTATATAGGGTATCATAGTGCAGGGGGAATAGATGGAAACCCGCTTTCCCATACTCTAAACAGTAATCTTCAATATATAAAATTAAACGGAGAATATGCAAGCGAGTTTTTGATTCATAGCTATATTGCAGCTTATCATAATGTTCCAGTTGTATTTTTATCAGGAGATAAGGTTTTATGTGAGGAAGTTAAAGGCATAGATAAAAACATAGTTACAGTAGCTGTAAAAGAAGGTAGAGGAGATTCAACAATAAATATTCATCCTAAACTAGCAATTGATCAGATAAAGAAGGGAGTCAAAACTGCTATGAGCAAGGATTTGTCGAACTACAAGATTAACCTTCCTGAAAAATTTGAACTTGAGGTTAAATATAAGAATCATATAGCTACAACTAGTAAGGCAAATTACCCTAGTGCAGAGCTTGTAGATTCCCATACAATAAGATTTTCAAGTAATGATTTCATGGAAATGCTTAAGGCTATTGCATTTATATGTTAATGTGAATTTTTAAAGTTAAAAGCTTGGAATTTTTAGTAATTATTCCTAGTATTGGATATTTTCCTTGGATTTAAAAAGAGAGGTGTTTCTCTTGATTTTTATTTTAATTGGGTTCTTGCTTATACTAACAGGCATAGCAATCCATATATTGAAATGGTATTTTCTAATATCGGGATATAACACTATGTCAAAAGCAAAAAAAGAAAATGTAGATACAGAAGGCCTAGGCAAGCTAATGGGAGTGTTTCTTTATTTAAATGGAGCTTTACTTTTGCTTTATGGAATATTACAACTTCTTGGTTATAGACCAAACACAGGATTATTAATAGGATTTATATTTTTATCCACAAGTTATCTTCTAATTAAAGCACAAAAATATGATCGCAATTTGTATGACGAAAATGGAAAATTGAGAGAAGGGACATACAAGAGCATGGCACTCCCTATAGGGATAGTAATAATTTCCTTTATTGGAGTAGCCATACTTATGTTTTTTTCCTCAAGACCAACAAACATTAGTATCCTTGATGAAGGACTTCAAATACACGGGATGTATGGAAGCACATACCCATGGAATAATATTGAAAACGTAAGGTTGATAGATGAGCTTCCATATATTGAGATTAGAACAAATGGCTCGGCTATAGGTCCACACTTAAAAGGTCACTTTAGAACAAGAGAAATGGGATCTGTAATTTTATTTGTGAATAGAGATAAACCTCCATTTATTTATCTAGAGTCATCTGGCAGAAAAATTATTTTTAACCTAAAGACTGAAACAGAAACCCAAAAAGCTTACGAAGAAATAAAAAGAAAAACACAAACTATTATAATGGCAAAACCTCATATCATTTTTCAAAATTAGCAATTCAGAAAAAGTGATGAATGGCTGATATCTTAGATTATATTAAAAAAGAGCATTTAAGCTTGAGTCTAATTTGTGACTAAACTTAAAATGCTCTTTTTATTTTTTATTAAAGAAAATCCTTATACTGATAATCAATCTATAGTTTCTTAGTCTTTAGAGTACTTAATATAACTTAACTTTTGAAATTTAAAACCTAGATTCTACGTCAGTACTTCAAAAAGCATAATCAAAGCCTTGATAAATATGCGTTCCTTCGAAATTCAGCTTTCACCCATTGGGTGAAAGAAAAGTGCTCAAAAATATGTTAAATTATCAGCTTTTATGACTCGATATATGGTAAAATAATAGTAAGAAAAGTAGTAAAAAGGGGTTCTAATTATGATTAATAAAATTGATTTCAAAGCTAATGTTGATTTACACTTAATATTGACCCCCAATTACGAATAAATTTGACCCCCTCTATAAAACTAGTATAACCTAGTCAATGACTTTAAAAAAGTA
>NZ_JAGGLI010000039.1 GCF_017874355.1 Acetoanaerobium pronyense
AAAGAGGAATTTCAAATTATTAGGTGTAAAATGGAATTTAAAGAAATCTTGTTAACATTTTAGAGGGGAAAAGGACCACTTTTTCACTGGTCCCGATACGTCCCCGCGGCTTTAGTTTCCATCAAAATTCTCTACTTTGTCTAGGCTTTCCATAAAACTCAAATAACTTTCCTTAGTCATGGCTGGCGTGAAGTTTTCCAAAATCTCTTTGGCACACTTTCCATCATCAAATAATAAATCCACTACAGTTAGAGCCATAGCTTTAGCTGGTATTATATATGCCTTCTCTTCATCCACTATCTCATACTCTCTTGTATGAAGATTTCCTGTGATTCCACCAACCATAGGATGTACTGTAGGCATAAGATGAGATACATCTCCAAAATCAAAAGACCCTGTAAAATCTCCACCATCCACAATCACATTTTCATCTAGCCCTATAAATATTAGGTTTTCCTTGAACAAATTATCCAAAGATTTATTTCTAAGGATTGGAAGATACCCAGGAATACTTTTTATCTCCACACTTGCACCAACTGCAATAGCCCCAGCCTTTAGAGATCTATCCACTTTTTTGTTGGCATCAAGCATTCCCTCTATAGTTCTTGCTCTTACATAAGACTCCATCTTTACCTCAGAAGGAACAGAGTTCACTATATCCCCACCCTTAGTTATGATTGGATGCACTCTCACTCTATCTGAGTCTTTAAATGTCTCTCTTTGAGCATTTATATTGTTCATGCTAAGATTCGCAGCATTTAGAGCGTTAATTCCCTCCCAAGGCGCAGAGCCAGCATGGGATTCTTTTCCTATAAACCTTATATCTTTACCTATGAATCCATTGCTAACAGGACCAATAAGAACATCCTTGTCTTTCATATCAAGGGCATGAAACATCATAGATATATCAATATCATCAAAATATCCTTTTCTAATTAACTCTTGCTTGCCACCAAAATATTTGATTTTACCATCTTTTCTAAGTTCTGACCTATATCCTATCTCTACAAACTCTTCAGCTGGAGTCCCCATTATAGTTATTTTTCCAGATAACTGGTCGAGTATATTACTTTTCACTAATCCAAGTGCAGCTCCAAGCATCCCTGCCACCTGTATATTATGCCCACATGCATGAACAGAACCTGTATCCCAACCTCCCCTTTTCTACCATTTTATTGGATTTTTTATTACAAAAAGCCCTTTCAGCTTCTTGTAATGAAAAATTTCCTTATCTATCGGAATAGTATTTTTGGTTTGGGCTTTTGGGTTTATCTGGAATAGTTAACTTTAAAAGCCCTCCTTTAATTAAAGGTTTGAGTACTTTTTGACTAAAATAACTTCTACTTTTTATACCTAGAAACTCTTGAATTTCTATTCTTGTTTTAGGATTTTCGCAAAACTCTAGTATTTTCGGGGTCATATCTATTGTTTCAACATGTTCACCAGCATGTTCACTAACATGTGCTCCCAAATTAGCTGTTAGTGGAATAACCGTCTTAAAGACATCTCCCTCTATAAACTCAGGATCTGCACCAGAGTATATCTTATTATATTTATATATATTTCTAACACCTGAACCCAGTTCACCAACCAAACCGATTTCTTTAAAGAACTTTGCAATCTTGGGATTCTTAGGATATGGTGAAAAGTCTTCCGGATCAATCATTCCATTTCCATGAGGCTTATTGCCATTTTCTATATTAACTTTGTCTCTTCCAATAATCAGCTTAGCAGGGAATGGATTGGAGAATTCTCTATGAATTAGCAAGTTTGAAATAGCTTCTCTAAAAATCTTATCTCTCAAGCTCACACGTTGATCACCTTCGAGATAAAACTTATCATTGAGATGCTTTGCAATGAAATGCATTAGCCTTTCATAGCTTCTCAAAAGATTGACTCTAATATCATAACGAGCATCATAGCGGTCTAAATTTTCTTTTCTCAATATCGCATCGGTTCTATAATGTGGGAGGGCTGTTTGTATAATAAGTTCACTGCCAAAAATCAAAATACCTGCAAGTGTGATACCTTGTTTACCTGTACTCTGATCCTTCAAAAACATTCCTGCACTTTTCAGAAGATCTATGTTATTCATAGAAATCCAAGGATGCCCCGGTCTCATATTTTCAACAGTTTTTCTGACCCTTGTAAATAATTCATTTTCTAGCTCATTCATATCCGCATATGGGAAAATTAAATTTTCTGTATATGTGGTTTATTTTCTCATATAAAGTCTAGATACTAGATTTGTATTATTTGTAATATCAAAATCGCCATCTTCATTTCGATCTAATATTTTGCCTTTGCATCTGTGAACCTGAGAACTTTCAGGAACGTTAATGTATAAAATAACTTTTCCATCTATTTCTGCTTCTTCTACTGCTAAATAAAATGTAGGGCTTAGAATCTGAGGATTATTCAGGGATGTCACAAAGTCCTTTTTAATTTGTTCAACTGTATCTGGATTTATACCCGTAATTTCTCCAGATTCTTTTCCATAACCCCCATCTCCCCTTTTCTAACCTATGATTTCACTTACTCTTCCCACAGTTCCATCTTCAAGCATCACCTTAATTCCATGAGGATGATTAGGAGAATTGGTCAGGATTTTTTTCACTACCCCTTCAGTTAGCTTTCCAGATCTTTGATCCTGCTTTTGAACTACCTTTACTTTTGATCCAATTTTTATATTACTTCTAAGATTTCCGCTCATATTAATTCCTTTCATGGATAGTTATTTTTTTTAATTTATCTAAAAGTTTATTTTCTATATTTACCTCTTTTATTAGTCCTTTATTTTATCATATATTCGGTATTAATCCCTTGACCTGTCTTTATAACCAAGTTGTATTCTCTTAGGTTATTTATTATCTGAAGTATCTGAGATTTTTTCAAATCTACTTTATTTTCAATATCCTTTCTATTTATTTTTCCATTGTCTTTTATAATATAATATATCAGCAACTCATTACTATTTAACCTATCTAGATTTATTTCATTAACCTTTTTAATCTCTTTATTTATTCTAGGAAGTATAACCGTAATACTATTTTCAGTGATTATAAACTCTGGCTTAGTGTCATACTCTCTATAATATTCTTTAATCCTTCTTATACCTGTTCCTAACTTTTCAATTATTTTTAACCTTAGGAAAATATCCGCTATAATTCTGTTTCTAGGTATTGATATTCTCCCTTCAAGATATTCATCTTCAAGAATTCCAATTGGAAGACCTCCTGGCGATACTATCTCTATCCTATCTGAAAATATCTCAATCCTGGAATCAACATTTTTCATATAATCTCTATGGACTAATAAGTTCGCAATAGATTCCCTGTATGCAACTAGTGGCACTTCTTCAACTGTTTTTCTGTATGCCCCATCTATAATTTCTGATATGTTTATGTGCTTTTTATAAAAGTCCAAGCATTCGTCAAACTGTTTTAAAATAGACGTATTTTTTGATTCAACTCTATCTTTTATTCCCAAAACAGTCCTATCATTATAAGCAATCATTTGTATAACTGAAGAATCAACTGGATTATCATCAGAAAAAAGAGCAGCTGCATTATTATATTTTCTATTCTCTATCAAACCTAATGAGATTAGTAAATCTTCTGAAAGAGAGTTAATACCTAAAATTTTTCTCATTTTTGACTCTAAATAATTAAAATACAGTTCTTGCACAGATGATGCAAGACCATCAAATCCTTTATTTCTTCCTGCTAAAATAAGATTCTGATATAAGAACTTGTCTACCTGAACAGTCGCGGTATCAGACCTTTTATATGCTTTATTGTTAACTGTATAAGGGGTATTATCACCTTTATACACTGAAATAATCAAAATAGTTTTATCATCAATTGTCTTTGTACTAATTTCATAATATGGACACGGCTCCAAATTATCGTTGATACTATTTTCAATATTAAGTCTTAATTCTTCAGGATTATCTACTCCAATTAAAGTTTTATCATCATTTATCCCAATAATAATCCTTCCATCATGGAAATTTGCAAAAGCACTTACAGCTTTAAGTAAACTCTTTGTAAATGTGCTCTTATATTCTAATATTATGGGATTTCCATAAAGTATATCCATCGATATATCCTCCAAATAGAACCCGGACTAAAGCTTTTCTTCCGGTTTATAATTATTATACCATTCTAAAAAACATATAACATCTTTTATAAAGATTAAGCCTAATATATACTTTCAAAAAAAATCTGAGCTATTAACTCAGTGTTAATAGTTCAGATTTTTTTCTATATTCTAACTTGTTAAAATTTCTACTTCAGAAGCTTTTTTATTACTTTAAATATATCAAAAGAAGTTTTGTTATATACCTTGTTGTACATATATTTCTTTGGATCTCTAACCCATCCATACCCCCTAGGCATCTTCAGTCCAGCTCTATGAACTATTTGTCTCTTTACACTAGTTCTAGCTGATATACGTTTTTTAAGACTTGGTATTCTCATCCCAAATTTCATAGCTATCCCCTCCCCATATAATCTTTTTGATGAAAACCGGAAAAATAGATACGTTTCCGCAGATTCTAATCTATGCTTTTGCAAGTTAACAGCAAGTTAATTTATCCCCCAAAAGGTATATACTTCAAATATCTTAGTTCAGTTGTTGGATCTACTGCTTTAATTAGATTTTCCTCTAAAGCATTTTTTATAACTCTAGAAATTACAGATATATCTTTATTTTCTAATCCAATTTTCATTAATCCAGCTTTTAATTTTTGATCCAAAATATCTATTGTTCGTAAATATCTTCTAAATTTGTATATAGATTACTCAATTTTGAAAAATGCGATCATAGGTGATATAAAACTTCCCAGTGGCTTCCCGGCTTCAATAATCTATTTTTAAATCTAAAGAGTACACAGCAGTATCTATTGAAGATATTGATGTTTCAATTGAATCAACTGCAGTGTCAATAAATGCTAATTTAGTTTTAATATCACCTAATTCATATCCGTTATTATTCTTTAAATCCTCAATAGCGTTTACTACCTCATCTAATGAAGTTGTTCCTGAGGATGTAAGTCCATCTATTTTTGAATTTAATTCCTCTAATTGATTTCTAATCTCTAATAAAACATCTACAAGTTCTTTCATTCCAATCCCCCTCGTATAATATGTTTAGACCTAGTTTTTAATTGATAATACAGCTCCATAATAAAAATCTGCAAGCTTTATTTTTGACATAAAAACCCCCTGCTATTCATGCCTTGAAGAATAATCTGCTTTTAAAAACAGCTTATAGTCATTTATTCTTATGTTATATTTTCTAAGCATTCTCTCAATTACATTTCTAGTTTGATTTGCACTCATATTTGTCATAACATATATATTTGTTCCATTTATTTTTCTAGGAGCTCTAATATCTTCCTTGTTTTTGCAGAAATAATTTACCTTTCTACCTTGCATAGTTTTGTCATTCAGAAAACTCTGAAATTTCAACATATCGTTTTCAGCTAATATCTCACAAGTACTTACTAAAACATCTTTCCAGTCTTTACAGTAATATCTAATTCCAAAAATCTCAAACCCAGATGGTCTTTTATAAGTAAAGTCATCATATAGGGTATATGGAATGTTTTCATCTACTCTTAGAGACTCATAATCTGGAAGTTCTTTTAGATCTTTATCTAAATCTTCCATTTTTATTATATCTTCTTCAACACTATCTTCTAATTGTAATAAGTCTATATACTTATCAAGAGTATTTTGAAGATCATCAATAGTTTTCAGATTTTCCTGTAAATTATTGAGTTTTTCAAAGTCTCTATTATCTATAGCAGTGCTAAAAGCACTTTTAATACTTTCAACACTACCACCTATACATTGATTTAGTAGTTCTATCCCATATTGAATTTCTAAGGCATCCTTTGGAAATTCTGTTTTAACAAAGTCAATTAATTTTTCCATGATATCCCCCATCTTATGTGAAATTTATTTTTCAGTTTTCCCATCCCAAATTCTAACAACAGCTAATTATCTATAATATAATCTTTACAAATATACTTAAGTATTCAATTCTATAAGTATATTTGTAAAGATCTGAGTAATTTATAAATTTGAAATTTCCCTAATATTTTGTTTCAGAACTTCTTAATACCTATCTTCCTTCTCAGCCACCTTGTCGAATAGGAAATAATCAACTTGGTTTGTACACATTTTTTCTGCCTGTCTCATCACTGTTTCCATTGCTTTTTTTGCTTGCTCTGGTGGATAGTCATATTTTCTAAGGAGTCGTTTGATGATTTTTCTCATTCCTGCTTGGGCGCTTTTTCTGACGCTCCAGTCTATGGTTATGTTTTTCCTTATAGATATAGTCAGCTCTTTTGCTATTTGCTTTAATGTTTCATCTTCCATGAATTCCTTTACTATATCCTCCGCTGTAAGGGCATCATAAAAAGCTATTTCATCTTCATTCATCCCTGAATTTCCCTGCTCTTCTTTCATTTTTTTCAGTTCATGGGCTAACCTTATAAGCTCCTCTATTACCTCTGCGTTTGAGATAGCTTGGTTGCGATATTTATTTAAGGATTTTTTTAGTTTTTCTGAAAACATTTCAGATTTTACTAAATTTGTCCTTTCTATTGCCTTTATATTTCCTTCTAGTAATTTTTTTAGCATTTCAACTGCTAGGTTTTTATGTTTTAGCTCCCTTACCTCTTCTAAAAATTCCTCTGATAATATTGATACATCTGGTCTTTTTAGCCCCATAGCATCAAATACATCTATGACTTCCTCTGAGATTATAGATCTCTCTAGCATTTGATGAATTCTTGCATCTATTTCTTTCTTGCTTAGGCTAGGTTTACCCCTCTCTCCTAGCTTTACTAGACTTGCTTTTACTGCTTTAAAATAACTCACTTCTAGGGCTTTGGATTTTCCTGTCTCTGTAGCTGCACATAGGGAGTGGGCTTTTGAAAGCTCTACTGCTATTTTCTTGAACTCTTTTTGATCCTCTTCTTCTAGTCCAAGTACAAAATCCATACCCCCTGTGATTGCTCTTATCCTTTGAACCTGTGATGTCCCCATATATGCGCTGTAATCAAATCCATAGAACATATCTTGAAGGATTTCTAGTTTTTCTAGCATCACATTTATAGCTACATCAGTGTTGATTCCAGTAGTTCCCCTATCGCTATCTGTGTATTGCTTTAGAGCAGATTTTAGACTTTCTAGTATTCCTATATAGTCAACTACTACCCCACCAGATTTTTCTTTGAATACTCTATTTACTCTAGCTATAGCCTGCATCAAATTGTGCCCATGCATTGGCTTATCTATATACATAGTATGCATTGATGGAACGTCAAATCCAGTGAGCCACATATCCCTTACTATTACTATCTTTAGTTCATCACTGTTATCTTTCATTCTCTTGGCAAGGGTATCTCTTCTTTGCTTGCCCCCTATATGTTTTTGAAGTCTTTCATTGTCAGCAGCACTTCCAGTCATTACTACCTTTATCTTTCCCTTGTTGTCATCATCACTATGCCAGCTTGGTCTAAGGGCTACTATTTCCTCATATAGCTCCACACATATCTTTCGGCTCATGCAAACTACCATTGCTTTACCGTCTATAGCCTTTGATTTTTCTTCATAGTGATTTACTATATCTTCTGCTAATTTTTTGATTCTATTGGGAGAGCCAACTATAGCTTCTACTTTGGACCATTTACCTTTGTTCTTTTCCTTCTCTATATCTTCTTGTCCTTCTGTGAGTTCATCAAATTCTTCATCTATGGCTTTTAGCTGTTCTTCATCTGCTTCTAGTTTGATGATACGGTTTTCGTAGTATATTTTTACTGTTGCATCATCTTCTACTGCTCTAGTCATATCATAGGTATCTATAGTATGTCCAAACACTGCTGTAGTTGACCTATCTTCTAGATCAATAGGTGTCCCTGTAAACCCTATAAAAGAAGCGTTTGGAAGTGCATCTCGAAGATACTTTGCATATCCATATTTGATTTCTCCTGTTTTTGTGTCTGCCTGAGCTTCTAGTCCGTATTGGCTTCTATGGGCTTCATCTGCAATTATTATTACGTTTTTACGATCTGTAAGTACTGGCATTTCTCCTTCTTCTGGTTTGAATTTCTGTATAGTTGTAAATATAATTCCCCCAGATTCTCTTTCATTTAATAGGTCAAATAAGCCATTTACTTCCACTGAATTATTGCCATTCATAGTAGCCTTTTGGCTATCTGTTAGTTTTCTCATAGTTGCTTGTTTTGGGGTCTGCCTTAATATATCTTGCGATTTTGAAAATGTGCTAAAAAGCTGATCATCAAGGTCATTTCTATCAGTGATTACAACTATTGTGGGGTTGTTTAGCTCTCTTACTAGTCCTGCTGTATAAAAAACCATTGAAAAGCTCTTGCCAGAACCTTGGGTATGCCAAATAACACCAATTTTTCTATCTCCGTCTTCTTTGGTGGCTTCTTTGGTTTTTTCTACTGCTTTTTTTACTGCAAAATACTGGTGATAAGCTGCCATTATCTTTATTATGGACTTTTTATCTCCTAGTTTTTTCCCGTTTTCATCTTTTTCATCTACGCTTGATTCTTGAAATAAAATGAAGTTTTTTATAATATCAAGAAGTCTGTGTTTTTGGAGCATCCCTCCAAACATCACTTCATACTGGGGGTTAGTAAGTGGCTCTACTACCTTGCCATCTATACTTCTCCAGTTCATATAACGCTCTTCGTTTGATGTGATAGTCCCAGCCTTTGCATTAATTCCATCTGAAAGTATGCAAAATGCATTATAGTTAAAAAGACTAGGAATGTCTTTTTTGTAGGTCTGTATTTGGTTATAGGCACTTTCTATTCCTACATTTTCATCACTTGCTGATTTTAGCTCTATAAGTACTAGAGGAATCCCATTAATAAATATTATTAAATCAGGTCTTCTTTCCTCATTTTCAATGATAGTAAACTGATTCACTACTAGAAATTCATTGTTTTTCATTCCTTCTTCACTAAAATCTACTATCTGAACATTCTTCGTCCTTATATTTCCATCCTCTGCAAATGAAACGTCTATCCCCTCTGTCAGTAATCTATGAAAGCTTCTATTATTTTCCTCTAGCATAGGACTGTTAAATGTTATGATTCTTCTATATGCTTCTTCTAGTGCCTCAGCAGGTATGCCTTTATTGATTCTAAATAGAGCATCTTTGACTCTGCTACTTAGCACTACCTCTCTATAGTCTAGACGCTCTTCATAATCCCCACCAAGGGATATATCTGGACCAAATACATACTCATATCCCAAGCTCTGTAATATCTCTATAGCTGCTTCTTCTAGCAAATCCTCAGTAAAATTCTCTAAAAAACTCAATGCTGATATCCCCCTTTCAACCTCAGATTAGTTTTCCTCTATTGGTACTCGTATCTCTCCTGACATAAGCTTTGGAAGGAGAGAGTCACGAAGTTCTTTTAACCTCTGATTTTCAGTATTCTTCATATCAATCATTTCACTATTTACACTTACTATTTCTTCGTATTTATTTAATATTGATTCACATGGAAAAATAATTTTGTGATTTTTAATGTCTGTCTGTGTTATTAATGGTTGTGTAGAACCTCTATTTAATGATTTATAATCAATTATTTTTAAAATTTGATTCGTATATTCAATAAAAATAGATTTAATTACCAAAGTATTGTCTGAAGCCCAAATTTTATCTTTAAATCTTTGAATAATTCCATGTGTTCCAA
The DNA here is from genome assembly GCF_017874355.1 of Acetoanaerobium pronyense. Taxonomy (GTDB): domain Bacteria; phylum Bacillota; class Clostridia; order Peptostreptococcales; family Filifactoraceae; genus Acetoanaerobium; species Acetoanaerobium pronyense. The sequence continues at coordinate 9,752 of NZ_JAGGLI010000039.1, forward strand.
CACGTCCAATTACTATTATTTCTTCATCAAAATTGTATTCTGTTGTATATCCCATAATAGAACTGGCTCCAACTAATGGATATATATGATTATTTTGCTTTACTTCTTCTCTTTCCTTAGGTCTTTTCCCACTAGTAATTTTTATTACTTTATCAAAATTACTTACTTCCCATCCCTTAGGAATCATTCCTAACTCACTTTCGACCATTTCTCCGCCACTGGATTTGTATGGTTCTCCATCCCCGTTAGGGAATTCAAAATCTACAAACCACTGCTTGAATATTGTTTGTGCGATGTTTTCTAGTGTTTTGTTGATTTGGTTGTTTACCTCGATTTTTTCGTCGAGGGTTGATAGGATGTGGGCGATGGCTTTTTGTTCTTTAGAAGATGGGAAAGGTAATTTTAATGTCTCTATACTAGTTTTATTAATAGAACCAAACACAGTTCCAGACTCTTTACTAATAATTATATCTATATAGTTTTTCAGTAAATAATATAAATATTCATTATTACCATTTTCCATTCTTAAACTACATAATCCTCTCCCTATACATAAATCCCTAGTTGCTATATTTACATCTCCAACAGGTGCTCTTACACTCATTAATACATCATTTTTTTGTGCAAATCTTTTGGGATCAGTGCACCAAGTATCTATCGAATGAAATTTTTCACCAAAAGTTGTTCTCCCTTGCATAAAAGGAACTCCTTCTGAAGTAGTATTATAAAATTCCGACTTAGGTGATTGTCCCATAGTTATTACAACTTCATCTATTAACTTCTTTAATTCCCAATCATTTGGAATTAAGCCAATTTCTGTTTCTTTAAAACTCATACCCAATACCTCCAAGATTTTTTCTTATCTCATCTTCAAGGTGGCGTGATTTTGCGAATAGTTCTGCTAGTTCTGCTGTCATGTTTTCCATTTTTTCTTCAAAAGGTATGCCATCTTGCTCTATGTCTTCTATTCCTACATATCTTCCTGGAGTAAGTACGTATTCATGTTCTCTTATTTCTTCTATTTTGGCTGATTTGCAGAATCCTTTTATATCTTCATAGCTTCCTTCTTTGTTTCTCCACTGGTGGTATACATTTGCTATTTTTGATACATCGTTATTTTCGCCTTCGCTAGATAGTTCTCTATGTCTACGGTCTATCATTTGTCCTAGGTTTCTAGCATCTATAAATAGGACTTCGTGTTTTCTATTTCTATAGTTTGGATTGTTTTCTTTGTTTCTATTTAGTATCCACAGTGATACTGGGATTCCTGTAGAGTAAAATAGTCTATCTGGCAGTGCCACTATAGCATCTACTAGGTCTGCTTCTAGTAGGTTTTTTCTGATTTCGCCTTCGTTTGATGTGTTTGAGCTGAGGGAACCATTTGCTAATACTATTCCTGCTGAGCCATTTGGTCCTAGGTGATATACCATATGCTGTAACCATGCGTAGTTTGCATTGCCTGCTGGTGGTGTTCCATATCTCCATCTCACATCGTCAGTAAGCTGAGAGCCTCCCCAGTCACTTATGTTAAATGGTGGGTTTGCAAGGATATAGTCTGCTTTGAGGGTTTTGTGCATATCGTTGTGGAAGGTGTCTGCGTGATGGTCGCCTAGGTTTGCATCTAGCCCTCTGATTGCTAGGTTCATCTTGCATAGTTTCCATGTGGTTGAGTTCATTTCTTGTCCGTAGATGGATAGGTTTTCTACTTTTCCTTGGTGCTCTTCTACGAATTTTTCGCTTTGTACGAACATTCCCCCCGATCCACAGCAAGGGTCATAGATTCGGCCTTTGTATGGCTCTAACATTTCTACTAGGGTTTTTACTATGCTAGTAGGTGTGTAGAATTCTCCCCCACCTTTGCCCTCTACTGATGCAAACTGTCCTAGGAAGTATTCATATACTCTTCCTAGTAGGTCTTTTTCATCGTTATTGTGTAATTTTATAGTTGATATGAGGTCTATGAGCTCTCCTAGTCTTCTTTTGTCTATTTCTGGTCTTGCGTATCTTTTATCTAGTACACCTTTTAGTGTAGGATTTTCTTTTTCTATGAGTATCATGGCATCGTCTATGTGCTGTCCTATTTTGATGTCTTTTGCATTGTCCATGATGAATCCCCATCTTGCTTCTTTTGGAACCCAGAAGATGTTTTCTGATTCATATTCATCTCTATCTTCTTCGAAACCCTCTCCTTCAGCTAGTAGTGCTTCATATTTTGTTTCAAATTTATCTGAGATGTATTTTAGAAATATTAGTCCTAGTACTACGTGCTTGTATTCGCTGGCATCCATACTTCCTCTTAGCTTGTCGGCTGCTTTCCAGAGTGTCTCTTCAAATCCTATGTTTCCTGTAGTTGCCATTTTATTTCCTCCTTAGTTTATGTTTATTTATTATGTTTGTTATATCTATGAAAGGTTTAATCGTAAAGGAGTCGAATTCGATCCCTTTAAAATCTTTATCAATAATTAATAGTTGTAGTCATCAAATATCTCAAATATTTCTGCTTCATATTCTTCTTGTGCTTCATCAGTTGTTATGTCTTCTGGCAGTACCTCTAAATAGTGTGCTAAAGCCTGTATGGTCTTGTGTAGTATTGATTCATGCTGTGATTTTTCCATAAGATGAACTAAAAGCTTATAGGTATCCATGTAGGGATTGTAAGGAACTATGTCCATTGCTTCTTTTAGTTTGATTAGGAGTTTTTCTTTTTCTATTTCATTTTCAATACTATTTATCTCTTTTTTATCATATATAGGGACTTCTGCTAGATTACTGCCATCATCTATTTGAAATCTTTTTTCATGTTTTGTTATCACTGGTTGTAGGTCTTTTTTTAGCTTTTCTTTTTGAATTTCTAGTTTTTCAAGTTCTGTGAGTTCTCTTGATAAGAGGTCTTTATCCACTTGAAAGAGTTCTTCTAATACTGGAAGATATTTTTTAGGGATGTTTTGCTTTTGCTTGACCCACATATTGATATTTTGTTTTTTTATTCCTAGTTTTTCTGCTAGTTCTACGTGCTGCATATTATATAGGCCAAGAACAAATTCTAATCCTATCAAGCATTCACCTCTATTCTTTTATTGACTAAGTCAATTTTATTATATAACTCTTTATTGTCTTAGTCAATATTTTATGTATATGTTTTTGGCTAGTGAATAATTAGTTGTATATCGAGATTTATAATTGAATAAAAAAAGTCTTATCTATGATTATTATCTCATATATAAGACTTTGGTTGTAGGTGTATAATTAATAACAGAAATACTCAATTATTAGAAATTATTTTCAAGTTCACTTAACTCATATTTTATTCTCTCAAATGAATACCTGTCTTCATTTTTAATGTCTACTTCATCTTTATAAACCTTGTAAGTTTTAAGCAAAGTGTTTATTTTATCTCCATCAATTAATGTAATGTCTTTGTTATTTAATATTTTATCTGGAATTTCTGTAGTATTTGTTGCTATAGCAAGATTTATTTTGGGCATTTTTAAATATTTTATATAGTTTTCTTTTGCATACAGTAAATCTTTTATTACTTCTATTGCTTTCAATTTCTTAACTTTTTTGCATTGAACCAAAGTCAATTCATTATTTTTAAAGCAAACCACATCTACTCCATTATCATTTGATTGGGAAGTCAAAAATGTTTTATATCCTTCTCTTTCAAGTAATATTGAAATCAATGTTTCAAACTCAAACGCATCTATTATATTGCTCTGTATATCAGATATCGATAAAGGGGTTTTTTCGTTTTTTTCATTCTTTTCAAAAGTGAAAAATTCATTATGATTTATATCGGTATTTCCAACTGCTAAGAAAAATTTTAGCAACATATTTTTTTTCCTAGCCATAAGTATATTAAGTTTTTCTTCTGGGGATAGCTTCCCATCGTTAATTTCCATATTATTTTCTACATATTCAAAGAAGTCATCGTACTTATATACATTATCTTCTTCAAATGAGAGTATTGGATAATGAACGGTTACATCTTTTGTTTGGCCAATTCTATATGCTCTATCTGTGGCTTGATCTTCTTTTGCAGGGTTCCATAATCTGCTAAAATGTATCACATGATTAGCTTCTGTTAATGTTATTCCGAAACCAGCAACATCTGGAGATAATATTATTGCACTAAATCCATTATCTCTTCTAAATTCATCAATTAATTTCGTTCTTTTATCTAGGCTATCAATTTTTCCATTTACTATCCTTGGTTTAATTCCATACCAACTATCAATGCACCTATATAGCATATGTTGTAATTTTATAGATCTCGTAAATATTATTGTTTTTTCGTCTAATATTTTAATTTCATTCATAATTTCTTTTAATACTTTAAGTTTAGAAGATCTATTTACTATTGTTTCTACATCATCTTCTAGTGCATTATTATCAGAGAGTAAGTCTACATGATTTGAGGCTGTTAATAGCTTTTGAATTAAAGTGAGTTGGTTCGATTCAGTATGAACTATCTGACTTATTGCTTCTAATTCATTTTGATTAGCTCTTGTTTTGTAAATTTTAATTATTTTTTTAGGTAGGCTTTTAGGTAATATTTCTTTTTCTCTTCTTATATAAAAGTCACTAATTTTATTTTGTAATTCTATATTTATATTTTCAAGATTATCCATGTTATTATCTACAATTCTTTTCATATATTGAGTTTTAAACTCTTTCATAGAGCCGAGTAATCCTGGTTTGCTGTAATCTACTAAATTCCATAGATCTATCAGACTGTTTTCAATCGGAGTAGCACTGCAAACTATTTTAAAAAGGGCATTCTGAGCTTTTGTTGCAACTGTAACAAGAGTTTGAGGATTCTTAATTTTCTGGGCCTCATCACATATCATTACGTTCCATTTAATGGTTCCCATCATTATATTATTTATTCTCAATGAATCATATGTTATAAATATTATGTCACTATTTTTAATTTTTTCTATGTCGCTATCTTTTATTTTTGAAGATATTTTCATTGTTTTAAAGCTATCTCTTTTAAAAAACTTTTGTATTTCACCATCTCCATTTTCATTGTCCCAGTTGTTTAATAGGCTTTTAGGAGCAACTACCAGTGAAGGTGAGAGCTCATTTTTTTCTTTTAGCCATCCTAAAAAGGTTAATAATTGTATTGTTTTTCCAAGACCCATATCATCACACAATAAAAAACCATTTAATGGTGATTGTTGGTATAGATTTTGAAGTTTTAGTAAAGCTTCTTTCTGGTATTCAAATAAATCTATATTTTCTTTGAGTAATGATGAGATTTCTGCTTTAATCATGTGGGATTTATTCTCACTGTCTTCTCTATATTCTGCCAATTTTAAGTTTTCGTATACTTTTAAAGTTTTTGCCTTTTCCTTTTTTCCATCATTTTTGTTTCTTAGTTCGTCAATTCTATTTTTAAAAAATTCCTTATCAAATTTTTCAACATACTTCCCATTTATAGGTATATATTTATCATCTTTTGGTATTTCATCATAAACATCCAAAATATCAGAAATCATATTCTTGTTTTTGATTTCTGTTGGAGATATAATAGAGTTTTTGATTTTTTGGATTTCATTTTTCAATTGTTCATCAGTAAGTATGACTTTGCAGGATTCATTTTCTTCATTTAATATTTCTATTTCTACTACTTTTAAATTCTTCTCATTCATTTCTTTTAACTTATCTTCAAGTTCTGGTAGAAGTTTTGGAGTTAGAATAACTTTCCTGCTTCCGACATAAAAATGTGGAGCCTCTGTGATTTCTTCTCCCCAATTCAAGTCCCCATTGTTTCTCATATCAGGATAAGTTCTATAGCTTAAATATCCAATCCCTGTAACCCTTGGTCCAAATCTTGACAAATCTATATTATCATCTTGAAAAAGTTCACTGTCTCCGCTTAATACTTTTAAACGATCTTCCCCTCTTAATTCCTTGTTTTTTTTAATCTTTCTTAACGCTTCTTTATTTTTAATTACAAATTTAACATTCTCTCCATTAATGTTTGCCGTATAAAATTCTAAAACTTCGTTATGATTGTCAATTTTTTCAAGTAACTCTAGATTAACTGCCCCTTCTTCCGATAACTGAGGAAATATTTTCAGTGTCTCTCCATTATCTATAAAATCAACAACAATTTTATCTATTATAATAGGTTTTTGCTCATCTCTTAATCTTTGATTTAACACTATACTTACTTCTTCTGAGGAATCTTTTATTTTTCTAAGCAAATCAAATTGTGATGGTACATCCATATTTAAATTTTCATCTTTGTTGTATGAAATTATTGTATTGCAAAGTTCATAAAGCTTTGGAGATAATATTCTTTTTTCATCCGTGGTAAAGTTATATAATATATTTCCATTTAGTAACTCAAATTTCCCATCGTAATCTTCGATACGAAACTCATAAAGAACTTTTTTGTCTTGAATAAAGTTATTTATATTTGATATTTCTATAAATCCTCTATATAAATCTGGCAAAGAAAAATATTCATAAATTTTTATTTCATTTCCCAATTCATCAAAATATAAATCATATATACTTTTATAATCTATAAATAGTTTATTATTCTGAGTTTCAATATTATACATATTAATTAAATCTAAAATCTCAGAATGATTATCTATTTCTATATCCGGCTCAATCAATATATACTCTTTATCAAAACTTATATTAAATCTCAAATCATTTTCTTTCTTATTTAATATATTCTTTACACTTTTTAAAAAACCCACTATATCCACCTACTTTTCTCATATCCTAAAGATTTAATAATATAATCACATTTGTACTGCCAATAACCAGCATGATTTAATTTATCTATTGCTAGTTCTCTTTGTTTTAAATATGATGTTTTAGAGGATACTGAATAACTATATCTACCTGAACTTAAGTCTATTTTTATCTTATCTATTGAGATATCCTTTTTATTATAATAGTACATAGCGTTACCAATAGTCGCAAATTCAACAAATATATGTTTTTCAAATTCCATTACTAATGCTTTAGATGCCTGCTCAAAGTATTCAATTCTATAGATATTATTAATATATTGTCTCCAGTAATCTTTTCTATCCTTATCTCCACGAACTATTTCATCGAAAAATTTATCTATATTTTCAGATACATTCCACCTTCTATATATTTCTTTTTCTTCTTCCAATCCAGTCCACCTTTGATTTACAGGTTCAAATGGATCTCCTAGTTCTTTACCTATCAGTTTAAACCAATGACTCGGATATGATTTTATATCATAATTTTCTTTGTACAAATTCATAATATCTTTAAATAGATTTTTTTTGTTTTCTAGTTTAAAATTGTTTATACTTGAAATGTGAAAATGCCACAAATCTTCACTTAAGTGATTTTTGCATATGAATTTCGATATGCAATTATGATAAAATCCATCTATTGACTTTAAAAAGTACTGTCTTGATAATCCATCAATATCTATAATGCTAGATATTTCATAAAATTCTTGTTGAACTAATTTTAAGAAGTCATCTAATGAAGTAGAGGATATTATTGCTGAAAAAACTTTTCTATATCTAGGTTTTTTATTTTTTTGCTTATTTGTAATAATCTTCAAAACCATAAATATACGCTCCTTATGATCTGAAGAAATTCCATTGTACAAAAAACATATAAACTGCCTAGTTATGGTAAAGCTATTAATAAAATCATTTATATTTAAAACAAAAGTATTATAATAGTCCATAAACAAGCCTAAGGTTTCAATAGATGCCATATGATATGATAGAAGCTTTATTTCCTTTTTACTGAGTTTTTTGTTGATTTTTAAATTATTTATGGCAATTTGGTAATTATCTGTTTGCGATTTTTCTAAAAAACTAGAAGAGTGTAATTTTGATTTTTCTAATTCCTTTATGCTTTTTTCTATATAATGAGGTTTGTATTCTGAAAAATCTGGAAGCGGAAATTTACTCATTGTTTCTTCCTCCCGCTTCTAACTGTTTATTTATTTCTAATAAAGTTTCTTCTTCTTTTAACCTGAATTTTAAAACAACACGTCTACTGCTCTCTCTATCAATTTCATTGTCTTTGTATATTGGATTTGAGAAACTTTTACCATTTGCCGTTAAGTATTTTTTTAATTTTTCTTTGTGATTGTATTCAAATTCATCACTTAAGATAAATGTTGCCACATTAAACGCTCTATCTTGACTCAGCCCTAAATTGTATATGTAGGAACCCACATCATCTGTATGACCTTCAATGATTATTTCAGCCAGTTCTTGATTTATTTCTTCATTTTCTAATAAAATCCTCAAATATACTGGAATAAATCTTTCTAAAAATTCTTTCCCTTCATCTTTCATTTGGCTCTTAGCAACATCAAATAATACACCTTCTCTAAGCATTATTGAACCTGTGTTTATGTCTACAGCAATATCTATTTTTTCTTTTTCAAAAGCTTCTTGTAGCAATGCTATTATTTTTGCTCTAGTTCCACTAAGCTCTAAAACAATTTTTTTTGTTTCCTCTAGCTCTCTTTGAGTTTCATTCAATTTTTCAGAGCTTTGGCTATAATCTAACATTCTAAAAATGAAAAGTAATATAAAAATTATTAACATTCCTGCCATTAAATCACTAAATGAAATCCAATAATTAGTATCCTCTTCCTTATTAATTTTTCTTCCCAACTGCATCACCTAACCTTTAATTAAGTTATTTCAGTATTTGTGCTAATTATTGATTCAAAACTTTCGCTAACACTTTCCATTGTGTCATTTAAGCTTTCAATTAAACCTTTTAGCTGGCTTACTGCATTTGCAATTTTATTATCATATTCCAAGAAAACTTGATCTGTTCCTTTCTTAATTGCCACAGTATAGTTTATTATTCCTTCATTTATATTTTCATTTAAGTTTTCAAAAGATTCTTTATATGTCCTCCAAAGTTCTTGACTTGTTTCTTCAACTTGAGAGAAATTTTCTATTCTATCGGTTAAAATACTCATATTTATATAGAATGTGTGTAGTTCTTTAGTTATGCTGGAAATTTCATTGGTTACATCTGAAACATTGTTTAAAATTTCATCATTAACAGTTTCTATATTATTGTTTAAAATTTCTGAAGAATTTTCTAAATTTGAAATTATATTATTAAAGTTCAAGTTCATTTTTTCTATTATATCTCCAGAAATATCTCGCATCATTTTAAAGTTATCTAAATAACTCTTCATATCTGAAACCATATTTTCTATATATATTTTAGAGCTATCTATGCTATTTGTTATATGCATAGTAGAGCTTTCTATTTTATTCATGTAATTATCTTGTAATTTACTATACTCATATGATTTATCTATCATTCCAGCTAGGTTTTCAATTACAGTTGATTGTTCAATTGATAGATTTTTTATTTTTTCAAAAGTAAGATCAATATTCTCAATAGATTTATTATTTTTATTACTTATAGATCCAATATCAGATATCAAGATATTTAAACTGCTTTGTAAAGTTTGTATACTTTCACTTGAAGCATTTATATTATCTACTGAATTATTAGTTCCTTCTATTAATTCTTTTTGAGAACTAAATAATGAATCTAATTTGTTCATTCCTTCAGTAAATTTTTCAAGATATTCATTATTTTTTTCAGACATTACTTCAAGGGATAATTTTAATTTTTCAATTTCATTTTGAGTTCCAACGCTTATAACTTCCTCAATTCTGGCTATTGCATCATGCATAAATTTATCAGATGTTTGCTCTTGTCTATTCCCAAGCTCTTCTGAAACTCTACTTAATTTTTCAAGTGCTGGAGATATATTTTCAATTATAGAGTTTTCAAATACTTCTTTCATTCCCAGTGTAATTACACTTATATTTTCATTGACTTTTCTCATTGTTTCATCTAGTGATGCATCTATTTTGCTACCAAGTTCTTGTGAAATATCAGTTGCCAATCTTTCTATTGAAGAAGTCTGTTTTTGTAGCTCTTTTTCTAATTCTTTTAAACCTTCTTTTTGAATATTTTTCGTCAAACTATTGTTAATAAATTCATTCAATTTATTTGATTTTCCTATAATAATATCAAAAACTATTTTAGTTAAAACTGTTAGAGCAATAGAAAAAGCTAAACCATATAAGCTAGTTCTAAAGGATACTTCCACTCCAGAAAGTAATTTTGTTATAGCTGATTGTATTTCATTACTTCCCATTTCATTACCTAATCCTGATACTCCTTGTACTATTCCTAAAAATGTTCCAAATATCCCAAGACCTGTTAATATTTGTGGTATAAAATTTAATGTTTTGCTATATATTTTCTTATATATTAAGGAATCCTCATTAAAGTATTCCTCTACGTCTACAGTTGCATAATACTCTGTTTTCAGAACTCCAGATTCTTCATTTAAATTACTAATCATTCTAAGCGATTTTTTAAAATCCATAAATAAGTTTTTTAAATCATCGTATTTATTCAAAATGTTATTTATCTCAACAAATGTAGTGTCTTTGTCTATTTGTCTTAAAGCTTCGTCATACTGATATTCAATCTTAACCATCTGCTTTAAAAGTATGTATAATCCACCAAAATATATAAGTACACTCATTACAAAGAACGTTGTAACAACCTCATTAACAAAAGGGGATAATTTAAATCCTCCGACTAGTATAAATGGGCTCAGCATTATGAGTAAAATAATTTTGTGTTTCTTAAAAAGATTTTCAAATAAAAATTTTATATCTGTCATTTTAAAAACCCCTTTTACAGTTTAATCTTAGTACTTTTATATTCATCTTAAATAATTCTATATGCCTATATTTATACACTTTTGTTTTTTTATTATTCATATAATTCAAACTAAAATATATATTTAAGATTTTTAGAAATTTATTAGATTATCTAAGCAAAAGGGACTTAATTCTAATCTCTTTTAATAAATATTACAATCTTACTTAAACTGTTTATTCAAATAATAAATTTGGGTAATATCTATTAATAATACTTTAATATCAGGTCCAAAATACAAGTACTTTTTTAATGATTTTATTTCATATAAATGTTAATAGAAGGGAGCAATAATATGTATATATACGAAGTAGGAAAAAAGTATGACAATCTCAAAGGACTTGAAATTATTAAAGCTGATATATTTAGTAATTGTATCTTTCTTTTCATAGGATATCAAAATCCTACTGAGAGAGAAGTAGAAAATATGACCTCAGGATATTTTCAATTCGAATTGGCCTACATAAATAGAATTATATTCTTCTTTTTTAAGTTTGGAACGGAATATTGGATAGATACTCCCTTTTCACCTTATCTTTCTCTTTCTCCTTCAATTAAAAATGAATATCCATATTTAGTAAACTTAGTTTTCTATAATACAATAGATGGTGAAGTTAAAGGTACAAGCGTTGCTACAATAGATTCTAAGAAATCAAAATTAATAAAATCCTTAATTGAAAAAGATATGGAAAAAGATTTTGATTCTCAAATATATGACCAAAATTTAAAATTTCTTTATGATAATTACAGTACTTTAGACTTACTTAGTTTAAAGTTATAGATATATTTTGTTTATCTTTAAGTCTTATAATAAAAATTTAAATTTTTAATGAAATCTTTATCCTTACTTATTATCATCAATGATGTAAAATTTAATTTAATACCTAAAGTGATTTTTAGGATTATCCTACTTTATTAACTTAGTTATATTTTACCATTAAATTGTGTTATAATTAGAAAAATTGTGTGAATAAATATTATATTCATTTATATACAGAAATTTATAGATAATTTTTATTTTATAGGGGATTAGGGGATTGGGGAGGTTTTTATGAAGCTTAATATGGAGCAAAAGAGAATAATTGAGCTAGAACCTAGTGGACATATGCTTGTAAAGGGAGTTGCTGGTTCTGGAAAAACAACAGTTTCCGTAAAAAGAATACCTCATTTGTTAAGACATTACTGCAGTGAACCTGGAGACAATGTTCTACTTGTGACCTTTAACAAGACTCTTCTAAATTATATAAAATATCAGTACAACAAGGTTGAAGATGAGGGTCAAATGGAATTTGAATCTCTAATGAACAAAGACAAGGAAATAGAAATAAGTACAATTGACAGTCTGATGTTTAAGTATTTTATCCAATATAAAAAAAGAAATAAAGCAAATTATAAGATTTCGGACAAGTATTCTGAATTCCAAGCAATAGGACAGGCTATAGAGTCTGTATCCAAGGATTATGAAGGGATAAAAATACTTTCCCCTAAAAATAGTTCTTTTTTAATCGACGAAATCAACTGGATAAAATCTTGTAATATAGTTGATTTAGATACTTATCAAAATATAGATAGAATTGGAAGAATGAATGGTGTTGGAAATACTCCACAAAAGCTATTAAAAAATTCGGATACTAGGGCTGCAATTTTTGAGCTTATGAATTGTTATGACAAAATACTGCTTCATAAAGGTTTTGTTGATTTTAAAACCATGAATATAATGGCTTATGAGCAGGCTCAGCTTTATCCTCAAAAAAAGTTCAAACATATAATAATAGATGAAAGTCAGGATTTAACAAGGGTTCAACTTGAGTTTTTGAAAGCTATATATAGTGAGAAAAAATATTCTTCAATTATGTTTGTTGCAGACAACACTCAAAGTATATATTCCCATTCTTGGCTTGGAAAAGGGAGACCTTTTACCACTATAGGGTTTGATATGAGTGGTAAGAGTAGAATTCTTACAAAAAACTATAGGACTACTACTCAGATATCTTCAGCAGCTTATAATCTAATTGAGCAAGATGATGCTATAAAAAATAATGTAGATTTTGTAAAACCTTCTCTTATTGATAGGCAGGGAAGCCCACCTATATACAAGTATTTTAAGGATCAACAAAATCAGCTTTCTTTTATCTTGAGTGAAATAGAAGAGCTTAGGAATGACTATAATCTTTCTGATATTTGTATTGTTGCAAGGGAGATTAGACTTATCGAGAATATAGAGTCTGGCTTAAATTCAAGTAATGTTCCATGTGAGATTTTAAACCAAAATGAACCTGATTTTGATTCAGATAAAATAAAGCTTGTTACAATGCATTCCATAAAAGGGCTTGAGTTTAAGGTTATATTTTTAGTTAATCTAGATGAAAATATTATCCCAAATACAAAGCTGTATAATAGCGATGATACAAGTCAAATAGATTCTGAAGAGAGAAAGCTTCTCTATGTTGGTATGACTAGGGCAAACGAACTGCTTTATATGAGTACTGTTGGAAAGCCTTCTAAATTTATAAAAGAGATAGATAATGCAGATCTTAGGATCAAAAGGGATTGCTCTCTAAGGCCTTTTCAATCTATTGCTATTCCAGATTATAAGCTTACAAATCAGATATATGATCTTAATTCAAAAGAAGAACTGATAAGGCAGTGGATTATTCGGGAATTAATTGAAGTATATGGTTATCCCCTAGATCTATTAATCCTTGAGTATCCAGTTCAAAACTTTTCATCAACTGGATATGTTGATATTGCTGTTAATATATTCTTCAATAATGAACTAAGACCTTATTTATTTGTTGAGACTAAGAAATTTGGTTATGGGATTGAATCTGGCTTAGAGCAGCTAAAAAGCTATATGGAGGCTAATAAGGATGTCAGATATGGAATAATTACTGATGGTCTTGAAATTTTAATAATTAATAGAAATCAAGAGGTAATACAGGATATTCCAAAATGCCAGCCTAATTTTTTACCTGAGAAGAAAGAAACTAAAGTATATTTCAATTTGAAAAATAATAGAAATTACTCCTATTCTTTTGAAAAAGAGGATAATGAATCAATTGATATATGCGAGCTTGATTCTGAGCTTTCAATTGAGTATTCTGATTCAATCAAAATCCCAATAGCTGGGGATGTGGCAGCTGGGGCTCCGATACTCGTTAATAATGAGTATCATCAATTTTTTACGATTCCAAAAGAATGGATAATCTCTCCGAATGATACTTTTGCCCTCCGAGTAACTGGTGATAGTATGAGTGGAATAGGGATTGAAAAAGGAAGCCATGTTATTGTCCATAGGCAAAATACTGCTAGTAACGGTGATATAGTTATAGCTATTATTGAGCAGGAAGCTACAATGAAAAAATTTATGTTAATGGGAGATACCGTTCTTTTAATATCTGAAAATCCAAATTACGAACCTATACAGATGAAAATAGAAGATGTGATGATAAATGGTAAGGTAATTGGATATTTTAAGTAGATTTAAAAAAGACCTGTCTTTGATTTTTTAATCATAGATAGGTCTTCTTGGTTTTATTATTTTTTAGCCGAAGCTCTTTCTTTTCCATTTGCTTGTTCTGATTGATTTTTTCTCTCTTAATTTCTAAAGGAGTCGAATTGCACACGGTTAAAATTTAGATTATGAATTCATGTATTATACTGTAAGAACTTTATTCAAATTCTTTGTAAATTCCTAGATTTTCTAATATATCCTACTTTTCATCTCATCCTTTAAAGCTATTCTTCTCTTGTTTTCCATGAGAATTTCCTCATAATACTGATTAAAATCTTCCTCTTTATCTAAATATATACTAATTCCTTTTATTATTGACATATAGTAAGCTGCTGTTGCATATCTACTTCTCTTTGCAGCATTAATGTGAAATTTTATCATCCGTTTTAGAATCTCTGTGGCACTGCTAAGAAGTATCTCTTTATCATCAAATGTCAGTGGAATTTTTATCATATTATAAATTCCTGGGATATTTTTGTTTTCAATTTTTTCTAAAAACTCTTTTAAATCAAAAGATATATCATTTTCAGATTCTAAAGCCCTATAAACAAGGGATTTGACAGTGTATTTTAGGTAATCATATGACAAGTAGCCCTCTGATTTTAAAGTAATGTCAATAAGCTTTGAGGTATGCCCTTCAAATGATAATATTTTCAGCAAAGTGGTTGTAGAGTCATGCCAATTGCTCGATTCTAGATGAGTTTCTATATTTTCTATAAATTCTTCTAATATATTCATTTTAATGGCAATGTTTCTAGCTTTTAGATATAATTCTTCGCTATATTTGTTTAAAAGCATTCTAAATGCTAGGTCATATCCTTCATTTAGCATATTGATTTTTTCAAAGCAATCTAGCAATTTTCTGTTTATTTGTGAAATCACTTGTTGGTCTGAAACTTCCCTTAGACCTTTCCTTAAAATCTCAATGGCTTCATCCCACATTTCTAACTCTATATATCCTTGTGCTATATTATTTAAAAAATTGGGGTTATGACAAGCAAGGCTTTTGGCTACAGCAATATCATCAAACCTAAGGTTAAGTCTTAGGTATAGTTTTTTCAAGAGTAAATAAAGGTCATATTGTAAAGTCCAGGAATCCATATTATCTTCAATATTTTTCCTTATAGCTTCATCAAAATTATTAATATCATCAATATTACTTAAAATATTTTCAGTATATTCAAATCCATGATTCATCCATACATCTACTGCTTTAAATGCAAATTCTCTTTTGTCTGATAACTGATTTTTCATGGAAATATAGTATTCTGAAAAAACTTCCTCCCAGTCCACTTCTATATAATCCATTTCAGCGTTAAATCCTAAAATACTATCATCTACTTCAGCTTCATGGATACAGCTTAGCAATTTATCCAGGGCCAAATATGAAACATCATACTGTTTGTTTTTAGAATAAATTACTGAAATTTTTAAGAGCTTTTTAAATTCTCTTCCCCACTCACTTTCATCAATTTCACATAATTTATCATAGTATTCATCGTAGTCATAATCATAATAATCTTCATCATCTTTTTCTGTGAAATATATTCCATCCAAGGTGTCTTGGCAAAAAAGCTCAACTTTCTTTATAAAGGTGATTCCATTAGATTCATTTGCATCTTCTAATGCTGCCTGTGGGCCCATCCATTTTGAAACAAAATCCAGCCTTTCTTTTTCTGTTAGTCTATCCATTAATGTGGCTAACATGGCTACTAATTCATCTTTTGAAAGGCTCATCAAATTATATTTCTCCAAAGTTATTTCCCCTTCCATTTAGCTTAGTTATATTTTATCATTAAAAGTAGGTTTAGCTTGTAAAAAAAGAACCCTTTTATATGAAAGAAAGGTGAAAAAATGAACATTCAAATTTTTGGCAAAAAAAAGTGCTTTGATACACAAAAAGCTGAGCGTTACTTTAAAGAGAGAAGACAAAAATATCAAGCTGTTGATATTGTGAAATTTGGAATGAGTAAAGGCGAGTTTGAAAGTGTAAAGCGCGCAGTAGGGCTTGCTGCTATGTTGGACAAAAGCAGTCCTTTATATTTAGAAAAAAATCTCGATAAAATCAGGGGTGAAGCAATAATTCAAGAAATAATGCTTGATAATCCAAAACTCATAAAAACCCCGATTGTACGAAACGGCAAGCAAGCTACGGTAGGATTTGAGCCTGATATATGGAAAACTTGGGATTAGGTAAAAGGGGCTGTCGGGAAAAGGCGTTTTTTGAACGATGAACCCTAAAAATTAAAAATCCTAGATTATTAAAGACATTCAGAAATGTAAATGTTTT
>NZ_JAGGLI010000040.1 GCF_017874355.1 Acetoanaerobium pronyense
TTTTAAAACATTTACATTTCTGAATGTCTTTAATAATCTAGGATTTTTAATTTTTAGGGTTCATCGTTCAAAAAACGCCTTTTCCCGACAGCCCCATTTTTAATCTAAATCTATTTCATAACTTTTAAGCTTTGCATACAAGTTAGTCCTACTTATATTCAGCTCTTGAGCTGTCTTTTTTTTATTTCGATTATTATTTTCAAAAGATTTTAAAATAGTTTCTTTTTCTACAGCATCTAAAATTTCTTTCAACTGCTTTTTTTGCAAATGTTTTGATTCAGTAAAATCACCACTAATATTTCTTGGAAAATGAGCTACTTTTATAACAAAATCATTGTCAATAAGATTAAGTGCTCTTTCTATTACATTTTCAAGCTCCCTTATATTTCCAGGCCATGAATATTCTTCAAGAGCATAGATTGCTTCATTAGAAATCTCTTTAACATATACACCCATTTCATCAGAGAGCTTTTTAATAAGTTCCAAAGCTAATGGCTTTATATCCTCTTTTCTTTCTCTTAAAGGATCAATATGGATATTCATCACGTTTAATCTATAATATAAATCCTCTCTGAAAGTACCATTTTTCACCTCTTTAGAAAGGTCTTTATTGGTTGCCGAAATTATTCTTACGTTTACAGATTTTGAAAAAGTGCCTCCTACTTTATCTATTTCTTTTTCTTGAAGAACCCTAAGAAGCTTAGCTTGCATATATAGCGGCATATCACCTATCTCATCCAAGAAAATAGTCCCATTTTCAGCCAACTCAAATTTACCTTTTTTCCCTTCTTTTTTTGCACCGGTAAAGGCTCCCTCTTCATATCCGAAAAGCTCGGATTCTAAGAGCTCATTTGGTATAGCAGAGCAGTTGACTTTTACAAAAGGGTGGCAGGACCTTTCACTTTCATTGTGTATAGAATGTGCAAACAGCTCTTTCCCAGTTCCACTTTCTCCAGTGATTAATATATTTGAGTCTAGCCTAGAAGCTCTTTTACATACCTTTATTAGATTTTGTATATGTGCACTTTCCCCTTTTATATTGGAAAAAGTATATTTTGCTGTTTTTTGAATACTCAACTGATGTCTATAAAAGGCAAGCTCTTTTTCCATATGATTAACCTTTTTAGACATTTCATAAAAACCACTTAAATCCTTGAATATTACCTTTCCTAAAGCTCCAATTATCTTATCATTTTTTTTAATCGGTATTCGAGAAGCAATCATATTTTGGTCTTTGACCTTCATTATTACTCCTAATTCGGCTTTTCCAGTTTTTACTATATTATGAAGATTGGTATTTTCTATTACTTCAGTAACATACTTACCCTCTGGGTTCTCATCTCCGCAAAATTCTTTGT
Source organism: Acetoanaerobium pronyense (assembly GCF_017874355.1). Classification (GTDB taxonomy): domain Bacteria; phylum Bacillota; class Clostridia; order Peptostreptococcales; family Filifactoraceae; genus Acetoanaerobium; species Acetoanaerobium pronyense. The sequence continues at coordinate 1,359 of NZ_JAGGLI010000040.1, forward strand.
ATCCCTTACTCATCATCGTAATTTTCCCTTTTTCATTTACGATAACAACCCATTCTTCTGCATTGTCAAGAATTGTATCTAGTATCTCTTTATAGTCTGTATTATCTCCTTGATAATATAATCCATCCATTATAGACAATTTTGCCTGCTCCTTTTAATAATTAATTTTACTAAGCATATTATTTATCTCATATATTAATACTATCATATTAAAATAGATAATGGATTTAAAAATCGATGTTTAAAACAAGATATGTGCCACTAAAGCTATTATAGGCAGAGTTATTAGGGTTCTTTCTATAAAAATAATAAAAAGCTCTTTGATAGTTATAGGAATTTTAGAACCAAGTAGTAATCCTCCAACTTCAGACATATAAATTAGCTGGGTTACAGATACGCATGCAATAACAAACCTAGTTAGCTCAGACTCTATTTTGCTTCCAAGCAGTGAGGGTAAAAACATATCTGCAAAACCTACAACTAAAGCTTGTGAAGCTTCAGTCGCTTCAGGAATGCTTAATATATTTAGTAACGGGATAAAAGGCAATCCTAAAATCCTAAATACTGGAGTGAACTCTGCAATAATAAGTGCTATAGTACCCATAGCCATTACTACAGGTAATACTCCTAACCACATATCAAGAATATTTTCAATTCCTTTTTTTAGGTAGTATAAAAACCCTTTATTATCATTACTTTTTTCCATTGCCTTAAATAGTCCCCAAGAAAATGAATTATAGTTTTGAGGTATTATCTCACTTTGCTCATATTTACTATCTGAAATGTAAATATCTTTTTTTCTTGAAAGGGGTGGTATTCTAGGTACAATAAAAGCTGCAAATAATCCTGAAGCCAGTATAGTTAAGTAAAATGGGAAAAACATACTTGCAAGTCCTACTTGAGCTATCACAACTAAGCAAAATGTTATTGAAACCACCGAAAAAGTAGTTCCTATAACTGCAGCTTCCCTTTGGCTATAATATCCCTCTTCATATTGTTTTGAAGTAAGTAAGACTCCAATTGTTCCATCTCCAAGCCAAGATGCAATACAATCTACAGAAGCTCGGCCAGGTAAAGTAAATACTGGTCTCATAAACCCATTAAGTAGAACTCCAACAAATTCTAAAAGTCCAAAATCTAAAAGAAGTGGAATAAATAACCCTGCAAATATGAAAACTGTAAAAAGTATTGGCATTAAATCATAAAGTAAAAGTCCGCCAGTATCTAGTGACCAAATCATATCAGGTCCTATTTCAAAAATGGTTGAAAAAGCAAATAGCCCTCCTATCGCTCGTACTATAAGCCAGCTATCTGAAACTTTAAAAAGATTTTTTAAAAATAAATTATTATTTATAATTCCAAAATTAAAAAATCTAAATCCAACACTTAGAATTGAGGAGATTATTATAGTCGTGCTTACAATTAGAGGGAGATTTTCTCCAAAGAAACTTATAAATATATCAGAAAAAAAAGCTATAGGAATAGTTAGCTCTCCATCAATTTTAATAGGGCTCATAAATATAAGTATCCCCAGTAAAGATGGAATAATAAACTTAATAAAATTTTTCGAGGTTTCTATTTCCTCTTGATTACCTGAATTAATTTTTTCACTTATCATTCGTTTTCTCCTTTTTTAATGTTTTACTAGCATCGATGTCTAAATTTTTCTATATAAACAAAATTTATTTCTAGGCCTATTTTATGAAATAAATTTTATAAATACCTTTCTATAGCAATCACAGATTGCGCCTTGAGTGAAAATCTTATTTTATTCTCAATAAAAAAAATCCGTCTCTTTTACATAATTATATGCAAAAGAGACGGATTTATCCGCGGTACCACTCTTATTGCCGACATACCTGTCAGCCACTCCTTACTTTTAACGCTTTTAAAGCGTATCTGAATACTTTTAATTTCTTCAGATAATCTCAAGGTCCCTTTTCAATTTAGTTAGAATGCAGATCTTCCACTCTGTATCTGCTCGCTGTAAACATAGCTAAATTTACTTTTCCTGTCATAGACTCTAAATATTAAGTTTACGTTTTTAGATTATATATTGAGTTTGGCTCTATGTCAATATCTCTAATATTTATTTTTTTCCAGTAGACCCATGTCCTCCTCTATTGTCATTTTGCAAGGATTTAACTAAATCAAACTTCAAATCTTTCATTTTTTCGAATATTCTGAACTGGCATATCCTCTCTCCTTTATTTATTACTGTATCTTTTAGAGCAAGAGCTGGAAAAAACCAATAATCTTCATTTCCATTATATGAGTTGTCAATTATTCCAATTCCATTTGTTTGTATAATACCAAAATTTTTAAAAGTAGAGCTTCTCGGGACTATATGAGCCTCATATCCTTCAGGTAGCTCTGCTGCAAACCCTAAGGGTATAAGCTTATATTCAAAAGCTTTAAGCATAACAGTTTCCGATGCTCTAAGATCTATCCAGTCAGATTTATCTCTTATCAGTACAAAATCCTGAGAATTTTCATCTTCATATTTTATTTTAATCGTTAAATTATTCATTTCTCCTCCTAGATTAATTATTATTCCTTCATTAATTATAGCAAATAAAATTAAAATATAAAGTAGTAATCTAAATGCTCAGACTAACAGTATTAACAGCATATTAGAAGTATATTTTTTATATTATTTAGGAAAAATATAAAAAATAAGACTTATAAAATTTATTATATAGAAAATTTTAGTTAATAGAATTGACTTGAAACTTTGAAAATGATAAAATTCAATCGTGGTAATAAATTAAACTTTCTGAAAACAGTTTTCCCAGTTACCATAATAATTTAATTAAGGAGGGTTTTTATGAATGTAGAAAGCATGGTAGATTTTCTAAACGGTATTATTTGGAGTAACGCACTTATTTATTTTTGTTTGGGAGCAGGTATATTTTTCTCGGTATTATTAAAGTTCCCTCAGGTAAGACTTATTAAAGATATGGTAGGACAAATGCTTAATGGTGAAAGTTCTGAAAATGGAGTATCTTCTTTCCAAGGATTTGCAATGGCACTTGGTGGTAGAGTTGGAACGGGAAATATAGCAGGGGTTGCTACTGCAATAGGATTCGGAGGTCCAGGAGCTGTTTTTTGGATGTGGGCAATCGCTTTCCTTGGAGCAGGTTCAGCTTATATTGAATCCGCACTTGCTCAGGTTTATAAAGAAGAACTTGATGGAGAGTACCGTGGAGGTCCTTCATATTACATCGAAAAAGGACTGGGAATAAAATGGTTTGCAGTACTATTTGCAATATCTGCCGTTCTTGGAGTTGGTATCTTCCTTCCAGGAGTACAAGCAAACAGTATAGCTAGTGCCATCAATACAGCGTTTGGTGTTTCTCCATATGTTACTGGAGCAGTAGTTGTAGTTTTACTGGCTTTCGTAGTATTTGGCGGAACTAAACGTATAGGAAAAACTGCAGAAATGATAGTTCCTTTTATGGCAATAGCATATATAATAGTAGCAGTAATTATTGTTCTTGTTAACATTACAGCTTTACCAGCTGCTTTTATGCTTATTATTAGATCTGCATTTGGTGCTGATGCTGCATTTGGTGCTATTTTAGGTATTGCAGTACAGTGGGGAGTAAAAAGAGGTATTTATTCAAATGAAGCAGGACAAGGTACTGGTCCTATGGCTGCTGCAGCTGCTGAGGTTTCTCACCCTGCAAAGCAAGGTCTTGTACAAGCTTTTTCAGTATACGTAGATACACTGTTTGTTTGTTCAGCTACAGCTTTCATGATTATAATCACTGGAATGTACAATGTTTCTGATGGAGCTGGCGGATTCATAGTTGAAAATCTACCTGGAGTAGAAACTGGACCAGCATTTACTCAAATGGCCGTAAATACTCTTGTGCCTGGATTTGGACAAGCATTTGTAGCAGTAGCACTTTTCTTCTTTGCCTTCACTACATTACTTGCATACTACTACTATGCAGAGACAAATGTTGCTTATCTGTTTAAAGGTTCTAAAAATCACAAGTTATACTTCCTTTTAACAAAACTTGGTCTACTTGCAATGACATATTATGGTTCAATAAGAACTGCATCTCTTGCTTGGGGTCTTGGTGATATCGGAGTTGGACTTATGGCTTGGCTAAACCTTATAGCAATAGTAATGCTTACAAAAACTGGTGTTGCTACACTTAGAGATTATGAAGCTCAAAAGAAACAAGGCTTAGACCCTATATTCGTTCCAGAAGATCTTGGAATTAAAAATGCAGAAATTTGGAAAACTATAGGAGCTAGATATAAAAAGAAAATCTCATAAACATAAAAAAAGAAGCTCTCCAAATGGGAGCTTCTTTTTTAATAGTTGTAATTTCCTTTACAGATAAGCTTCGCAGGCCCACTCATAAGTATATCTCCATCCACTTCTTCAAAATACAGACTTCCAGAATTTACTTTTACTTGAATCTTATTATCTGAGTCATTGATGAGTCTATTTATAACAAAACAAGCTGCAGCTCCTGTACCACAAGCTAATGTAAAACCTACTCCTTTTTCCCACGTTAAGACCTCTATATTATTTTTGTCAATTCTCTTGCAAAAATTTACATTTGTTTTATATGGGAATATTTTATGATTTTCAATATATTTTCCAATTTTTTCAAAGTAATTATAATCAAATTCTTTAACAAATAAAACCGTATGAATAGTTCCTATAAAGATTGAGCTAATTTTTAATCGCTCATCTTCTATAATCATCTCCTCATTTATAAATTCAGCTAAATTTGACGCTTTTGGTATTTCTTTTGAGGAAAGCAGAGGTTTTCCAAGGTTTACTCTTACTAAATCTACTAAATTGTTTTTTTCAAAAACTTCAACCTTCATGATTCCAGCCAAAGTCTCCACATTAAATTTATTTTTTTTAATGATTTCATTTTCATATACAAATTTAGCAAAACATCTAATGCCATTCCCACACATAGTCGCAATGCTTCCATCTGCGTTAAAAAAATCCATTTTTATATCTGCTATATCTGACTGTTTAGAAATAATCATACCATCAGCTCCTATTCCAAAATGTCTATTACAAACATTTTGGGCTAGAACATTAAGATTATATTGCTCTACATCAGAGGAGTTAAATATAATAAAGTCATTTCCAGTGCCTTGAAATTTTTGAAACGGTATCATGACATACTCCTTTTTATTTATTGCATAATAATATTGCCTCTTCAAAAATCTTTAAAAAATCATCTATTTCAACCTTTGTCATATATAGTTGAGGTAATAGTCTTATTACAGTGCTGCTTGTTGAATTTAAAAGAATATAATTATCTATCGAAAATTCTTTTATTTCATTTACATATTCTCCAACATCTATCCCAATCATAAGACCTCTTCCCCGTACATCTTTAATGACATGTGGATATATCTCTTTTAAATTATTTAGTTTTGAAATCAAATATCTTCCTTTATCTTTCACTTCCTCGAGGATATCTGTATTTATGAGCTTGTCAAGAACATACTCTCCGGCTGCACAGGCTACGGGACTCCCTCCAAATGTACTTCCATGATCTCCTACGTTAAATACTTCCTCAAGTCCTTCACGTACAAGCATAGCTCCAAGAGGCAATCCCCCGCCTAATGATTTGGAGAGGGTTACTATATCTGGAACAATATTAAATTTTTCAAAAGCAAACAAATCTCCAGTTCTGCCAAGACCAGTTTGAATTTCATCGATTACAATAAGGAAATTATATTTTTTTGATAACTTTATTGCTTCATAAATAAATTCCTCTGATATTTCAACAATACCGCCTTCCCCTTGAATCATTTCTAGGAATAATCCACAAGTATTTTCATTAACTTTTTCTCTCAATGAAGCTACGTTATTGTATTCAAAATGATGGACTCCTGGGAGAAGAGGCAAAAAATCTCTTTGGTAATTATGCTGACCTGTAAGGGAAAGCCCACCATTTGTCCTCCCATGAAAGGAATTATAGGCTGATAATAATTGAAATTTATTTTCATGGTATTTTTTTCCATACTTTTTACAAGCTTTGATAGCCGCCTCATTTGATTCAGTTCCAGAATTTGTAAAAAACACCTTTGATGCAAAAGTGTTTTCTACAAAAAGCTTAGCTAAATTGATAACAGGAGGGCTTACAAAGTAATTAGATAGGTGAATATAATCTTTGGCTTGATTTATTATAGCATTTACAACACCCTTATCATGTCCTAGATTATTTACAGATATTCCACTGTACATATCTAGATATTTATTTTCGTAACTGTCATAAAGATATGAGCCTTCACCCCTTTTTATAATCAAATCACTTCTTCTATAGGTATTTAGAATATATTTTTTATCATCATTCAGCAGATTCCTCATATCCTCCTCCTAATCTTTGAGATTGAGTCCTAGACTTTATCTTAAATCTTCTAATATTTTCACTTTATCTGCAGTTTTTGCGTCTTTTTCTTTAATAACCCTAGCAGGTGTTCCTGCAACTACAGTGTCTGGCTCTACATCTGAAACAACTACAGCTCCTGCTGCTACTACAGCGCCTTTTCCTACTTTTACTCCTTCAAGAATCACTGCATTAGCTCCTATCATTACATCATCCTCGATGATTACAGGGGTCTTACTTGGGGGCTCTAACACTCCAGCTACAACTGCTCCAGCTCCTATGTGAACATTCTTGCCAATCGTTCCTCTTGCTCCAACAACTGCATTCATGTCTATCATTGTGTTATCTCCGATTTCAGCACCTATATTGATGACTGCGCCCATCATTATTATTGCGTTTTCTCCTATTTTCACCCTATCTCTAATAACAGCTCCCGGCTCTATTCTTGCTTTAATATTTTTAATATCCAGCATAGGAATAGCGGAATTTCTTCTGTCGTTTTCCATTTCAAAATAAACTATTTTATCTTTATTCTCATTTAATACTATTTCAATATCACTTAGTTCTCCAAAAATAATTTTAAATCCGTTTTCTCCAAAAACTTTGCAATTTGGAAAATCCAAATTTTCAATTTCTCCTTTCAAATACACTTTAACTGGAGTACTTTTTTTTGCTTCTTTGATAAACCTTGCTATCTCATATGGGTCTGTAAGATTTAAGTCTAGTTTTTTTTCATTATTATTCATAAAAAGCTCCCTTCTAATTTTCATTTATTAAATCTTTCATAGTATATAAGCCAGGCTCTTTTGAGTTTATATATTTGGCTGCTTTTATAGCTCCATCTGCAAATACTCTTTTAGAAAGAGCGCTGTGTTTTATTTCTATTATCTCATCCATCCCAGCAAAGATTATAGTATGCTCACCTGGTATAGTGCCTCCTCTTACTGCATGAATTCCTATTTCATTTTTTTCACGCTTTGCAGAAAAACCGCCTCTACCATAATTGTATGTGAGAGAATCATCTAATTCTTCATTGATAGCATTTGCAATCATATATGCAGTTCCACTTGGTGCGTCAATCTTTTTATTATGATGTTTTTCAATAATCTCTATATCAAATTCATCACTTAAAACACTTGCTGCTTTTCTTACTAGGTCAATGATTAGATTAACGCCAACTGAGGTGTTTGATGATTTGAATATAGGTATATATGAAGAGGCTTCATTTATGGTTTTTTCTTGTTCTTTAGATATACCTGTAGTAGCAAGCACTATTGCAGTTTTATTTTTTATACAAAAATTTAATCTGTCTTCTAAAACAGATGGATGAGAAAAATCAATCACAACATCACAGCTTATATCAACTTTTGAAGCATTTTCATAAACCGGATATATATTTTCGTGTAAATTAGGATTTCTATCAATGCCTAAGACTATATCCATACCCTCAGTTTGATTTAAAATACCCGTTAAAACCCTTCCCATAGCTCCGTTGCATCCACTGATTCCAACTTTAATCAAATCAATTCACCTCTGTTTCAATTCCATATTCCTTCATTTGAAGTATTAAATTTTCTAGATTTCCATTAGTCATATCACAAAGTGGTAGCCTAAGCTCACCTGCCCTCATTCCCATTAGATTCATTGCGGTTTTTACGGGAATTGGATTCACCTCTATGAAAAGTGTATTTATAAGCCCATTCATTTTTAATTGCAGATTTCTTGCAGCATTTATATTTCCAGAAAGATAGTTTTCTACAATATCATGGGTATCTTTGGGAAGGATATTAGCCACAACAGATATAACTCCCTTACCTCCTAATGATAATAAAGGTACTATCATATCATCATTCCCACTATAAATATCAAAATCCTCTTCACATATTCGAGCAATCTCAGCTATCTGGCTAATATTACCACTTGCTTCTTTAATCGCTACTATATTTCTTATTTGAGAGAGGCTCTTTACAACTTCTGGAGTCAAATTCACTCCAGTTCTAGATGGCACATTGTATAAAACAATCGGGATATTCACGCTATTTGCTATAGCTTCATAATGCTTTAAAAGTCCTTTTTCACTAGCTTTGTTGTAATACGGGGTCACTACCAAAAGGGCATCTACACCTACCTCTTCGCAATATTTACTAAGTTCCACTGAATATCCTGTATTATTAGTCCCACTTCCCGCTATAACAGGTATTCTATTTTTCACTTCATTCACCGTAAACTTTATCACTTCTCTTCGTTCACTATCTGACATCGTAGAAGATTCCCCTGTGGTTCCACAAATTACAATTGCATCTGTTTTATTTTCTATATGCCAATTTATAAGTTTTTTAAGTGCATTAAAATCAACTTGATTATCATTAAAAGGTGTTACTAGCGCTACAGCCGAACCTGTAAATATACTCATAATTTTACCCCTTTTCTATAAATAATTTAAAATCAGTTCTGCTATTTGAACTGTATTTGTTGCAGCACCTTTTCTAATATTATCTGCAACTACCCACATATTAATTCCATTTTCTACACTGAAATCTCTTCTTATTCTTCCTACATAGACTTCATCTTTATCTTGTACATAAGTAGGCATAGGATATATATTGTTTTGAATATCATCCATAATAACAAGACCATCTACATTTTCTAGAAGTTCATATATTTTTGAAAGTTCAAAGTCTCTTTCAAACTCAATATTCATAGAAACACTATGACCATATTTAACTGGGACTCTTACTGTAGTTGCAGTCACTCTTATATTTTGATCATTTAGGATTTTTTTAGTCTCTTCTATCATCTTCATCTCTTCTTTTGTATAGAGATTATCCATAAAATCATCTATATGAGGTATACAATTAAAAGCTATTTGATGAGGATATTTTTTATTTTCCCCACCATTAATTCCATTTTCAAGATCTGAAATTCCTTCTACTCCAGAGCCTGAAACTGCCTGATAAGTAGAATATATTATTCTTTTGATTTTGAAAGCATCATGAAGTACTTTGAGTGGCACTACAGATTGAATAGTAGAGCAATTTGGATTAGAAATTATACCATCGTGCCATTTTAAATCCTCAGGATTTACTTCTGGAACCACTAAAGGGACTTCTTGATTCATTCTCCATGCGCTAGAGTTATCTACTACTATAACTCCATTTTCTTTAGCAATAGGTGCGAATTTTTTACTTATTTCACCCCCAGCGGAAAATAGTGCTATATCTATGTCTTTTGTAAATGAATCTTCTTTGAGTTCTTCTACAATATACTCTTTGTTCTTAAACATTACTTTTGAACCAGCGGATTTTTTTGAAGAAAATAAGTATAAATTATCAATTGGAAAATTTCTTTCTTCCAAAACTTTTAAAAAAGTCCTACCAACCATCCCTGTAGCTCCAACTATTCCTATATTTGCTTTTTTCATTTGACACCTCTCTATTTTTGAAATTTATATAATATAGTCGCAATCAATATTTTAGTAAACATTCATTGATTTACAGATTTCATCAAATAACCTTATCCCATCTAGCAAAACATCATTATCAAAACTGAATTTAGAACTATGAAGGGGGTTAATATGTCCTAGAACATCATTTCTCGCTCCAAGCATGAAAAATATTCCAGGAACTTCTAATTGATAATATGAAAAATCTTCTGCTATCATCATAGGCTCAATTTCTATTATCTTTTCAATTAATTTAGATTTTAATATTTTATCAACAAGTTTTTTATCATTTATAACAGGTGGGTACATGTCCCTGAAAATTATTTTTATATCTACCTCAAACATTTGGGATAGTCCACTATTGATTGTTAGCATCTTTTTTTTAATTTCCTTATAAACCTCTTGGCTAAATGTTCTTATTGTTCCTTCTAATAAGATTTTTTCAGGAATTATATTTCTAGCTTCCCCCCCTTTTATAGTTCCTATATTAATAACGCAGCTATCAAGTGGGTTCATACTTCTACTTATAATACTTTGATAAGCATTTATAAGCTGTGCTGATGTCACTAAAGCGTCATTGCCTTTTTGAGGCATGGCTCCATGAGCACTCTTTCCTTCTATATAAATATCAAATTCTCCTGATTGAGCAGTCAAAGCGCCAGCTCTTAAGCCGATTTTACCTTGGTTTATTTCCGGATAAATATGAAGACCAAAAACAGATGTAATGTTGTATCTATTAAATATGCCTTCCCCTACGACTACCTCTGCTCCTCCAGGATTCTCCTCAGCTGGCTGAAATATAAACAAAACTCCTTTATTTATATTTTTCATATTGTAAATATACTCTGCAAATCCAAGCAGTATAGCACAATGGCCATCATGTCCGCATGCATGCATATAACCTTCCATTTGAGATTTATATTTTAGGTTTGTTTCTTCTTTTATTTTTAGTCCATCCATATCAGCTCTAAAAGCAATAACTTCACTTGACGTTCCTTTTTTATATGCCAAAATTCCAGTTCCAGCTATCCTTTCAACAATATAGCCTATATTTGTCAGTTCATTTATAATATATTGGGAGGTTTTAAACTCCTGAAATCCTATTTCAGGAAATTTATGGAGCTCTATTTTATGTTTTATTGCCCTATCTTTTATATCCTCTATATTCACATCTTGCTCCCTTCTTGGTTATAGATTAAGTTCTTTAGCAAGAATCTGTACTGCTTTTTCTCTATCACTTGAAGCTACAGTATACGATATGCTTATTTCAGATGTAGTTACTTGTTTAAATTCTATATTATTATCAGCCAAAATTCTAAAAACCTGTGCAGTAACACCACTTTGATTCATCATACCTATTCCAACAACTGAAATTTTTGATATATTCTCTTCTATTACTACTTCTATTTCATTATTTTCATCTTTTATTTCCTTCATAACTTTATTAAGGGCATTTAGCTCATCTTTTGATGTGGTAAATGAAACATTTACCTTTTCATCCATGGGGGATGTCTGACTTATCATATCTACATTTATATTTTCTTTAGCTACTTTTTCAAATAAAGTAGCTATATTATCTGAGTTAAAAACAAGATTATTTACTGTAACCATAAGTATGTCACTACTTATACTTAAACCAGTGATTACTTTTTCCTCCATACTCTTATCACGCTCCTTAATATATGTTCCACCTATATCTTTGCTACTTGAAGCTACATATATGGGAACTTTGTACTTACATCCTATTTCAACCGCTCTAGTTTCCATAACTCCTGCACCAAGGCTTGCCATCTCCATCATTTCCTCATAGCTTATAGATGCAAGCTTCTTTGCATCCTTATATATTCTTGGATCTACAGAATATATTCCCTCGACATCAGTATAAATACAACATAAGGAATTTAGCTTTGCAGAAAGAGCTACAGCTGTTGTATCAGAGCCTCCTCTTCCTAATGTTGTTATATCTCCTTCTTCATTTATCCCTTGAAAGCCCGCAACTACAACTATTTTTCCTTTTTCTAAATTATCCTTAATTTTATTAATATCTATATCTGATATCTTATTTTTATTGTATGGACCTTTGGTTTTTATTCCTGCTTGAAATCCTGTAAGAGATATTGATTCATAGCCATACTCCTGAAATGCCATTGAAAGCAATGATATAGATACTTGTTCTCCAGTAGAAAGGAGCATATCTAAATCTCTTTTTGAAGGGTTAGAGGATATTTCTTTGGATAAATCAATTAATGCATCTGTGGTTTTGCCCATAGCAGAAACTACAACTACCATTTGGAAACCTTCTTCTTTTTTTGCAATTACTTTTTTTGCAACTTTTTTAATTTTCTCTATATTTTCTACAGAAGTCCCGCCATATTTTTGTACAATTATTTTCACTAACTGCCTCCTTTGTTACATTAATTCAAGCTCTATTAAATTTTCATAGGTTTGTCTTTTGCAAATTATTTTGCTTTCTCCATTTAATACAGAAACTACAGGTGGTTTTAAAATTTTATTATAATTTGAAGCCATGGAATATCCGTATGCTCCAGTTGAAGAAACAAGTAGAATATCTCCTGATTCTACTTCTGACATTTTTACATCCTTTAAAAGTATATCCCCGCTTTCACAGCATTTTCCTGCAATTGTCACCTTTTGATTTTTAGGATTTTTGGCTTTATTCGTTAAGATGCATTCATACCTTGCCTCATATAGAGATGGCCTTATATTATCGGTCATTCCACCATCAACACTTACATAAGTCCTTACATCTTTGATGTCTTTGATAGACCCTACCGTATAAATAGTACTTCCTGCATTTGCAACAATTGATCTTCCTGGTTCAATTATTAAAACCGGTAGTTTTATATCAAGTACTCTACATACTTCATCAGCTTTCTTTACTATATTTTCACAAAATTCTTTTATGGGCTTTGGATTATCTCCCTCTGAATAATAAACTCCAAACCCTCCACCCAAATCTAATTCTTGAATTTCAATATCATAATTTTTTTTCATTTCATTTATTAAACCAAGCATTATTTCTACTTCGTCTAAATAAGGCTTTATATCAAATATCTGAGAACCAATATGAGCATGAATTCCAACTAAGTTTAAATTTTCGTATTTTTTTAGATTTTCAACTGCTTTATGAACCTCCCCATTACTTAGAGTAAATCCAAATTTTGAATCTACCTGACCTGTTTGAATATATTCATGAGTATGGGCTTCTATTCCAGGAGTGACTCTAAAGTAAATATCTTGTTTTTTCTTTTTCTGTTCACATACTTGATTAAGTAACTCTAACTCATAGTAATTATCAACAACAAATCTACCTACACCAAGCTCTACACCCATTTTTATTTCTTCAAGTGTCTTATTGTTCCCATGAAACAAAATCTTCTCCATTGGAAATTGTGCAACCTTCGCAGTATACAATTCTCCTTCTGAGACCACATCAAGATAAAGTCCTTCCTCATCAATCAATTTGCACATATATACAGGAAAAAAGGCCTTAGCCGCATAAGCAACTCTATTTCCCTTCTCTTCTACTTTAAAATGCTTCATATACTCTCTACAGTTATTTCTTACTAACTCCTCATCAAAGATATAAAGAGGAGTGTTGTATTTTTTTTTAAGTTCGCTACACTTTATCTTACCTATAGTTAGCTCATTATCAACAATTGACATACTCCCATGTAACTTCATATTTTCCTCCAATACAAAATGCCCCTTAAGCATCACACTTAAGGGGCACAAAAATAGACATATATAAAATATACTATAATATATTCCTCAAATGTAGCTCACCACAAAATAATTTGTGACAGTGATACATATATTTTATGCATCCCCAGGCATACAACCTTAAAGCATCAGTTATATCCTTCGGCGATATTTCCTTTCCCAATAAGTCTTCGCGCTTAACTCATTACTGGTACTGATAAATATCGCAACCTCTACAGTTCATATTCTCTTTTATTTAATAAATAGTATACTACATACTTTTTTTCCACTTGTCAACTTTTTTTAAAATTAAATTTCTTATTTTATTTCAAAGAGCTACACCCACACCCGTTTTTTTTGGAACCACTTTCAGGACAACCGATGCATTTTACTCCTTTTTTCTTCTCAATTATAATTTTTGCAATAGATGCGCAAATTATAGCTATAATTATTAAGCCTACAATTAAATTGGACATAATTTCCTCCTAAGCAGTTAAAGCAACTTCAATTTCGTTTTTCTTTGTCTCTCCTTTTTTCACAAGGTAAAAAACAAAACCATTAAGAGCTAATACAGCTATCAAGCCTGGAACAAAACCTGCTCCAAAAGAACCTGTAGTTATTAGAGTTCCAACCTGATAAGTAATAAATGCAACTACATATCCCATGCCAAACTGAAAAGCAATACCGCCCCATAGCCATTTTTTATTTTCCATCTCTGCATTCATCGCTCCAATAGCAGCAAAGCAAGGTGGAGTAAATAAATTAAACATCAAATAAGCTAAAGCAGCCACAGAGGTAAGTCCCATTGCGCTTGCTACTCCTGCACCTTCTCCAACAAGAGCAAATTCTTCTGGATCTATAAAATTAGTAATAGAATACACCACAGCAAGAGTACCAACTACATTTTCTTTTGCAATAAACCCAGTAATAGCTGCTGCTGCTAATTGCCATGCTCCAAAACCAAGAGGAATCAGCAAAATAGCAAATGGAGATGCAATGCTAGCTAAGATACTAGTATGTTCAGATCCCTCTGCAACAACCTGTAAATTCCAGTTGAATGTTTGCATTATTTGAACCACTGCATTGGAAAGAAGAATTATAGTACCAGCCTTTATAATAAAGGATTTCCCTCTTGAAAACATAGAAATAGTTGCTCTTTTTACACTTGGGAATTTGTACTCTGGAAGTTCCATAATAAAGAAAGATCTTGACTGTTTTTCTCCAGTGATTCTAACTATTATTAGAGCTCCTAAAATTATAACTCCTATCCCAATAAAGTACATGCTAGTTCCTACCCAGGCAGCGTCGTTAAAGAACGCACCAGCAAATAGTGCAATAACAGGAAGTTTTGCCCCGCAAGGCATAAAAGGTGTAAGCATTGCAGTTGTTCTTCTTTGTCTTTCGTTTTTTATTGTTCTTGTAGCCATAACCCCAGGTATAGCGCAACCCGTCCCTATAATCATCGGGATAATAGACTTACCCGATAGTCCTACTTTCTTAAAAAATCTATCCATGATTACAGCAACTCTAGCCATATATCCGCAATCTTCAAGTAATGCCAATAAGAAAAATAATACCATTATAAGAGGTAAGAACCCTAAAACTGCTCCCACTCCTCCGATTATACCATCAAGTAAGATAGCAGCTAGAATAGGTGGCACATTATCACCAAGGGAGCCTTCAACAAAAGCATAAATAGAATCAATCCATCCTACAAAAGTATCAGCTAAAAATGGACCTACATAGGTCTGAGAAATTGAAAATACCATCCACATAATTACTGCAAATATTGGAATTCCAATCCATTTATGAGCTAAAATCCTATCAGCAGCATCTTGCTTAGTTTGATTACTTGTGTTTATTTTTTTATCTTCTACTTTTGCTACAATTTCCTTTACAAATTCATATCTTTTTTTATCAGAAGCTTCTAAAGAAGTTTTATCTATTATATGTATATCAGTATTTTTATATGGAGCATTTTGGATATTTCCTCTTACTTCTACGACCTTTGAGATAAGTTTTTCTAGGCCATTATCGCTTCCTTTTGTAGATATTGTCTCTACAACAGGACAACCAAGAAGTTTTGATAGATTATCTGCATTAATCTTAGTCTGTTTTTTTTCATTTAAATCACTTTTATTTAGTGCTATTACTACAGGGATTTCAAGTTCAAGAAGCTGAGTTGTAAAAAATAAGCTCCTGCTAAGATTTGTAGCGTCAACTATATTAATGATTACGTCCGGATTTTCGTTTTTTACAAACTTACTAGTGATACTTTCCTCAGATGTAAATGGAGACATAGAGTATGCCCCAGGAAGGTCTACAGCAATGATATCTATATCTGCTTTATTAAGACTCTTCTTGATATCTCCTTCTTTCTTTTCTATAGTTACTCCTGCCCAGTTACCCACACGTTCAATTTTTCCAGTTATGGCATTGAAAAGTGTAGTCTTTCCACTATTTGGATTTCCCGTTAAAGCTACTTTCATACTTGCTACTTTATTCATGACTTCCCTCCATTATGTTTTAAAAATTATATATATTTTATAAATGTTAAAAACTATATAATAATAGCTTCAGCCAAATCCTTGTCAATACTATATCTTGCATCTTTTACAGTGATTACATAGTTTTCTGCAAGTATAGAAATCAAAGTTATTGATTCTCCCTCATAGCAACCCAAAGTAAAAAGGAAATCTTTGAGTTCATCATCATAGGTTTTAATGTCTTTGACAATATATTTTGTATTGAGTTTTCCCTGAGTCAAGTTCATCTAAGCACACCCCCCTATTTCATGCTAACTTTTAATTAGAATATGTTAATTTTTCCCCACCATTTATTAGCTCGTATTTTAGACTTAATTACCTAAAAACAATACTTATAACTTTAATGATTAATTTTAGTATTTGATAACGACTTTCATTCTTTTATAATATATCATATGTAGTTTGTTGGTACAATAGATTTTTAACAATCTAATTTTTCATATATTTTAGTACAAAAAAATAAGGGACTAGAGTTGCTACTAGTCTCTTACTTTAATAAAACTGAAAATCAAATTTTTGACTTTAATTCTTTGTATGTTTTTTTATAATGATACATTTGAGTATCTGCTTCTTTAAATAGTTTATAAAAATCGAGAACTTCTTTTCCTCTAAAAATACTATAACCATAGGAAACTGTAGGTAAAATCATACCTTCATCCCGTTTTTCTTTAAGGAAAGTTGTCATATTCTTTAGATTTAACTCAATTGCATTTTCATCAATTTCATTTCCTATGATAGAAAATTCATCTCCTCCAAACCTATAGCAAATATAATTTTTAGTAAATGACTTTCTGATAATATTTGCGACTTCATGGATTACCTTGTCTCCGTAATCGTGTCCGTATGTATCATTAATAATTTTAAAATCATTTATGTCGAGTATTATAACTGAAAATGGCTTTTGAGATGTAATTTCATTTGTGAATTTGTCAAAGGCCGCTCTGTTATAAAGTCCTGTGAGAGTATCAAAGCTACTGTCGAATTCAGAAAGTAAAATAAAATAAAGAAATAAAGCTAGTGTAATACAGTGCCACGAGGAATATGCTTGAGGATAAGCGAGCTGTATGCTTGTTCCAAAAATCGTAAAAACCGAAAGAATAAGCATTTTTTTCATAATTGGATAGTTGGATTTATTTCCCATATCAAGAGTACTAAAAACCAATAGTAGAAAATTTATAAAATAAACCGTTATAAAAATAAAAAAGTAGTCACCTCTCATATACTCATTACTTGGGGAAACATAAAAAATTAGTCTATATTTTGGAGATAAAATTACAGCAATAATATTTATTATTGTAGGAACCAAAAATATTCTATGAGAATTAAAAAAACTTCTATCAAATATCAAGGTTAGAACAATAGAAATAACAGGTGTAAGTCCAAAGCCAATTAGATTAAATATAATGCTCAGAAATCGACTGTTGAAATGCTCATTCCCGATAAATACAGTGCCAGCTTCAGCTAAAATTATTATTATGGTCAGAATACTTCCCATTAAAAAAGGAGTTTTACGTTTTTTATTTAAAGAGGTGCTGGAATATAATAAAACAATCAAATAAACGAGCGCCACTATATCTATGATATATGTAGCTATATACATCATTTTTAGCCCCCTCGAAACCTTCTTTTTTGAGAAAATAATTGTCTTCCCACCAATAATCAAAATGTTTTTTTATCTTTATATCCTTTACCTTTTGAACGAAGATTTGTATTTTTCCCATATTCTTCAAAACTATTTGCTATCTGTATAGCTAATTCTTTTGTGGGTGCTAGTATTAGTGCCTGAATCTGTCTGCGGCTTGATGAGGATTTTTGCTTTAAAAGTCTCCTTTTGATATTACATTACTGAATATCTTTTTTATAAAATCCTTTATTATCAAAATCAGGTTTCATGAAAAATACATTTAATTACTTCGTAAGTAATATTACGACTTCAACATGTGGCGTATTTGGAAATAAATCCACGCCCTTTGCCTCTTTTATTTCATATCCATCATTTTTTAGAGTCTTTAAATCCAACATAAGAGCCTTTGGATTGCAGGATATATATATAATTTCTTTTGCATTAAAAGATAATATATCGCTCATCCCTTTTGGATGTATACCAGCTCTTGGAGGGTCAAGAATTATAAGCTCTGGATTTTCAGTGATATCAGATACCACTTTGGCTACATCCCCAGCAATAAATCTGCAGTTTGTTGCATTGTTTGACTTCACATTTTCATTTGCCATATCCACTGCTTCTTCTATAATCTCTACTCCAATCACTGTATCCGCCTTATCTGATAGAGTGATTCCTATAGTTCCAGTGCCACTATATAGGTCAAAAAGAATACTTTTTTTCTGCCCTATCATATCTTTGACTGTCTGATACAAAACCTCAGCTCCATGGGTATTGGTCTGGAAAAATGAAAACGGAGATATCTTAAACTTTTTACCTAAAAGTTCATCATAAAAATATGAATTTCCTTGAATGCTTCTTACTTCCTCAGGTATTACTGCATCAGATAGTGAGTCATTTAAAGTATGTAATATACCGCTTATGCTTCCATCTAAAGATAAATTTGAAAGACCCTCAGCATATTTAGTCAAATCATAATCAATTTGAGAGGTAGTTACTAGGTTAACAAGTATCTCATTTGTATTTTTCCCTTTTCTTAAAACCAAGTGTCTCAAGTACCCTGCATGAGATAGTATGTTATAGTGAGGGAGCTTTTCATTTTGGAAAAAATCCACTGTAAAATTTAAGATTTTTCTATAATCACTATCTACAATCATGCATGAATGAACATGGATGATTCCCATAGGCGACCCTTTCATGTGCATACCTAAAGCAAGGGGACCTCCTTTTTCTTCATCTCCAAAAGTGAATTCCATTTTATTTTTATATTCATATGGGCTAGGACTTTGCTTTACTTCTATATCATCAATTTCAGTATGTCCGCTATTTTGAAAAAGATTAATAAGCTGTTCTTTTTTTAGTTGAATTTGATTTTCATAAGGAACAGATAGCATGCTACATCCGCCACATCTTCCATAGTGTGGACATATTTCCGATGTTTCCATAGGAGAAGGCTCTATTACAGATAGTATTTTTCCTTCTGCTTTATTTTTCCTAACTTTTTTTACTAAAACCTTTACTTTTTGTCCCTTTATACCGTTTTTATAGCTCAATCTAATATTATCTATATCAGTATATCCAGTTCCTCCAAATTCCATTTCTTGTACATAAACTTCTAAAATATCTCTTTTTTTCAAAATTTCACCTCATTATATTTTACATGTAATTTTCTAACAAATTTAATTCTTCTGCTGTAAGCTTCCTATATTCTCCAAGTTTTAAGCTTTCATCAAGAGAGATAGGTCCCATAGAAATCCTCTTTAAATAAACTACTGTTTTATCCGTTGCTAAAAACATTCTCTTTACTTGATGAAATTTACCCTCTTTTATTTCAACAATAGCTAGAGATTCTTCATCTGATTCTAAAATATCGAGTTTTGCTGGCATGCACTCATAATCATCTTCTAGAACTATTTTGTTTTCAAATGCTTTAACATCACTTTCCCCTAGCCTTCCCACTACCTTTACAAGATATTTTTTAGTAACATGCTTTTTAGGTGAGAGCATGTTATGGGCAAGTGTACCATTATTTGTAAGTATGAGGAGTCCCTCAGTGTCTTTGTCTAATCTTCCCGCTGGAAAAAGACCTCTGTTTTTGTATCTGTCTTCTAAAATATCAAGTACGGTGTTTTGATACTTATCTTCTGTTGCCGATATTACTCCCTGAGGCTTATTCATCATAATATATGTGAATTCTTCATATTCAATGACTTCATTGTCAAATCTTACTATATCGTTCTTATTTACAGAATCATTGCTTTCTTTTACGATTTTTTCGTTGATTTTTACTCTTCCCATTTTTATGTGTTTCTTTATATCTTTTCTGGAACCTATTCCCATATTGGACAAATATTTGTCTATTCTAATACTTTTTTCTGACTTCATTATTAGAGCATCCTCCAATTTTTATTATAGCCATTTTTTAATTTCTCATTAGAAGCTTTTCCATATCCTACTAAAAAACCACATACTGAAACCCCATAAAATCCGTCCTCATGGCCAGGTATATTTAATGTTTCTCCTTTGAGGTATTTTATGATTTCACTACTATCATTTTCAAAATCTAT
This sequence comes from Acetoanaerobium pronyense, assembly GCF_017874355.1. Classification (GTDB taxonomy): domain Bacteria; phylum Bacillota; class Clostridia; order Peptostreptococcales; family Filifactoraceae; genus Acetoanaerobium; species Acetoanaerobium pronyense. The sequence continues at coordinate 21,638 of NZ_JAGGLI010000040.1, forward strand.
AACTTTTTTAAAGTCAGTTGATTTGAGATTCATAATAAATTGTTGAGATGGGACAAAGTTCTTTACTTTGACCTCCCCTACAAATATCCCGTTTCTTAATATTTTAAACCCTTTTTCAAGGTTATCTGTAAATATCTCTTTGTAAAGTCTATTATTTTCAAACTTAAAATCCCCTTCAAGGACAATATTTAAGTTTTCTTTCTCAAAGTCTAGATACTCTTTAGGAAGGCTTTTTCTGGAAATGTATCCCTCTGATTTGTTTTTTGAGGTTTTTTTATTATTGGGTTCTTTATTTAAGAGTATATTTTTTCCTTTTTTTTCTATTATACATAAAAAATGTCCTTCTCCTTTTAAATTATGTGGGAACAGCCTAGCCGCTTCCTCCATATTAAAGCCTCCAACTAACCCATAGTTTTTTGATATATTTACAAGTCTAAAGTTAGAATGTTTTTGCAAAAATAAATTTATTATATCTTCATTTTCGCTTCTACTAAATGTGCAGGTTGAATATATAATTCTGCCTCCTGATTTTAGCATTTTTGCGGATTTTTCCAATAAATCTATTTGAATATCTGGGCATTCACATCTAGTTTTTTCCCAGCTTTTAATCAAGTCCTCATCTTTCCTAAACATTCCTTCTCCAGAGCATGGAGCATCCACAACTATTCTATCAAAGAAGTCCGGAAAGTTTCTGTATATTTTTTCTTGATTCTCATTTATTATAAGTGCATTTGAAATTCCAAAAAGCTCTATATTTTTAAGGAGTGCTTTGGCTCTTGTTGATGAAATATCATTGGTAACAAGAAGTCCTTCTCCCTTTAGTTTTGAACCTATATTAATGGATTTTCCTCCAGGGGCTGCACACAAATCTAGAACCTTCATACCTGGCTTTATATCAGAAAGTCCAATTACAGCCATTGCTGACGGCTCCTGAATATAATAAAGACCTGCATGATATAGTGGTGACTTTGCAGGTCTTTCATTAATATCAAAATAATATCCTTCATCATTCCAAGGAACAGGCTCCTTGAGAAAATTTAATTTTTCTTTTAGCATTTCCTTTGAGATTTTTAAAGTATTAGCTCTTAAAGCAAGGTACTTGTTTTCTTCATATGTTTTTTCAAATTTTGCAAAATCATCTTTTAATAATGTTTTCATTTCTTCCAAAAAAATCACCGGAAGATCTTTCATAAATGCCTCCTAATATCTTGAGTTGATATAGCTTTTGATTACAGATTTCTTGCTTTTCGTAGAAAAAATTCCATTTTCTTTCATTTTTTCAACTATCAGAGGATTGACTGAGTGGAGCACTGCTTTTATTTCGTGAGAATCTACCACAATTTCAAATAATTTATTTTTAAGATCTTTAGATTTGACACTAATATAATATCCTTCAACGTCGTAATAATCCACTAAATCCAACAGTTTTAAAGTGCTTTGGTCTTTTCTATAATAGCAATCTTGTATTTTTTTATAGTATTCTCTTTCTTTTTCGGGATGTTTATTATATTTTTCAAACTCTCTTAGTCTTAGCTTATAAAACTTTCCCGTCATATTATAATACTGATAATTATATAGTGCTTTAAAAACGTTGTCTACATACTTATAAGGCTTTTGTCCCATTTCCATAAGTTTGTAGTAGTTTTCTTCAATATACTCTTTTTTTGATATATCACCTTGATGAAACTGTCTGTTTAAATCATCCTTATGTTCAAAGAATTTTTCAAAAAAATCTTCTATATATTCCGCCATATTTTACACCTTCTTAAAAACTTATATATATCATTATACTTTTTAACTGGATTATATACAAACTTTAAAAATAAAAAGATTTTTAAGAGATTTTAGGGTAAAATATTGTTATGGATATTTTTATCCAAATTAAGTTTTTAGGAGGTTTATAGAATGCCACTTATAAATACTAAAGAAATGTTTAAGCATGCATACGAAGGCAAGTATGCTATTGGAGCTTTTAATGTAAACAACATGGAAATAATCCAAGGAATAGTGGCTGCGGCTCAAAAGGAGCAATCAGCACTAATACTTCAGGTTTCAGCTGGAGCTAGAAAATATGCAAGCCCAATATATCTAAGAAAACTTGTAGAAGCTGCAATTGAAGAAACTAACCTTCCAATAGTTTTACACCTTGATCATGGAGATAGTTTTGAGCTTTGTAAACAATGTATAGATGATGGATTTACATCAGTAATGATTGATGGTTCTGCTCTACCATTTGATGAGAATATAGAACTTTCAAGAAGAGTTGCTGAATATGCTCATGAAAGAGGAGTTACTGTTGAAGCAGAGCTTGGCAAACTTGCTGGAATAGAGGACGAAGTGAATGTTTCTGCAGAGGATGCTAAATTTACAGATCCTGACCAAGCAGTTGAGTTTGTTGAAAAATCAGGTGTAGACTCTTTAGCAATAGCTATTGGAACTAGCCATGGAGCCTACAAATTTGCTGGTGAGCCAAGATTAGATTTTGAAAGACTTGAAAAAATCACTAAGCTTCTTCCAGATTTTCCACTTGTTCTTCATGGAGCTTCTTCAGTAATACCAAAATACCTTGAAATGTGCAATCAATATGGAGCACAAATACCTGGAGCTAAAGGTGTACCAGAAGATATGCTTAGACAGGCCGCTACCTATGGCGTATGCAAAATAAACGTGGATACGGATTTAAGAATGGCTATGACTGCTGCGATAAGAAAAGTATTTGCAGAAGAGCCAGTTGAATTTGACCCAAGAAAATACCTTGGACCAGGAAGAGCAGCAATAGAAGAAATAGTACAGCATAAAATCAAAAATGTTTTCGGTTGCTCAGGTTCAGCCCTAAAATTAAAATAATTAAAAAAATAAAGGGGCTGTCGGGAAATAGCCCCTTTCTAAAAAGCGACTTTGTCGCTTTTTTTAATTCTTAAAAAAATATAAAAAAAAGGCAGCAAATTAATG
>NZ_JAGGLI010000041.1 GCF_017874355.1 Acetoanaerobium pronyense
ACGATGGACACCCTTGCTCTTGGCTAACGGTTGGCACTACCAGCCCCCGTACTGGACTTTCACCAGCAAGTTCGCGCCCATGCTGGGCGCACAACGAAAAAAGGCAGACATTTTTCAAATGCCTACCTTTATTTTACATGATATTCTAATAGTAAATCATATTTTAGACTAAATTAGCTGCTAAAACCACCTTCAACCACGCTTTTAAGATTTATAACTGCTGTCTCTTCATCCTCACCATCAGCTATTATAGTAATTTCATCTCCCTTTGAAGCCGCCATTGACATCAAAGATATGATGCTCTTGCCAACATATACTTTGTCAGGATTACTATTTTTGATTACAGTAATATTTGATTTGAAAGAAGATGCTGCATTTACAAATATGGTTACAGGTCTTGCATGAAGCCCTTCTTCATTTTGAACAATTAAACTTACTTTTTTCAATTTTATCCCTCTTTCTTAAAACTATATAAGCTTAGTGTAATTTTCTAATAGATACTTTTCTGCTTCAGCAGACCAAAGTCCTTTATGTCTATTTATAATATCTGCAAGCTCCTTAAAGAATGGATCTGATTTCCCTTTTTCTTCAAAATCCTCTATTGCTGTAAGTTCCATATCTATATGAGTATATATTAATTTTTTTCCTCCTGGAATATTTGGAAGATTTAAAGTACTCTCAGCTACTGAGTTTAGTCCTCCAATATGAGTTACCATTACAGCTGGATTTACTAGTTTTTTAGCGGACATATCAAGAGATTCCTTCATGTCGTCTGTATTTCCCCCACTAGTCCCCACTATATGTGTAGCCGCATAGTGGACATTGTAGAAGTTAAGATTTGCTGAAAAATTAGTATCTGTAGGACCTGCAAAGAAATTCAGGCAACCATCTCTTCCAAGTATTTTATCAGCATCTTCGATAAGAGGCTTTACTGGAGCGTATACAAATACGTCATCATAACCAGTACCCCCTGTAATCTCATTTAGATATTCACTTGGGTTTTCAATCCCCTTTGTATTTACAAATATTAGTTCTACCCCATTTTTTTTGGCATCTTCTTTTGTAAATATAGCTTTTGCTCGTTCTATTCTTGCATCATCAATATCTGTAACTACAAGAAGCCCAGGTTTTTTATCTCTATGAATAATATAATCTATAGCGCCTAGACCCATAGGACCGCAACCTGCAAGTAGAGCCATCTTTCCTCCTTCTACAATGCCCATAGAGTGCTCATATTTTCCTGCTGTAGTATGATAGTTGGCATGAAATGCTCCTATTACGCAGGACATAGGCTCAGATAAAGATGCATCATAATAAGCTTCTCCCTCGTATGGCAATAAGCAGCCTAGTTCCATAACCTCCTGAGGTATGATTGTATATGTGGCATTCCCTCCAAAGTACTTATAAGAGTATCCTGGAGATGCCATGCTTCCTTTATAGTTTAATGCAGGCTGAATTGCAAATTTGTCTCCCGGCTTAAACTGATTTTGCCACTTAGCACCTACCTTTTCGATAACTCCTGCAAATTCATGCCCTACTATAATTGGATTTTCTGATATGTCATTTGGCACTCTCTTATGGTTTTCTCCAAGTGTTGCAGCTTTGTATGTTGACATACATATACTATCTGTAATCACCTTAACCAGTATTTCATCATCTTTTATTTCAGGTAAATCAAATTCTTCAAGTCTCAAGTCATTTGCACCATATAGTCTCACTGCTTTTGTTTTCATAATAATGCTCCTCTCAAATTCTATAAATAACTAAATACAATCTTTTCACTTAATTCCTCTATGACCTTCATATCTCCAGGCTCTGTGCCTGAAGTCATTACACTTGCTGCACTTGTTGCTGTAGCTAGTCTGATTAACTCTTCAAAGTCAAAGCTCTTTTCAATACCAAGTGCAAGAGCTCCGACCATAGAATCACCTGCTCCTACTGTGCTAATCACATCTACCTTTAAACCTTTAACTAGTGCGGTTTTTTCTTTTGTCATGAATATGGCCCCTTCAGAGCCTAATGAAATAACCACCATTTCAATTCCTTTTTCAAAGAATTTCTTTCCTAAATCTATAGCTTCCATAGGGCTTGTAATTTTTCTATCATACAATCTTTCAAGCTCATGGATATTGGGTTTTATAAGGTATGGCCCAGCTTCGATTCCTTTTTCCAAAAGTGCTCCATCAGCATCCAGTATGGTCTTAATTCCTTTTTTCTTTGCACTTTCAATCAAATCATAATATATTCCTGAGTCCACATTCCCTGGAACACTCCCAGATAGCACAAGGATATCAGCTATTGAAGTATTATCTATTATTTTATAGGCTATTTCCTCCAAAACCTGTATATCAATATCTGGACCCTTTTCATTGATATCTGTGTTTGTTCCCTTTTCCTTATCAACAACTTTTATATTGGTTCTGGTTTCTCCATCTGTAAATATAAATTCATTTTCAATTTCAAGGATATCAAGCTTGTCTTCTATAAATTTTCCTGTAGAGCCTGCCAGCACCCCTAATGCCTTACTTTTTCCACCCAGAGAATGAACTACCTTTGATACATTGATTCCTTTTCCTCCCGGGTCAAGTCGTATTGAAGAAACACGGTTTACATGATTTACCTGAAAATCATTTATCTCTATGGTTTTGTCTAGGGCTGGATTTAAAGTTAAAGTTATGATCAAATTTTTCACCTCAATTGTTTTTTAACTTTAGTTTTTTTCTGCTGTAAATTTGTTGTAGATTTCATCTTTTGATTTTGAATTTCTTAATTTTTCTACCTCATTTTCATCTTCAAGAGCTACTGCTATATTTGATAAAATAGCCAGATGGTCATTTCCTGCTCCTGCTATACCAATAACTAGATAAACTGTCTCTCCTGCAAAATCGATTCCATCTGGAAACTGAAGTACTGACATACCTGATTTTTTTATAGTACTTTTTGCTTTTCCAACTCCATGGGGAATTGCAACTCCATTTCCAATATAAGTGCTTAGCTGCTCTTCTCTTTCTAGCATCGCATCTATATATTCTACTCCCACATATCCGCTCTCAACTAAAAGCTCTCCTGCCATTTTAATTGCTTCACTTTGCTCTACACTTTGTAGTCCTAATTTAATGTTAGATTTTTTTAATATCTCATTTTCCTCTATTTCAGTTTTAATCTCCTTTACTTCCCCGCTACTTTCTAGATTTTGAATCATATAATCTATTTCTGGATCATTAAAGTAATCTTTTATAGATACATGCGCTGCCTTTGGAGCTTTACCTTTTGCTCTCTCTGTAAGACTTTCATGGGTGATTACTATCTCAGCATCTGATGGAATTTCATCGATTGCATGATTTACAACTTCAATATTAAGCCCTGCTTTTTTTAGCTTGTTTCTTAGGCTAGTCGCCGCCATCGCACTTGATCCCATTCCTGCATCACATGCAAACACTATCTTACTTACTGCCATAGCAGGTTTTTTCCCTTTTAAATCTGCAACCTTTTCTCTTGCACCTTCTAGCTCCTTGTCATCCATCTTGTCACTAGAACGTTTGATGAAGTATGCAGATACTAAGAAGCTTACTGCTGTTGATACGGCTACGCCTGCAAGAACTGCAAAGTATCCTCCTCTTGGAGTCATAGCTATAAGTGCAAATATACTTCCTGGTGATGGAGTCGATACAAGGGCTGCTCCAAGTACACTAAATGTAAGGATACCGCTTGCTCCTCCTGCAATTACTGCAAGTAACAGTACTGGATTCATCAGTACATATGGGAAATATATTTCATGAATTCCACCTAAGAAGTGGATGATTATTGCTCCTGGAGTAGATTGCTTAATCATTCCCTTTGAAAACACAAGGTATCCTAAAAGGATTCCAAGTCCTGGTCCAGGATTTGTCTCAAGAAGGAAGAATATTGATTTTCCAAGCTCATTTGATTCCTGTATTCCAAGTGGTCCAAGCACTCCGTGATTGATTGCATTGTTTAAAAACAGTATCTTTCCTGGTTCTATAAATAAAGATGTAAGTGGAAGCAGTCCAGCATTTACTATAGCTTCAACCCCAATCTTAAGTACATTGTTTAACCCTTGAACAACTGGTCCTATTCCTAAGTAAGCAAGCAGTACAAGTAGTGTTCCTATGATTCCTGCTGAGAAATTGTTTACAAGCATTTCAAATCCTGCCGGTATCTTTCCTTCTACAAGTTCATCAAACTTCTTGATTGAGTAGCCTCCTAAAGGCCCCATAATCATAGCTCCAATAAACATAGGGATATCAACCCCTACTACTACTCCCATAGTAGCAATAGCTCCAAGTACTCCTCCTCTTACTCCTCCTACCATCTTTCCTCCTGTATATCCTATAAGAAGTGGTAAAAGATATATAATCATAGGTCCTACTAGAGCTGCAAGGTTTTCATTTGGTCTCCATCCCGTAGGGATAAACAGAGCTGTAATTAGACCCCATGCAATAAATGCTCCTATATTTGGCATTACCATTCCACTTAAAAATCTTCCAAATTTCTGTACTTTTTCCTGAGTATTTGCTTTAGGGCGAGCAACTTCACTAGCACTTAGGCTTGACATGGATAAACCCTCCTTTATTTAATCATGGCATAATTAAATAGCGACATCTCTGCAGAAATGTTTTGAATCTTCTTACTATTTATTCTATATTGTAATATCAATATCTACAAACAAAAGAAATTACAATAAGTCTATAAGTAATCATGACAAGATTAAATATAAAGAGAATATCTGGCAAACAGAACTTTTCTTTTTATATATTTTTTTATAAAATCCTAAATTTTAAAAATACCAGCCCAATTTGATTATCTCTCAAATAGAGCTGGTATTTTTAGTTTTTATTGTTAATTTCAAAACAATTATAGTGGTTCAGGTCTTGAAAAAATATATCCCTGTACTATGGAGCAGTCAATTGATTTTAAAGCTTCAATCTGTTCATTAGACTCCACTCCCTCAGCAACTACAATATATTCAAATCCCTTTGCTATATCAATTATGGATTTTAGTAGTAGCTGGGTTTTTGGGTCAGTATGAATAGAATCTATAAACTGTTTGTCTATTTTAATTTCATCTAGTGAAAACTTAGAAATATAGTTCAGTGATGAATATCCTGTGCCAAAATCATCCAAAGATATCTTTACTCCAAATTCACGAAGATTTTTTATTATAGTCTGGACTTTTTTGAAGTCCCCAATAAATACATCCTCTGTAATTTCAAGACATATATATTTTGGGTTTATTCCTCTGGCTCTTATCCCCTTTTTTAAGCCTTCTTCAAAGCTTTTCATATAAAAAATATTTGGAGGAATATTTATGGAAACAGTCACCTCATCTCCAAACCGCTCCTTTATGGTAGACAAATCATCCAGTGCTTTTAGCATGATATATTCTGTAAAACCATATATGAGGCTTGTATTGTTGATAAGGGGTATGAATTCACTTGGAGGTATATTCCCAAGTTCTTTGGAGCTCCACCTTGTAAGAGCCTCTACTCCAACAATCTCTTTTGTATTTATATCCACCTTTTTCTGATAATGAATGATAAATTCATCTCTTTTGATGGCCTGCTCTGCTAAATCTTTGATTAATGCGCTTCTTTCTAGTTTTCTATACATATCCTCTTGAAAGCAAAGAAGATTCATATCATTTAAATCCTTGGCATGCTTTAGCGCAACACTTGCATTTTGATAATATTCTTCAAAGCTTGACGGCCTTATCATATCCCCACTACAGCTAAAATAAAACTCTATATAGTGATGACCACCTCCAATTGAGAGTTTTTTAGATAGGAATTTTTTTAAAAGATAAATCATATTTGTAGCTTCTTTATTGTCATAGCCTTCAAGCCATGCACCAAATTCATTTCCAGATAATCTAGCAAACTTTATGCTATCATTTTCATACTCTTTTAAAATCTCTGCAATTTGCTTTAAGATAAAATCTCCATAGTCTCCTCCATAAATCGAATTGATGGACCTAAAATCCTTTATATCCATTAAGACCAATTGGCATATCTTATCGCATACTTTTAATCTTTCTTCTATTAGTTCCTTAAAAAACAGCTTGTTTGGTAGACTTGTTGTAGTGTCAAAATATGCGTAGTTGTAAAGGACTTCATCCTTTTCTTTTAACCTCTCTATACCACTTTTGATAGCCATAATCATGGAGTTGTATCCCAAAATAAGATTGCCTATTTCGTCTTGCCTCTTTAAAGGATCTATGGTTATGTAATCTCCTCTTTTGGCAAGCTCCATTGTTTTTTCTAGTCTTATTAATGGTCTTGTAATACTCTCTATATACTTATAAGACACTAGGAAGCCTATCATAATCATAATTATACTTATAGAAAGAGTGACTCCAAGAATTATATTTGCCTCTTCATTAAAATCCTTCATATAAGAGCCCGCCGTAACCACCCATCCCCAATCAGGCTCATACTCCGAATAAACTATTTTGTCCCTGATTTCATCATCATTTCTAACAGACCAGCTGTATTTTGTAAAGCCTCCTCCATCTAACGCTTTTTCAATCTTATCTTGAACTAAGTAAAAATCTCCGCCTCTAGGGTTTAAATCTACTACATCCCAGACATTTTCTCCTTCTAGAAAAGGATGCATAATCTCATCCCCAGCAGTGTTATATATAATAAAGTATCCATGCTTCCCTAAATCAATAGGCCCTTCTATAGGTCTAGTTCCATCCATCTGCATAGGTCCTAAAAGCAGTTCCTTTACTTGCTCCTGTGCAACTTCTAGCTCAATATAACCCATTTGTACATCATACTGCTTTTGCTCTATTATAGCCAAAGCAGATTTAACCCCGTTTTTTAATATAGTCTCACCCCGCCTGTTTAGCCCATCCTTGGCAAGCTCATAACTAACAAGCCCAGTAATAAAAATACCTATAAAAAGTAGAGCAAATGTATATATAATCAAACGGTGCTTGATAGTGAATTTTCGTATTCGTTTTATCATAGATTCACTTCCAATCTCTATTTTTCAATTTGTTTTTTATATTCAAAGAAACTTTTTTTCTTTGAATATAAAAAACACCCCTTTAGTCTAATATAACTAAAGAGGTGCCTTCTAGCAACTTATTTATAAATAAGAAAATAAATTTTAATTAAATTGTTAGCTCATTTCTTAAATACTACTCAACCGTCACCGATTTTGCAAGGTTTCTTGGCTTATCTACATCGTTTCCTTTGATTAGTGATGTGTAGTATGCAATCAGCTGAGTCGGCACTGCTGTAAGAACTGGTGCTAATATATCGTCTACGTCTGGTACATATATTACTCTATCTGATTGTGCTTCTATTTCTTTTTTGCTTTCCTTTGCTATCGATATCACATAGGCTCCACGGGCTTTTACTTCCTGGATATTTGAAAGCATTTTTTCATATAAGCTTTCCTGCCCTGCAATTGCAATTACTGGAGTACCATCCTCTATTAGAGCTATAGTTCCGTGCTTTAGCTCTCCTGCTGCAAATGCTTCTGTATGGATATATGATATTTCTTTGAGCTTTAGAGCACCTTCCATAGCAGTCTGATAATCAAGTCCTCTTCCAAGGTAAAAAGCACTTTGGCTATCTTTGATATCTTCAGCTATTTTTTTAATATCTTCAGCATTTTCAAGGATTCTTTCTACTTTTTCAGGAAGCTCTTTCATTTTGTTTATTGTATCAAAATAAAACTCTTCTGTAATAGTTCCTTTTGTAAGTGCTAGATCAAGTGCTATCATATAAAGTGCTGTGATTTGAGTAGTGTATGCCTTTGTAGATGCTACTGCTACCTCTGGCCCAGCCCAAGTGTAAAACACATCATCTGATTCTCTTGCCACAGATGAGCCTACTACATTTGTGATTGAAAGGATTCTAGCTCCTTTTCTCTTTGCCTCTCTTATTGCTGCAAGAGTATCTAGAGTCTCTCCAGATTGGCTAATCACTATCAGCAGTGTGTTTTGGTCTATAAATGGCTCTCTATATCTGAATTCTGATGCTATATCTGGTTCTACTGGAATCTGGGCAAATTTTTCTATTGCATATCTTCCAATCAGTCCTGCGTTATATGCAGTTCCGCAAGCTACTATATATACTTTTGTTATTTTTTCAAGGTCTTCTTTTGTAAGCTTTATGTCATCCAGCTTTATTTTTCCGTTTTCATCTAGTCTTCTAAGGAGTGTTTCTCTGATTGCAGTTGGCTGCTCATGGATTTCCTTTAGCATGAAATAATCATAGCCACCCTTAGATGCTGATTCTACATCCCAGTCTACTGTAAATTTTTCTCTTTGTACTATTTCATGGTCTTTTGAGTATATTGTTACTTTTTCAGGTGTAAGATGCACAGTTTCTCCATTTTCAAGTATGCATACATCTCTTGTATATTTAAGAAGTGCTGGTATATCAGATGCTATAAAGTTTTCGTCTTTTCCAAGTCCAACTATAAGAGGACTCTCATTACGAACTGCAACCATTTCCCCAGGGTTTTTAGAGCAAACTACACCTATTGCATAGGCTCCTCTTATTAGCTTTGTCAGTTTGTTTACAGCTTCAAGAAGATCTCCTTCGTATATGCTGTCTAGAAGGTGAACTATTACTTCTGTATCTGTTTGGGATTTGAATTCATAACCTTTAGCTATCAGCTCTTCTTTTAGGCTTACATAGTTTTCGATAATTCCGTTGTGAACTACTGCAATTGTACTTTCTTTGTTTAGGTGAGGATGAGAGTTCTCATCCGAAGGTGCTCCATGAGTTGCCCATCTAGTATGTCCTATCCCAAGGCTTCCTGAGATTGGATGGTCATTTAGGTAGTCGCTAAGGACAGATAGTCTTCCTTTGAACTTGTCTGATTTGATTACCCCATCTTCAAGTATAGCTATCCCAGCCGAGTCATAACCTCTATACTCCAGCTTTTCTAGCCCTTGAAGTATTACCTCCTGAGCACTTTCTTTTCCTACATATCCAACTATTCCGCACATAAAAAAATCCTCCTTTTATCGTTTCAAAATTTTTGAGCACGACTAAAAAAGGGATTAATCTATCGCTGAATTCCTTTTGTTCCTGAAATTACTCTCAGGTTTTGTTTGAATCCTTGGGCTGCGATCACCCCTAGAGCATCCGCCGAATTTTCGATAACTCTAGTCCTCGTCAGCCTCATCTGAGGCTCTGGCGCTTTTTTATTTTTAGATTATCCATATTTAGTCTGGATAACATTATATCATAACGACTTAATAGTTCCTACTATTTTGTATTACAAAGTTGACATAACTATGTCAATAAGTTTGAGTCAAGAACTTTATAAAAAGGCAAAGTCACTGAAAAGTAAACTCTGCCTTTTTTATATTTACCCTAATTTTTCTTCGATAAGCTGTGCAAGCTCTTTTGCCATACCTTCTATTTGACTTTGGTCTTTTCCCTCTATCATAACTCTTACAAGGGGCTCAGTCCCTGATGGTCTTATTAGTACCCTTCCTTCTCCGTCCATTTTTTCTTCTAAGGCTTTAATCTTCTGTGCAACTTCTTCATTTTCCATATAAGTATGCTTGTTGCCGTTACTCACCTTTGCATTTATAAGTATTTGAGGATATATATCCATTATCTTGGCAAGCTCAGACACCTGCTTGTCTTGTTTTTTCACTATTTCTGTAAATATCAAGGAGCTAAGTATACCATCTCCAGTAGTGATATTGTCTAAAAATATCATATGTCCTGATTGCTCTCCTCCAAGTGAGTAGCCCTCTTTGACCATTTCTTCAAGAACATATCTATCCCCTACTGTTGTTATTGCTAATTTGATTCCAAGCTTTTTTGCTGCAACATGAAGCCCCATATTGCTCATCACTGTAACTACTAGTGCGTCTTTTTTCAGCTTCTTTTCTTTTTTCATATGGTCTGCACAGATAAGCATTATCTTATCTCCATCCACTATATTTCCATCTTCATCAATGGCAATAAGTCTATCCGCATCTCCATCGTATGCAAGTCCCAAGTCTGCCCCTTCTGATATTACTGCTTTTTTAAGTCCTTCGACATGGGTAGAGCCACAGTTATGGTTGATATTTAACCCATCAGGGCTACATCCTATACATACTATTTCTGCTCCTAGCTCTTTAAATACTCTTGGGGCAACCTTGTACGCCGCTCCGTTTGCAGTATCAAGAACTATCTTCATACCACTAAAGTTTACCTCTACACATGACTTCAAAAATGCAACGTAGGCATCTTCTGGGTCAACTGTACTTATTTTTTTTCCTATTTGGTTGTGGGTAGGGTATTCCTTTATTCTGGACATGTCCTCTATATAGCTTTCTATTTCAAGCTCTATTTCATCTGCCAGCTTAAAGCCCTTTGAATTAAAAAACTTAATTCCGTTGTACTCCATAGGGTTGTGGGATGCTGATATCACTGCTCCTATATCTGCCTTATAGTGCTTGGTTAGATATGCTATTGCAGGGGTTGGAAGTACTCCCGCATCTATTACATCTACTCCCATGCTCATAAATCCTGATGAAAGTGCGGCAGTTAATATATCCTTTGATATTCTTGTATCTGAACCTATCACAACTCTTACTTTTTCTCCATCATGTTCACTGTGATGCTGAAGTACATACGCACCTGCTCTTCCAAGCTTGTAGGCAAGCTCTGGAGTCAGCTCCTCATTTGCTATTCCTCTCACACCATCTGTTCCAAAATATTTTCTCATTATTTTCCTCCGTTATCAAAACTTTATATGTCTTAGTCCTTTTTAGTGATTTAAGTTTTAATTGTCATCTTTTAATTTTTTCTACTCTATTATACAATAATACAAATAGAATGGGAAATCTTATTGCGAGGAGCAGGTTATGTCTATTAAAAAAGATAGCTACAAAAAGTTTTTAAAGCCTATTATATCTATAATAGTTATATTTGTAATATTTCGGGAGGTCTCAAGGCAGATAAGCTCAATCGATATGGCTTTGACTCTTTCTATAATAATGGCTCTTGAGCCTAATGAGGTCTTTATCCTCACTATATCAGGCATTTTCCTGTTTACTAAGGTATGTCTTTATGATGTAGCTGTTTCTTATTTTTATAATTTTGATATTTCATCCTCAAAGGCTGCAAAAATCGGATATATATCCACAAGCTTTGACAATATGATTGGCCTTGGAGGAATAGGAGGCGCAAGTATGCGCTCTTATCTTTATGGAAAATATAATATAGATCTTAAAAAGGTGGTCCCAGCTGCTGCAATAATTGTCCTTTCAAGTCTTTGTGGCCTTTCGGTTCTTTCTATTTTGGCTTTGATGGGAATATTTGATGTCACTGTTTTTATAGATGGATATGAGTTTTTTTATGCAGTCCTTTTAGGATGTTCTCTATATAGCCCTATCTATCTGTTTTTAAATAAGATTCCTTATATTGGAGAAAAGCTCCTTCCTCAGTCTGAAAAAGGTTCTCTAAAGCTTCGTCTGAGGCTAGTTGCTATATCTTCTCTTGACTGGCTCTTAGCAGCTTTGTTTTTTTATATTGCAGTGCTTCATGTCACTGGAGATACTAGGCTATTTTTGATAATGGGACTTTATACTATATCTATAACTCTAGGGATAGCTTCTTTTGTTCCAAGTGGGGCAGGCTCTTTTGACCTTGCTGCTATATTTGGACTTACCCTTCTTGGTCATGAATCTAGTGAAGCCCTTGCAAGCATCATAGTATTTAGGACATTTTATTATATCCTCCCTTTTATGACTTCACTGGTTTTACTTTTAAGTGAAGTTAGAAAAAAGAAGGATATTTTAGTCAAATAAAAAGACAAAACCACCAGTTTCTATACATCCTTTAAAATGGAGTAAAGATTCTGGTGGTTTTTTTAGGGGAAGTGCTTTGTCATAATCCATTAAATAAACCTTTCTTCAAATCTGTATCCCCTGACTTCATTTGTTTCAAATACTGAAATAAATGCATTGGGGTCGTGCTCATTGACGATTTTTTTGATTTTAGGTATTTCTCTTGGATTCACTATTGTATATATTATATTTTTTTCATTGCCTGTATATCCACCCTCTCCTTTAAGGTAGGTTATGGCTCTATTCATTTCCTGCATTAGGGCAGTTCCTATCTCTTTAGGTTTGTGGGATATTATCATTACAGATTTTTTGCTGTCAAATGTAGCCTGTACCTTATCAAGGAACTGATAACCTATATAAAGTGCTGTGAGAGTATATAAAAAGCTCTCTATACCAAATACATATCCCCCTGTAGCGATTATAGCAAGGTCTATTAACATAAGGGCACTACCTATAGATATCTCCCAATTTTTTCTGATTATGGCGCCAACTATGTCTATTCCGCCTTGAGAACCTCTCCCTCTAAATGTGATTCCCATTCCTATGCCGTTTAGAGCTCCTCCTACAAGAGCTGAGAGCATTACATTATCTACTCCAATGTACTGGTAGACATTTCCTGTAAGACCGAGCATTGTAGAAAACATAATCATATTAATGAGGCTGTAGATTACAAATTCTTTTTTTAACTTAAAATATGCCAGTATAAAAAGTGGAATATTAAGTGTAAATACTATGAGTCCGATATTTATTGAGCTGATATGATTCAAAATTATTGATAATCCTGTAATTCCGCTACTTATAAGTCCTAAGGGTCTTAAAAAGCCATTTATTGCTACGCTGCATACAAGGCTTCCAAGAGCAAGCGTCATGATTCTAGTCGTAGGTTTAATATTAGGTTTTATTATAGGTTTCATTTCCCCTCCAATTTTACTGAATTTTGTTAATTATTTTTTAATATCCCCCTTAGCTATTATAATATAATTCTGAAAATAATAATACTTTTTTTATATATATAGTTTTTGTTATTTTTTAGTCTATTATCTTAAGTGTTAAAAATCCCTGCAAATACAAGATTCACAGGGATTAGAGGTTATTATTTTACTGCTGTTCTTACTGCTTCTGCACCTTTTTCAAGGGCCTGAGCGTTAAGTGGTACGAATTTTTCTTTTGTTGGTCCGAAAACCTTTTTAAACGCTTCAAGTACCGAGTTTACATCTACAGTTTTGTTTACTTCAAGCATAGCTCCAAGCATTACCATATTTGCAACTTTTGGATTTCCTAGGTCAAAAGCTATTTCGTTAGCTGGGATATAGTATGCTTTTACGTCTTCTCTTGCTACTTTTTTGTCTATTAGTGAGCTATTTACGAATATCTTTCCACCAGCTTCCACATCTTTTTCAAATTTTACAAGTGAAGGAAGATTCATCACTATAGCGCATGTAGCGTCGTTTGTGATTATTGGAGAGCCTATTGGAGTGTCTGCAACTATTACTGAACAGTTTGCAGTTCCTCCTCTCATCTCTGGTCCATATGATGGAAGCCAAGAAACCTGCTTTTCTTCAAGCATTCCTGCGTATGTTATAAGCTGCCCCATGGACATAACTCCCTGTCCACCAAACCCAGCGCAAATAATTTTTTCTGTAGCCATATTATTTCCCCTCCTCTACTTTTTTGAAGTTTCCTAATGGATAGTAAGGAATCATATTGTCTTCAAGCCACTTTAGAGACTCTACTGGATGCATTCCCCAGTTAGTAGGGCAAGTTGAAAGTACTTCTACTATAGAGAAGCCTTCTCCGTTTATTTGAGCTTGGAATGCCTTTTTGATTGCTGCCTTAGTTTTTCTAACGTTTCCTGGGTTGTTTACAGAAACTCTCTCTACATATACTGCTCCATCAAGTGTAGCAAGCATTTCAGAAACTCTCATAGGCATACCAACTACAGCTGCATCTCTTCCGTATGGAGATGTAGTTGCCTTTTGCCCTACTAGAGTTGTAGGAGCCATCTGTCCACCAGTCATTCCATATATAGCGTTGTTTACGAATATTGTAGTGATTTTTTCGCCTCTTGCTGCAGCATGTACAATCTCAGCTGCTCCTATAGATGCAAGGTCTCCGTCTCCTTGGTATGTGAATACCACTTTGTCAGGAAGTACTCTTTTGATTCCCGTAGCAACAGCAGGTGCTCTACCATGAGCTGCTTCTTGCATATCGCAGTTGAAGTATTTGTAAGCAAGTACCGAACATCCAACAGGAGCTACTCCTATAGACTCTCCTAATACTCCTAGCTCTTCTAAAACCTCACCAACAAGTCTGTGTATTATCCCATGAGTACATCCTGGGCAATAGTGAGTTTGTACATCAGTAAGTCCCTTAGTTTTTTGGAAAACAACTGCCATTATTGAGCACCCCCTAATATTTCTTTTGCTTTTTCTACAATAAGCTTAGGCTCTGGAACCATTCCACCACTTCTTCCTACAAAATGTACAGGCAGTCTTCCGTTAACTGATAGCTTTACGTCTTCTATCATCTGTCCCATACTCATCTCTACAGTAAGAATCGCTTTGCAGTTTAGCTCATCAAATGCTCTTTCAGGGAATGGCCAAAGTGTAATAGGACGAAGTACTCCTGCTTTGATTCCTTCTTCTCTAAGTGCATCAGCAGCATTTTTAGCGATTCTTGCAGTAGTTCCATATGCTACGAATACTATATCAGCATCTTCTGTTTTATAGTTTTCATGTCTAGTTTCATTTTTGATTATAGTGTTGTATTTTTCTTCAAGTCTTATGTTGTGGTCTTCAAGCTCTTTTGCATCAAGATAAAGTGAGTTGATTACATTTGGCTTTCTTTCCATCTTAGTACCAACAGATGCCCAAGTCTTTTCCTCAAGCTGTCTTTTTGCTGGCTGTCTAAACTCTACAGGCTCCATCATCTGTCCTATCATACCATCGCCTAATACCATTACAGGTATTCTGTAAAAGTCTGCTACTTCAAATGCCTCCATAGTCATATCTACTGCTTCTTGAAGAGTTGCTGGAGCATACACAACGTGTCTATAGTCTCCGTTTCCTCCCCCTCTTGTACACATAAAATAGTCAGCCTGAGATGGTTGGATTCCTCCAAGTCCTGGGCCTCCTCTCATCATGTTTACGATTACAGCTGGAAGCTCAGCCCCTGCTATGTAAGATATTCCTTCTTGCTTTAGAGCGATTCCCGGTGAAGATGAAGATGTCATTACTCTAACTCCAGCTCCTGCTGCTCCGTATACCATGTTTATTGCTGCAACTTCTGATTCTGCTTGAAGGAATACTCCTCCTATTTTTGGAAGCTCTCTTGACATATACTCTGGAATTTCATTTTGTGGTGTTATAGGATAACCGAAGAAGTACTTGCATCCTGCCTCTATGGCTGCTTTAGCTACTGCTTCATTACCTTTCATAAGTACCTTAGACATAGTTTGAACCCTCCCTTATTTTTCTCTCTCTACTGTGATTACGCTATCTGGACACATTGTAGCGCAGTTTGCACATCCTATACATTTATCCATATCAGATACTGTAGCAGGGTTATATCCCTTTATATTAATCTTAGTTTTATCCATTATAACGATGTTAACCGGACAAGCTATAGTACATAGCTCGCATCCCTTACAGCGGTCTTGATCAAAGAACACTTTTCCTTTAGCCATTGATACATCCTCCTCAAATTAAATATTACATCCAATCTGTTCTCATCATGAGATTGATTTTAAAAACTTCCCCAAGGGTTCCCTCAGGTATATGGTTAGCTATTTGTTCAATAGCAGAAACATATCTTACTTGTAGTCCTGTAGCTTCAGAAACCTGTTTAACAAGAGAATCTCCTTTTATTACATCATCTATGGTAGTATTTCTTACAAGATGAGTATTGTTGATTAGAGCTGTCACCTTTAATCTTGTAGTTTGTTCTATGGATTTTATTTGGTTTAATACCTCATCTAGGGTCTGAGTCTGCTCTCTATTGGCATTTACAATCATGAACATATCATAGTCTCCCTCTTCAATAAGATGAGAAAACCTGCCAAGCACTCTTCCCCCTACAGAATCTCCTCCTACATCTATCACATAGTCATAAGAATGGTCTTCCATAGGGCTCATCACTTCGGCAGATACAGCAGGAAGATCAAGAGCTCCTCCTTCTATAGAGCTTGATATTACTCTTATGCCCTTATCTTCAAGCTCCTTTTGCCTTTCTCTTGATCTAAAATAAAGGTTTACTACATCAAGGTCAGCTAGTGCAACTTTTTTTTCTGAGACCTCTGTGAGTTTGAGAGCGTAATTTACAGCTACTTCTGTTTTCCCACTGCCATAGTGTCCAATAAATATGCGGATTCTCTTGTCATTTTTAAGCATTTTACACCTCGTATTTTTTAGGAACTTCCTGTCCTTTCATAACCCTAAGAGCACCTTCTGCAAGTGCAGTCATTTCGTCCTCTCCTGGGAATATCTTTATATCTCCAATAAATGAAACTCTCTCGCTGATTTCTGTTGTAATCATTTTAGAGTATGCAATCCCTCCAGTAAGGACAATTGCATCTACTTTTCCTTTAAGTACTGCCGCGCAAGAACCTATTTCCTTAGCTACCTGATATGCCATAGCATCATAAACAAGCTTTGCCTCTTCATTTCCTTCTTCTATCATCTTTTCAACGTCTCTTGCATCGTTTGTATTTAAGTAAGCTACGATTCCGCCATGCCCTTTTATCTTCTTTTTGATTTGATCAAGTGTGAACTTTTCGCTAAAGCATAGTTTAGCTAAATCTCCCACTGGTAATCCTCCAGTTCTTTCTGGTGAAAACGGTCCTTCTCCATCAAGAGCGTTATTTACATCTATTACTCTTCCTTTTTCATGAGCCCCAACAGAGATTCCTCCACCAAGGTGAGCAACTATTACGTTTACATCTTCATATGCTTTTCCCATTTCAGCTGCTGCTCTTCTAGCAGTTGCCTTTTGGTTAAGAGCATGGAATATTGATTTTCTTTCTATTTCAGGCATTCCAGATATTCTAGCTACATCGTTCATTTCGTCAACTACAACAGGGTCAACTATAAAAGATGGAGCAAATGCAGAATCTGCTATTTCTTTAGCTATTATTCCACCAAGATTTGATGCATGCTCTCCTAATATTCCAACTTTAAGGTCTTCTATCATGTTTTCAGAAACTTCATATGTTCCTCCAGGAATAGGCTTTAAAAGTCCTCCTCTTCCTACTACAGCATCAAGGTCTTCTATCTTGATTCCAGCTTCATCCATAGCTTCGATTATTACGTTTTTTCTAAATTCGAATTGGTCAGTTATCTTTTCAAATTTGTTGATTTCTTCAGAAGAGTGTCTAAGTGTCTTTTCCATTATTAGAGTTTCATTTTGGAAAACAGATATCTTAGTCGACGTAGACCCTGGGTTTATAGCAAGTATCTTAAATTCTTTCATATATTTCTTATCCTCCCATTTTTAAGAGGCTATCCATAAGTCTTTGAATGCCTCAAAGTTTCTATATAATCTTAATTTATATTTAATTCTTATATAAAGAATATTATCCTTATATTTTAGATGCTGAAAGAATTCCAAGTGCTATAGAGTTTAATTTACTTATATCACTGTCCGCTCTTGAAGTAAGTACTATAGGAGCCTTTGCCCCAACTATTATCCCAGCATTTTCACCTTGTGCGAAAAATACCATTGATTTATATAGAATGTTTCCAGATTCAAGATCAGGAACAAGAAGTATATCAGCCTTTCCTCCTACTGGATGATCCATTCCTTTTAGCTTTGCAGCTTCTTCTGAAACTGCATTGTCAAGAGCAAATGGTCCACCAACCATACAGCCTTTGATTTCCCCTCTTTTGTTCATATCTTCTAGCTCTTTAGCGTCTAAAGTACAAACCATTTTGTCATTTACTTTTTCCTTTGCACAAAGAACTGCAACCCTAGGTTCCTCTATATCTAGTGCATGGGCTACAGAAACTGCATTTTCTATTAGCTTTTTCTTAGTTTCAAGATCAGGCTTTAATGTCATGGCAGCATCAGTTACAAAGAAAAGTCTATCATAAGACGGTATTTTAAATACTGCTATATGACTAAGAGGACATCCAGTTCTAAGTCCCACTTCTTTGTCAAGCACTGCCTTAAGTATTATTGATGTATCAACAAGACCCTTCATCACAAGATGAGCTCTCCCTGAAGATACAAGCTCTACTGCTTTAAGTGAAGCTTTAGATAGGTCTTCTTCATGAATGATTTCATAGTTGTTTAGGTCGATTCCAAGTTCATTTGATATTTCTTTAATCTTTGGCTCATCTCCTACAAGGATAGCTGTTGCTATTCCTTCTTTTCTTGCTCCTTCTACAGCTTTAAGTACATCTGAATCTTGAGCACAAGCAACTGAGATGACCTTTGGTCCTCTTTCCTTTGCAATGTTTATTATTTCGCTGAAGCTTTTCATCCTATATTCACCTCTTCTTCATATATTTTTGCTTTTTCTTCTCCATTAAGTACTCTTATAGTACCCTCTGCCAGAGCCAGCATTTCATCTTCTCCCGGCACTACATGATATTGAGCTATAAAGGATACCATTTCCTCTACCCACGCTGTAAGAGTCTTTGAGTATGATACTCCGCCTGTCATTACTACAGCATCTACATTTCCTTTTAGCACAGTAGCCATTTGACCAATTTCTTTGGCTATTTGATATGCCATCGCTTTAAATATAAGAAGGGCTCTTTCATCACCTTCATCTACCATCTTTTGAACTTCTCTTACATCATTAGTACCAAGGTAGGCAACAAGTCCACCTTTACCGCTGATTTTCTTTTTAATTTCTGCAAGGGTATATTTCCCTGAGAAGCACATTTTTACAAGGTCTCCACATGGAAGTCCTCCAGTTCTCTCTGGTGAAAATGGTCCCATTTCATTTGCATTGTTGTAATCTATAGCCTTACCTTTTTCAAGAGGGCAGATTGATATTCCTCCTCCTATATGGGCAACCACAAGATTAACTTCTTCTAAATTCTTTCCTAATTCTTTTGCAACTCTTCTACCTACAGCCTTTATATTAAGGGCATGCCCCAAAGACCTTCTTTTGATTTCAGGCATACCTGATATTCTTGCAACTTCTTCAAATTCATCTACTGCTACAGGATCAACTATATAGCTTTTTACATTGGCTTTATCAGCTATAGCTTTGGCTATGAGACCTCCTAGATTTGATGCATGTTCCCCTTGGAATCCCACTTCAAGATCTTTAATCATTCCTTGTGTTACCTCATAAGTACCGCCAGGCATCGGTCTTAAAAGACCTCCTCTACCTACTACAGCATCTAAGTCTTCAAGTTTGTAGCCTTGCTCTAAAACCCACTGTTCTATAAGATGTTGTCTCATCTCAAGTTGGTCAGCCATTTTTTCATACTTTGCAATTTCCTCGCTTGAATGTGTCAGATTATTCTGGATAACGTTTTCATCGTTTTTAAAAATCGCCACTTTTGTTGATGTGGACCCGGGATTAATTACTAGAATATAGCCCATGCTCTACCTCCATCCTGTTTTTTGAAAGAAAAAGCTAATCTATGAGCAATCGTCATAAGGACAACTTTTTCCCATATATATATGATATATATAAATCGAAAAAAATTCAAGAGAAGGGTAGCAATCTCAAATTGCTACCCTTCTAAATCAAGCTCAAGTGGAGTTATTTCAATGCTTACAGTAGGTTTTTGCGCCTCTGCTCTCACAGGCACCGATGCAGGATTGTTTTGGTAATCTTGCATTTCTATAAATAAAGCTATATCCTCCTCCGTAAAGTCTTCCTCTAATTCACTAGTAATTGTAACTTTTACATTGATTATATCTGGAACCTCTTCATTTTCAGAAATATTCGGTATTTGCCCATTTCCTCTAAATGTTATTCTATCTTTTGATATATTAAATTCTTTAATTATTAAAATTTCTGTGGTAGATATTACCCTTATCTCGGAAATTTCTGTTTGAACGCCCTCTGGTATGACTAATTGTGCAGTAAATTCTGGATTTTGTACGAGATTTTCAAGATTTACACCTACTGTAGAAATTTCATTTACTTCAGCTATTACTCCTGGTTTTCCTTTTATTAATATTTCAGATGGTTCTAAAGTATAACCTGTTAATGTAGCTCCATTTGCATTTTCTTCATTTAACATGAATCTTATAGGAACAGTTTTGGTATCAATGATAGAAGCATGAGCAATTACAGATTCCTCACTCACAGTTACCCCTTCTACAACGCCTCCTTGTTCATCCACAGGAACTACTTGAATTCTTTTGCTAAAATCTTTATCCTGCCCTGCCACATCAAGCTCAGCATAAAGCCCAGTAACTCTATTAACAAGGCTTCTTGGTCCTTCTACATATAAAAATGAAGGGTTTAGATTTATTTCGCTAACCTCCATAGAGGCGCTAGCAAGTTCACCCACTGGTTCTATCTGTATATTTTTTCTTACCACCATTTTTCTTTCAAGATTGATCCTCAAATTTGCAGGTAAGATTGTATATTCAATGTTTGGATCAATAACTATATCAACATTTACTATATTTTCTCCTTCTACAGGGTTTTCAATTACTCCCGTAGCTCTTATTCCTCTTGTCACTGTCTGAGTTAGCACAGACCTTCTAGCTCTAAGGCTGATTCTTACATCAAGTTCACTCCCGTATTCAGGGATAAGCTCCAGTGATTCTAATACCTCTGAATTTTGTATCGTTACTGGAACATTGTCTATATCTCTTATTACTATTGGGTCAACTTCTGCCATTACATATATCCACATAAAAAAGGCGAATATTACTGCTACAGCCTTCATTTGCACATTATCTTTTAATATATTCTTCATTTAAAGATACCACCTTTCTTGAAGAATCCTTTGGAATCCTCTTCCTTTCTCAAGCCTTTTAAAAGAAAATTCCTTAGAGCCTCTTCAGAAAGATCCCTATATAGTTTCCCGTTTTGAGCCATTGATATAGCCCCAGTCTCTTCTGAAACCATAAGAGAAATACAATCTGATTTTTCGCTTATTCCAATTCCTGCTCTATGTCTAGTACCCAGTTCTTTGCTCAGAAATTTATTTTCAGTCAGTGGCAAAAAGCATCCTGCTGCCATTAATTTTCCACTTCTAACTATAGCCGCTCCATCATGAAGAGGAGTGTTTGGTATAAAAAGGTTTATAAGAAGTTGCCTTGTGATTTTTGCTTCTAATATTGTCCCTGTCTGAATTATGTCATTAATTCCAGTCTCTCTTTCAAATACAAGAAGAGCACCTATCTTTTGTCTTGCAAGAGATGTCATTGCCTGTACAATCTCTTCAACAATCAAATCTATTTTCTCTATGTCTTCTCCATTTGTTTTTATTAAAAACTTAGTTCTTCCTAGGTATTCAAGGACTCTTCTAAGTTCCGGCTGAAATACTATAAGGAGAGCTATAAGCCCTACTGTCATAGTATTTCTCAGTATCCAGTTGACTACATGTAGCTGCATAAGCTCACTTGCTTTTGTTGCAAACAAAAGGATTACTATACCTTTTACAAGTTGCTCTGCCCTAGTCTCTTTTATTAGCTGATAAAGCTTATAAAATACATAAGCTACTATAGCTATATCTATTATGTCGAATATTCCTATATTAAATATTATATCTTTTAATTCCCACAAATTGAGGCCTCCTCTAGTTATCTGATTTAAGCCATTGTTTTTAGTTTACATACTATAGTATAACCTATTTAACGTTCATTAGAAAATACCATTAATCAATTTGTAAAGATTTTGTATCAAAAAACAACAAAAGACCAGAAATATTCTGGTCTTAAAGTTTAAATTGGAGCGGGTGAAGGGAATCGAACCCTCGCAATCTGCTTGGAAGGCAGGGGCTCTACCACTGAGCTACACCCGCAGGTTAATTAATATATTGTTTTATGGTGCGCCTGAAGGGATTCGAACCCCTGACACATGGCTTCGAAGGCCACTGCTCTATCCAGCTGAGCTACAGACGCTCTGATTTAGAAACAGCCACATAGATAAATCTTTAATTTTTAAATTGGAGCGGGTGAAGGGAATCGAACCCTCGCAATCTGCTTGGAAGGCAGGGGCTCTACCACTGAGCTACACCCGCATATTTGGTGGAGGGAGCTGGATTCGAACCAGCGAAGGCGTTGCCAACAGATTTACAGTCTGCCCCCTTTAGCCACTCGGGAATCCCTCCATATTATTGTTTTGTGGAGCTGGCGATAGGAATCGAACCTACAACCTGCTGATTACAAGTCAGCTGCTCTACCGTTGAGCCACGCCAGCATATTAATTATTAAGCTCCGCTTACATTTCACACTCGATATAGACATACTGTCCTTAACTAAGCGATTCACACGAAATCTTAGATTTCGGTTCTCTGCTTATACCGATTGAGCCACGCCAGCATATTTTAGCATGTTTGTTTTAAAGAAATTGGCGACCCGGAAGGGGCTCGAACCCTCGACCTCCAGCGTGACAGGCTGGCATTCTAACCAACTGAACTACCGGGCCACTATTTTAATATATATCTTGGTGGGCTCAACAGGGCTCGAACCTGTGACCCCCTGCTTGTAAGGCAGGTGCTCTCCCAGCTGAGCTATGAGCCCAAGATTGGTGACCCCT
>NZ_JAGGLI010000042.1 GCF_017874355.1 Acetoanaerobium pronyense
TTGAAAATCATAGGTTCTATTTGCTTTGCCCTTCTTTAAATCTTTTGTACGTTTTCTTTAAAAATCTTTTCTTGACATATTACCAGATTGCTTTTTCCCCTACTATTCTAAATGTATGCTTTGTACCACTCTCTTTTCCTGATAATCTATCCAGGTGAAGCTTAGAAATTCTTTCTTTATCCTCACTGTATACAACTTCCATAAAGTTAACTGACCTTAATCGATTCGCATCTGATTTTAGAATCTTTTCTGCTATTGGATTAAATATTTTAAACTTTCCATCCTGCAATACCATAATAGCCTCTACAGCATTTTCAAATAATAGCTTGTATTTTTCTTCGCTTTCCCTGAGAATTATATTTATTCTTTTTTCCTTAATTCCCCATATTACTACAGATACAAGAACCAGCCCTATCATTAGAGTAATATGCCTCAGGTTCGAATAATCTCTTACATATTCAGCTTGGGTTGTCTCCATTGCATCTGAATACCCTATAGCTATGAAGAACAAATAAATCGTAAGTAAGAATGCTGTCAACTTTTTCAAACCCTGTGCCTCCAGTCTTGTTATCTGATTAGTTATATGTGAGGATTTTCCGATAAGAAATAATTATACTCATATTTTTTATAATTGAATGATATAATATTAATAATATAGTTCTATACCCATTTTCTGTTACTTCTAAATACCCGGAAAACGTTTTTTGAATTTTATTTTCAACTATTTTTTATCATATACTATAAAAGGGAGTGATACAAGTAATGATAAGTGTACATACCTTAGATTCTTTCACAAGCGTACTTGACGGAGGCAATCCTGCAGGAGTTGTATTAAATGCTGATCATTTATCAGAAGAGGAAATGCAAAAGATAGCCAACAAGGTTGGTTTTTCTGAAACAGCATTTGTCATGAAATCACATAATGCGGATTTTAAAGTCAGGTTTTTCACCCCTTCTGACGAGGTAGATTTATGTGGCCATGCTACAATTGCTACCTTCAAGCTTCTTTTTCTAAAGCAAATCATCACATTTGGAAATTATACTCAAGAAACTAAGGCTGGTATTTTAAATGTAGAGATTAGAGATCCTGGGCTTGTGTTTATGAACCAGAGCCTTCCTTCTCATATGGGTGAGATTCCAAAGTACAAAATCGCTAAAAGTCTAGGAATATCTGAGTCTGATATCATAGATGATCTTCCTGTGGAAATGGTCTCAACAGGGCTTTTGGATATTATCGTTCCTATAAAATCACTTGAAATACTAAAATCTATAGAGCCTGATTTTGATATGGTTTCTGAAATAAGCAAGGAATATGATGCAGTGGGTTATCATATATTTACAAAGGAAACTCTTCATAATAAGACATGCTCATGCAGAAATCTAGCACCACTTTATGGAATTCCAGAGGAAGCTGCAACAGGTACTGCAAGCGGTGCATTACTTTCTTATCTTTTCAAGCATGAGCTTCTTGATAATTATGAGGATGTGACCTTTGAGCAGGGATATTTTATGGAAAGACCTTCCCTTATTTATGGTTCTTTAAAGATATCCGAAAATAATATAGAAAAGGTAATCATAGGGGGCGACGCTGTGATTGCCAATGAAATCAAGCTTTATCTCTAAAAAATTAAGATGCATCCTTCTTTTTAGGAAGGTGCATCTTTTTTTAAGGTATATTTATTTGAGGAGCTTTCTACTTATGATATGCTCTACCTTTCCTTTATAAAAGGCTATATCACTTACTGCTAGATGAAAATGACCATGCTGATTGTCGGAAATCATTATTCCCATGCTTTTCATCTTTGTCTTATTTATCTTAAGTACAGGAATCCTAATATATTTATAATATGCCTTGAATTCATCAAATGAAATATAGTGAGTTTGCCACTCATGGGGCTTGGTCATAAAAGTACGATGAAAGTATATACTATCTTCCTTGAATGTAGTCCTGATTACTAGTCTATATTTTTTTCCATCTCCCATGATTTTAATGCATACACCATCATATTCATCACTATACTCGATGTTAATAATAGAGGTTTTAAAAGCAGCATAACTTTTGTCACCCAATTTTGATGAAACCTCTCCATTAAAAATTATTTCTTTGTCATCAGATATAAATATCTTACTCTTTGAACTTCCTCCAATTATATCGTCTGTGAGGGCCTGAAGTTTAATATCCTCTTTATTTTTTCCCCAAATTGTTTTTAGTACAACCATAAAAATCTCCCCTTATAGCTTCTTGCCAAGAATCTTTTCCACCATAGGAGCTCTAAGAAGGTGTGCAGTTGACGTATCTTGCCCTATAAGAGGCCTTAGATAGCTTTTGAATTCTTCTGTCACATGATTTCCTGCTTTGTTTATAAAGTGCTCTGGCATACATTTTGTGTATTTTGCTACCCTTTCAAGAGGAGTTAGTCTGTAGTCTACAGAGTAATCTCCTGTGCGGTGTATTGTAATAGAGCCATCCATATTGTGCCAAAGAGCATATTGAGCCGCTCTTTCTCCAACTTCCCTAGCCTCATGCTGATCTACCTCTGATACGCATCCCATAAAAGATCTCTGAAGATATCCAAAGGTGTCTGACCTTACCCTGCTTATTCCAAGATTTTCTTTTACGTATTTTGCAAGTTTTTCGCCAAGTGCGCCACTACCTGAAAGTACTATATTTCCATGTGCGTCATACTCCACCTTACTCATAAGCTCTTTTGCTATAGGTACTCCATCCTCATTTTTAATGCCTTCAGAGACTGCAATTACACATCTTCCGTATTTTGCATAAGTTTCCTTTACATCCTTTAAAAACTTTTCCTTATCAAAAGCAACTTCAGGAAGATAAATAAGATGAGGTCCATCATCTGGAAATTTTTGGGCAATAGCTGAGGCAGCTGTTAAAAACCCTGCATCTCTTCCCATCACTACCCCTATATAAACACCAGGAAGAGCTCTATTATCAAGGTCTACTCCGTTGAATGCCTGTGAGACAAATTTGGCCGCTGAGCCATATCCTGGAGTATGGTCATTTACAAGTAGGTCATTGTCTATAGTCTTTGGAATATGAATAGCTCTAAATTCATAGGATGATTTCTTTGCGTTTTCATTTACTATCTGAACTGTGGATGCGGAGTCGTTTCCTCCTATATAAAAAAAGTATCTGATGTCGTGGGCTTTAAGTACTTCAAATATCTCTTTACAATATTTTTCATCTGGCTTGTCTCTTGTTGAAAAAAGTGCAGATGATGGAGTTTTTGCAACAGATTCAAGGTTATGAGTGGTCTCTTGAGTTAGGTCTATAAAATCTTCATTGATGATTCCTCTTACTCCATGAACAGCCCCGTATACCCTGTCTACCTGCATGAATTTTCTAGCTTCAAGCACTACTCCAGCCATAGATTGATTGATTACAGCAGTAGGCCCTCCTCCTTGTGCTACTAGTACTTTTCCTTTTAAGCTCATAGATAGCCCTCCTTTTATTTAAATTTGAATATTCTCATAATTCTGTTTAAAAATAAAGGAAGACTTACGCCTTCCTTTTATGCAATCCTTTTAATCTTAAAGTCTAGATAATCACACGACACAAGATGATACTCTATAGAGTCCAGTTCTCCTTGGAGACCGAGCTTAAAAGCTTCTTGGCCATGAAGATGTCCATAAACCACCTTATGAACATTATACTCTTTAAAAAGATTTGTAAACATTGAATTTTCAAATTTGTCATTTGTGGGAGGATAATGAAGGACTCCAATAATTTCTTTATCTTTAAATTTCAATGCTGCCTCCAAAGAGTTTTTCAGTCTTTGGGCTTCCCTTTCATATATCTTTTGGTCTGCTTCTTCAAATTTTGTTTCGTTTGGGCATATCCATCCTCTTGTACCAGATATGACATAATCACCAAATTCATAGGCAGTATTGTGAAGAAAAGTGATACTTTCATATAGTTTGTTCATCTTCGATAGTGAGGCCCACCAGTAATCATGATTTCCTTTAATGACTATTTTTTTCCCTGGTAGTGCTTCTATTTCATCAAGGTCTGCCTTTGCTTCATCAAGGGAAATTGCCCACGATGTATCTCCAGCTATAATCACAAGGTCTTCATCAGCTACTTTTAAATTCCAGTCCTCAAATATCTTTTCCTTATATCCAATCCAGCCGAATATATCCATAGGCTTATTGGAGCTTTTTGAAAGGTGAAGATCTCCTATTGCATATATTTTCAATTTATCACCACTATTCTTTTTTTAGCTCATAAACAAGATTATTAATCTGATTTCTAAGGGTTATTATCTCATCCATGTCTGATACGTTGTTTACCGCATCAAATTTCTTTTGGAAAAAAGCTGCTTCTTCTATTTTTCCCATCCTTGTAAGCTCTTGAATAGACCTTACAATATCTTTTACTGTAATTGATTTCATCTCAAACATTACCTGCGCTCTTACTATCTCTTCCCTTATTTCACTCATTTCTTGGTCTAGATTAAATGCTGCATCTCCTGCTTTTTTTAATCTATCTGATATATCTGATGGAAGATAGTCGTTGTATTTGTACCTTAGGGAATGCTCTATAGTCGCCCAAAAATTCATTGAAAGAGTTCGTATTTGCACTTCTGCAAGTATCTCTTTTGTTCCTGCCACTGTTTGTATAGGATATTTAATTATAATATGATAACTTCTATATCCAGTTTCTTTATTGTTTTTTATGTAGTCCTTTTCATAAAGAACCGTCATGTCTTTTCTGCTTCTTATATAGCTTACAACAGTATATATGTCCTCAACAAATTGACACATTATCCTGATTCCTGCTATATCTTCTATTTTTTCGTCTATTTCAGATAAATCTATATCAAGCCTCTTGGCCTTATCTATGATTGACGATATTTTTTTTACTCTTCCTGTTACGAATTCTATCGGGGCATATTCTCCGTTTTCTGCAAGCTCATTTCTTATGTTTTTAAACTTCACCTTAAGCTCTTCAACTGCGTACTTATAAGGTACTAGTATTGACTGCCACTCTCTTAGTTCCATAAATCTTCCCCTTTCAAACAAACTAGTTTATAGAGTTTTGTAATAATACATCTTGCCATTTTCTATTTGAAATTCCACTTCATTGTTATCCATAAGATGTGTGATAAATGAACCTAAAGTAGAATAATAGTAATGATACTCTTTGTAATCAAGCTTAAGACCATTTAATTCAATAATATCGCTAAGAAGGTCTTCTCTAGTGTATGGCTCATTTAAAAACTCTTTAATCTGGTCTCTATATTTAAATACATTTTCCCTATTTTTTTCAACTAAATCCATGGTTTGTTCTTTATCATATACTTCCTTACTATGGCTTAGTAGAGCAAATTCAAAATCGGAATTTTTTATTTTATCAAGACTATTTAGATATTCTTCAAGGTCAAATATAAATGGGAAATCATATTTTTCCATTATATGATAATCAAAAAGTGCATCTCCTACATAAAATACCTTATCCTCAGTAATAATGCCTGCAAGGCCGTGACTATGACCTTTAAGGTCTACTATGTGAAATTTTATGTCGTTTAGCTTTATCTCACCTTCTATCAGTGAGTCCTCTATATCAAGGTCAAAAGAGCTTGCCTTTGCCTGTCCCAAAAGTCTTTTGTTTGGCTTAGCTCCATAGACGTAGGTATAAAACATCTTTGGATTTTCTAAAAACGCCCTAGACTCTTTAGCGCAATAAAATGAGCATCCTGAAAATGCATCTTTAATGGGTCTGTAGGCTTCAAAATGGTCTAGATGTTCGTGACTTGTGATGCAGTATCTTGCCCTTAGCTCATTTTTTTTGAAAAACTCTGCAAGTCTTCTTCCTCTTGAGGTAGAAAGTCCTGGGTCTATGACAAGTATAGATTTATCTTTGAATGTAAATATCCCTGTGTTTGTTCCACCCTTTATGTAAGAGCTATGTCCCTTTATTTTTTTAATCTCCATTTTTTCCCTCTATTTCTAAACTATAATCTGCCTAACTACTCTTAACCTTTATTTTTTTAAACAAATTACTTATTCACCTTTTCATAATAATATGCATAATTACTTTATGATATAATATAACTAACCTTAATTATTATATCAGAAATCTATGAACTTTTTTTAAAAATACTATTTAGAAGAGCTATAAATTTTATTATTTTAATATAAATTATATAAAGGAGAGTTTGATTTGAATAGATATACAAAGGTAAATACGTTAAAAGGTACATATTATACTAAGGATTATGAAAAAAAGAAAAAAAATATGATTAAAATCAGAAAAGTTCTTGAAGAGACTGTAAGAAAGTTTTTCAAAAATAGAGATGCCGAGGTTCTTGTTTATTTCGAAGAGACTGAAAAGGAAATCCTCATCACTCCTGATTCACCACCTGAGGATATAAAAAAATACTTGGGAGAAAAATTTTTAGGATAGAGAAAAAGAGTAGCCTAGCTATTTGCTAAGACTACTCTTTTTTATTGGTTACATTTTTATTTACTTTATTTGTATTATAAAGCCTAGAAAATCTAGATAGAGTTATTTAAATAGCTATATTTTTTATTTAGTGGCTCTATTGCCTTGATTATAGCGCTTCCAAGACATACATCACTTTCATAAATTACTGCTACCTGTCCTGGTGTCACTGCTTTTACAGGCTCGTCATATACTATATGAAGACTGCCATCTTCAAGTTTATCTACAGTGACAGGTATATCCTTTTGTCTGTATCTAAACTTGGCTGTGCATTTTAGTGGAAACCGTGGCTCTTCGTCAAGTGTCCATGAAGGATCTTCTCCTACAAGGGATACTGAGTAAAGTGCTTCGTTTTTTTCGCCTTGGGCTACGTAGAGAATGTTTTTCTTAAGGTCTTTTCCTACTACAAACCATGGTTCTCCTGAACCTACTCCACCTATTCCAATTCCTTTTCTTTGGCCTAGGGTGTAGTGAATCAGTCCATGATGAGTGCCTATCTTTTCACCATCAACTGTAATCATATCTCCAGGTTTTGAAAGAAGGTATTTATCTAAAAATGCATCAAAATCCCTTTCTCCTATAAAGCAGACTCCTGTTGAGTCTTTTTTAGTTGCAGTAAAGAGCTTGTGTTTTTCAGCAATTTCTCTTACTTCCTTCTTTTGAAGATTCCCTATTGGAAAGATTGTCTTTGAAAGTGCTTTTTGCCCTATCCTCGAAAGGAAGTAGGTCTGGTCTTTATTTTCGTCTATACCTCTTACAAGACAGGCTTTTCCATCTCTTTCCTCAACTCTTGCATAGTGACCCATTGCTATATAATCCGCCTCAAGCTTTAGTGCATAGTCAAGAAAGGCATTGAACTTTATCTCCTGATTACACATTACATCAGGGTTTGGAGTCCTTCCTTTTTTATATTCATCAAGGAAATATGTAAAGACTCTGTCCCAATATTCCTTTTCAAAATTTACTGTATAGTATGGTATCCCCAGCTGGTCGGCTACTCTTCTTACATCTTCATAGTCCTCTGTAGCTGTGCATACTCCGTTTTCATCTTTTTCATCCCAGTTTTTCATAAAGATTCCAATTACTTCATATCCAGCTTCTTTAAGAAGAACCGCTGATACAGAAGAGTCTACTCCTCCGCTCATTCCTAAAACTACTCTTTTTTTCACCTATATCATCCTTGCTTTAAAAATTTCCCACTACCTTATCTACAGTATATGGGTTTTAAAACCAGACCTTTGTTATGAGAACCATTATGATAAAGTATATAAAAAGTACTCCAAGTCCTAATGGAATCAATATGGAATACTGAGCTAGGCAGATAGCCATAAAATCCTTGAGTGTCAGCTTTTCCATCTCCTCATTAGTCTTTAAAGTCTCACTCTTTTCGTACATAAAAAGTCCTCCCTTTACTGGTTTCAAATAATTATATCATACTTTAAGTAGGTAGTGGTAATCTCTCTAATTTTCAATCGTCATATCAACATAGTGACAAGCCACAAAATGGCCCTCTCCCCTATCTTTAAATTCCGGAACCTCAAGCTGGCATACATCCATGGCATATGGACATCTTGTGTGAAACTTGCATCCTGGAGGAGGGTTAGAAGGTGATGGTATATCTCCTCTAAGTATTATCCTGTCTCTCTTTGCAGTAGGGTCAGGCACAGGTGCAGCGGATAAAAGGGCCTTTGTATATGGATGAAGTGGATTTTTGTAAAGCTCTTTGCTGGGAGAAAGCTCTACCATTGACCCAAGATACATAACCCCTACCCTTGTAGATATATGTTCCACAACTGAAAGGTCATGGGATATAAATAGGTAGGTAAGTCCTCTTTCCTTTTGCAGGTCCATCAGTAGATTTATAATCTGAGCCTGAATAGACACATCAAGTGCAGAAACCGGCTCATCCGCTATTATAAATTCTGGATCTAGTGCAAGTGCTCTTGCAATACCAATCCTTTGACGCTGTCCTCCTGAAAACTCATGGGGATATCTGTCTATATGGTAGGCTGCAAGTCCACAGTCTTCTATGGTTTTTATAACTTTTTTTCTTAGTTCTTTTTTGTCTTTTATAATTCCGTGATCTTCAAGGGCTTCTCCCACAATCTGACCTACTGTCATCCTTGGGTTTAGTGAGCTATATGGGTCTTGAAATATCATCTGCATCTTTGGACGAAGTGCTCTAAGCTCTTTTCTGCTCAGTTTGTTGATGTCCTCCCCTTTGAAGTAAACATGACCACCAGAGTTTTCAAATAGTCTTATTATGGCTCTGCCGGTTGTAGACTTGCCACAGCCTGATTCTCCAACTATTCCTAGGGTTTCTCCCTTATAAATATCAAAGCTTACTCCATCCACTGCCTTAACATGACCTACTGTTCTTTGAATTACCCCACCTTTAATAGGGAAGTGTTTTTTTAGATCCTGTACGCTAAGTATTTTTTCCTGCATTACTTCACCCCCTGGTCATAAAGGAAACATGCTACTCTATGCTCCCCATCTTCATTTTTTAATTGAGGTATTTTTGTCTTACATATCTCCATTGCATGAGGACATCTTTCGTTAAAGTAACAGCTATCCTTCATTCCTATAGGATTGGGTACCTGACCTGGAATAGAATAAAGTCTATCCATTTCCTGATTTACTACCGGTTTTGATTTTAGGAGTCCCTTGGTATATGGATGAAGAGGGTCTTTGAATATATCAAATACTGAGCCTTCTTCAATTACCTTTCCTGCATACATTACTATTACATAGTCTGCCATTTCAGCCACAACCCCAAGGTCATGGGTGATTAGCATTATTGAAGTGTTTGTCTTTTCTTTTATATCTCTCATAAGATCTAGTATCTGAGCCTGAATAGTAACATCTAGAGCTGTTGTAGGCTCATCTGCTATAAGTAGCTTTGGGTTACATGAAAGTGCCATTGCTATCATTATCCTCTGTCTCATACCCCCTGAAAGCTCATGAGGATAGGCATCTACGATAGCCTCTGACCTTGGTATTCCAACTAGCTTTATCATCTCTATAGCTTTTTCTCTAGCTTTTTTCTTATCTAGTTTTTGGTGAAGCATTATAGCTTCCATAATCTGGTTTCCTACTGTAAATACTGGGTTTAGTGAAGTCATTGGCTCCTGAAATATCATAGATATATCATTGCCCCTTATTTTCATCATCTCAGAATCAGAAAGCTTTGTTACATCCTTGTCTTCGAACTTGATGCTACCTTTTACTATCTGACCTTGAGGCTCTGCGATTAATCTCATCAAAGACATTGCTGTAACTGACTTACCACATCCAGATTCTCCAACTATACCTACTGTTTGTCCTTTATTTATCTTATAGCTTACCCCATTTACGGCCTTTACTGTTCCAGCTTCAGTGTAAAAATAGGTATGCACATCATTGAATTCTACAAGTGTCTCTCTCATTTTGCTCCTCCTACCTCTTTAGTTTTGGGTCTAAAGCATCTCTAAGTCCATCACCTAGCAGATTTATAGACATAACTGTCACAAAGATACATACTCCAGGGGGTATCCAAAGCCACGGTCTAAACTGAAGATTATAAAAGTTATTCGCGGCCTGAATCATATTTCCCCAAGATGGTATAGGAGGATTAACTCCAAGTCCTAAGAAGGATAATGCTGATTCTGTAAGTATTGCACTACCTATTCCAAGGGTTGCAGATACTATAATCGTAGGAATTACGTTTGGTATAAGATGCTTCATTATTTTTCTGCTGTCTCTTATTCCAAGTGCTTCGGCTGCCTGCATAAACTCCTGCTCTCTAAGGGAAAGTATCTGTCCCCTTATAAGGCGAGAAAGTCCAGCCCAGCTAAGAATCCCTATTATAAACATTACTATAAATATCCTGTTTTCAGGAGTGACTTTGCGATCACTCATTACTGCTGAAAGTATTATAAGTATAGGAAAAAAAGGTGCTGCCATGAATATATCCGCCATTCTCATAAGAAGGTTGTCTACCCAAGCTCCATAAAATCCAGAAAGCCCTCCAACTGTAGTGCCCACAACTACCGATATAGATACCGATACAAGTCCTACAAGAAGGGATATCCTGCCTCCAAGCATTAGTCTAAGGAGTACATCTCTTCCTATGGAGTCAGTCCCTAGCCAGTGCTGAGCACTTGGAGCCTTATTAGCGTTTAGTATATTTGTCTGAATAACGTTATAAGGCGATAAAAGTGGTCCTATAAATGAAAATATAAACATAAATACAAGTGCAAAAAGCCCTGTCATAGCAAGCTTGTTTTTTCTTAGCCTCCTAAAAGCCAGCCTCCAAGGGGACTCAATAGTATCGTTGTTTTGTTTTTTTATTTTTATTGTTTCTGTAGCTTCTGCCATTATTATCCCTCCCCTTATTTTAGTCTGACCCTAGGGTCAACAGCTGCATAAAGTATATCTGAAAGTAGATTTCCTAAAAGAGTAAGCGCTGCAAGCATCATATTAAAACCCATAAGCAGTGGGTAGTCTCTTTTACTAAGGGACATAAGGGCTATTCTCCCTATTCCAGGATATGCAAATATTTGTTCAGTTATAATCGCTCCACCAAATAGTGACGGTAGCATCATTCCAAGTATTGTAACTACTGGTATAAGTGCATTTCTAAGAGCATGTCTATAAATTACAGTCCTTTGACCAAGACCTTTTGCTCTTGCAGTTCTTATATAGTCCTGTCTTATTACTTCAAGCATTGCAGTTCTTGTATATCTCATAAGAGAACCTACTCCTGTAAGTCCTAGTACCATTGAAGGAAGTATCAAATGCTTTCCTACATCTAGTATATGAGCAAGACCTGTATTGTTGGCTCCAGCTGTACTCATCCCCGATACAGGGAAAATAGGTAAATCTATTGCAAAAAATTTAATTAATAAGAGTCCAAGAAAAAAACTAGGCATCGCTATACCCATAAGAGCAAATACTGTAGCTCCCATATCAAATTTTGAGTACTGCTTTGTAGCCGAAAGCACACCTACCGGCACTGCTATAAGTATAGACAGCATATATGCTATCGAGGCAAGTATAAATGAGTTCCAAACATAATCATCAATTACCTCTGTAACCGGCTTCATAAACTGAAGAGAAAGACCCAAATTTCCCCTTATTGTATTTGATGCCCAATTTATGTATCTTACTAGCAGTGGTTTGTCAAATCCATAAAGAGCCTTTAGCTCGTCTATTCTCTCCTGAGAGGCTCCCATAGACATGTTGGCATCTATAAAATCCCCTGGTGCAAGAGCAAACAATCCAAATATGATTACAGATATACCAATAAGTATAGGAATCATCTGTATTAAACGTCTAGTTAGATATTGCCTCATTAAAAAGATCCCCCTTAGAATTAAAGCCCAGTCAATGCAGACTGGGCTTTCAATTTTTATTCTTAATCAGCTATAGTAACTTTCCAAAGATCCTTAGTAAATGTTCTGTACGGTGATACGTTGAAATTTTCAAGTCTAGAATTTGCAGCCCACATATCACTTCTCTGGTAGATTATTATTACAGGAATATCCTCATTAAGAATTCTATAAAGATCTCCATATATCTCTGCTCTTTTGTTAAAGTCTGTCTCAGCAACTCCATCTATCCAAAGCTGATCTGCCGCTGGATTAGAGTAGTTGTATTTGTTTTGAGGTCCGCCAGTTCTGTATACGTTTGATGCAGAACCTGGGTCTGGTGTAAGAGACCAAGCAAGGAACCACATCTCTGCAGCATAGTTGTTGGTTTTGTCTATTAGAGTAGGGAAGTCAACATATTCTACCTTGAAATCTATTCCAAGCTCCTTATATGATTCAATCATCATAGGAAGAAGGATATCAAGTACCGGGTGGTCAGACATTCCAGTGAAGAATATTTCAAATTTTTCTCCATCCTTGTATCTAAAGCCGTCATCTCCCATTTCCCAACCAGCTTCGTCAAGTAAACTTGCCGCTTTTTCAAGGTCATAGTCATATGAGTTTATTCCCTCATCTGTAAAAGACCATGAAACTCTTGATTGAGGTATGTTAAGGACATTACCATATGGTCCATATATGGCTTCTGTTGCATCTTTTCTATTTATTGCGTAAGTTAGAGCCTGTCTTACTCTTACATCAGAGAATTTTGGAAGCTCGTGGTTCATTCCTAGATATCCATATCCGTTTGTCGGGAATATGTGAAGGTCCACAAAACCTGCCGCCTTTAACTGCTCTACATTTTCTACGCTTACTGTAATATCTTGCATATCTATTTGACCAGAGATTATCTCCTGCATTTGAGTTGCATTTGAAGTTACCTTAAATATTACATTAGGTATTCCTGGAGTTCCCTGCCAGTAATTTTCATTTGCCACTAAAGTAACAGTTTGACCCTCTTTGTAATCTACAAATTTATAAGGCCCTGAGCCCATTGGCTTTGCCTGAAGGTCTCTAATTGAAGATAAATCACCAAATGTATATCCCTCTCCATAATAAGCTTTAGGTATTATTCCAAGTGTAAAGAAGTAAATAACTTCTGCGTTTGGCTTTTCAAGAGTAAATTCGATTGTTTTTTCGTCTATTACCTTGATTCCTTCTATGCTGTCTGCTTGTCCGTTTTTATATGCATCTACGCCTAATATCCCGTATTTTCCTATGTCGCTAGATGCGTCATATGTAGGATCTGCAATTACAAGATATGAAAACTCTACGTCTTCTGCTGTAACAGGAGTTCCATCAGAAAATACTACTCCGTCTTTTATAGTAAATGTATATTTCACATCGTCTTCTACTGTCCAAGTGGCAATAGCATCATCAATTGGCTTACCTTCTTCATCTACTCCTACAAGTGGCTCAAACAAAAGCTCATATATCTGCCTATCTGGTACAGTCTGCCCAAGTTGCGGAATAAATACCCCATTAAAATCATCTGTTCCAATTACTATAGTGTCTTTTCTGTCAAGCGCTGCCTGTGGATTTCTACTAGTATCAGTAGCTTTTACAATATCTACCGATTGGGACGTAAGGTCAGCTCTTTCGCCTCCCCCTTCAGCTGGTGCTTGTGTTCCTCCACCACATCCACTAAGCGCAAGCATACTAGCTAATGCTATGGCCGCAATTCCTTTCCATTTCAACTTCTTCATTTCAACACTCCCCCTTTGTTTAATTATTAAGAAAATTTTGTATATAATATATTTTCTATATCTTACTAAAATTATGTAAAGGTGTCAATTAAAATTTAACATAAAAAAATCCGAAGATGAAATCTTCGGATTTTTCATAATTTTTTAAATTCTCACTAAGAATTTTGAACTAGCTTCTTTTCGTCTATAATTTTTTGGGCCATCTGAGAAGGTACTTCTTCATATCTAGCAAACTCCATCTCAAAATAACCTTTTCCTTGAGTCATTGCCTTTAGGTCTATTGCATACTTGAAAGTCTCAGATTGAGGAGCTTCTGCATGAATCATCTGTTTAGTTCCTTTATAAGGCTCCATACCTAATATCCTTCCTCGTTTTTTGTTGATATCTCCCATTATGTCTCCCATATATTCTTCAGGAACTATTATCTTTAGCTTCATCACAGGCTCAAGAAGTACAGGCTTTGCTTCTTCCATTCCCTTTTTAAACGCAATGCTTGCAGCCATCTTAAACGCCATCTCTGAAGAGTCTACATCATGATAGGAACCATCATAAAGTATAGCTCTTATATTTGTCACTGGGAACCCAGAAAGAGGGCCATGCTCCATAGCTTCTCTTAATCCTTTTTCAACAGCAGGTATATAGGACTTTGGTACTGATCCTCCGAAAATTTCTTCTTTGAATTCAAAAGGCTCTTCAGATGGCTCAAATCTTATTTTAACATCCCCGTACTGTCCATGACCTCCACTTTGTTTTTTGTGTTTGCCTTGCACGTCGGATTTTCCTTTTATAGTTTCTCTATAAGGAACTTTGAGGTCAAGAAGATTTACATCTACTCCAAATTTTTCTTTGAGCTTGTCTTTTATATTATTTACATGTATTTCTCCTTGTACACCGAGGACAGTCTGCTTTGTCTCTGCATTTCTCTCCCAATTAAAGGATGGGTCCTCATCCATAAATCTATGAAGTCCAGATGATATCTTCTCTTCATCCCCACGATTTACAGGTTCTATAGCAACTAGCATCTGTGGTTTAGGAAAGATTAGCTTCTTATATGGTTCAAACTTGGTGCTAAAAGCAAGTGTATCTCCAGTTGATGTATCTTGAAGCTTAGTAAAGGCTACTATATCTCCAGCAACTGCTTTTTCAAGTTCTTTATATTCTCCATTTGTAAGGGCGAATACCTTTGGTATTCTTTCTTTGTGCCCTTTATTTATATTATAGAGTTCGGAGTCAGGTTTTACTGCTCCCTCATGTATTTTCGCAAATGAAATCTTACCTACAAATGGGTCTACAAGAGTTTTAAATATTTGACCTGCAAACTCTTCTTTATCGTATATATCTCCTTCATCAACTGGAGAAGGAAGATAATCCCATATCATATCAAGAAGGGTATGAATTCCTATATTTTTAGCAGTAGAGCCACAAAGCACAGGTATTATATCCCCGTTTAGCACACCTGCTCTAAGTCCCTTGTGTACTTCATCTACTGTAAATTTTTCTCCTGCAAAATACTTGTCCATTAGCTCTTCGTCAGACTCAGCTACAGACTCCATAAGCATTTCTCTTACAGGTTCTATCTTATCATCCATATCTGTAGGCATATCAACAGTAACGCACTCTTTGCCGTTATATTCTCTTGCAAATAAGTCAACTACATTTATAAATCCTTTAAAATCTTCAGCATGTCCCCATGGAACGTGAAAAGGAGCAATCTTCTTTCCATAACGCGCTCTTAGCTGTTCTACTATTTTATCATAATCAGATTTTTCACTATCTATCTTGTTCACAAAAATAAATCTAGGAGTTTGGTATTCATCTGTAAGTTCAAGAGCTTTGTCTGTTCCAACCTGAAGATCTGTAGTTCCATCTACTACAATTATGGTTCCTGATGCAGCAGCCATAGCTGATACAGTTTCGCCCTCAAAATCAAAGTATCCTGGAGTGTCTATAAAATTGTATTTGTGATTACTCCACTCAAGTGAATGTAGATTCATAGATGAAGTAAGCTTTGGCTCATCAGTGGGCTTTGAAATCTTGTTTGTAAGCTTAACAGTATAATTTATAGCTTCCATCAAATTAGATTTTCCCGAACCACTGTGGCCAAGGATTGCAATGTTTCTGATCTTGTCACTTTCGTAAACCCTCATAAGACATTCTCCCCTCCTGAGATGTAGAATTATTAACAGAAGATTCCATCATCTCTATGCAAAATTTTAAAATTTATTTTAAACTTGCCTTGATGTAATTATATCTATAGATAAGTGAAAAATCAAATCATTTATTTGAAATCTTCTGAAAACAATCTCAAAGAAAAAAGGACCCGGGGGGCGGATCCTTAATGGGGGTTATTTATATGGGCTTGAGATAATATTTATCTTATTGATAATTATTATCTTTCATTTATTATATACCATTTCGGTATAAATTAAAACAGTTTTTAAAAATTTTTTTATTTTTTCCAAAAATATTTTAGCATAGATAAAAAGTATTAATCTTCCTATATTTAATTCCCTATTCTTTAGCAAGTGTTCTTTATTAATCACTTTTATGTATAAATGTAATAGTTTTTATCTATTAATTTTATTTCTCCTTTAGTATTATAATATTCAGACATATCATATATAATTAAGATATGTAAGGTAAAGGTTTTCATAAGCAAATCTAAGGAGGTTTTTTTATATGTTAAAGGCAAGAAATGAATTAGCAACACTAAAGCCATATGTTCCAGGCAAACCTATAGAGGATGTAATGAGAGAGTTTGGACTTACAGAGGTTATTAAACTTGCATCAAATGAAAATCCACTTGGATGTTCTCCTGTTGCAAAGGAAGCTATAATAAAGCATCTTGATAATCTTAACCTTTATCCAGATGGAAACTGTACTTCTTTAAAAGAAAAAATAGCAGGTATATACTCTGTGTCACCATCTGAAGTTTCTTTATCAAGTGGTTCTGATGAGATGTGCGACCTTTTATCTAAGACATTTTTAGACCATGGTGATGAGGTTATTATGGCTGATATCACTTTCCCAAGATACATATCAACAGCTGTAATGATGGGAGCTGTTCCAGTAATTGTTCCTCTAAAGGACTTTACTTTTGATATAAAGGGAATGGCGGATAAGGTAACTGATAAGACAAAGCTTATATGGATTTGTAATCCAAACAATCCTACTGGTACTATGGTTCCTACATCTGAGATAATAGAGCTACTTGATAGCGTAAGCGAAGATGTACTTGTGGTTCTTGATGAGGCATACAGAGAGTTTGTAACTAGAGATGATTATATGATGGATAGCGAAAATCTTCTTTCAAAATATCCTAATCTCGTGATTATGCGTACTTTTTCAAAGGCTTACGGCCTTGCCGCTCTAAGAGTTGGTTATATACTTGCAGCTTCAAGTATAGTTACTGAAATAGACAAAATCAGAGGACCTTTTAACGTAAACTCTTTGGCTCAAGTTGCAGCATATGCAGCTCTTGATGATCAGGATTTTATAAAGAAGAGCTATGATGTAAACAAAGAAGGAAAAGAATATATCTATAAAGAGTTTGATGCTATGAATGTACCTTATGCCAAGTCAGAGACTAACCATATTTTCTTTGGTGTAGAAAAGGATGCTTTTTCAATCTTTGATGCTCTTCAAAGAGCAGGTGTAATCGTAAGACCTATGGGAGCTAAGCATCTTAGAGTTTCTATAGGAACTATGGAGCAAAACAAAAGATTTATAGAGCTAATCAAAGATATGCTATAAAAGCTTTAGTCCTTATAATAAGTAGTATAAAAAAATTAGTGTTAAATTTTTAAAGTAAAAAGCACCATCTTAAAGATATTTATATCTTTTTAAGAAGGTGCTTTTTTAGTTTCAATTACTCTTCATCTGATTCTTCATCATCTACATGATGAAATTCTTCCTCACCAAATATCTCCCAGAATGTCTCAGATACTTTTTTAAATTCTTCGTCATTTTCGATATTGTCAAGATTTAGCTCATCTCCATCTTCTTCATAGCTATAAAGAAGAACCTTGTCATCTTCAAGTGGCAATAAAGCTATATACTCTTTGTCTTCAACATCAAAAATTCCTATTACTTCGCATTTCATTTCTTTTCCGTCATCAAGAACTAAATCTAATGTTAGAGGCTCTTCATGATCATGATTGTGGTCGTGATCATGGTTGCATCCTTCTCCGCAATGTTGGTGGTGGATATGACCTTTTTCATGTTTTTTGTCCATAACTTCCTCCTTGATTCATAGTCTAATTTTATTTCTTATTTATTTACCCAATATATTGTATCATATCCACATATTTTCATCTCTGATTTTAATGATTAATTCTAATTATCTTATAGGGCATACTCCACTATCGCAACCGTCGTTATCAAGTTCAAATTCTTTTTCTTCATTTTCATACTTGGAAATAAGAGAAGGAACGAAGGATTTCATTTCTGCTTTGCGTTTTTCATACTCCTCTTCCTCTATGGACTCATATGGAAGAAGCTCATAGAAACTATCATCAAGGGGAAGGAATGAAACTGCAACAACAGTGTTCCAGTTCTCCCATACCCAGTCCTTTACCTCTTCCCATTCATTGTCCCTTACGTGAACTGTGATTGAGCAGTTGTGGTCTACATAGCTTTCCATAAAAAGTTTATAGTTTTCTAGCTGCTCTATTGCACTTATATCATACTTTGTTTTTCCATTAGGAGCCTTAACTGGGAACTCTACAACCTTAGTAGCAGGATTTGCAGGGTCTTGTCCAACTTCTGGGAATACTGGATAGCCAAGCTCCTCGCAAACCTTTAAAAGAGGGTCTGATGAGGATATCCTAATTCTTCTAATAAAATATGGAGAGTGTGAATAATGGACTCCACTTGACACTGTAGGGAGCTGAGAAAGAGTTCCTTCTGGTTTTACGGTAGTTATTAAAAGTGGCGGATTTTGTCCAAGCTCTTTTGCGTATTCATTTGCTGCTTTATGAGCTTCCTCTCTTAACCTTTCAAGAAGCTTCTTTTCTTCTTCTCTTGTCATAGCAGTTGCATTTATCATGTCCTGCCATCCAGTGAGTGAGCAACCAATTAGTTTGTCTCTGTGCTGTACTATATCCCATTTTGGAAGCTCTAGCTCAAGGAGAGTCATTCTGTATCCTGCTCTTGCAGAAAGACGCTGAGCCTCAAGAAGAGAGTCTATATCAAGCTCATTATTTTCAGTTACAAAAGCAAATACATTGATTGTTGTTAGATTACAAAGCCCTTTAGAGTCAAGAAGTATTTCACCACAAGGATTCACACCTTTCATATTTGGTCTTCTTTCCATAGCTGCTTCAGCATTTATGAACCCTGGCTCACCGCTATATCTCATTTTGTCTATCTGCCAGTTCAATTGTTCTCTTGAAGGTTTTTCTGTGTAGTAAATCGAGTTATTACTCATTTGTCTGTGGGCAATATCTGCATCAATAGACCATTTTCCATCTTCTTGTTTATAAAGA
Source organism: Acetoanaerobium pronyense (assembly GCF_017874355.1). GTDB lineage: Bacteria > Bacillota > Clostridia > Peptostreptococcales > Filifactoraceae > Acetoanaerobium > Acetoanaerobium pronyense. Next base: position 19,067 of record NZ_JAGGLI010000042.1, read on the forward strand.
TTTGATTTTGCATCAATAGAGGTTTTGTCGTTTTGGTCTACTATAACCATTTCTGCGGTCCTTCTAACTCCTCCTACTACTACGTTTTCTCCTATTATATTGGCAATATCAAGACAATCTACAGGCTCAAGCTTTACTCTCTTGTGGTTTTGAGATATTGCTTTCTTTCTTACTACCTGATCTATTTTTATGAACATCTGCTTAAGGCTTTCATGACCAGAAGCTGTACCACCAAAGGTTCTTAGCATTTCTCCTTTTTTTCTAACATTTGAGTAATCTATAATTATTGTTTTTACTTTCCTATAATCATGACTGCTAAGTATAGAAAAATAAAAATCTAAAGATTGAACCCAGCCTTCTTTTGAATCCCCGACTATAATTTCAGCCTTGTCTTCAGCAATGAAGTTTAGTGATGTGTTTTCAAGCCTATCTTCCATTGGTATAGGAGTATAATCCTTATGGATTAAATTATAATCAGTTCTTATCTTTGGAAGATCCTTTACATCTTCTTTTAATACTCTAACTCCTACTCCTGCCCCTATCATCAGTAAGTAAAAAAGGTCTTTAAAGGATTCAAATGAGTCTATGACTTCAAATGCGCAGTTAAAATTTGCCATTGGATAATGTCTTGATACCTCAGTATTTCCAATCCAAAAGGTCCTACCCGAAAGAAACTGCTTTAGGTTAAATACATTGTCAAAAAGTTTTTGTGCTTCCTCTGGTGATGTTTTCGCTAGACTTGTATTATATTCTACTGCCCTTCTTGCTGTTTCCCACCAGTATTCTCTTCTACCTTTTTCCTTTATATATCTAGAATAAGTCCTATAAAATACAAAACTTCCAAGTTCACCCATAGGTGACTGTCTATGTTTATATTTACTTATAAATTCATCTGTGATTAGCTGATGCTCACTTTTTTCTTTTTTAGGTCTTAGCCTATCTTGCTCACTTCTATATATTATATACTTTTTAGCTACGTCTTTTCTTGGACTGGCCATAAGCATGATTTCAACCATATCTTGAATTTCATCTACTTTTATTGGGGCTCTACTATCTGAAAACTGCTTTTCAATTTTTTCTGAAATTTCCTGGCTCAGATCTATATCTAACCCTTCTATAGTCTCACTCATTGCTTTTTCTATAGCATTTTTAATCTTCAAATAATCAAAATCCATTATTCGACCGTCTCTTTTTTCTATTTTCAACACAAACCCTCCTAGTCTAAAATGATAATCAGCTTAAGTACAAACTCTATAGTTTATGATATTTTAAAAACACAATATATAGTGTACCCCAAACCTCTATATACAATACTACCACAATATATTGTATTTGTAACAGGGAAATTAGACCTAAAAAAGCCAGCCCTAAAAAAGGCTAGCTGATATCCATTAGTTTCACTTGATTATAGCGATTATATCTTTTATAATTTCTGAGAGAAATTCTCCTTTTTTATATTTTCTTTTCGCGATTATTGATTCAGATTCTTTTTGGCTGCCCAAAAGCTCTTTGACATACCTTGGTCTTTCAATTATATTGTCTATTTCTCTATAAGTACTATCTAGGACTAATATGGTAGGAATCTTGGGCTTTCCGTTAATAAAGTAAGGTTCAAGATATTCTTCATTTGTATCTCTTTTAAGTATCTTCATCTTTATTTTAGGATTAATATTTGTAATATGAAAGATAGGAGGCATATTTATTTGACAATCCGGACACCATCCCTCAGCAAAAACCAGTATTTTAATGTCTTTATATATGCTTTTTATCTTTTCTTTTAAATTTTCATCTAGAGTTTCTACCACAAGTTTCAAGTATCTTTCCATTATCTCTTTATCTTCAATATCTAATGTTTTTAGAAAATCTTTGTAATCAAGTCCTTTTTCATAAAGCTCTCTAAAATTCATCTCTGTCTCCTTTTAAATCTCTGCATTCTTCATCTCAATAATTCGATTTATATATGGAGATTCAAATTCTCTAGCCAAAATATCCATATATACTTCGTCATATTTAGATGACCCTATGACTTTAGCTTCTCTTAATCTGCCGGCTTCCTTAAATCCTACTTTTTTATAGCAGCTTATAGCTATTTTATTATAAGAATATACTTTAAGATGCATGGAATTCATGTTTAGTATATTAAAAGCAAAATCAAGAATAAGAGAAATAGCTTCCTGCCCATAGCCTTTACCCTGCATATCCTTTTTCCCTATAAATATTCCAAGCTCAGACTTTTTATTGATATGATCTATATTAATTATACCCCCAATTCCAAGAAGTGTGTGGTTTTTTCTATCCACTATAGAAAAGTTATATGGCTCATTTTGAAGCTTTTCCAGTATCTCCCTTTCTTTTGTAGCTGTGATTAGAGATTGTGCACTCATCATTCCTATACTTATTTCCATATCATTTAACCATCTTGTACATAGTTCATAATCTTCGATATTTATTGGTGAAAGATAACATTTTTTTCCTTCAAGTTTTTTATAATACATCTTATCATCTCCTTAGGAAAGTCTTTTAATGATATTTAAAAACCACTGAAAAGGTTTAATTTTTCAAACTTTCTGATATTTTAGTTTATTATACTATAATTTGCGAATCTAAGGAGATTAATTTTCATTTTTTCAAAATATTTATAGCCTCTATTCTATAATGTCAAAATTCCACTATCAATTCACATAATCTGAGATTTCTAAGTGGGTATTTAGGCATTTTTTATCACAAATCAAAAAAAGCCTCAGCATAGCTGTGGCTTTAATTAATTCGCTGCGTCCTACTCTCCCAGGACCCTGCGGTCCAAGTACCATTGGCGATGAAGAGCTTAACTTCTGTGTTCGGAATGGGA
>NZ_JAGGLI010000043.1 GCF_017874355.1 Acetoanaerobium pronyense
AAACATTTACATTTCTGAATGTCTTTAATAATCTAGGATTTTTAATTTTTAGGGTTCATCGTTCAAAAAACGCCTTTTCCCGACAGCCCCTTTTTAAGCTTATCTTTAATTGTTTTTTATAATATACACTAAATTTTAGATATCAACAACCTCATAGTCCTGAAGAAGAGTGTCTATAAGGAGTATTTTATTTCTTAGGGAACTTTCTCTCCCAATCAGTATTTTTACTGCTTCTGCTACCTCAAGAGAGGCCACAAGAGCTGGAGTAAACGGCGGATTTCCAATAGATTCTTCTTTGCCTTTCCCCTTCTTATCTCCATATATTCTCTTTAAGGTATTATCTTCTGGAAATATAACGCTTACTTGTCCGTACCAGCCGCAAATAGCCCCGTGAACCATCTTTATATTCATATCCTTTGCAGCCGATGCTAGGATTAATCGAGTGTCTATACTATCTAGAGCATCTACTACAATATCAAAGTCTTTGATTAATTCCCGGGCACTTGTCTCTTCAAGCCTTTCCTTTTTTATATCTAAACTTATAGTTGAATTTATCTCTTTAAGCCTTTTTTGTGCTTCCTGGGCTTTTGAGCTACCTATACAAGTTTCTGTGCATAATATCTGCCTATTTAGATTGCTTTCTTCAAAGACATCACAGTCTATAGCTTTTATATGTCCTACTCCCATCCTTGCAAGCATCTCGCAAATATATCCTCCAAGTCCTCCAAGTCCTGCTACAAAAACTTTCTTAGTTTTGAGGCTTTGCTGCTCAGCCTCTGTGATAGTACCTATATTTTTTTTATATCTCTCTTCTACTTCCATCTAACCCCCTCCAACTGGAGGAAATAGAGATACTATATCTTCATCCTTTAGGGGAGTATCTAAAGAGCCATCTCTGCCATTTATTAGAAATATAGCTACATCCTCTTTTTTTATATCTATTTTTTCAAGTATTTCATTTCCGTCCTTTGCATCTACCTGAATTTTTTTTCCTCTGTTTTCCCTAAACGTGGCAAACAGTCTGACTTCAATCATTATATATCAATCCCTAGTTCGCTAAGTTTTTCAGAGGTTGGCTCTCCGCTTACCCAGCCCCTTACTTCATAATACTTTGGCAGCATTTCGGAAAGTCTTGCAACCTCACCTTTTGAAGGTCCATCAACTATAGGCTCTTCAAGAAGTCTCTTAGGAAGAGTGTCCTGATCTCCTCCAACACCCGCTCTTATATTAAATACTCTTTCTATATTGTAGATTCTTTCTCCTGCTGTCATTAGCTTATCTGCATCATACTCAGTTCCTGCAGATGCATTATAAAGCTCAGAGTATTCGTTAGCTCCAAGGGCAAATGATGTAAACAGACACATTCCCATGGAATCAATTACGGCAGTAAGATCTTGGAATATCTTAGCCCACTCAGGTTTTTTGTCTATAGAGAATCTATCAAGCTTTTCTGGAAGACCTAGAATCTCAGGAGAAATCAGATAACCTCTAACATGACATCCTCCTCTATTTGATGTAGCATACTGAACAGCTTGACCTTGGATAGCTCTAGGGTCATATGCCGGAAGTTCTTGCTTCTTTACAGACATAGATAGCTCAGCCATTCCATAGCTATCACAAAGCTCATAGGAACCCATTGCCATCCTAGCTCCAAGCCCTTCCCCTTTACCTATCATTTCTGTCCAAGCTACTACGGATTCGTTGTTTCCAAACTCAAGGGCTACTCCGTTAAGCTCCTCGTCCTTAATATATCCCTTTTGCTTAAGCTCCATTGCAGCTGCAATTGTAGCTCCTACAGATATGGTATCCATTCCATATTCATTGCAAAGGTGGTTTGCCTTTATTACGGTATTCATATCAGAAACTCCGCAGTCAGATCCAAATGACCAAAGTGTCTCATATTCAGGTCCGCCTATTACTTGATCGTCAAGCTTTACAACTCTACCGCATCCTATAGGACATCTTGCACAGGCACTTCTTTTAACTAGGAATTTTTCTGCCATTGTCTCCCCGCTTATTCCTTCAGCATCAGCAAACTGGGATGTTTGGAAGTTATTAGTTGGATTGATTCCACCTTCGTTTATTATGTTTACAAGAACCGCAGTTCCGTAGGTAGGAAGTCCTCCTCCTGTTACTCCATTTTCTTTGATAAGGGCATTACATTTTTTTACAACTTCTTTAAGCTTTTCATCATCGTGAAGCTCTAGCTTGTTTGAGCCCTTTACTGTAATTGCCTTTAGGTTTTTAGAACCCATTACAGCTCCTACTCCTGATCTTCCTGCCGCTCTATCATGATCATTCATTATAGATGCCATCTTGGATAGTTTTTCTCCTGCTGGTCCTATAAGAAGTACTCTGCATTTTTCTCCTTCAGTCTGCTTTAAAGTGTTTTCAGCCTCAATTACAAGCTTACCCCAAAGATGATCTGCATCCTTGATTTCAACCTTATCATCTTTTATATCTATATAACACGGACTATCTGCTTTACCTTCAATTACTATTGCATCATATCCACAGGCCTTAAACTCTGGTCCCCAGTGCCCCCCTGAATTTGAGGATGCTATTGCTCCTGTAAGAGGGGATTTTGTTATTACCATATATCTTCCTCCTGTAGGAACCGGAGCTCCTGTCATAGGTCCAGTGGCAATTATAAGCTTATTTTCAGGAGAAAGGGGATCTATTGTCGGCTCAACTTCGTCAAAATACATTCTTGTTCCGAGCCCTCTCCCACCTATGTAGTCATTGGCATACTGCATATTAAGGGGCTCTACATTTATAGATTTGTCTGTTAAATTAACTCTTAAAACTTTACCTGCATAGCTTTTCATAATTATTGCCTCCCTTGTATAAAAAAGAATATTATCTAAATATTCTGAATTAGCAAGAATTATGCCAGCTTTATCCTATATTATATTTTTTTAGCATACGATAAAGGGTGCTTCTTGATACGCCTAGATATATGGCAGTCTTTGAAAGATTTCTTTCATTTAATATAATTGCTTTTTCTAGTTCTGTCTTTTCTATTTTCTCTAATCTCCCCATTTTGTCTGGAAAATTTTCAGTAGCCCTTTCTAGTTCAATAAAAGAAGTAGGAAAACTTCCCGTAATAGCGTACAATTCAGCTGCATTTTCAAGTTCTCTTATATTTCCAGACCATGGATTATTTAATATTTTTTGAACCTCTTCTTTAGATATTTTAGGTATTTCTACACCATTTCTTTTTGCCGATTTTTCCAAAAAATACTCAAATAAAATAGGTATATCCTCTTTTCGTTCTTTTAAAGTTGGTAAAAAAAGTGGCAAAACAAAAATCCTATAATAGAGATCTTGTCTAAATCTTCCCTTTTCAACCTCAAGCTTAAGATTTTTGTTAGTTGCAGCTATAATCCTTACGTCCACCGGTATAGGGTTTTTTCCTCCCACTTTGTCAACTACTCCCTCTTCAATTACTCTAAGAAGTCTTATTTGAAGTGAAAGGGGCATTTCCCCTATTTCATCAAGAAAAATAGTTCCACTATCTGCTTGTTCAAATTTACCTACTTGTCCCCCTTTTTTTGCACCTGTAAAAGAACCTTCTTCATATCCAAAGAGCTCTGATTCTATAAGAGTATGGGGTATAGCTCCACAATTCACTGCAATAAACGCAGACTCCTTTCTCTCGCTATAATTATGAATAGCATGGGCAAAAAGCTCTTTTCCAGTCCCACTTTCCCCTTGAATAAAGATTGTAGCCGATGAGGTCGCAAGTTTTTTAGCATAATCTATTGTGTCTAGAAAAATTTGACTTTTTCCTATTAGCTTATCGAATGTGTATATTGCTTTATTTTTTAATATCTCATCATAGCTTTTTCTTCTCATAAAGGCCTCCTATGTGTCATTATAGGACAATTAATGTTTCAAACATTGTCTCATTTTGTATCATTTGTTTCATTATATCAGAGAAAATGCAAATCGACTAAATTTTGAAAAAATTCTCCTTTGAATTCGGGTATTTTGGGAATCAAAAAAGGAAGCTCAGTATTAAAACTATAGCTTCCTTCTTTATTTTTTAATTTTGAAATAAGTTTTCTATTACTTTCATTTTCATGATTACTTTAAAGATTGGATATCCAAGAAGAGTCACCACTATAAACTGCCCCAGAGCTACATAAGCTGCAGTTGACATAAAGGGAAGACCTGCAAACACTGTAAGCATCAGCCCAATAATTATTCCATTTGCAATGGTTGGCCATAGAGTTGCCACAAATAAAGTCTTGGACTTTGATACCATATAAACCGCTATCCATGTAGCAAGGGTTCCAAATATAATGTCAGGTAGTCCAAATGGACTGAAGAGATTGGCAATAAAGGTTCCCAGCACAAGTCCTGGTACAAATGTTGGGTTAATAAATGCCAGCAAGGTCATAATCTCTGAAAGTCTCAGCTGGATTGGACCATAGCTTATTGGAGCCATAATCATAGTTAAAACTGCATATACAGCAGCAGTAGCACCTATTAAGGTGAGTTCCTTGGTATTAATTTTTTTCAAAACACTTCCTCCTCTTGATTTTTTTACCTTAGGTGCATTGCTAAGACTTTCCGATTTTCAAGCGGAAAATCAAGCAATGCATCCTCGAAATAAATTCGACTAAAATACTGAGAAAGCTACACTCCCTCAGTATTAAGTCTCATTTTATAGAAGTGGGTCCCAAGCAAACACTTCTCTTTAGTTTTCCGAAAAACTATTATACTATAGTAATTCTAAAAATAAAAGTATTATATTATTTTATTTTATATTTCAGGGTCATATTCGAATCCATCATTTTTCTTAGTGTTTTTTGCCTCTTTTACAGTTATTTCATAAAGGTCGGTTCTTCTGTTGTTGAACTGCCTCACGCTTCCGCTGCTTCTGCTCCTTCTTAACACCTCAAGATCTATATCCCCAACTATGACCATTTCTATATTTGGGGTACACTCTGCAACGATTCCATCTCTAGGAAATGAAAAGTCAGATGGAGTAAATATCGCAGACTGGGCGTACTGAATATCCATATTTTCTGCCTCTGTAAGGTTTCCAACTGTGCCTGCTATTACTGTATATACCTGATTTTCTACAGCTCTAGCTTGAGCGCAGTACCTTACTCTAAGGTATCCCTGTCTATCATCAGTACAAAATGGCGAGAATATTATATTAGCTCCCCTTTCTGCAACTATTCTTGAGAGCTCTGGAAACTCCATGTCATAACAGATGAGTATCGCTATCTTTCCGCAGTCTGTGTCAAATATCTTGATTTCATCTCCAGGCTGTATTCCCCACCATCGCTCTTCATTAGGTGTGATGTGTAGCTTGTACTGCTTGTCTATAGTTCCATCTCTTCTAAAAAGATAGGCTATATTGTATATATCTCCATCCTCTTCCACAAAGTGAGAGCCTCCAATAATATTTACATTGTACTTTACTGCAAGGTCTGTAAAAAGCTTGATATAATCCTCTGTATATCTCGTAAGTCTCCTAATGGCAAGACTTGGACTCTTTTCCTCTATAAAGGAAAGAAGCTGGGTTGTAAATATCTCGGGAAAGACTATAAAATCTGACTTGTAGTCAGAGCTTATATCTACATAGTATTCACACTGATGGGCAAAGTCATGAAAAGAGTTGATTTGCTTCATCATATACTGAACCACAAACACCCTAACAGGAAATGACGTCTTGTATATCCTCTTTGTCTGGGGCATATAGTCTATATTTGGCCACTCCATAAGTGTTGCATATTTCATGGAGTTGTCATCATCTTTTAGGTAGTTGTTGTTTATTCTTTTAAGGATAAATCCGTTCATCAGCTGAAATGTAAGTACTGGGTCATATATATTTTGGGCTCTTACTTCTTCCACGTATTCCCTTGGGCTCATTTCTTCGGCATGCTTATGATAGTTTGGTATTCTTCCCCCTATTATTATGCTCTTTAGGTTCATCCTCTGAGCCAGCTCTTTTCTGGCATCATAAAGGCGTCTTCCAATTTTCATTCTTCTGTAATCTGGATGAACCATTACCTCTATACCATAAAGGTTATCTCCGTCATAGTTGTGATTTTTAATATATCCCTTATCCGTAATCTCATCCCAGGTGTGCTTTACATCATATTCATCAAAATTGATAATAAGACTCGAACATGAACCTATGATTTTGTCCTCGTATTCTACACAGAGTTGTCCCTCTGGAAAATGCTTAATATGACTTTTTAGCTGAGCCTTCGTCCAAGGCTTCATATTTGGAAAGCATATCTTTGAGAGCTCTATAATTTCATCAATATCTTCGACCTTTATATTTCTAAGATGAATCTTTTTTTCAAATTTACTTAAGTCCATATCTGACATAAAAAAACCTCCTGTACTCTTCTTCTGACTAATCCCTATTTTATATACCCTAATTCTCATTGGATAGAACAAAAAAAGAAAAAGCCATCAGAAATAATATCTGATAGCCTTTTTCTTTTATAGGGATTGCTTAATTTCCATAAGGTTAATTCTCTTATCTAATTTAAATTATCCAAGGAATATTTTCATATCATCTTCTACAGTTCCTATTCCTGCTATACCAAAGTTTTTAACAAGTACGTCAGCAACATTTGGTGAAAGGAACGCTGGAAGTGTAGGTCCAAGGTGAATGTTCTTAACTCCTAGGAAAAGAAGAGCTAGAAGAACTATTACAGCCTTTTGCTCATACCATGCAATGTTATAAGCTATTGGAAGATCATTTATATCTTCAAGCCCAAATACTTCTTTAAGTTTAAGAGCTATTACTGCAAGTGAGTATGAATCGTTACACTGTCCTGCATCAAGTACTCTTGGTATTCCGCCGATATCTCCAAGGTTTAGCTTGTTGTATCTGTACTTAGCGCATCCTGCAGTAAGGATTACTGTATCTTGAGGAAGTGCCTCTGCAAACTCTGTGTAGTAGTTTCTTTCTTTGAATCTTCCGTCACAACCTGCCATTACAAAGAACTTCTTGATAGCTCCAGATTTCACTGCATCTACAACCTTATCAGCAAGTGCCATAACCTGATTGTGAGCAAATCCACCAACTATTTCTCCTTCTTCAAGCTGTGTAGGAGGGGCACATTTTTTAGCCTGCTCTATTATTTGAGAGAAGTCTTTCGCTCCGCCAGCTGGTCTATCAGCTATATGAGTAGCACCTGGATATCCTGAAGAACCTGTAGTGTATAGTCTGTCTAGGTAAGTATGTTTAGACTTAAGAGGAACTATACAGTTAGTAGTAAATAGGATAGGTCCGTTGAAAGCTTCGAATTCATCGTTTTGGGACCACCATGATCCTCCGTAGTTTCCTACGAAATGCTCATATTTCTTAAACGCTGGGTAGTAGTTAGCTGGAAGCATTTCAGAGTGAGTATATACATCTACTCCAGTTCCATCTGTCTGCTTAAGCAGCTCTTCCATATCCTTAAGGTCGTGACCAGAGATAAGGATTGCTGGGTTATTTCTTGTTCCTATATTAACCTTTGTTATTTCTGGGTTTCCATAAGCGCTTGTGTTTGCCTTGTCAAGAAGAGCCATTGCATTTACTCCATGCTCTCCAGTTTTTAGAACAAGCCCTATAAGCTCATCAACGCTAAGGTCCATAGTTACTTTTGCAAGAGCCTCTTCCATAAAGCTTGAAAGCTCGTCACTGCTGTGTCCTAGGTTGTTTGCATGCTCATAATATGCAGCAAGTCCTTTAAGGCCAAATACTACAAGTGATTTCAGAGCTCTTACATCTTCATTCTCTATTGAAAGGAATCCAACTTGGCTAGAAAGCTGGTCCATTTCTTCTCTTGTTTTTACTGTGAATGTAGCGCTTGGATGACTAAGCTCTCTACCCAGTTGATTTTTAAGGTTTTCTCTTATTTCTAGTGCTTCACGTATCTTCCCTTCTATTACATCATCATTGAAGTTAGCATTAGTTATAGTAGAGAAAAGACCTTCCATAATAAATCTGTCAACTTTAGGGTCTATATTTTCCCCTTTTCCTCTAAGCTCTTGAGCATAAAGAGATATGCCTTCAAGTGAATAAATAAGTAAGTCCATTAGATTTGATAGGTCGTTTCCTTTCCCACAAACCCCTACTGATGTACAGGCATAACCTTTTGCTGCTTCTTGACATTGATTACAATACATAAAATGCACCTCCAAAATTTTTTTATAATATTTTTCTGAAAGATTAGGAATGTTCTGTCATATATAGAGCTATTCGTTCCCTGTATACCCAAATGGTAAATTTTAAACAGTTATATTCTCAATGGATTATCATATGATTTTTCGAAAATCATATATTCATTGAAAATGCTTATATTTCATAATCTATTCTAAAAAATCCTAAATCAAAATTTTAAAATAAATTTGAATTTATACCATTTTAGTAGTTTTTTCTTTCAGAAAACTTCATATTAAACCTTACTGTTACAATTTAACCTAAAAAAAGATTAAATACTGTAACATATGTTACAATACTTAATCTTTTTTGATTTTTGCTATTATTTATATATCACTTTTATTTTTTAGCCTGTTTTAGAAGCTTATAAATATTCTTCCTCTTTGTCTTTAATCTCTTTTAAAACTTCATCAAGCTCATTTTTATGAGATGCTAATATCCTTACCATCATCTCTTCTGCCGCTTCCTCTATTTCAGGCAAGACAAATCTAATTTCCCATAAAGGATTGAACTCTTCTTCTATTGCTTCAATTGATAAGACATCCTCCAGAGCTTTGACCTTGTCTTCATCGTAGTAGTCATATATAGCACTATACTGCCAGTCCTGCACATCAAAATCTGTGCTTACTCTCATATGAGCTATATTCTTTCCATCCTGCTCTAGTACATAAATAGAATCTATATAGTCGCCGTGCTCTTTTATCATATAGCTTCCTACTTCTTTATCAAGAAAGCCAGTTTCCGCATCTTTTTTCATTATAATTACTGCAAATGGTTCCAATATTTTTTCCTCCAGCTAATTCTATTTATCTTCCTTAAGTCTTGGTAGCCCTTCTTCCGTGCTGATGCATAGTGCTACTAGACCAGGTCCCGTATGAACACCTATCACTGGGCTTACCTGAGTTTCTACAACTGTTCGCACTCCTTCTAAAGCTCTGAACTTTTCGGCTATAGCATCTGCTTCTTCCTGGGCTCCACCGTGAAGTACTGCCACATCAAAAGCTTTCTTCCCCTTTAATGCACCCTCTACAACATCATAAATTGCGGCTAAGGATTTCTTTCTCCCTCTAACTTTCTTTACTGTAAAATACTGTCCGTCTCCTGCTTCATCAACAGATACTATAGGCTTGATATTTAACATATCTCCAAGAGTTCCTTCTACTCTTCCCATTCTTCCACCTTTTTTAAGGTAATAAAGAGTAGGTATTACAAAAAATGCTCTTGTATTTTTTAGCCCTTCTTTTACAATATCTGTAACTTCTGTAAAGGTTTTTCCTTCCTCTACAGCTTTTGCTCCTTCAATAAGTGCAAAGCCCATTCCCCATGAAATAGACTTAGAATCTATAAGCTCTATATTCATAGAATCTTCATAGTCTATGGCAATATTTCTTACCATATTGTATGTTCCACTAAGACCAGATGATATGAATACTCCTAGTACATCTGTATATCCCTCTGCCTTTAAAGAATCAAAAGTTTTTACAACATCTGCTGTAAGGGGAAGGGATGTCTTTGGAACTTCCTTTTCCATATCTCTATATATCTGCTCTGGTGTTATATCTACCTTGTCTCTATATATTCTGCTTTTGTATATAATTTGCAGAGGGAAAACCTTTATGTCATATTTTTCAATCATGTCCTTTGTAATATCACTTGTTGAATCAGTAATAATAGCTATTTTACCCATTATCCCACTCCTTTTCATCTAATTAAATTATCCTTATCCCTTTGCCCCTATCAAAAAGATATATATATCCCTCAGCTACATCCATACCGCTGCTTTTCATTAAGGCTTCCTTGTAAAGCTCAAGCTGTCTGGAGTATTTTGACGCTGCCTCCTCAGGAGATGAAAGTCCTATATAGTCAGTCTTATAATCTATTATTACCCATCTACCCTTTTCCTCAAAGCAACAATCTATTATTCCACTTACGATTACCTTTTCTTTTTTTAGCATAAATGAAACTTCTCTTTTCACTAAATCAGATTCAATGAGTCTTTTTCCAATATCGCTTTCCAAAAACTCTAAAATTTTGTCAATATCTACAGCTTTTGCCTCTTCTTCAGTTAAAAGTTCATTTACAGTAAATATGTTAATTTGATTAATTATATCATTTTTTTCTTTTATTTTGTGTATATCTAAATTTTGCATTACAAAATGCATGACTGTACCTTTTCGAGCTCCTGTAAATGCCTTTTTTCCCTCTAAAAATCTTGGAGCTTTTTCTATAATAAGGGGTGCGTAAAGGTTTAGAGCTTCATCCCTAACTATCTGACTCACGCTTGTTTTTGGTGGAACTTTGACATCACTTTCAAAAGGATAGACATATTCCAGTCTCCTCTTTACTTCATTTAATATCTCTTTATTTGGCATATAGTTATAGTCTTTTAATAATGCTTTCATGCTTTCTTTATTATTTTCTTCCTTATCCTTAATCTCAAGTATATCTGATTTTCTAACAAGATTTAATACAAAGGGGTTATTGCTCTCTTTTATTTCATCATCATCTATAGCCTTTTCTGAGGCCTGTCTAAGAGGTAGTCCATCCTTATGCCTTGCCACAGCTGCAAGCATCCACGAGAGGAAATTTTTCTTGGAAAAAAGATAACCCTTTCCATCCCCCTTTAACGCTTCATCTGCCACCTTTTCTATACTCCTTACTGATCCAACCATAAATAGATAGTCTACGGGTCTTGTAAGTGCAACATACAAAATCCTAAGCTCTTCTGAAAGCATCTCATTTGTAAGCTTTATTTTTATGGCAGTCTTTGCTATAGAATCATTGTATGTCCCAAGTTCAAGATTTACATATTTGGGACCAAGTCCAAGGTCCTTATGAAAGGTAATATCATTTTTGAAATCCTGCTGGTTAAAGTTTTTTCCAAGTCCGCATACAAAAACAACAGGAAATTCAAGGCCTTTACTTTTGTGGATACTCATGACTCTAACAAGGTTTTCACTTTGACTTATAGCTTTAGCCTCCTGGGTGTCACCCTTGTCCTTTAAAAGCTTGTCTATAAATCTTAAAAATCCAAATAATCCTTTTGAGGCTGAATCTTCAAACTCCTTGGCTTTATCAAGAAGTGATTTAAGATTTTCCTGTCTCTCTTTCCCTCCTGCCATAGCTCCCATATAGCTATAGTAGTTTGTATCTATCATAAGATACCAAAGAAATTCATCTAGCTTTTTTAGTTTCTCAACGAAACTATATCTATTTATTTTATTTATAAAGCTATTTATTTTATTTGCTATCTCATCATTTTCTTCATCCCTATAGGTAATTACCGCCTTATAAAATGACCCTTCTCTTGTTTTTATCCTTATTTTTATAAGCTCTTCTATTTCAAAGCCTCCAATTACAGAGTTCATTACAGAAAGAATCGCTTCGTCCTGCTCTATATTATCTATAATCTTTAGAAGGTCCAAAAACAGTCTTATTTCCATTACATCATAGTATGAAGAGTTATAATCTACATAACATGGTATGTTTTGACTTTTAAATATCTTTCCAAAGGCATCGGCAGCCTTGGAAGGGGATCTCATTAAGATTACAATATCCCCATAGCCTATAGTTTCATATTTTTTCGTCTTTGGATTGTAATGCTCTTTTCCAATAAGCTCTTTAATCTTCTGGGCAGTATACATTGCTTCAAGCTCAGGAGACTCTATATCTTCATCCTCTTCTTTTGCTTCTTCTCCACTCTTTGACTCAATCACAGTCATCTGCACTCTTGAAGATTCCTTTGGAAACTCCATAGATGGTCTAAGGTGTGCCGACTCATCATAATCAATCTCTCCAAGCTCCTTTGACATTAAAGACCTAAATATAAAGTTTGCAAATTCAAGAATCTCCATTCTACTTCTAAAGTTTTCCGAAAGGTCCAGTCTCATGTCTACAGTCTCTTCGCCTTTTGAGAACCTTTCATATTTTTCTATAAAAAGAGTGGGGTCTGCGAGACGAAATCTATATATAGACTGTTTTACATCTCCAACTAAAAATAGATTGTCCTCCCTTTTTATATGGTTGATTATAGTTTCCTGCACTATATTGCTATCTTGATACTCATCAAAAAATATATATTTGTACTTTCCCCTCAGGTCATCCCTCACTCTAGAGTCCTCAAGCAAATTTAGAGCATAATGCTCAAGGTCTGAAAAATCAAGAACTCCTTCGTGGCTCTTTTTCTCTTTATATATCCTGTCAAAGTTCCCTACAGTCTCCTTTAGACTTTTCATAAGAGGATACATATCTTTCAGTTCTTTTATTTGCCTTTTAAAATCTCTTATACTTGCACTTTTTTTGAGCTTTTCAATGCCATTTTTTTTGATTAGACTATCTCTTAAATCCTTGACCTTAATTATAAGATTTTCATCAAGGTCTTCTTTCATTTTTTTACTTATAGTCTTCATTCTTTGAAATGATACATCTGATATCTTACTATAGTATCTTTCAAGGGATTCATTTAAAGCAGTTTCTATATCCTCAATAAGGTCAATATCACTTCTTAGGGCTTCCTCGTATGGTTTAGGCCCTCCTTCAAAATTACAGAGCCTTATCCCCTCAAGGGCCGCAAGTCTTGCCCCTTCAAGCTTCATGGTGATATCTTCTTTTATAGCTTTAGCCCATAAGGATTCGTTGAATTTATTTTCATCTATATTAAACTCTTCACTTTTTTCTTCAAGCCACTTAAGAGGATAGGGCTGGCTTTGTATGAAGGAATACGTCATGTTTATTAGGGCTTCTATATTTTGATCTCCTCTTTTTCCACCATAGGAGTCAACGAGACTTAAAAAATCTTCATCCTCTTCTTCGTATTTTGTTTCCATAAGCTCGCTCATAGCCTCTGATTTTAGTATCTGAACTAAGGTCTGGCTTGCTATCCTAAAGGATGGATCTATATCTATGATATGAAAATTCCTTCTTAATATTTCCATGCAAAAGGAGTGCATGGTGCTTATATTTGCCCTTGGGACATTTTGAAGCTGCTTTCTTATATATATTTCATCCTCAGGGTGAGTATCTATATAGTCAAGAAGCCTATTTTTTATCCTTTCTTTCATCTCGGAGGCTGCTGCATTTGTAAAGGTAACTACAAGGAGGCTTGTGACATCAACTCCCTCTTTTGTAATCATATCTATAATCCTTTGAACAAGTACAGCTGTCTTTCCAGAACCAGCTGCAGCTGATACAAGTAGATTTTTTCCCCTTGTTTCTATGGCCATTCTCTGCTGATTAGTCCAATCCATCCTTCGCCCCTCCTTTAAAAAGTATTTCCTTTATTTGCTTGTCATTTAGATTTTTTAGGTTTTTGTGATTATTTCCATCAAGTTTTTCATCAAATTTGCATACTGATGAGTATTTACAGTACTGACAAGGAGTGCCCCCCTTTTTTGCATAAGGCTCTATGGATATATTTCCATTTAGTATTTCCTTCGACATATCCTTTACCATAGTCATGACATGGTCTATAAGAATACCAAACTCCTGCTCTGTAAGTGCATTTTCTCCTACTACTTCACTATCCTTTACCTTGATTCCTGCAACTGTTGAGTCCCCTTCAATCTCTGCTTCGATTCCCCTTGCTACCCTTATGTCCTTTAAGACTATTCCCTGCATCCTAAGCTCTTTTTCTATAAGCCTTTCTACTTCCTCAGGACTTTCGGACTCAGTCTTTATAAGAGTATCCATGATTGGAAAATAAAACACTCCTGCAGGATGAAGCTCTGTTTTTTTAAATATTTGAGGATTTTCCAAAAGAGCATCCATATATACAACAAGCTGTATATCTAAACCATAGTAAGCATCTTCAAGACTGAAGGATTTTTTTCTGGATTTATAATCCACTATTTTTACAAAGGATTCTTCATCATCTTCAAGGATATCTACCCTATCTATTCGGCCCGTTAAAGTAATTTCATCCTCTCCAAGGTTTATCACAATATCAGGTATCTCAAGCTCTTGGGCAACCATTTCAAATCTTCCCTTTGTTATATGATTAATCATGGTCCACGCTGCTCTTTGGGATATCTTTTTGATTTTTTTCATTACATAAGCATTTCTCTTTGAACTTTCCATTAGTATTTTCACATTGTGAGAGATAGACTCTTCCACAATGCTATCCATCACCTTATTGCAATATTCTCTATCAATGAGCTGAGGAAGATTTTTAATCTCGTTTGCTTTTTGAGCAAATTTTTCTATGGAGTTGTGAAATATACTTCCAAGCTCCAGCGGACTTATCTCATGAATCTTTCTTTCCTTTGGCCTCAAACCATATTCTATAAAGTGGTCGTATGGACATTTTGCAAACTTTTCAAGTCTAGTAACACTTGCCTTAAAAGGTGCGTCGTAGAGTTTTTTTGCATAGTCCTTTCCTATATTCTCCACTTTGTTTGTATAAAAAAGACTGTCTATTAGCATATTTCTGGCTTCAAAATATTCCTGATTTTCGTGAAAATAGCCATATATGGATAGGTATTTTTCATCTATCTCTCCATCCTCCACATAGTCCCTAAGAGCCTGACCTATATGTCTAAAGGTCGGCTCCTTTCTATCTACAGCTTCCATTGGATTAAGTGAGGCAAGCTCACTTTCTATCTTGATATTTGGAAGTATTTTTATGATTTTCTCCAGCACAGTTGATGGCCTAAGAGCTTTACCTTCCTCATCTGCTAAGGAATAGCTAAGGTAAAGATACTCAGAGGGCTTCGATACTGCACTATATATTCCAAGGCTTTCTTCCTTTAGTCTATTTTCCCTTTCTGAAGGAAGATTAACCCCTAGGTCTTTGAGTCTTTCCTTATCCTCATCAAGAAGAATCGGGCTATCCTTCGAAATCCTTGGAACATAGGTATCATTGAATCCAAGGAAAAACAAGGCTTTGATTCCTGCGCTCCTGCTCCTGTCAAGGGTTACTGTAAGAACCTGATCACTAGCTGGGGGAATCACTCCTATCTCGTGTCTTTTTAACCCTTCGTATAAAATCGTCCTGAATTCCCCTAGAGTTATTTTCTCTTCTCCTAAAATCTCTACAAACTGGTCTAGGGTTTCAAGTAAGACATTCCATATCTGAGCACTTTCATTGGCATGATCCAGCATCTGCTCTTCCTTTAAGACCTCTACAAAACTCTCTATCTTCTCCTGAGCTTTTATATCTTCTAAAAAGCTAAAAAGATGCTTTGCATAGGAAAGGGCAGTATCTTTTCTCTTAAATTTCTTTTTAAATTTTTCATTAATCTCTAAAATGTAATCTCTAGCTTCTTTTATTTGCTCTTTCTCATCCTCTTTATCAAAAAATCTCTCTTCCTCGAATCTGTGGTCATCTGACCACATTTTTCCTTTAATTCCCCATTTGAGAACAAAATTTTCAAGCTTGAGATAGTTTTCTCTTTTTATATCTGTAAAATCACTTTTTAAAAATCCAAATACATCCTCATACCTGAGGTTTCTTATCCCCATATCAAGAAAGGAGAATATCATATTGATTAAAGGGCTTGCCATTATATCTCTTTTTATATCAATAAAATGAGGAATTTCATACTCTGTAAATATCCTGTTTATTTTACTGGAATATATCTCAGGCATAGACATAAGAACCGCTATATCTTTGTATCTAAAGCCTTCATCTCTGACAAGACCTACTATTTCGTGGGCGCATCTTTGGACTTCTGATTCAGCTGTAAGAGCCTTATATATTTTAGCTCCTGCTGCCTCCTTTTCAGATGAAGCTGGCCTTTGAATAAAGAGATTTTTTTCAATATAATCAATAGCAAATGGCTTTTTAGAAACCTGCTCAACTGACATGATTTCTATCTTTTCATCTGCTCTCTTTGCTATCTCCATAAGCTGAGTCAAGGTTCCCTCTGTGGGAGAGAATACTTCTTTGTCTTTTGGATTTGACATATCAAGTGTAAGGGCAAAGGTCAGATTTGCTCCAAGAAGGTTGAGCTTTTCAATAACATTTAGCTCAAGGGAGGTAAATCCCGTAAAGCTGTCAAAATAAAACTCTATATCAGAAAGCTCCTTGGCAAGCTCTACTTTTTCAGCTAAAAGGCCTATTCTATCATCATTGTCTACATACCTTCCATCCATATATTCTATAAATCTTTGATATATGAACCCTACCTCATATATTTTTTGACTCAGTAGCTTGTTATCTTGTATTATCTCTGACTTTCCCATAAGGAGCGTCGGGTCTATATTCATCTTTTTCATTTCAGACAATGTATGGCTTAGTTCCTCTAAAAAACCCTCTCTTTTAAATGCTCCCTGATAAAGAATTATTTCTTCTTTGTATTTATCAAAGATGGCCCTAAGTGCCATATGCTTTCCTATTTCATCTATATAAGGTCTTTTTATTCCTCCATGTCTTGAAAGTACTTCCTTTGCAAGTCTTTCAAAGCTCATTACTTTTATATCCACAAGGGAATCTGTATCTATATGCTCCATAAGATTGAGCTCACTTTGAAGGGTAAACTGCTCAGGCACCATAAGATAAGATGAAATGGACTTTTTATGATTTTCTTTCAACTTATCAAGTACTTTTTTTGTCTTGCCGTAGGATGCCCTGCCTGCAATAATTTTTATCATCTAAATCCCTCCTGCAACATTTTTATATCCCTAATCTTCCTACCTTAATAATTATACTCTAAAAATCTGTGTTAACCAAACTACGTAACTATTTGTAACCATAGTAGCCTTGTTATAATTTTCTATTGGCCTTAAAATTATAAATCAAGGATTATTATGTTTTGTCATAAACAATCTTTTAGTGGGATTAACAACTGATATATCCTTATTAGAAATTAAATATTTTACTTTATACTGAAAGGCAGACCTGATATGAAAAAGAATCTTTTAATATTTATTATTATCATAGCTTTGATGGGGATTTTTCTCTATTATGAAAATAATCATCTTACGGTATCACCCTATAAATTCAAGACCGATAATGAAGATATGGCAGGCTTGAAAATCGTCCATATTACAGACCTTCACAATAAATCATTTGGAAAAAACCAGATAAAGCTAATAACTTTAATTGATTCACTTGAGCCAGACGTTGTTTTATTTACGGGAGATATAATAGATGCAAGAAGAGACGGATACGAAAATGCCCTTACTCTGATGAAAGACTTATCTTCGAAATATCCTTTGTATAGAATACTGGGAAACCATGATTATTCAGAGGATGGCTTTCATATAACCTCTCTTCTTGAAAATGAAGACCTCATAACCCTAAAAGATGAAGAAGCTGTATTTTATTATAAGGATATTAGGGTATCTATAAGGGGTATAAAGGACCCTGTGGCTTATCCTAGTGGAAATAGAGAAGAGGTTTATTTGAGCAGTATAGCCATGGGCGAAAAGGAGGATTATAATATCTTATTAGCCCATAGGCCTGAGTATTTTTACGAATATGCCAAAGAAGACTACGACCTTGTCCTTAGTGGTCATTCCCATGGAGGTCAAATAAGGCTACCTTTTATAGGTGGTATAGTAGCTCCTCATCAGGGCATATTTCCAAAATTTGATGGAGGGCTATACGAAGAGAAAAATACTAATATGATAGTAAGCAGAGGACTTGGCAATAGTCTTTTTCCTTTTAGAGTATTTAACAAGCCAGAGGTAGTATTGATAGAATTTGAGAGCCAAACACCTTAAAAAAATCAATTCTTTTAAGAATGAATTAATTTTCAAACTTATTTATTAAAAATCAACTAACTTTAAAAGTAAATTTAAGGAGGAACTTTTTATGAAAAAAGGCTTAGCAGCAGTAATTGCCGTAATAGCAGTATTAGCATTTGTAGTAATCATGCCTCTTGTAGGGACATACAACTCCCTTGTAACTACATCTGAAAATGTGGATGCACAGTGGGCAAATGTGGAGAATGTACTACAAAGAAGATTTGATCTAATCCCAAACCTAGTAGAATCGGTAAAGGGTGCCATGGCTCAAGAGCAGGAAGTATTCGGGCAGATAGCCGAGGCAAGAGCAAGAATGGCTGGAGCTACTACTACAGAGGAACAGGTGGAAGCATCAAATGCACTTGAAGGAGCTCTTGGAAGATTGCTTGTTGTCATGGAAAACTACCCAGAGCTTAGGTCAAACGAAAACGTAACTAGGCTTATGGATGAGCTTGCAGGAACAGAAAATAGAATCGCAGTAGAACGTGGACGTTATAATGATTTAGTAAGAGAGTATAAAACTAAAATCCGAAGATTTCCAACTAATATAGTAGCCGGAATTATGGGCTTTGACGATAGAAGTTATTTCGAGGCTGCATCTGGTGCAGATGAGGCTCCAAGAGTAAACTTTGGAAGCTAAATTTAAGGCGGGAGTGATTTAATTGAAAAAAAGAATTTGTCTACCCTTAGTTTTAGCCTTAGTATTTGTCTTTGGTAGCATGACTTTATATGCTCAAAGTAATGTTCCTTCTCCTACAACTGAGTTTTACGTAGGGGACTTTGCAAATCTGCTTTCCGAAGAAACAAAAGAATTTATTATAAATACTAATTTAAATTATGAACGAAGGGGTGAAAAACCCCAGGTGGTAGTTGTTACAGTTCCTGATATGGGCGGAAACTACCCTGAGTCCTTTACTTTAGAACTGTTTGACCAGTGGAAAATAGGAAACAGCGACCTTGACAATGGAGTGCTGATATTTTTAGCCCTTGAAGAAAGGGACATACGAATAGATGTTGCCTATGGACTTGAAGGAGCTATCCCAGATGGTATTACAGGCTCTATAATAGATAGA
The DNA here is from genome assembly GCF_017874355.1 of Acetoanaerobium pronyense. Lineage (GTDB taxonomy): Bacteria > Bacillota > Clostridia > Peptostreptococcales > Filifactoraceae > Acetoanaerobium > Acetoanaerobium pronyense. Next base: position 18,946 of record NZ_JAGGLI010000043.1, read on the forward strand.
TCTCTTTCCCATCTTTCAGCTGGAGACTATGACTCAGGACTTCTTCAGATGTTTTATGATGTAACGGAAAGAATCAACGGGGAATATGGTTATTCTCCTGATGATATATATACATCAGATGCACCACTTCCAAGGGGTAATAAAGCTTCCTCCGATGGATTTTTATTTTGGGGAATAGTGATATTCGTAATTATAATTTTTATAATGGGAATCTTCGGCGGAAGAAGACCTCCAGGTTCTAGAAGAAAGAGAAATCTTCCAAGACGAAGTTATACTTCAAGGAGAAATAACTATCCCTTTGGAGGACCATTTGGCACAGGCTCTTTTGGCGGAGGCTCAAGCAAAGGCGGAGGCTTCGGTGGTGGAAGCTTTGGTGGCGGCGGCCGAACCGGTGGCGGAGGCGCTGGAAGAAAATTTTAATAGATATTGATGAGGTGAAATATGAAAAAAGTTGCAGGAGTAACACTTATAGGCCTTGGAATCTTGAGCAGCACTATACCCGTAATACCTGGTTTCTTGCTTGTTGGAGCAGGAGCATCCATGCTTTCAAAGAGATTTGACCTTGGCCTTAAAAAAGTAAAAAGACGATACAAATGCCATAGAAACCCTAAAAAAGGTGCTATAGAAATAGGAAGGCTTGTACTGAAAAAAGAAATATGATAGCTTTTTTACATGCTAAAAATCCTAAAATATAGCTCCACCAGATTATCTCCCCAAAGAGATACTATAAATGCAGATATGCATATATAGGGGCCAAAAGGGACCTCTTCCTTTACTGAAATTTTCTTACCTAAAAGTCTAAGTCCTAGTATCACAAAAAGGGCAACATAAAAAGACAGTATGGATGTAAGAACAGTATCCCTAAGACCAAGAAGCAGTCCTATGGCTCCTATAAGCATCACATCTCCAAAGCCAAACGCTTCTTTTTTGTATATTGCTTTTGCGGCAACATAAATTAAAAGATAAAACGAGAATCCTGCTATTCCTCCCAATATATGAGATTTATAGTCAAATCCTATAAATAGATTTAAAGCTATGCCAAGTACAGTGAAAAAAAGTAGTACTGCATCTGAAATTATCATATGGTCATAGTCAATCATTGCCGTAATAAGGAGCATAGACCATAGGGATATATAAAAGAGTGCTTCAAGGGAAGGACCAAATACTAAATAAGAAAGTAAAAAAAGTCCTCCTGTGGCTATTTCTATAAGTGGATATCTTAATGAAATTTCTGACTTACAGTATCTGCACCTTCTTCCAAGAAATATCCAGCTAAATAACGGTACAAGGTCAATAGCCCTTAGAGATGTACTGCAAGACGGGCACATCGACCTACCTTTTGCTATAGACATATCTAGAGGAATCCTATAAATCACTACATTGTAAAAGCTCCCAAAGAGCATTCCATATATAAAAAAAACAACTCCAAAAATAAAAACACCCCCATGATTGTACTGAACCCATAAACACGAACTAAAAATATTTTCAAACGGACTGTTTACTGTAATCAATAGGTGACAGTCCTTTTAATTTTGTCTTAATTCTTTTTGTATTGTACCAAGCTATATAGTCTTTTTAGGACTGTGCTTATGATTTCATTGCCTCATCCCAAAATCCTCTGACCATATTTTTTATATCATCAGGCTTTGAAAGTATTTTAAAATCATTCCACTCCCTAGGCATTAATGCTCTATATTTAGGATTTAGAAAGCGATCGTCCATCAGAAGTATAAACCCTTTATCAGTCTCTGTCCTTATGACTCTGCCACCCGACTGCATCACCTTGTTCATTGCACTATATCTATAGGCATAGTCAAATCCGTTTTTTCCAAGAGCCTCAAAATGTTCATATATAAGGTCAAGCTCCAAGGAAGCCTTGGCAAGACCCACTCCTACCACAATAACCCCTGAAAGTCTCTCTCCCTTTAGGTCTATACCTTCTGAAAAGATTCCTCCCATCACAGCAAATGCAAGGACCAGTTTATGACTTTGGAGCTCAAAGCTACCTAAAAAATCTTCCCTCTGAGCATCCTTCATATCCCTTGACTGAGAAAAGACCTCCACATCTTCAAATTCTTGGGTAAAAATAGAATATATCTTTTCCATATATTCATAAGAAGGGAAAAAAACCATATAGTTTCCCTTTTTTTCTTGTATGGCTTCATATATTTTAAAGGCTAGGCTTTTTGCACCTTTGTCCCTATGGGCGTACCTTGTGGACACAGATCTATCCACCATTACAAGGAGGTTTTCCCTTGGAAAAGCAATCTGGTAATATGTCAAGAAAAGATTTTTAAAGAAAACGTACAAAAGATTTAAAGAAGGGCAAAGCAAATAGAACCTATGATTTTCAA
>NZ_JAGGLI010000044.1 GCF_017874355.1 Acetoanaerobium pronyense
TACTTTAAGTATTCTAACAAGATTCAAAGACTTTATGAGTATTTTTTCTCCATTTTTATTTGCCGAAATCTCTCCATTTTATTTTACCAGTTACAGTCTTGCTTTGCCTGCTGGAAGTGCTCTCTAATTCTTTCAATCTGAATAGTATGTCCAAGGCTAGGATTCGCCTTATACCAATTCTTCTCATCTTCCCAGTCGTCCCCTTCTTCAAGGCCATAAATTATTGGGAGAAATGTATCATCAACTCTTCTGCCATTTAAAATATCCTTTGCCTTTTGGTGCATCTCCCAGCCGTATCCTCTTAGTTTATCCCCTGCAGTGGTAAGATAAATAAAAAGTGGCTCTTCTCTAGCATCACCAGAACCTGTGGTAAGCATTCTGGCAAGATCAGCATTAGGATAGGTCCAAATCTCATCTAGTATTACACATGAAACATTCAGTCCTGATTTGGATTTCACATCAGAACTTAGTACTTGATAAAAACTCCCTGTTCTTGGATATACAATTCTTTTAGTAGACATTACAGTTTTTGTGACATTAGATAGGGTTTGATTTCCCTCCACAAAGTTGACACTTGTGTTGAAAATAATGCTGGCCTGTTGCCTGTCACAGGCGGCTACATAGACCTCAGCGTTGGATTCACCATCGGCTAAAAGCATGTATAATGCAATGGCTGCGGCGATTTCACTATTATGGGTAGGCACCATAGACTTTCCTGCTAAATAAAGCCTTGATGGACTATCCACTTGGATGCATTTTACTGGGACGGATGTCACTTCATTAATAGCTGTAATTGTCCTAAAGGAATTTTTAGTGGGCTTTATTGGGTCTTTCTTTAATCTATTATTTTTTCTTTGCAAATAAAAAACAGGATTGCTCCTGTATGAAAAGAAATTAATACGATATTTAGGTCCACAGTCTTTTCCATTTAGAGTAGCTCTACCTTCATTAATTGAACATTTAAACCCTAAGCTACGAATAAGTTCTGCAGCGTCTTCAGCTAGTCTTTTGCTCACTGTTGTATATTCACATTCACCTTCTTTAGATATATGACCATCACAATCCATTAATCCCTTCAGTAGTTCTTTTCTTTGCTTTATAGAACTTCTAAGGTATTCTTTGGGGATGTGTTTGTTACAGATTAATCCCATTTTACGCATTTTGGCATGCCATGATTTATTTCTAGCAGACTGACGTCTGTCCCCGTCTCCAAATGCTAAATGAACACTCCCAGTATTCGTTGATTTCCACTCTCTAACTTCTACACCATAACCTACAACTTTATCGACAATTTCCAAATCATTGATATTACAAGTAAAACTTGCATTATAACTATTTCCATCAGCCAGCCAAACACCTAATACATAAGGCGGAATTATTAATTTCTTATCTTCTAGATCTAAGGCTAACATAGTAGAGATCCTATAGTTGTAGCAACCATTTTTATGCTTTATACTATCTTTCATATCTTCTGTTTTTAATATTTTTGTTTCATAGTACGGAACTTTATGAGGCTTATATTCATTGACTTGCCATAAATGCTCTCCATCAGCCACAATACTACTCCCATCAGAAAAACACACTTCATAGCAGAGTCTTCCATACATAATCTCTGTGCAGGCTACAACATTACAGGACTTTCCATTCTCATCAAATACTTTGTCTCCAGGTTTCAAATCCTCCATTGTAGTAAAGCCATCAGGTGTTGGGATTGGTGTGTCGATTGCTAGAGCTTTACCTGATTTTTTAGGAATTTCAACATATACAGTCCTATACTGCCTTGTCCCATCTTCCCTTACTGTACCAAAAGCCTTTTTTATTAAATCTATCTCCCAAGGTAAGAGCTTAAATGTCTGACCTGCCCATTTTCCCTTAGTTAGCTTTAGCTGCTGTATAAACTGAATTACTCTATTTGCTTTTTCTTCAGAGTAAGGCATCTTAACCCCCTCCCCTAATACTAAGAAGTTCTGCCATTGGATCATCTTTAGCAGCTTCTTGTATATCCACTCTGATACGACTTCTTGAAGCAGGTGTGAGTCCAAACTCAGAGCAGAAGTCCTTCATTACTTTCAGATAGGTCTGTGCAATAGACACCTGTGGTACCTGCTGAATATATCCAGATGGGGTCTTAAAAATTGTTCCGTGTTTTGATAGAAATTCCTCGGCTTCCTTCCACCTAGCATATGCCTGACAGTATCCAGCAAAGGCTGTCATATCAACCTGGGTTAGGATTCCCATAGCCTCTAGAGTTTTTGCCATTCTTTTCCATTCTTTCTTAGCCTCCAGCTCCAGCCATGACGGACACTTAGGTGCTCTATTTTCTGGTTTTGGTTCCTGTTCATTTAGTGGTCTTTTCCCAGGATTTCCTTCTAATACTTTTAGTGCTGTTGGTTTTGGTTTCCTGCCTCTTTGGGCCATGGCTTTCACCTCCTCTATAACGAGAAAAAGGCCCTAAGGCCTCTATTCTATTTGTTCGTTTTACCTTCTTCCCTTCCTAATTCAAAGGCAAGTTCTAATGCTTTTCTTATCCCCCATGTAGAAACTTCGTGAAAATCCAGTTCATCAGAGTTTCTTGTTTCTAAGGTTTCAATAAAAAGTTCTGCTTTTGCAATCTCTAGGAGTTTCTTCTCAATGTTTTTATCCATGTTTTTATCCATGTTTTTATCCCCTTTCCTTTTTGTATGTACACATTACCGTAGGTTAGGGTTTATATCAAGTTAATAGTGTGTTTTTATGATAAGAAAAAAGAGCCGATTTTGGCCCTTCTTCCTAAATTTTCATCCTCGGATTCCTTTAAAGTTGTAGTTCCCTTTTTTCACTTCTTCAAGTTCTTCTTTTACAGCTCTTTTGTAATCTGGATCCTCTTTTTCCTTTTCACTGCAGGGGATACAGATGCAATCAGTGTTAAAGCGGGACATGATCCTTCCACCTTTAAGTTCTCCTTTGCAGCGGTCGCAGTGGCTTTGGGTGAAAAATTTATCCATTATTTTTACCTCCCTTTAGTTTACTAAATGAAACTGCTTCATCTAGGTAACTTAAATCAAAACCTGAGGTTAGATATCCATCCTTGATTGAATTTAAATACCTTAGGCTAGGAGTATTTATATTGATTCTATCTTCATCATTGTCAGTCATGATATATACCATAACTTTTATAACTTCTTTGGTTTGAAGATGTACTTCTATTAGTTCTTTTTCATAAAATCTTGGATACCCTTCATAGAAATCTAAAGCTTCTTCATCCTCTTCTTCAAGTTCCCAAATAAGCACTGGTACCTCTTGTCCATTTTCAGGTTCAATTGTTGCATATGAATTTAAAGGCAATCCTTTAAAAAGCAATCTGTAGTTTTTTATAACTCCTTTACCGTAGACCTTCCCATTTGGACATCTAACTTTCATTTGCTTAAGGTTGAGATTTGAGCCGTATGCACCATATAATCTTTTCATAACAAGTTCATCCTTTCCTAAAGAGATTTTTCTTCCCCTTTATTTGCCCCAGTAAGGCGTTTTGTTTTTTCAGTAGGGTTACACTACCACCTCAAGAGGGCAAGCTCCCGCGTGGCAGTTTTTCTAGCCGCTTTTAAGTAGTTCTATGCGGCTCCTCGAAATCTCCAGGCTGCTGAGCCTTCTAAGTGCTTCACTAAGTGCTCCCTGCAATTTTTAAACTCTCCTCCAATAAGGCCCATTCGGTTTAGCCAAGTTCTCATTGCGAATTTTGGATTCTCAACCTGAGGTTTTTTCGAGCTTGCACTCTTTTGGGTTAAAGCTTGATGGTTGATTGCTAGGGCAAGTACAATGTAGCTTCTAATCTTTCCTGCATGAAGTGTTCCATTAAAGCCTCTAAGTTCAACCGTTCCAACTCCGTTGAAAAAGCTATGAAGATTTATAAAATGATATCTACTTTCGTGGTAATGCCTTATTCTAATTTGTCCATAACCTTCGTACCAGATGTTTTCAATTTCTGCTAGGGTTTTAGGTTTACTTTGGTTCATTCTATCAACTAAGTTTTTATCCATCTTTTTGCAATATCTCATTCTCCTGCTTTCTATTTGTAAGCTATCGTAAAGCAAGTCATTTCTTGAGTAGATTATGTTGATAAAGTTTCTAAGGCTTGTTGGGCTATGGTCTTTTCCATTTAGATGTATATGAATACCTGTACAATTTTGCTTTTCTGAAAAACCTCCAGCCTTTCTTATCTTTCTAACAAGCTCCTGTAAGTCTTTAATATCTTTATTGTAGTTTAGAATTGGGCTTACTATCTCAACGCTGTACTCTTTTGAAGCTTCAACCCTCTGTCCGTTTACTTTCTTTTGAGTTCTTATGCTGCCGTCATAAACCACCTTCCAGACCCTAGAGTCTGGGGTTTTAATATTGTAGGAGATATTAGAATCATATTTCTTTTCTACGGTTCCTTGAAAATGCTCCGCTATAACTTTTGCTGCTTTGTTTCTAGTAATCCCAGTTAGTTCAATTTCAATACCTATACTTCTTTCTAAAAAATACTTGCTAGACATTGGTAATGCTCCCTTCTATGTGTTTTTTGTTACATACATACATCACTCTAAAAGGGATTAATAGCAAGTTAATTCTGTTATATATACAGTATTCTTTTAAATCTTCTTATTCTACGTCTACATATTCCATAATTATTCTAATAGCTTGATCGTAGCTTTTAGAGTTCATTATTTTATCCTTCATTTCTTTAGCTTCTTCTTTAAGTCCAGCTTTTTTAAGTGCATTTGAAGCAATGCCCATAAGATTAAATATATTTCCATCTTTTCCAACCAAATTACATTTAGGCTTCAACATTTTCACCTTCCTTATTTGAAATTCTGAAAGCTCCGTTCCCTGATAAATTCCCAAGAAGGACCTTTCTAGTTTTTTTGTACTCGTCTCCGATCATTCCAAGCCTTAAGAGCCAAGTTCTAAAAGTGTATTTTTCATTGGATGTAGGTTTTGCTTTAAAAGAAGCGTTGTTCTGAGAAAGTGCATTTTTGTTGATTAAGGCTAGTAGACTAATGGCCGCTTCAACTTTATCAGGCTCTAAATCAAGATTGAAAGTGAATGTCTTTTCTTCAAAATCAATCTGTAGGCCCTCAAGACGAGATGTTTCTATTTGGGCCAAAGCAGCTTCAAAATCAGAGATTGTTTCCATATCTGTTTCATTAATGGCCTGGACAAAGGATTCAGTTAGAAGTGCATCATTTACAGCAAGGGCCTTTAAAATAAGGGGCTGTTTAGCATAAATCATATTTATAAGGTTTCTAAGGGTTTTACCACTATGTCCTTCCATTGGGAGCTTGATTTCATAGCTCATGATTTCTAAAGTGGTATCTTCCTGAGTTTCATTAGGATCTGATGCTATTTCTTCTGATTCAGCTATAACTTTAGCTCTTTCATTAAGAAGGTCTTCAGGATCAATTACTTGTCCGTTAGGGGTCACAATTTTTCCCTCCTTGTCTACTGTGTAGGTGATGCCTCTAAGAGTAATTTCATAAGCGCAGCTTGGCACACCAAGGTATTTAGCTTTTGTTTCATACTTCAGCTGTAAATCTTTGATTAATTGCTTTCTATCCATATCAATCCCTCCTGTGTTTTAGATACTCTATATATCACTCTAAAACACAGTAATAGCAAGTCTTTTATAAGTTTTCAGGCAAGCTTTTAGCTATTGCAAACGCTACATTTACAGTGACTGCATTTCCTGCCTGCTTATATAGCTGGGCATCTGAATTTACGGCTCTAGCTTTTTCAAATAACTCATCTGGAAATCCCTGGAGTCTAAAGCACTCCTTTGGTGTAAGCCTTCTAATCCGATAGTGTTTGTCTAGGGTAGCCATTTGACATCCTGTATCTAGTGTATTTGAAATGCCTTTTCCAACTCTACCCCTTCTGGTTTTAGAGTTAGGAACTGAAATATTTATACTGTCACCAATTTCAGCTTCAGCATAACCTTTTTTAGTAGCTTCTTTTATTGATATTTTAGGGGATAATACTAAATTATCTTTTTGAACCGAGGTTAGTGTGTTTGAAATGTCATCTTCTCTAGGTTTTAGTTCTGTCATATTGTGTCTGCTTTCTTTTATTTCTCCAGACTCATACTGCTTTCGTATTTCTTTTCCATACGCAGTTCTAGTGGCTCTTAGAATCGCCACCCCATGTCTATCTTGCGAGGTCAATGTAAACATTGGTTCTTCAGATTCCTTCATTCTTCTACCATTCTGCCTTTTATCATCTCGGTCGGGTGTGATTACTGCTCTTGCTTCTAAAACAGCACTGTTCATAGCCGTTCTATTGACAATGCCTCCTGTATACCTAGAATTTATACATCTTGAAGTGTCAGTAATCTGCGTTTTTGTATTGAATTGATCTATAAAATATAAACCCGTCTTTGCTCCTAATCCTCCGCCATTCGCTGTTAATGTAGGGGAAACACCCTCAGCATCATAAACATTACCACTGGCGCCTTTGCCACTTGGGTTGATATTCCCAACTCTATAAAGTCCTGTTTTTGCCCCAACACCCCCAGCGTTACCGACAAGGGTAGCTGAAATGCCATCTGTATCATAGACTCTATAGCCTTGCATGCCACCTATAATTTGCTTAAGAGCTGCTGCGTTTTCTCCTCCGAGAGGTAGTATTTCTCTTCTACCTCTGCTTCTAAGATTTGCGATAATGAACACTCGCTCTCTATTTTGGGGAACTCCGAAGTCTTTAGAATTAAGCACCTGCCACATTGCATCATACCCTGCTTGGTCCAGTTCAGCGAGAACTTCGGAAAAATCAAATCCTCCATTAATTGATAGCAGGTTCTTAACGTTCTCAATAAGAAGGTATGTGGGTTTATCTTTTTCTTCTTTGCCTTTGACGAGGTCAATAATGCTGAAATAGATTCCACTTCTCTCTCCACTAAGTCCTCTTTGTTTTCCTGCAACTGAGATATCTTGGCATGGGAATCCAAAGCACCAAATGTCTGCATAGGGAATTTCTTCTGATTTAAGTTTTGTAACGTCATCCGCATACCACTCTCCTTTCGTATCAAACATAGCTCTATAGCTTTTTACTGCAAATTTATCTTTTTCACAAAATCCTATGCATTTATATCCTGCAAGTTCAAGCCCTAACCTAAATCCACCGATACCTGAACAAATATCAATAAAGTTCAATGTGCACCCCCTAACGAAGAAAAGAGCACATAGCCAAAAAAATAGACTACTGCTCTTTTTCTAGATTACTATATAGGATTTTCTCGCCATCTCTTATTAGAAAGACATCTTCGTCTTTTCCCACATAATTAATGTATCTTTTGGCTATAACATCCACATATTTCTCATCAAGTTCAATGGCATAGCAAATCCTACCCGTTTGCTCGCTGGCAATTAAAGTTGAGCCACTTCCACCAAAAGGCTCAAGCACAATGCAGTTTGACATTGAACTATTCTGTATAGGGTATGCCACAAGTGGTACTGGCTTCATTGTTGGGTGGAGTTCAGATTTTGTGGGCCTATCGAAATTCCAAACAGTGGTCTGCTTTCTATCCCCATACCATCTGTGTTTTCCTGTGGGTTTCCATCCATAAAGCACTGGCTCATGCTGCCACTGGTAATCGGATCTGCCTAGCACAAGTGACTGCTTTACCCATTGACATACGCCTGAGAGTTTAAAGCCTGCGTCTTTAAATGCTTTTCTAAAATTAAGGCCTTCAGTATCCGCATGGAAAATATAAGTAGCTCCACCATCATCTAGATGGTTATATATGTTTTTAAAAGCTGCTAGAAGAAACTCATAAAAATTTTGATCATCCATATTGTCATTTTTTATAACCCGCTCATTATCCTTACCTGCTGTGTAATTCACATTGTAGGGTGGATCGGTCACGCATATATTTGCTTTTTTACCTTCCATAAGTTTTTCATATGTTTCAGCTAAAGTACTATCACCACAAATAAGACGGTGTCTTCCTAGAACCCAAACATCTCCTAGCTTTGATATAGGTTCTTCTGCTAAAGCAGCATCTACATCAAAATCATCGTCAGCTACATCCTTATCGTGAATATTAGAAAATAGCTCATCAATTTCTGCAGCTTCAAATCCTGTAAGATTCAAATCAAAGTTAAGACCTTTTAAGGATTCAAATTCTATGGCTAGTAACTCGTTGTCCCAGCCGGCATCCATAGCTAATCTATTATCTGCTAGAATATATGCTTTTTTCTGTGCTTCCGTTAGATGTTCTACCATCACGCAGGGAATTTCTTTTATTCCTTCTGCTTTTGCAGCCGCGACTCTGCCATGACCTGCTATGATATTGTAGTCTTTGTCTATTAAAACGGGATTGACAAACCCAAATTCCCTAAGACTACTTCTTAGTTTTAGAAGTTGCTCCTTGCTATGGGTTCTTGCATTATTTTGATAGGGGATGAGTTTGTCTGTTTCAATAATTTTCATTTCTTCCGTTCTTTTCACTGTTTCACCTCCAAATTTAGGTAATAAAAAAACACCTTGAAAGCTTGTATTTTCAACAAGTTTTTATAGGTGTTTGATTTTGCTTGTTTTCAGCGTTTTCAATGCTTTTGATTGTTTTTCTTCTGGTTAACCCCCGCCCTGCAATTTTGCGATTTTTCACACGAGAGGGGGTGGCGGTCTTGGAAACACAATGTTGTAGAGATTTGATACCCCCTTAGACCTTTAATAACTTATTCCCTAAGAACATCATTAGGACACCCATAAAAAACATCCCACCAAATATCCCTAAAATTATGTCCATCGTATTTTCACTTTGATATTCCACGCTTATCATTAAAACAAATAATAATAGAAACATTATAGAATGAAATATCCAATCCTTCTTATTAAATTTATAAACAGTATTAATTATAAATTTTTTTGGCATAGAAGACTCTACGTCATAAGTTCCAAACCAAAGCCAACCTCCTGCTAATATGATTATCCATAATACAGCTACTTCAACATTCACAAACAACATGGGGATTATCAATCCAAGGCAAGCAAAAGAATATGATTTTTTCATCATATTAGACAATTTTTCTTTTTCACTTATATATTTTTTTTGATCCTTCCATTTTGATTGCTCAGAAATTGGTTTTATTAAATTGGCTTTTTTAATAAAATATTTAATTCCGTAGCTTGATAAACCCATAATAATTAATATTACAACTCCACCATTTATTAGCAATATTATAACATTCCATTTATTGCTAATGAATGGAATATTATTCTTAAAATACAAATCTCCAAATCCTGCCAAAACGACGCATAGATATGTAAATATCTTCAATGTATAAAGTTTCAATTCATTAAGATTTAGTTTAGATCCTAATTGATTATTTTTAATTTTCTTAATACAAATGATACCCAAAAAAGCTATGACTATAATCGTTACGCACAACGATGTAAATATATACAATGTTTATATCTCCTTTTATTCTATCCATTTCAATTGAATTAAATTATTTAATTTTAACACAATTTTCACCTAATATCTATAGATATTAGGTCTATCAATCATCATAGTCTTCCTATCATGACATCTTTTACAAAGAGCCTGCCAGTTGCTTTCATCCCAAAAGAGAAGTTCATCTCCTCTATGAGGAACGACATGGTCCACAACGGTAGCTTTTATAAGCTTGCCCTCAGCTTTACAGGTAACACAAAACGGATGCACCTTTAGGAACCTCAATCTAGCTTTCCTCCACCTGCTGTCATAACCTCTAGCTGCAGCACTTGGTCTGTCATCAGTGTGTATCTGGCAGTAGCTCTTGTCTGATAGGTTTGGGCAGCCTGGATGCTTGCAGGGCTTAAGTGGTTTCATAGGCATTTTTTATCAACTCCATTTATATTAAAAGGCATAGAAAAAGCCCTAAAGCTAATTGCTCTAGAGCTGATTTTTATAAATTGACCCGCCTTTAAACCCATTGTTAAGAGGTAGGGGTAAGTTCTATTCTAAAAAAGAATAAAAAAATACGAGCAGGTGCACTGGCACCCTCTCGCTAAAAACTCCTACGAGTTTTTGTTCCTTGACAATATTGTATACTTAAACCATAAAAATAGTCAATTATATTTTTGACAAATTTATAACAATAGATTGTAAGTTGATTATCTTGAAAATATTCTTTATTCCTAACCATTCTATTATCTACAAAATCCTTTAATTCATCCATATAGTTTTTCTTTATTCCTTGGCTTGTGACTATATTATTAAATACATATAACGATACTATGAAATCGTGTAGATTGGATTCTTCATTCTAGCATGTCTAGCTTCTCTAAGTGTTTCCTTAACATTAGATATAATATTCATTACTCTCTTATTTGGATTAATTTCTTTACTATAAGATATTTAAGAAGCTTCATGTGATTTATTTGCCCATCTATAGACAATTTTAGTCTTCTCATATAATCCCCCTGATATAAAACTTCATGCTTTAGAAATATTATATCAGATTTTATTATACTTTTTTCTTGTTATGTTTTAAATAAAAAGCTTAAAGCTAGGTGCTCTAAGGCTGAACGTATTTTTCTTTTTTAATTTTTTATAGACTTCTTTTAACTCGGCTTACATTCTTTCATAGGACTCTTCTTAGATCTTTCCATTCCGGTTTCATCGTCTTCATCCTTTCTATGAAAAAATCTCCTGCAGTTTTTAATGTAAAGGCTTCTCTTTATGACAAAAGCCCTCGGGACATCCATCCTTTGGGCGAAATTTTTATAGTTCTTAACATCTTATACTATATCAAACACCCATAGTGGCTTTCAATGGCGTGATTTAATCTTCTGGATATCTTTCTTTTCTTATTCTTTCTAGCTCTTCTCTTAACTCAGTAGACATATTTTCATCCATCTCGATTACTCTAATATGATATTTACAATAATCTTTTCCTTCTTTAGCCTCAAGTCTACACTTTTTATATTTGCATTTTTTCTCCACTTTCTATTCACCTCCATAAAAAATAGCCCTTCAACACTTAGCTGAGGGCTATCGATACATTTTCTTATTTTATAATATATCAAATACTTATAGTGGCTTTCAATGGCTTCTCAAAATCTTTTATTGCTCTTTTATGAATTCTATAAACCCATCTTAAATCATAGCCTGTAGCTGCTGCTATTTCTTCCCATTTCATAAGTGCTACATATCTCAGTTCTAAAACCATTTTAGAGTTTTCATCAGTTAGCAAAGATATTTCTTCTGCGATGTTTTTCTTCATGTCTATCAGTTCATCTATGTCAGTATTTATTTCATTTTCTAAATCAATTATTTTTACAATAGCATCTTCCATAGGACTTTGTTTTCTTGTTTTGCAAATTTTATCTTTTTCAAAAGTGGAACTTACTCTAAGTGCAAGACTTTTTAATGAACTTACCTGTTGAAGCTTACTGTTAATTCTTTTGTTTATTATAAAAACCTGTGATAAATATTCTTTTGCATTCACTTGGTATCTCTCTCCCTTCTTAAGTCTGCTATGAGTTTCTCCCCATCTACCCTTGTCAGTTCTCTAAACCATCCGGAGAGAAAAAATCTCTCAATGCTAGCTCTTACTGATGGATGTTTAGCTGCCCTGTAATCCTTAACGGCTCTTAGTACAATCGCATTTGCTAATTCTTCATAAGGATCCATCTTTACCACCACCAAAGTAGTCTCTGGCTATTTTATCCTGGATTTCAATATCCAGTGTGATAATTCTAGTCATAGCTTTTTCTCTGTCAGCTTTTAAAGCGGAGGCTGTTTTATAAAAAGTGCACCCATTACAGTTATTCTTCGTTAGGGCCACACACTTTGTAGGCTGATATGCGAAGCAATCTGTTTTGTCTGGTTTAGTTGGTTTAGCTGATTTGATTGATTTAGAAGCTCTACCCATTACTACACCTCTTTTCTCGGTTTGCATTGAGTCGTAAAATACCTAATTGGAATCTTTAGGGACTTGGCTTTTTTTATTTCTATAGCCATACCAGATGATATCTTGTCCCCAAACACCCATAGTTCATGGCATAGGCCTAGCATTCTAATTCCCATGCTGATGCCTAAGTTTCTTTCATCCAAATCATTTTCATCTAGCAACTGCGGATATAACAGGTGCGGGATAAAGGGCACAGTTTTCTTTGTAATGGCAAATCGCCCGTAGCGTCTAGCTCTACCTGTATTTAAATCAATGTCTCCTGCATAGGGAGAACAGATAAATACGACTTTTCGTTTTTCCATTTTCATTTCTTCTTCTATATTTTTTATAGCTTCATATGCTGTAAGATCTAAATATCTTTCTGAGTTATATCTATCTAAGCTCATCTGGGACTCCTCCTCTTTTTCTAAAACTCTCTATTTTCAATACTTTCAATAATTTTTGTATTTGATTTTGCCATAGATGTCCTAAAAAATTACTATATTATATATATTTATATCTACTTTACTATTTAATTTTTTTCTAAAAATATAAGGTATTATAGTATCTAATACATCTGGAACACCATTGATATTACTGACTTAGAAATCTGCGACAGATGTCGGACACATCTAAGTCATCTAAGACAGCTGGTTTTTCATAAATATTCTATATTTCTTACCATTAATTCTTTTCTCTATTGTTGTAAAATCAAACCGTTTCGTCATTTGTCTGGAAAACTCAATATGACTTAATGGCTGAAAATTATTGTGAATGCAATACTCCAGGTACATTTTATATACATCAGCAGTTGGCTGATTTTCTATTTCATTTTGATATTCCTCATAAAACCCAATAATCGGATTGTTGGTCTTTTCATATTCCTTAAGTTCTTTTTCCACTTTAGATGATTTGCTAAAACTACGGTTATTTAGGACTCTCTTTAACCCTTCAATCCCTAGCAATATGAGATATTCCATAGATTCTCTTGACCTTAAATCATATTTTATATGAGGCTTAAAATCCGGATCATTTGGTGAAAACTTTGCATTAAATGGAATAATAAGAAGTCTCCTCTGCACCGCACCAGTTTTATCTTTTACCCTTGGGATATTGTTTGCTGAGAATAAGAGCTTGGAGTAGTTATTAAAATCAAAGGGGTCTTTCCCTTTTTTCTCAACGTTTACTCTGTCTCCCGTCACCAGTTTCTTAAAAATTGACGGATCCGGTATAAACTCGTCTCCTATGTCATCCCCAATGTTAGCAAGCTTTCCAAAGAGCTCTGCTGTTTTGAACCTTTCACCCAATTCCTTTAAATCAAGGGCCGCTATATTATGAGCACCAATTAATGTGGTAATCATATCAAGGAAAGTTGACTTCCCATTAAGTTTATCTCCTGTTAGAATAAATGCCTTTCCCATTTCGCTCCTCCTATAGAAGGTATAGCCTATGAGTTCCTCTAGCAGTGAGCGTATCTCCGCGTCATTGCAGCTAATGTTATTAAGGACCTCATCCGTCATATTAAAATATGCAGCTGGGTCGTAATCCCAAGGAATACAGTTTGTTATAATATGTTCCGGCGAGTGCTCCTTGAATGAGTTTTCTTTTAAGCTATACACGCCGTTTTGAAATGCCAGAAGTCCAAAGTCTTCATAGCTTGGTTTGATTTCTTTTGAGATGATTTCGAGATAATTTAAAACCTCATTACGCTTTGATTTCGTCAGCTCCGGTATGTGTTTTATCATAGCCGCTTCAATGGCTAATGTGTTGCTGGTATAGATACCGTCTCTGTAGATATGAAGCTGGCTATTGATTTTAATCATGTGCTCCTCGTTCACCAGAAACCTTGCGAACTTATCATGAAGAAATTTGGATTTCATGTAGAAAGTCTCTTTTAAGAAAGCTTCATCCCTTAAAATCGTATCCACTTCCTTATCATCCAGCGGGCTTTTGAGCACATACTGATTAATTTTATGAATAATGTCTTTAATGCTATCTTTACTAAAACCCTCGGACTGAAGGGTAAGAATGTAGTTGAAAAGTGCCTGATTCCTACCATCTCCATCTTCCAGGGATTTAAAGTCTGGGGTATTACTTTTCTTAAGTGGCCTTAACCAATCAGGGAGATAATCAGTTTCCTCTACACTGTCGATTTTATTCAGCCACCGTCTGGTCTCACCAAAGACTTTAATCGGCACCAGAGCATTTTGATCCCCTAGTGCAACATCTACCTTAACACCTATAGGAGTCATGAGCTTAGTCTGTTTTGTTTTCACCTGTGTATTTCTAAAGTAAAAATGCATGCCTCTATCTGTTTTTATGATGGCGCATTTGATGCCTAATTCCTCTACCATCTGTTTGATGAGTTTACCTTCCTCTTCATCGTCTAAATCGATTTGGACCATTCCGTTTTGTAAGATACCTGCGTAGTCTCCACCGGTTTTGCGGATGTAATCGTAGTTGTAAAATGAAGTTTTATTACGATAAGGCTGGATGGGTTTTTTGCCTTTTGTTTTAATATATCCTTTTAAAATTTCCAAATTATACACAGCCTTTCCCGACTTTTAAGTTCCAATTTGGGAGGTTTATATACCAAAATAGAGGTGTTTTGGGAGGTTTTTGTGGGGATTTTGGAGTGAAAACCTCCCATAATATGAGTGAAAAACCCTCAAAACCTCCCAAATCACTATTCCCATCCTTCCTTCAAAGAAGTTTCATGATAGATGCTTTTAAGTCTTTGATAGTCTTGCTCAGGGATTTCACGTAGTTTTCTTCCTAAAAAAACCTGGACCGCATCACCGCTTGACATACCACTTGCCAGTTCATCGGTATAAAGAAACTGCAGGAAGCGTTCTTCTAGGTTAGTGAATTTTATAAACTCCTCTGGAAGATCTATATCAAGCTGCTGGCACAGGTGCCTCATCGTTATAGCAACGCTTCTATCAGGGCAGTTTTGATCTACCATCACTTCTTTTATCAGGCTGAGAAATCTCACTACTTCACTTAGGCTGGGTTGTCTTTTACTTATGGAATAACTACCGGTTTTCCTTATTGATGGAAGGACCTCTGATGTAATCCAGCGTTTGAATACTTTAGCTTTTGGTAGTTTTGAAGATAGAATTAAAGCATAGAGTCCGCTTTCGTTAAGAATGGTTATAGATTGATCCCCTCCAAGGGTGTCACGAATCGTTACCCCCTTGTCTTCTTCATCCACATGATCTGATATGGCTTTTCTTGAATTGGAATATCCCAGTGCCTCAGCAACATCTTTCCCTACAAACCAAGGTTCGCTGTTAATCATCATGCTTCTTACTTCACCAAATTCCTTATTTTTAAATATTTTCAGTTCCATTTTTAAGTCTCCTTTCCGATATAGTCTTTCAGTCTTTTCTTTGCAAGATTTACATACCAATCTCTATCTAGCCTTCTAGAAATTCTTCTGCCTATAACATTGTCATTTACAATAAAGCAGCTATCTGGAGTACCAGCTATTTTTTCAATCCTGCCACTTTCTTTGACTTTAAATACTCCAGGATCATTATTTCTTGATGCAAATACTCTTAATGTTCTTTCCGGTATTGATTTTTCCCCATAAAGTGCATGGGAGTATTTATGGGATACCTTCACAACTTTTTGAAACTGCATCAGGTCTTTACAACCGTAGATGGTATCCTCTACCGGAGTTTTATTAATGAAATGTTTCTTTAAAGCTTCATTTACTATAGGTAGGTCATTGTCTATGGAGTTCAGTTTTTTAACATAAGCTCCCTTGGATTTATAGCTGCCATCCTCTTTAATGATGATGTAGTTGTTTACATCTTTCTGATAGATTTTATGAAAGAGCTCAAAATCAAGCTTCATCCGGGTTCTTTCCTCCCACTGCTTGCAGATGGTTTTTATAGTAGTTAAATCAGCTTTAAATTTAATTTTTCCTATTAAACCATCGGTGTTGGATTGTATTAACTTCCAATGGGGCTCAAGCTGTTCTATTAAATCTAGTAGTAACAGCTGTCCACCTACACAGACATTGTTGGCCTGCCTTGGGTCATACAGGTTGTTATACTGATGCTTCATGGCTCCATAGGTGGAATTTAAAACTATTTTGTAGGGCTGCTGCATTGGATCTTTTAGAGACTTTAAACGCATCCGTTCGTTGTATATCTCTTGATATAATTTGGGATCCTCTACGTTCCTTGATAGAAAACCGTATTCTAGCATAAGGGAAGGATAAAATGAGGACACATCTAAGCTAACTAGAATCCCTTCATCCTGATACTTATCCCTTGCTCCGTGGAGTCCTCCCCATGCAAATACATGGGCCACTCCCGAGACTCCTGTTTCTAGGGCCTTCTCATAGTTATGGTTTACTGGATTTTTATACCAATCCACGATGTAGCTGTATTTTTTAATCCGTAATGTGTCAGGAAGAATTAAATCAAACTCATCTTCCCGGTTCATTTTTCTAGCCTTTAAAATCACTGCTGCCAGCTGTGCTTTGGTTTTTCCGATATATTTTAGTGGAAGTTCAAATGCTTTAAGGAGAGCCATTTGGGAATCAAATTCTTCTTTCCTATGGAGAAATATCTCCATGGTCTCTTCCACGTCATGGGTACAATATTTTATGACTTCTTCTAGTTCTTCTTCCGTAAGTTTACGATTCGTGTCAAAGCTTACGGCAGTTTCTCTGATATCATGGCCCATAAACCCTTCAAGTTCCTTTAGACCATGCAAAGTAGTCATAATATCAAATTGGTTTAGAGGTATCTTCATAAACAGAGAGCTATATGTAGATTGTCAAGTAAATTTGACCCCTTTTGGCCTAAATTTACATTCAGTTTTGACCCCTCTAATTAGGATATACAATTATGCTAAACAAGCAT
>NZ_JAGGLI010000045.1 GCF_017874355.1 Acetoanaerobium pronyense
TTATACCAAAACCAGATGGTTTCATGCTTTTTTATTGTCAATTATTATTGAATTTTCAAGGTTCATATATAGATTTTCATGTGCGAAGTTTTAGTTAATAATATAAATAATTCAGTTACTTTGGTAACTAAAGGAGAGAAAGATGGAAATTTCTAATTTTATTACTTTTTTAAAAATAAATGATCTTTTCAAGGATTTCTCTGAAGAAGAGCTTTTATCACATTTTAAGGTACCAAATTATAAAATATGTAAATATACAAAAGGGGAAATAGTTCATTTTGAAAGTGAAAAGTGTACATCACTTGATTTGATTCTAAGCGGAAACGTTATAGTCCAAAAAATCGATATTCATGGCAAAGTACTCACTATTACTGAATTTTCAGTTGGAGAAAACATGGGTGGAAATCTTATGTTTTCCAATTATCCCGATTTTCCAATGAGCATAATAGCAAAAACTGATTCCTTAATCCTTCATATTAATAGGAATTTAGTGCTTGATTTATGTCAGAAAAATAAAAAGTTTCTTCTTAAGTTCCTTGCCTGCAACTCAGATAAGACGGCTATACTCACTCATAAAATAAAATCTATATCCCATAAATCAATTAGAGAATCGATAATTGATTTTCTAAACTATGAGTACTATTCCCAAAATAAAAACCCAATCAGGCTTTCTCTTACTAAAAAAGAACTTGCAGAAAAAATGGGAATTTCAAGAACATCACTATCTAGAGAGCTTCAAAAAATGAAAAATGATGATTTGCTTGACTATAATAATAAATATATTAGGATAATTGATTTAAGCATATTAAAGACCTAGTGTTAATATTTAAATAAATCTTTGCAATCATAAACAAGTAGTAATTTATTGAAAATCAATTATATTTATAAACTACATACACTATATAAGGAGATAATTTATGTTTATTTTAAAATCAGTAATCTACAAGGATATTTTAGATATTGATTATCTAAAGATAGAAAAAAATAAAATAACCTCTATAACTGGAGAAAGCGGAAGCGGTAAAACTACCCTTTTAAGACTTTTAAATAAGATGATAAGTCCAGATGGAGGAAGTATTTTATTTAATGGTGAGGATATAGAAAGTATTAACTCTGTAGAGCTTAGAAGAAAGGTTGCTATGTTATCACAATCTCCAGTCATTTTTGAAGGAAATGTAAGGGACAATCTTCTTATGGGACTTAAATTCTCTGAAAAAAACCTTGCATCTGATGAAACTTTAATAGATATTCTTAAATCAATTCATTTAAAAAAGAGTTTAGACGAAAACCCTTCCAACTTTTCAGGTGGAGAAAAACAACGTCTAGCACTTGGCAGAATAATAGTGATGAATCCAGATGTTTTTTTATTAGATGAGCCTTCTTCTGCACTTGATGATGATACCGCTAAAGATGTAATATCTTCTTTGTGTAGTTATGTAAAGGCTAATAACAAAACCCTCATTATGATAAGTCACTCAAAAGCATTATCTAGGGAATTTTCAGATGAAATTGTGGAGCTGAAAAATATAAACTCTGAAAAGGATGGGAAGTAGATGAATTCTATAATAGATCTTAGTCTCCTCCAAATGGCAAGCGCCTATGTGTTTATAGGTATACTTTTGGTTTTGGTAAGAAAAAGAGGTATCTCTAGGGAAAAGGAAATCATAATAGCCTCTATAAGAATGACTCTTCAACTCATACTCACAGGCTATGTTCTTGTGTTTTTATTTGATAATGTTAATTTTATTTATACTATTTTAGTAATCATACTTATGGAAATCTTTGCAATTAAAAATATTTTCGACAGAACAAAAGAAGAAATCACCCCTTCATTAAAAAAAATAATTGCAATATCCATGATTTTTGGAACTTTATCCAGTCTTTTTTATTTTCTATTTATTGTAGTGAGGATATCTCCATGGTATGACCCTAGATATTTTATACCTATTGCTGGAATGCTTGTAGGAAACTCAATGACTGGAGTATCCCTTGGAGTAAACACACTTTTAACTAACATGAAAAATCAAAAACATCTAGTTGAAGGTGCATTGATGCTTGGAGCTACTCCAAAGTCTGCATCAAAGTCTATAGTAGATAATGCTTTTGATAGCGCAATACTTCCCACTATAAACTCTATGGTAGGTATGGGAATAGTATTTCTTCCTGGTATGATGACAGGGCAAATATTATCTGGCACCTCTCCAGTCACTGCAATCAGATACCAGATTGCAATAATGCTCGGAATATTAGGTGCTGTTTCATTAACTGTAATACTCTTTGTTAATCTTGGTTATAAGACTTTTTTTAATGAAAAAGATCAGCTGAATGAGATTTAAATCCTTATTTATTTCAAACATCAGATCAAGATATTTTTCTATTATATATAATTTAAAATATCTTGTTTGCACTAAATTTATATTTGCAATATAATGGTAAATATATTTTAAGTTTTGGAGGTATTTCATGAGAGCTGTCCCTATTGAGTTCATAAAGGAAAATTCTATACTGGGTGATACGATTTACTCTGTAGATGGAGTTTTACTTGCAAAAGAAGGCATAAAACTAACTGCTAGACTTTTAGACAAAATCAAAGAAAATCAGATTTATACACTTTATATAACTGATGAACATTCAAATTCAAACATAAATAGACTGATTCATCCTAATCTTATAAATAAAGCTATGCTAATCATAAAAGATATATTTCTAGCCGCTGGAAATAGAGATGTAAATGGAATACTTAAGTCAAAGTCCATATATGAATATATGGGAAACCTAAACGCTGTAATTGATGATATTCTCTATGAGTTAGCAGCTACTAAAGACCTTCCCCTTGAATATGTAAATATAAAAAGTGTGGAAAATTACCTTTATATGTCCTCTTTGAACTGCGGTATACTTAGCTCTCTTATTGCAATGGAGATGGATTATAACTATGAAATGACAAAAAATATCTTTCTAGCTGGAGTATTTCATGATATTGGAATGGCATTATTGCCTTCTGAGATATTTCAGAAGAAAGGCGATTTAACAGTAGACGAAAAGATGATGATAATAAATCACCCTAAGATAGGAATAGATTACCTTAAAGATAAACATTTTTTAAATGCATATATAAAGCAGGCCACTTTACAGCATCATGAAAAACTTGATGGTAGTGGATATCCCCTTAGGACTACTGGGGAAGATATAAGCATAATCTCTCAAATAGTTGGAATAGCTGATGTATATGATGCAATGACCTCAGATAGACCATATAGCAGAGCAACTACTCCAAATGAAGCAATAGAGTATCTCCTTGGAGGTTCTGGAAGATTATTTGACAGTAAGGTAGTATCCATATTTACAAAAAAAATAAACCCTTATCCACCTGGATCACTTGTAAAGTTAAATACAGGTGACATAGCCGTAGTAGATGAGGTCATCAAGGGGCTTCCTCTTAGACCAAGACTTCGCATCATAAAAGGTACAAAAGGAAATTATACCTACACTCCACTTGACCTTACAAAAGAGTATAAAACCTCTATTGATAGTCTTGTTTATCACATAGATTAATCTCAATTTAGCCTTTAAAATATTTCTATACAAAAAAGGATGTCTTCAATATAAATCTGAAGCACATCCTTTTTTAGTGGAAATCTAGTAAGTTACTATTTCTTTATAAGCAGTATGATTTTTTAATTAGAAATCTCTTATTAAATCTTAAATTTCAATACTTCTTGTTTTAAGCTTTCGGCTATATTTGATAAATCTTCACTTGCATTTGCTATCTCTGTCATAGAAGCAGTTTGCTCCTCAACTGATGCAGATGCTTCCTCAGTTCCAGCCGCATTTTCCTCAGAGATTGCAGATAGGTTTTCTATTATACCTACTATCTCCTCTTTCTTTACATTCATATCCTCGCTTGACTTATTAACTACAGATATAGATTTTCTCATTTCTTCTATCGATTCAGCTATTCCTTCAAATTTTTCTCTTGTAAAGCCAACACTTTCAGTTTGAGATTTAACACTATCTTGAACTTCAGACATTTTATCTACTGCGTTTTGAGTCTTTTCTTCAAGCTCTATTATAATTTTGCTTATTTCCTCAGTAAATCTAGTTGACTGCTCTGCAAGCTTTCTTATTTCATCTGCAACAACTGAAAAGCCCCTTCCAGCCTCTCCTGCTCTTGCAGCCTCAATAGCCGCATTAAGTGCAAGAAGATTAGTCTGGTCTGCTATGCTTTTTATCATTTCACTTGCTGTAGATATTTTTCCTGCACTTTCATTAGTGTTGATTATTACGTCTTGAATATGCTTTGATGATTCTGCATTTTTTTCGGATTTTATTACAAGCTCATTTAAAATCTCAAAGCCTTCATCCTTTAGCTTATTCACCTTTTCAGTGGATGCATTTAGGCCATTTATGCTATTTTTGTTTTCTTCTATAAGGCTTCCAAACTCTACTACTGCTGATGCCCCTCTTTCAGTATCAATAGCTTGATCTGACGCCCCTTTTGCAATTTCCTCTATTGTTCTTGCCACCTCGTCTGCTGCTATAGCCGACTGTCTACTTGTTTCATTTAGTTTTTCAGATGAATTTGCCAGAGTTTCAGAAGTATCAATCACACTTCCTATTACCACTCTTAGATTCTCTATGATAAATTGGAAGGCTTTTGACAAATCTCCAATTTCATCTTCTCTTTTCAAGAGTTTTTCTGGCATATTATCTCTCATATCAAGATTTGCTATTTTTTTAGAATATCCTATAGTTTCAAGTATAGGATTTGCTATGGATTTTCCGATAATATAGCATATTAGTATACTTATAAGGAGTATACCAATACTTATAAAAAATATATTTCTCTGTATTCTAGGGCAACTGCAACTAATACTCCGCTTATAGTTTCGTCCTCATATATAGGGACATAGTATGCAACAATTAATGCACCATTGTCATCAGGATTCACGCTTATTGTAGGGTTCATCATACTTCTTTTTCCTGTTTTGGATTCATGAAAATAATCTCTTGACGTAATATCTACAATCTGCCCTCCATCTCCATAGCTGTCGGAAAGATATAGATTTCCTTCAAGATCTGACACTCCAATCCTCAAAAATCTACCATCTCTTGCCACTTCTCTTTTTAAAATCTCCATTTTTGCATCAATATCTACTTCCATATCAAATATGCTGTCTCTTGAGGCTATTCCTTCCAAGTAGGTATAGTTTATATCGTTCCTGCTTTTTATTATCTGTGCAGCATCTACTGCACTAATTTCAAGAGATTTCTCAGCCTCCTCTTGAACCGAAGTCCTAACTGTCCTTAGGGAAATAAATCCAAAAACAAATGAAATTGCTATAATCAAAATTGAAAACGAGATTATAAGCTTGTTTTTTATACTTTTCATATTACCTCCAAATTTTATAATTTAATTTATTATATTTACATTTTAAAAAATATTTTAAGATGTATTGTATTAAAATATATCGTCAAAAAAAATGAATAGTTGATAATCATTTAGGATAATAAGATATATTTTTTTGAGGAACATCTATAGCAATAATTATCCTGCCATAAACATCTTCTTCACAGATAAGTCCAAAGCTTCGTGAATCAACAGATTTATGAAAATTGTCTCCAAGTACAAAATACATCCCATGTCCTTCTTCTACACAATCCAATGAATCTTGACAAAAAATACATTTTTTTTCAGAAGATTTTTCTGTACAATTTAAATCCTGACATCCAGGATAATTAACTACTATTTCGTCATTGTTGTAAATAAGTCCATCTTTTATATATATATTATCAGCCCCTTCATCAGTCACTTTTCCTACTACTCTTTTGCTGTAAAGCCCATAATTCTCACTTTCTTTTTGATATACTCTAAAAATTCCAACATCTCCTATATTAAGATCATCAAAGCCTAAAAATGGAGCATTTTTATAAATAATTACTGCTATGACACCACTTTTTGAAAAAGTTGGCATCATAGAACAACCAGTACAATAAATAAATCTTCCAAAGTAACCTCCAAAAATGGTCACTGTAAATGCAAATATGATTATAAAGATTTGAATTATATTGATAGTTTTATTCTTTTTATTTTCTTTTTTTAGTCTCATTATAATAATCCAAATAATACAGTTCAAAGCAAATAGACATATTTTTTCTATATTTGTAAAATGAGAGGATATTATAGTAAAAATCTGAATTAAAACAAATAATATTATCATAATAAACCATCTCCATATAGTTATAAAAATAACAAAATTGGTATTATTGGATTATTACCCCAGTATATTAATAACTATCTAAATAATAAAAAGTTGCAAGGATAAAGATGTAGGTATAAAATAAGAACATGTGTCCAACTGAAATTCTTAGGAGGAATAGATTTAAAATGACTATAGATAAGGTTTTAAAGGAAAAATATGATGAAAGCAGTATAGAAGTTCTTGAGGGTCTTGACCCTGTAAGAAAAAGACCCGGTATGTATATAGGCTCTACAGGCTCAAGGGGACTTCATCATCTTGTATATGAAATACTTGATAACGCCATAGACGAATCACTTGGCGGTTTTTGCGATACTATAAAGGTCTCTATAAACAAAGACGGCTCAGTAACTATCGAAGACAATGGAAGAGGAATACCTGTAAAAAAACATAGGACTGGAATCCCTACAGAAAGAGTTGTATTTACAGTGCTTCACGCTGGAGGAAAGTTTAACGGCTCTTCCTATAAGGTTTCTGGAGGGCTTCATGGAGTAGGTGCATCGGTTGTTAATGCGCTTTCAAAATGGCTTGAAGTAGAGATATATAGAAATGGAAAAATATATAAAGATAGATTTGAAGATGGAGGAAAACCTGTATTTCCACTTAACGAAGATGGTGAGTTAGAACCGCTTGGCGAAACTCGAAAAAAAGGAACTAAGGTTACATTTTTGCCTGATGACACTATATTTGAAACAGTAGAGTTCAAGGCAGAAACCATCAAAACAAGAATGAAAGAGACCTCTTTTTTAAATAAAGGCTTAAAGCTTATATTTAGCGATGCTAGAACAGGAGATACTGTAGAATTTCTTGAAAAAGAAGGTATAGTAGGATTTGTAAGGGATATTACTAAGGATTCTCAGCTTCTTTATGACTCTATATGCTATATAGAAGGAAAGGATAGTGATATAGAGGTAGAAGTTGCTTTTAATTTCACTACTGATTCTAGAGAAAATATACTTTCATTTTGTAACAATATAAATACAGTAGAAGGCGGTAACCATGTTACTGGATTCAAAAGTATATTTACAAGAGTTGTAAACGTGCTTGCTAAAGAGGTAGGCTATCTAAAAGGAAAGGATAAAAACTTTGATGGTTCTGAAATTAGAGAAGGGATTAATGCAATCATCCTCCTTAAACATCCAGATCCTCAATATGAAGGACAGACAAAGACAAAGCTCGGAAGCACTGATGCAAAGTCTGCTGTGGAAAATGTCCTCTCCCTTGAGCTTCAAAAGTTTTTTGAAAGAAATGTAGAGTTTTTAAAGGCAATCACTGACAATGCCATGAAACTAAGAAAAATAAGAGATGTAGAAATGAAGGCAAGGGAAAAATTCCTGTCAAAGGATGCAAAGCTAAATATTTCAACTAAGCTTGCAGCATGTCAGACAAAAGACCCTTCTAACGCTGAGCTTTTTATAGTAGAGGGAGACTCTGCAGGTGGATCTGCAAAGCAAGGTAGAGACAGAAAATTTCAGGCTATACTTCCCCTTAAAGGAAAAATCCTTAATGTGGAAAAAAGTAGTCTATCAAAAATAATTTCTAACTCAGAGGTTGCAACCCTTATAAACTCACTTGGTTGTGAAGTTTCAAGTGACTCTGATCACCTTGATATCAAAAACTTAAAATATCATAAGATTGTCATTATGACAGATGCTGACGTTGATGGCTCCCATATAAGGACCCTTCTATTAACCTTTTTCTTTAGATATGCTCCGGAGCTAATTCATGAGGGATATATCTATATTGCAATGCCTCCCCTTTATAAGGCAACTGTAAAAGGAAAATCTCATTATCTTTATACAGATAGAGATCTTGGTGAGTTTAAAACAAAGGTAAAGGGCTCAAAAATAGAGCTTCAAAGATACAAGGGACTTGGAGAGATGAATCCTGACCAGCTTTGGGACACTACACTTGACCCAAAGACCAGATATTTGAAGCAGGTTTCAATCGAGGATGCTGTAACTGCAAATGAAGTTACAAAGCTTCTTATGGGAGACCATGTACAGCCTAGAAGAACATTTATACATCAAGAAGCCCTAACAGCAAATATAGATATCTAAAGGAGAAATATATGCCTAAAGAAAGATTAATTAAAATAGATTATGAAGATGAAATGAAGCAAAGCTATATAGATTATTCAATGAGTGTAATAATAGGAAGAGCTATTCCAGATGTAAGGGATGGCTTAAAGCCTGGTCAAAGAAGGATACTCTACGCAATGAGTGAACTCAACCTTCAGCATGACAAGCAATTTAGAAAATCAGCGAGGATAGTTGGAGATGTCCTTGGTAAATTCCACCCCCATGGAGATAGTGCAGTATATGAAACTATGGTGAGAATGTCTCAGGACTTTAAGACAAATATTCCACTTGTTTTAGGACATGGAAACTTTGGCTCCATAGATGGAGACTCCGCAGCTGCTATGAGATATACAGAGGCAAAGCTTACTAAAGCCTCTCACTATATGCTAAATGATTTAGACAAAAACACTGTTGATTTTCAGGACAACTTTGATGGCTCTGTAAAAGAGCCCAAAATGCTTCCAGCACTTTTTCCAAATCTTCTAGTAAATGGTACAGAAGGAATTGCAGTTGGTATGTCAACTACAATCCCTCCCCACAATCCATCAGAGGTAATCAAGGCTATAGTTGCCTATCTAGATAATGAAGACATCGATACAAAGGGTCTTATGAAGCATATAAAAGGTCCTGATTTTCCAACAGGAGGACTTATAGTAAACAAAGATGACCTTCATGAGCTTTATGAAACAGGAAGAGGTACTTTGAGAATTCGCTCGAAGATAGATATAGAGGATGCTGGCAGCGGAAGAAAAAACGTAGTCATATCAGAGATTCCATATACCTATTCAGGAAACAAAATAGCACTTATAGATAGAATAATAGGTCTAATGAAAAAAAGAGGTCTAGATGAGGCTACAGATGTAAGAGATGAATCCTCAAGAGAAGGAACTAGAATAGTAGTAGAAGTAAAAAAGGGTGCAGATGCTGATAAAGTAATTGCAAAACTTTATAAAAAAACTCCCCTTGAAGACACCCTGTCTCCAAACTTTTTAGTTGTAGACAATAATCTTCCAAAAACCCTCTCTCTAAAGGGACTTATAACGGCATACGTTAATCATCAAAAGGAAATAAATGAAAGAAAATATAACTATCTTCTTATGAAATCAAAGGCTAAAAAAGAGGTTCTTGATGGACTAGTAAAAGCCTATGACATAATAGACCTAATAATAGAAATACTTAGAGGCTCCAAAAAAATGGAGGATGTAAAAAACTGTCTTATGGGGCAGAGCATAGAGGGCATCAACTTCAAATCTAAGAAAAGCGAGTCACTGGCAAAAAAACTGGATTTCACTGAAATGCAGACAAATGCCATACTAGATATGAAACTTCAAAAACTTATAGGCCTTGAGTTTGAAAAGATAGAAGCAGATCTTGAAAATGTAAAAAAAGACATAGCTCTTTATGAGGAGATTCTTTCGTCAGTAGAGTCTTTGAAAAAACACATTAAAGAAAATCTTCTAAAAATGGAAAAGGATTTAAAGAGAAAAAGACTTACATCAATCTCCAATGAGGAAAAAATAGAAATAGTAGAAGAAGAGATTGAAGAAGAGGTTTATGTTCTTGTAGATAAGTTTTCTTATATGAAGGTTGTAGATCAGCTTTCGATTACAAGGGCTTCAGGTGATACACTTGAAGAATATAAGTATGTAGTAAAGACTACATCCCTATCAAGACTCATACTCTTTACTGAAGATGGAAGCTTTCATCAAATTAAGATAAAGGATATTCCAAAGTCAAAACTAAGAGACAAGGGTTCTCTTATAGACAATATTATCCCTTCTTTGAATAAGGATTCTAATATATTGTTTATGACCTCATCCTTAGATATAGCTGAGTCCAAATTCTTGTTTTTGACAAAAAAAGGAAATATCAAGATTGTTGATGGACCAGAATTTGACCTAAGTAGAAGGCATACAAACGCTACTAAGCTAGAGCCTGATGATGAAATTTTGTTAATCTCTATGCTCTCAGAGCAGGATGAAGAGATAGTAATGCTATCAAGTTATATGCATCTTTTGAGATTTAGCCTAAATGATGTTGCAAACCTAAAGAGAAATGCAGTTGGAGTCACCGCTATGAAGCTAGGAAAAAACGAAACCATAATTACTTCAAAGCTTCTAAATCATCAGTTTGAGAAACTTGTCCTCAAATCTAAGGATTCAAAAATAGAAATAGAAAACAAGGAAATCCCACTTAAAAAACGAGCACAAAAAGGAATATCAATTAAGTTTGATAAGGATATTAATCTAAGATTTCTATAGTTTTTATATTACTGACATTTAGATGTTTTAAAGCCCTCGGAAAATAAAATCCGGGGGCTTTTCAAAATTTCAAAACTTTTTAGGTAATAAAAGCCTTTTTTATTAACAAAAGGTTTTTATTTTAAAACTATAAAGGATTTGGTCTGGAGTAATAATACCCCTGCACTATATCACAGCCAAGGCTTGTAAGCATTTCTACTTGCTCCTTAGTCTCCACTCCTTCAGCAACCACAGACATAGAGTATGCTCTAGCTATATTTATAATAGATTCAATCATGACTTTTGCCCTTTTGTTTCCTGTTATATTGTCAATAAAGCTTTTGTCTATTTTTAAGATATCGATAGGAATTTTTGATATATAGCTAAGAGATGAATAACCAGTCCCAAAATCATCAAGTGATACCTTAAATCCCTGCTGCCTAAGGTCATTTACTATTTTTTCTATCTGCTCGAAGCCCTGTATCATTACATTTTCTGTGATTTCAAGTTCTATCTTGTCATTTTCCACATTATTGAGTTTGCACTGATCCATTAAAAAGTTTTTAAAATCCTTATAAATTATATGGACAGGAGAAATATTAATAGAGACTGTAATATCCCCTCCATATTTTATTTTTATCCTTTTAAAATCCTGAAGCACCCTCTTAACAATCATCTCGCTAAAGGGTATCGTGAGCTTTGAGTTTTCTATTATTGGTATAAACACATTTGGCCCTATCATCCCCAGTTTTTTGGAGTCCCATCTTGCAAGGGCCTCAAGACCACATACTTTACCAGTTTTAATATTTATCTTTTCCTGATAATATACAATAAATTCCTCTTCAACTATCCCTATCTCTATTTCTTTTTTTATATTTTCCTTTTCCGAAAGATCCTCCAGAAATACATTTTCATAGGAAACCAAAGTATCTATAAGGTTTTTTCTTCCATATTCCATTGCTATTAGTGCTTTTCTATAGAGCTGGTCAAAGGATTCTCCATCATTTGGATAAAGAGAGGATGAAAGATATGTCTGCATGCTGTACTCTGTCTCTATATAAGGATTGTTTTCAAGTAAATGATTTTTTAATTTTTTTATATTGTCGTTGAAGTATTCCTTATCTAGTATTTCTGTAAAAACTACAAATTCTTTGGCTCCGCTTCGTCCTATAATGCTATATGGCTTGAAATACTTAACAAGGCCATCTGCTATGCTTTTTAAAAATGAGTCTCCAGCCTCTTCGCCAAGTATAGAATTGATAGTCTTTAAATCTCCAATATTTATAAGGTAAAAGGCTCCTTTTGGCGTTTTTGAGCTTATCTTTTTATTTATTATAAAGCTAAGAGCATTTTTATTTGATATTCTAGTCACTTGGTCTTTATAGGCAAGGTCAAAAATAATTTTATTGTTTTCTTTTATTTCTTCATTTTGTATCTGTAGCTCAAGCTTAGTCTGATTGAGTAATGAGACTTTTCTATTGAGGCTTTCTATAAGCTTTATAAGGTAAGATTTGATACCGTTTACACTAAGGATTATAGATAAGGCTAAAAATACATACCCTACTCCATACCTAAGCCAGTAAAAAGAGCTTGTAGCCATTATTTGAGTATTTTCACTGTGGACTCCTTGATATTTGAAATACCCTGATACAAATATCAATATAATCGTATAAAATATGAGTAATCTGCTATTTTTATTTTCCAAAAAAAGAGTTCCCATAAGAGTAGATACTACAAAAATACTGATACTTAAATTATTGAGCCCTTTGAGGTAAATAGCTAAGGTGCTGCATGTAATAAGAAATATAAGCGTATATATTATGTTTGCTTTTATAGGTACTTTTTTCCGTAGATAAAAGGATAAAAATAATCCAATTGCCAAAATAATATATATATAGGACAAATCGTTAAAAGACCTTTGAATATAATATTCATAGGAAAAGAAGGTTACAGATGCAATCATACCTAAAAAAAGTAATCTGTAGTACACAGGCTCAAGGTAGGCTAAAATTTTATGATAATAAAGGTCTTCTGTCATATATTCCTCCGTAGTATTCTTTCCCAGTTACCCTAATAAGACTTAAAAAGTCTTATTTTCCCCTAGTTCTATATAACTCTTCATCTGGCTTTCAGGAACCATTCCTCCGCCAGTTGCCCATGCAATATGAGTAGAATTTTTCATTTTTTCTTCTAAATTATTCTTTCTGATGTATTCTTTTCCAGCTTCTGTATTATAAAGGCTAAACATACCTGGAATACCTGCAAGAGCAGAAGGTTCTAGATAAATCTCCTCTTTTTTTGCAAGCAAGTTAAGAAGCATATATAACTTATCGTCCTTTACAGTATATACCCCGCTCAATAAATTTTCCATAACTTTTCCTACAAAGCCTGAAGGTCTTCCCACTGCAAGGCCATCAGCATCTGTAATATTATCAATTCCAAAATCAAAAACTGAAACCTTATCATGCATTTTAGTCATCATTCCAAGGAGCATACACGGCGAATGAGTAGGTTCTGCAAAAAATAAGTGAACATTTTCCCTATATATCATTTTCAGTCCGTATGCAACGCCCCCTGGCCCACCACCTACTCCGCACGGAAGATATACAAAAAGCGGGTGTTCCTCATCAACTGTGATATTCATGCCTTCCAGTTGTTCTTTCAGCCTCTCTGCTGCTACGCTATATCCTGTAAAGAGGTCTATAGAATTTTCATCATCAATAAAATACATATTTGGTTCGTTTTGAGCCTGCTTTCTTCCTTCTTCTACAGCCTTGCTATAATCCGAATCATATTCTATTACATTAACTCCTTTTTCCCTTAAAAGCTCTTTTTTCCACTCTTTGGCATCGGCAGACATATGCACATATACTTTAAAGCCAAGTTTAGCACTTATTATTCCAATGCTTAGTCCAAGATTTCCAGTAGATCCTACTGCTATGGAATATTTTTTAAAGAGATTTTTGAACTCATCGCTATCGATTTTGCTATAGTCATCATTCCCACTTAAAAGGCCTTGTCCTATTGCTATTTCCTCGGCATGCTTTAGCACCTCATAGATTCCGCCCCTTGCTTTAATGGACCCTGAGATTGGAAGATAATTATCACATTTTAATAAAAGTCTTCCATTTATATCTTGAAGCTGTGATTTAAAATTTGAAATGTCTTTTAATGGGGATTCTATTATCCCATTATTTTCCCTAGCTTCTGGAAATACCTTTGCTATATATGGAGCAAATCTCTTTAACCTCTCCTTAGCATCCTCAATATCTTCCTTTTTTATTGCCCAAGTTATATCCGTTTTTTTGAAATCTGCTATTTCTGAGTTTATCCAAAACACCTCATTGGTATCTATTATATCCTTTATCATAGGTAGCTCATCTATCCATTTTTCCATAGTTTTTCCTGCTATATTTTTATCCATTATCATTCACCTCATAATAATCAAAATATATAATCATATGCAATTTCTTTAATTAATCTATTCTCTAAAATAATATAAAATCCTCTATACATAAAAAAAGAAATGGCATATGCCATTTCCAGTATTATTTAGATTTTTTCAAGCATTAATTTTTCAAGCTCAAGAGGCTCTATGTATTTTCCATTTTTATAGGCTCTCATATTTCCACCTGATATCTCATCTATAAGGGCTATATGCTTGTCTTCTCCAACTCTTCCAAATTCAAACTTTATGTCATAAAGCTCCAAATCTTTCTTTTTCATTTCTGACTTTACTATCTCTCCAATTTTTCTGGTAAGATTTACAAGCTCTTTGTATTCTTCTTTAGTCATTATGCCAAGCATCTCAAGACCATCTTCAGTAATTGGGGGGTCGTTTCTTTCGTCATCCTTTAGAGTCACCTCAACAAAGCCCTCTAAATCCGCTCCTTCATCACAGTACTTTCCGTATCTTTTGAAAAAACTTCCAACTGCCTTGTATCTTAAAATTACCTCAAGTCCTTTTCCAAATACCTCTGCTGGTTTTACAGTCATAGCTGCATTTTCAACATCAGCCTCTACAAAATGAGTAGGTATTCCCTCTTCATTAATCCTTTTGAAAAATAATTCTGTAAGTCTAAGACCTGCTTTCCCAGCTCCTTCTATAGAAAGTCCCACTGTATTTGCTCCAGGATCAAATACCCCATCTGTTCCTGTAACATCATCCTTGAACTTTAAAAGATAATTACCATCTTCTTTAGAATAGACATCCTTAGTTTTTCCCGTGTAGATAAGCTTCATATTTACACACTCCTTTTCAAAAGATTTTCTTCATAAAATAATTATAGCATTCCAAGAAAAAATATTGAACTATTTTTAAATTAAAATATTAAAAATATGATTCAATGCGAATTATATATATTTATATCTCTTTAATGTTCGTTTTGTTTGTTCTGCAACAAAATTTCTTTATTGGTTTACTTCTATTGTTTCTCTTAGCTTTTTTTCAAACTCTTCATCTTCTTTTTTTCCTCTTTTAGGGATTTTAGCGGAGTGCTTTTTGTGCTTTCTTCTCATTTCTTGGCCTACATGCCTCTTCATAAGAAGTTCTTCAATATTTCTCTCCGTATACTCCCAGCCGTTATGATGAAGTGCGTAAGCTTTTTTACCAAGTGCCATAGCTGCTACTCCATAATCTTGAGTAATTACTATATCACCTGCCTTTGTAAGATTGATTAGTGCAAGGTCAGCCACATCTCTTCCCTGATCTACTGTTATTATCTCTGGATAATCATCCTTTATTTCATGGAAAATATTTTTAATCATAATGACCTTTATTTTATATTCCTTTGCAACTTTTATTATAATATCCTTAACAGGACATCCATCTGCATCCACAAGTATTCTCATCAGCTACTCCCTATCTTCAGTTTTTTGTCTTATATTATTGCCATGCTATATTGTATAATCGAGTAGGAGGTAGATAATTATTTTATCTACCGACCTCTCACACCACCGTACGTACCGTTCGGTATACGGCGGTTCATTAGAATCTAATGTA
>NZ_JAGGLI010000046.1 GCF_017874355.1 Acetoanaerobium pronyense
GCAAAGTCTACTGCTTCTCCGAATCCGTATCTGTCGTGAAGTGTTTTTGTGATTGCTGCTGTTAGTGTTGTTTTACCGTGGTCAACGTGTCCTATCGTTCCAATATTAACGTGCGGCTTATTTCTTTCAAATTTAGCTTTTGCCATTTTTGTATTCCTCCTCGATTTGAAGTGTTTTTTTATAATTAGCAAGCTCTAAAAAGAGCTTGCTATATTTATTTATTTTCCTTCTTCCATTATCTTTTTAGCAATTGAAGCTGGAACTTCTTCATAGTGGTCAAATATCATAGTGTAAGTTGCTCTACCCTGAGTTGCAGATCTTAAGTCTGTAGAGTAACCAAACATCTCTGAAAGCGGTACATAGGCGTTTATAGCTTGAGCTCCACCTATTCTTGCTTCCATTCCTTCTATTCTTCCTCTTCTTGAGTTAAGGTCACCCATAACGTCTCCCATGTAATCTTCTGGAGTTACTACTTCTACTTTGAAGTAAGGCTCAAGAAGTATTGCTTGGGCTTTTTTCATACCCTCTTTGAAAGCCATAGAAGCGGCAACTTTGAAGGCCATTTCTGATGAATCAACTTCATGGTAAGAACCGTCATAAAGTTCGACCTTTACATCAACAACAGGATATCCAGCTATGATACCAGCTGACATAGCTCCTTGAATACCGGCGTCTACAGGACCTATATACTCTCTTGGAACAGATCCTCCTACAGTTGAGTTTACAAACTCATAACCAGCGCCTGGCTCTTGAGGGAACATTCTAATCTTAACGTGTCCGTATTGTCCACGACCACCAGATTGCTTAGCATACTTGTGCTCTATATCTACTGGGTTTTTGATTGTCTCTCTGTAAGCAACCTGAGGTGCTCCTACATTAGCTTCAACTTTGAATTCTCTTAGAAGACGGTCAACAATTATCTCAAGGTGAAGCTCACCCATACCTGCTATTATCGTCTGTCCAGTTTCTTCATCAGTTCTTACTCTAAATGTTGGATCCTCTTCTGCAAGTCTTTGAAGAGCAACACCCATTTTTTCCTGTGCTGCCTTTGATTTAGGCTCTATAGCAACAGATATAACAGGCTCTGGGAACTCCATTGACTCAAGGATTATCGGATTGTCTTGATCACAAAGAGTATCTCCTGTTGTAGTATCTTTAAGACCTACAGCAGCAGCTATATCTCCAGAGTAAACCTCTGTAATTTCTTCTCTTGTGTTTGCATGCATCTGAAGTATACGTCCGATTCTTTCTTTCTTATTCTTAGTTGAGTTAAGTACGTAAGAACCTGATTTAAGAACTCCTGAGTACACTCTAAAGAACGCTAGCTTACCTACAAAAGGGTCAGCCATTATCTTAAAGGCAAGTGCTGAGAATGGCTCTTCATCAGATGAATGTCTTTCAGCTTCTTCTCCGTCAAGTAACGTTCCTTTTATAGCTGGAATATCAAGTGGTGATGGCATATATTCAACTACAGCGTCAAGCACAAGCTGAACACCTTTGTTTCTATAAGCACTTCCACAGAAAACTGGGTTTATAGATGTAGAAATAACACCTTTTCTAAGAGCAACTTTTAGTTCCTCAACTGAAATTTCTTCCCCTTCAAGATATTTCATTGTAAGGTCTTCATCAAGTTCTGCTATAGCCTCAACCATTTTGTCTCTGTATTCCTGAGCTTGGTCTTTCATGTCTTCAGGTATTTCTATGATTTCTATGTCTTCGCCTTTGTCGCCGTTGTACTTATAAGCCTTCATTATCATAAGATCTATAATTCCGTTGAAAGTATCTTCTGCTCCTATTGGAAGTTGCATAGCAACAGCATTTGCTCCAAGTCTATCTTTCATCATTTCAACAACTCTTATAAAGTCTGCTCCTATGATGTCCATCTTGTTTACGAATGCTATTCTTGGAACGTTGTAGTTATTTGCTTGTCTCCACACGTTTTCTGACTGAGGCTCAACTCCACCTTTTGCACAGAAAACAGCAACAGCACCATCAAGTACACGAAGAGATCTCTCAACCTCAACTGTAAAGTCGACGTGACCAGGGGTATCTATTATGTTTATTCTATGATCTTTCCACTGAGCTGTAGTAGCGGCAGAAGTAATTGTTATACCTCTTTCCTTCTCCTGCTCCATCCAGTCCATTTGAGAAGCCCCTTCGTGAGTTTCTCCTATTTTATGAGTTCTACCAGTATAGTAGAGGATTCTTTCAGTAGTGGTAGTCTTACCCGCATCTATATGGGCCATGATACCGATATTTCTAGTTTTTTCTAGTGAAAACTGTCTTGGCACTTATTTGCACTCCTTTCGGCTAAAAAAACCCAAATCTTACCAACGGTAGTGAGCAAATGCCTTGTTTGCTTCAGCCATCTTATGGGTATCTTCTTTCTTCTTAACTGATGCTCCTGAATTGTTAGCAGCATCCATGATTTCCTTGGCAAGCTTTTCAGTCATTCCCTTTTCGCCTCTAAGTCTTGTATATTTTACAAGCCATCTAAGCCCAAGAGTTTCTCTTCTTTCAGGTCTAACTTCTATTGGAACCTGATAGTTCGCTCCACCAACTCTTCTAGCTTTTACTTCAAGAACAGGCATTATATTTCCCATAGCTTTTTCGAAAACCTCAACTGGCTCTTCTCCAGTCTTTTCTTTTATAGTTTCGAATGCTCCGTATACTATACTTTGCGCTGTACCCTTCTTACCATCTAACATTACCTTATTTATAAGTTTTGTAACTACCTTGCTTCCGTATAAAGGATCTGGTAGTATTTCTCTTTTTGGAACATTACCTTTTCTTGGCACTGTACTTCCCTCCTTAATAATCTAATTGATTAGATCATCGGTACTCGACATAAGCTGTATGCCGCGGGCGCCTTATATATATAAACGCACCGAACAATACTATTACTTCTTGGCAGCTTTTGGTCTTTTTGCACCGTACTTTGATCTTGATTGCATTCTCTTGTCAA
This sequence comes from Acetoanaerobium pronyense, assembly GCF_017874355.1. Classification (GTDB taxonomy): domain Bacteria; phylum Bacillota; class Clostridia; order Peptostreptococcales; family Filifactoraceae; genus Acetoanaerobium; species Acetoanaerobium pronyense. Next base: position 2,966 of record NZ_JAGGLI010000046.1, read on the forward strand.
CACCTGCTGTATCTAGAGTTCCTCTTACTATGTGATAACGAACTCCCGGAAGGTCTTTTACTCTTCCTCCTCTTATAAGAACAACACTGTGCTCTTGAAGGTTGTGTCCTTCACCTGGAATGTAAGCTGATACTTCAAATTGATTTGTAAGTCTAACTCTTGCTACTTTTCTAAGGGCTGAGTTAGGTTTTTTGGGAGTAACAGTCTTTACAGATGTACATACACCTCTTTTTTGTGGAGCACTTGCATCTGTTCCTCTTTTTCTTAGAGAGTTGAAACCTTTTTGCAGAGCTGGAGCTGTTGATTTCTTAACAGATTCTTCTCTACCTTTACGAACTAACTGACTTATAGTTGGCATTTTTGCACCTCCTTATTTATTGTATTTTTTTGCACCGCCAACTGCTATTTTAGTATTGCTACCGCTGCTGAAGAAATTTCTATACCGGAAAATTCTCCCAGCTCTTTCTTAGTAGGGACATAAATCACTGGTACTTTCATCTGATTTGCCAAAATTTCTATGGGCTGAACTACATTTACTGATGCATCTTTTGCAAGATATACTTTTTCAACGTTATTCAGCTTTAAGGATTTAAGGGTCTGCTTAGTACCTACAACTTTTTTCTTAAGCTTTAGGTCCTCAAACATAACATGCCTCCTACATCATTACTTGCTTCATCGAACAAAGCCTCCACAAGTTTTCCTTTAATTAAATACATGGAGCAAATCAGCAAGTATTTCACTGCTGATTTGCACACTTTTATATTCTATCACCGGCGCATGTGCCAGTCAATAAAATTATTATAATTCTTCAGATGCTTGTTCCTTCACATCTTCTTTTACTACGTCATCAGTAGATATCTCTATAGTCTTATATCTCTTCATGCCTGTTCCTGCTGGAATTAGCTTTCCGATTATAACATTTTCTTTAAGACCTATAAGGTTATCTTTCTTTCCTTTAATTGCTGCCTCTGTCAGAACTCTTGTTGTTTCCTGGAAGGATGCAGCGGATAGGAATGACTCTGTAGCAAGAGATGCTTTTGTGATTCCTAAAAGAACTCTTTTGATTGTAGCAGGTTCAAGACCTTTTTCAATCATATCGTCGTTAATTCTTCTAAGCTCAAGTATATCTACAAGTGCTCCTGGAAGAAGACTTGTATCTCCTGGCTCTTCAACCTTAACTTTTCCTAGCATCTGTCTTATGATTATTTCTATATGCTTATCGTTAATGTCAACCCCTTGAAGTCTATAAACTCTTTGAACCTCTTTAACTATATAATCCTGCACTCCTGTAACTCCATTAACTCTTAAGATGTCATGAGGATTTATAGAACCTTGAGTAAGAGGCTCTCCAGCTTTTACAAACATATCATTCTTGACTTTAAGTCTAGAACCATAAGGTATTACATATCTTTCTTCTACTCCATCTTCAGATCTGACAACAGCTTCTTTCTTTCTGCCAGATTCTTCTATCGTTACTGTTCCTGGGATTTCTGTAATTACTGCCAGACCTTTAGGTTTTCTACCTTCGAAAAGCTCTTCAACCCTTGGAAGACCTTGGGTAATATCTCCTCCGGCAACTCCACCTGTATGGAAAGTACGCATTGTAAGCTGTGTTCCAGGCTCACCGATTGATTGAGCCGCTATTATACCAACAGCTTCACCCACATTAACGTCCTTACCTGTTGCAAGGTTTCTTCCATAACACTTCGCACAAACTCCATGCTTAGCCTTACAGTTTAGGACAGTTCTTATTTTTAGTTTTTCTATTCCTGCTTCAAGGATGGCGTTTGCTTCTTTTTCAGTAATCATCTCTCCACGTGGAGCTATCATCTCACTTGTGTTTGGATTAACTACATCTTCAAGGGCAAATCTACCTTCTATACGATCAAATAAACCTTCTATTTCTTCATTTCCATCTTTAAAAGCACTTACTTCTATTCCTTCAGTAGTTTCACAGTCAAGTTCTCTAACAATAACATCCTGAGAAACGTCTACAAGTCTTCTTGTAAGATATCCTGAATCGGCTGTTCTTAGGGCTGTATCGGCAAGACCTTTTCTCGCACCATGTGAAGATATAAAGTACTCAAGTACCGATAGTCCTTCACGGAAATTTGATTTTACTGGTATTTCTACCGTCTTACCAGTTGCATTTGCCATAAGACCACGCATACCTGCAAGCTGTCTAATCTGGTTTTTGGAACCTCTCGCTCCAGATAATGCCATTATGTTTACGTTGTTTAGTGGTCCTAGCTTTGCCATAAGAGCATCTGTAACTTCTTCAGTAGTCTTTGCCCATGTCTCGATTACTCTTTCGTATCTCTCATCATCAGACATAAGACCTCTTCTAAAGTTCTTTTCGTATTTTTCAACCTTTTGCTCTGCCAGTCTTATAAGCTCGTATTTTTCTTCTGGAATCTCCATATCTGCAACAGATATAGAAACCGCTCCTTTTGTAGAGAACTTAAAGCCAAGCTCTTTTATAGTATCAAGCATTATTGCAGTCATAGTGTTTCCATGCTTTCTAAAGCACGCATCTATAACCTTTCCAAGATGCTTTTTGTCAAGTATGAAGTCAACCTCAAGGGCGTAAGGATTCTCTTCTCTATTTACAAATCCCATATCCTGAGGAATGCTTTCGTTAAAGATAAATCTTCCTACAGTACTTTCAACTAACTGTCCCTTGTCTTCAGATGACTTTTTCACTCTTAGCTTTACTCTAGCATGAAGGTGTACCTGCTTATTTTCATAGGCAAGCATCATCTCTTGAAAGTCTTTATATATAGAGCCTTCGCCTGGTACTCCGCTTTGCTCTATAGTAAGGTAGTAAGCACCAAGTATCATATCCTGAGTAGGAGTAGTGATTGGAGCCCCATCCTTAGGGTTTAGTATATTGTTTGGAGAAAGCATAAGGAATCTAGCCTCTGCCTGAGCCTCAACTGAAAGAGGAACATGGACAGCCATTTGGTCTCCGTCAAAGTCCGCATTGTAAGCTGTACAAACAAGTGGATGAAGCTTTATAGCTTTTCCTTCAACAAGTACAGGTTCAAAAGCCTGAATTCCTAGTCTATGCAGAGTAGGAGCACGGTTAAGTAGGACTGGATGTCCTTTGATAACCTCTTCTAAAACATCCCAAACTTCTTGCTTTACCTTTTCAACCATTCTCTTTGCACTTTTGATGTTGTGAGCAAAGTTTCTTTTCACAAGCTCATTCATTACAAAAGGCTTGAATAGCTCGAGAGCCATTTTTTTAGGAAGTCCACACTGATAAAACTTAAGCTCTGGTCCAACTACTATAACTGAACGTCCAGAGTAGTCAACCCTTTTTCCAAGAAGGTTTTGACGGAATCTTCCCTGCTTACCCTTTAGCATATCAGAAAGGGATTTTAAAGGTCTGTTTCCAGGTCCTGTTACAGGTCTTCCTCGTCTTCCATTATCTATAAGAGCATCTACAGCCTCTTGAAGCATTCTTTTTTCATTTCTAACTATAATGTCAGGAGCTCCAAGCTCTAAAAGTCTTTTCAATCTGTTGTTTCTGTTTATAACCCTTCTATAAAGGTCATTAAGGTCAGATGTTGCAAACCTTCCCCCATCAAGCTGAACCATAGGTCTGATTTCAGGCGGAATCACTGGCACTACATCAAGAATCATCCACGAAGGGTCGTTTCCTGACTGTCTAAAGGCCTCAACAACTTCAAGCCTTCTTATAGTCTTGATTCTTTTTTGTCCTGTAGCATCTTTTAGCTTTATTCTAAGTTCCTTAGAAAGCTTTTCAAGGTCTATTTTCTTAAGAAGCTCTTTAACCCCTTCAGCTCCCATCATAGCCTTAAAGCTGTTTGAGCCATAAGCCTCTATAGCATCTCTATAGTCTTTTTCGCTCAGTAGCTGGTTTTCAGAAAGACTAGTTTCCTGAGGGTCCACAACTACATAAGATGCAAAATATAATATCTTTTCAAGGATTCTAGGTGACATATCAAGCAGTAGTCCCATTCTCGATGGTATACCTTTGAAATACCAGATGTGAGAAACTGGAGCAGCAAGCTCTATATGCCCCATTCTCTCTCTTCTTACTTTTGCTCTAGTAACTTCAACACCGCATCTGTCACAAACTATTCCTTTGTGTCTAGCTCTATCTCTTTTGTATTTTCCGCAGTGACACTCCCAGTCCTTTTGAGGTCCGAATATCCTTTCGCAGAAAAGTCCATCCTTTTCAGGCTTTAAAGTTCTATAATTTATAGTTTCCGGTTTCTTTACTTCCCCTTTAGACCATTGTCTAATTTTTTCGGGGGAGGCAAGTCCTATTTGTATGGATTCGAAGTTGTTTAGTTCAAACAAGGAGTTTCGCTCCTTTCCTTGAAATTAATATATTTTATCAAATTAAACCTAAAAATCATATTCATCATCTTCCTCATCATCAGATGTAAAAGCTTCTAAATCATCATCTCCGTCGTCAGAATCAAGGTCAAATTCTTCTCCTGAAGGGGTAAGCACCTCTTCAATCATATCGTCCCTCTCTTCATCAACATACTCAAACTCATCAGTTGGAATTGCTTCTTCCAGTGATTCTCTAACTTCTATCTCTTCATCTGTTTCTGTAAGAACCTTTACATCTAGACACAGAGATTGAAGCTCTTTAATAAGAACTTTGAAAGATTCAGGTATTCCTGGCTCAGGAACATTTTCACCTTTTACAATCGCTTCATATGTCTTAACTCTTCCAACTACATCATCAGATTTTACAGTAAGGATTTCTTGAAGAGTATGAGCTGCTCCATATGCCTCAAGAGCCCAAACCTCCATCTCTCCGAAACGCTGTCCACCAAACTGAGCTTTTCCTCCCAGTGGCTGCTGAGTAACAAGAGAGTATGGTCCAGTAGATCTTGCATGTATCTTATCATCAACTAGATGGTGAAGCTTTAGCATATACATGTAACCAACTGTGATAGGATTGTCAAAATAATCTCCTGTTCTTCCGTCTTGAAGATTTATTTTTCCACTAGCAGGGTATCCAGCTTGCTCTAGAGCCTTGAATATATCTTCTTCTACAGCTCCATCAAATACAGGAGTAGCAACATGCCACCCTAGAGCCTTCGCAGCAAGTCCCATATGAACCTCAAGAACCTGCCCGATGTTCATACGTGAAGGTACTCCAAGTGGATTTAGTACTATTTCAACAGGAGTTCCGTCAGGCATAAAAGGCATATCTTCTTCAGGTAATATTCTAGAAATAACACCCTTGTTTCCATGTCTTCCTGCCATCTTATCTCCAACATTTATCTTTCTCTTTTTAGCTATATAGCATCTCACAAGTTCATTTACCCCTGGAGAAAGCTCATCTCCGTTTTCCCTTGTGAATATTCTTACATCTACTATAATTCCAGATTCTCCATGCGGTACTCTTAGGGAAGTATCTCTAACCTCTCTGGCTTTTTCACCAAAGATAGCTCTAAGAAGTCTTTCCTCTGGAGTAATTTCAGTTTCTCCTTTTGGAGTAACCTTTCCTACAAGTATGTCCCCTGACTCAACTTCAGCACCTATTCTGATGATTCCTCTTTCGTCAAGGTCTTTTATAGCGTCGTCGCCAACATTTGGGATATCTCTTGTTATTTCTTCAGGTCCAAGCTTTGTATCTCTAGCCTCAGCCTCATATTCTTCTATATGGATAGTTGAAAGTCTGTCTTCTTTTACAAGTCTTTCATTTATAAGAATAGCATCCTCATAGTTATACCCTTCCCATGTCATGAAAGCTATAAGACAGTTTCTTCCAAGCGCGATCTCACCTTGGTCAGTTGATGGACCATCAGCAATAACGTCACCTTTTTTCAGGACATCTCCTTTTTTAATAAGAGGAGTCTGGTTGATGCAGGTTCCCTGATTCGATCTTTTAAATTTTAAAAGTCTATATCTGTCTTTTTGTCCATCTTCTCTAAGAATCACTATTTCCTGAGCAGAGACCTTATCCACTACTCCAGCATTTTTTGCTACGATTACTGCTCCAGAATCCTTAGCCGCTCTATACTCAATAGCTGTTCCTATTACAGGGGACTCTCTTCTTACAAGAGGTACCGCCTGCCTTTGCATGTTCGAACCCATTAGGGCACGGTTTGCATCATCGTTTTCAAGGAAAGGTATCATTGCAGTAGCAACAGATACAACCTGCTTTGGCGATACGTCCATGTAGTCTACTTTTTCACTTGGAATAAGCTCTACTGTACCGTTTCTTGTTCTAGATGCAACCTTAGGATTCACAAACCAAGATTCCTCACTTAAAGGCTCATTAGCCTGAGCTCTTATATAAAGGTCTTCTTCATCCGCTGTAAGGTAATCTATCGTTTCAGTTACCTTTAGTCCTTCTTTATCTACTCTTCTGTAAGGAGATTCAATAAAACCATATTCATTGATTCTAGCATATACAGAAAGGGAGTTTATAAGTCCTATATTTGGTCCCTCAGGAGTCTCTATAGGGCACATTCTTCCGTAGTGAGAATAATGAACGTCTCTTACCTCAAAGCCCGCTCTTTCCCTTGAAAGTCCACCTGGCCCAAGAGCCGAAAGTCTTCTCTTATGTGTAAGCTCCGAAAGGGGGTTTGTCTGGTCCATAAACTGAGAAAGCTGAGAAGAACCAAAGAACTCTTTAATAGCCGCTGTTACAGGCCTTATATTCATAAGGCTGTTTGGCGTAAGCTCAAGGGCATCCTGAACAGTCATTCTTTCTTTTATAACTCTTTCCATTCTTGAAAGACCTATTCTAAATTGATTCTGTAGAAGCTCTCCTACAGATCTAACTCTTCTGTTTCCAAGATGGTCAATATCATCTATATTTCCTATGCCATGGAAAAGATTAAATTGATAACTTATAGATGCAATTATATCCTCTTCTGTAACATGCTTAGGAACAAGTTCTCTTTTTCTTTCTTTTAACTGCTCCTTGATTTCTTCTTCTGTTGAATAATTTTCAAGGATTTCTTTAAGTACTTTGTATCTTACTTTTTCTTTTATTTTAAGATCAGAAACATCAAAGTCTAAATGACTTTTTATATCTACAAAGCAGTTACCTATAACTTTGACTTCCTTGTCTTCTTCTCCATATATATATACATACTCAAGCCCTGAGTTATCTATGACTTTAGCCTGTTCAACACTAAGTCTTGTTCCTTTTTCAAACAATACTTCTCCAGTTGAAAAATCTACTACATCTCTTGCAAGTATTCTTCCGTTAATCCTGTTTGAGAGTGCTAGCTTTTTGTTGAATTTATACCTTCCAACTTTAGCAAGGTCATATCTTTTGGGATCAAAAAACATTGAATTAATAAGGGACGAAGCACTCTCTAATGTAGGTGGTTCGCCTGGTCTTAGCTTCTTGTATATCTCTATTAAACCTTCTTCAACGGACTTTGAGCTATCTTTAAGAATCGTAGCTTCTAAACGTTCGTCTTCTCCAAGCAGGTCTCTTATTTCCTGATCTGTTCCATAACCTAAAACTCTAAGAAGCATAGTCGCTGGCTGTTTTCTGTTTCTGTCTATTCTAACTGATACTATATCATTAGAGTCAGTTTCATATTCTAGCCATGCACCTCTATTAGGTATAACAGTAGATGAAATAAGTTTTTTACCTGATTTGTCCATTTCCTGAGAGAAATAAACTCCCGGCGAACGCACAAGCTGACTTACTATTACTCTTTCCGCTCCGTTTATGATAAATGTACCTTTATCAGTCATAAGAGGGAAATCGCCTAGGAAAACAGGTTCTCCAGATTCATTTTTAATTATTTTCGCTCCATCTTCATCTGGAACTGTAAGTCTTACTCTTACTTTTAAGGGAGCTGAATATGTAACGTCCCTTTCTTTTGATTCTTCTACGTCGTATTTCGGGGTTTCTTCGATGAAATAATCTAGGAATTCCAATTTTATGTTTCCAGTATAATCCTCAATTGGGAATACTTCCTCAAAAACCTCTCTTAGTCCCTCTTGTAGGAACCATTCATAGGATTCGAGCTGGATTTCAATAAGATTGGGAAGTTCTGCAACTTCATTTATTTGAGAAAAGCTCATTCGGGTTCTTGTCCCGATTTGAACGGGATGTGGATGTGGCATTAAGACTTCACCTCTCATTAATAAAAATAAAACAAATGGGCAAAAGTACTCCATTCTAATGCATCAAATCATTATACAGTATATGATTTGATGTGTCAACGCTATATATAATAAGAAAAGAATCTTACAAGGACATGTATTATAAAAACTCATTTTTTTCAAAATCCTAGCTTTTGCAAACATGTACTTTATCCTTTTTTTATAGCATAGGAAAGGGTTCTTTCCTATGCTATAAAAAAGTGCTTCAGGTAATACCTGAAGCACTTTCTATTATAAGTCAAGACCTATAGCCTCATAGTTTTTTTGAAAAACTACTTAACTTCTACTTTAGCGCCTGCTGCTTCTAGCTTCTCTTTAACTTGATCAGCTTCTTCTTTAGCAACGCCTTCTTTAACTGGCTTTGGAGCTCCATCTACAAGATCTTTAGCTTCTTTAAGTCCAAGTCCTGTTATTTCTCTAACAGCTTTGATAACTCCAACTTTTGAAGATCCTGCATCAACAAGTACTACGTCAAACTCAGTTTTTTCTTCTGCCGCAGCTCCACCAGCAGCAGCTCCTGCCATCATTACTGGAGCAGATGCAGATACACCGAACTTCTCCTCTGCAGCTTTTACAAGTTCATTAAGCTCAAGAACTTTCATGTTTTCTATAGCTTCTAATATTTGTTCTATAGTCATTTAAGTACACCTCCGAATTATTTTTTAAAATATTGTTATGTTTATTTCTTTTTAAATTATGCTTCCTGTCCTTCTTGCTTCTTAATCATTGCATCAAGAAGATAAACGAAGTTAGACACTGGAGCTTTAAGGCTTCCAAGAAGCTTAGCAATAAGCTCTTCTCTTGAAGGTATTTCAGCTAGTTCTTTTAGTTTTTCACTATCATAGAACTCTCCTTCAACAAATCCCATCTTAAGTTCAAGCTTTGGATGAGTTTTTGCAAACTCACTTACAATCTTCGCTGGAGCTACTGGATCTTCATATCCAAAAGCGATAGCATTAGTTCCCACAAGATTAACATCATCAAATTGCTCCATGTTGCCAACTTGCTCTGCTGCTCTTCTTACAAGAGTATTTTTGTACACCTTGTAATCTACACCAGCTTCTCTGAATTTATTTCTAAGCTCAGTAACTTCTTCAACAGTAAGACCTTTATAGTCAACTACCACGCAAGATACTGATTTTTGAAGTTTTTCAGATATTTCTGATACTACCCCTTGCTTCATTTCGATAGCTTTTGTCATACGGCACCTCCTTCGTAAGCTTTAAATAAATTAAAGCCTTCATATATCCATAGACATACAAAGGCCTCAATAATCCATCAAATTTATCAAGATTGACCTCGGCAGGATATTTAAGCGTTAGCACCTACTGTCTACGGTTTTAATTCAATTTTAAGTACAGAGTATAATATACACTGCAAAGTCCACCTTGTCAATCTTTTTTTAGTCAGTCACTCTAGAAGGATTTATTTTAACTCCAGGTCCCATAGTGCTAGTTACAGTAACAGATCTTAGGTACTGTCCCTTAGCAGCCGCTGGCTTCGCTTTTATTACAGCTTCCATAAGAGCATGGAAGTTGTCAGCAAGCTTCTCTTTTCCAAAAGAAACTTTTCCAACTGGAACGTGAATTATATTATTTTTGTCAAGTCTGTACTCAACTTTACCAGCCTTGATTTCATCAACAGCTTTAGCTACTTCAAAAGTAACAGTTCCAGACTTAGGGTTAGGCATAAGGCCTTTAGGCCCAAGTACTCTTCCCAGTCTCCCTACAAGACCCATCATGTCAGGAGTTGCAACTATGATATCAAATTCAAACCAGTTTTCTGATTGAATCTTAGTTACCATATCTTCTGCTCCTACAAAATCTGCTCCTGCAGCTTCTGCTTCTTTAGCTTTTTCGCCTTTTGCGAAAACTAAAACTCTTTTAGTCTTTCCAGTTCCGTGTGGCAGTACTACTGCTCCACGTACTTGCTGATCTGCATGTCTTGAGTCTACCCCAAGCTTTATGTGTGCTTCTACAGTTTCATCAAACTTAGCACTAGCCACTTCAGTAACTACTCCAAGCGCATCCGATGCGTTAAAATAGTTGTTCTTATCGAACTTACTAAGGGCTTCTTGATACTTCTTGCCTTTCTTAGCCATATTGCAATGCCTCCTTGTGGTATTATCGGTAAATGTAAATTTGCCTCCCACCAATCTATATACATAAAATAGTTCTACTCTTCTACTGTTATACCCATACTTCTTGCAGTTCCTTCGATCATGCTCATAGCAGATTCTACAGATGCAGCATTAAGATCTGGTAACTTAAGCTCAGCAATTTCTTTAACTTGAGCTTTAGTTATTTTAGCAACTTTTTTCTTGTTTGGTTCACCTGAACCTGACTCTACTTTACATGCTCTTTTTATAAGAACAGCTGCAGGAGGAGTCTTAGTTATAAAACTGAAAGATCTGTCTTGATATACTGTAATTACTACAGGAATTATAAGACCACCTTGCTCAGCGGTTTTAGCGTTGAACTCTTTACAGAATCCCATTATATTAACTCCATGCTGTCCAAGAGCCGGTCCTACCGGTGGAGCTGGAGTAGCTTTTCCTGCTGGTATTTGAAGTTTTATTTGTCCAATTACTTTTTTAGCCATTTTTACACCTCCTATTAATCATTCTGCTTTTTTACCTGAGCAAATTCAAGCTCAAGCGGCGTTTCTCTTCCGAACATGGAAATATTAACTTTCAGATACTTCTTCTCAGGATTTATCCCTTCGATAGTTCCCGAGAAGCCTATAAACGGCCCTGAAGTGACTTCTATCTTATCACCAATTGACAAGTCTATAATCGCTTGAGAAGTTTCGGTTTTTTCAACCCCCATATTTTCCACTTCTTCTGGCGTTAACGCTACAGGCTTAGAGTTAGGTCCCACAAATCCAGTAACGCCTTTAGTGTTTCTAACAACGTACCAAGATTCATCTGTGACTATCATCTTAATAAGCACATAACCAGGGAACACTTTCCTCTGCCTAATCTTTTCTTTGCCGTTTTTAGTCTCTACCACATCTTCTACAGGTACAGCAACATTTTGAATTAAATCTTCCATACCTCTGCTTTGAACAGCTTTTTCAATTGTAGCTTTGACTTTGTTTTCGTGTCCTGAATATGTATGTATTACATACCATCTGGCTTGTTCTTGTTCCGACATATACAGCAGCCGACTAGCGGCCTGACCCTCCTTTTAGATAGCAACATTAATTAGAAACCACTTTGCCTACGATGAATCCCAGCCCAGAATCTATCAAATAAATAAGCAGACTTACTACAAGAACCGATGCTATTACTATAGTAGTATAGTTCACAAGTTCTTTTTTCTTTGGCCAATGAACTTTTCTAAGTTCTTTTCTTGTCTCTCCTATTGAAGCGACAATTCCAATTTTTTCGGCTTTAGCTTCTGTTGGCAATTAATTCACACCCTTTGACTATTTAGTTTCCTTATGTGCAGTATGAGTCTTGCAGAACCTGCAATACTTTTTAAGTTCTATTCTGTCAGGGTCATTCTTTTTGTTCTTAGTAGTGTTGTAGTTTCTTGACTTGCATTCTTGGCAAGCAAGAGTTATTTTTACTCTCATGGTCCACCTCCTACATTGAAATGTATCAGAAGGATCTATTTTTAAACATAGATTGGTGTATTGTATAACATTACCCATAAAATCTATCATAACGAGACTGTGTTGTCAAGAAAAAAATATACCTTTTGTACGTTGATTAAAACTGGGCAAAGTATTTTTTAGATGCATTATTCCAGATAAAAAACCCGATGGAAACCCATCAGGTTTTTTTGAATATCCTCAGTTAAATGATGTCTTTGATTACTCTACTATTGTAGCAACTACTCCAGAACCTACTGTTCTTCCACCTTCTCTTATTGCGAATCTTAGTCCTTCTTCCATCGCAATTGGTGTG
>NZ_JAGGLI010000047.1 GCF_017874355.1 Acetoanaerobium pronyense
ATACCAAAACCAGATGGTTTCATGCTTTTTTATTGTCAATTATTATTGAATTTTCAAGGTTCATATATAGATTTTCATGTGCGAAGTTTTAGTTACAAATTTATTTTAACAGAAAAATTCTATTTTGTGTTCGTTATTTATTAGTCATTCAATATAAAAAGCGACAAATTGAGATAGTGCCCCAAAAGTCGCTTCTTTAGTATAATTATGGATTTTATATCCTATGATTTTATAACTCTTATTGCATTAAGAACCGCTATTAAAGAAACACCCACATCTGCAAAAACTGCACCCCACATATTAGCAAGACCAAAAGCCCCAAGAACAAGTACAAGTGCCTTTACTCCAAGTGAAAAATATATATTCTGCCATACAATTTTATTGGTAAGCTTTGCTATCTTCATTGCTTCTGATATTTTTGAAGGCTCGTCAGTCATTATGACCACATCTGCTGCCTCTATTGCAGCATCACTTCCAAGTCCTCCCATTGCAACACCTATATCTGCTCTAGCAAGAACAGGAGCATCGTTGATACCATCTCCAACGAAAAGCACTTTTCCTTTTCCCTTGTATTCATCCATGATTTTTTCAAGCTCATATACTTTTTGGTCAGGTAGCAGTTCACTTCTTACAAAATCCATTCCTAGTTCATTTTTAATTTCCTGGGCTGTCTGATCAATGTCTCCTGTAAGCATCCCAATCGATTTCACTCCAGCTTGTCTTAGCCTTGTCACAGCCTCTTTGGCATCATCTTTTAGTTTGTCAAATATAGATATATATCCTTTGTATTCTCCATCTATGGCGATATGAACTACTGTCTTATTATTACTTTGGATTTTGTACTCTATATTATTCGCTTTCATTAGCTTTGCATTTCCTGCAAGTACTTCTTTGCCATCTATTTCAGCCTTGATTCCATGCCCTGCAACCTCATGGTGATAACCTATTTTTTTAAAATCAATTTCATGGGGATATGCCTTTAGTATTGAATTTGCAATAGGGTGATTAGAGCTTTTCTCTGCGTATGCTGCATATTCTAGTAGCTCATCCTTTGATAGATTCGATACAGTGACTATTTCCTGTACCTCAAACTTTCCTTTTGTAAGGGTTCCTGTTTTGTCAAAAACCACTATATCTGAATTCTTTAAACCCTCTAGATAATTCCCACCCTTTACAAGTATTCCATGTTTGGAAGCAGATCCTATCCCTCCAAAGAAACCAAGGGGTATTGAAACTACAAGAGCACAAGGGCATGACACAACCAAAAATACAAGAGCTCTATATATCCACATCTCAAATTCATATCCTAAAAATAATGGAGGAATCAAAGCCAATCCTGCTGCAAAAATAACCACAGCTGGTGTGTAGTATCTAGAAAATTTTGTTATAAATTTTTCAGTCGGAGCTTTTTTAACTGAGGCATTTTCTACCATTTCTAAAATTTTTGTAACAGTGGAATCCTTGAATTCTTTAGTTACTTTGATTTCAAGGGTAGTTTCTTTATTAATATAGCCAGATAAGATTATATCATCTTCCTTTACTATTCTTGGCACAGGCTCTCCAGTAAGATTCGATGTATCTACTTGACCCCTTCCTTTGATTAGTACTCCATCAAGAGGAACCTTTTCTCCAGGTTTTACAACAATTATATCCCCTATTTTTACATCTGCTGGACTTACCTTCAAAATAGAACTTTCTGTTTTTATATTGGCGTAATCAGGTCTTATATCCATAAGCTCTCTTATTGATTTTCTTGATTTCTGAACCGCCATATCCTGAAACATCTCTCCAATATTGAAAAATAGCATTACAGCTACACCTTCAGGGTATTCCCCGATTGCAAATGCTCCCAGAGTTGCAATTGACATTAAAAAGTTCTCATCAAATACTTCTCCTCTAGCTATATTTCTAGCAGATGCTAAAAGTATGTCTTTTCCTACAATGAGATATGCCGTAAGAAATATCATAAATTTGATAATAGGATCGCCCTCATATATTACTCCGAGCAATAATATGATAATGGCAGATAATATCGTCTTCAGTTGTTTAGAATGATATTTAAGGATTGACCATTTTTCATTTAGGTTATGGATTTCTGTATGATCATGACTGTGACTATGACCTTCATTATGATTATGAACTACTTCCTTTTCTTTATTATTTAAATCATTTATATTAGTTAACTCAAGAGGAGCTTGAGGCTTATATTCAAGACTGGCTTTAGGCTCTATTTTTGAGCATAGATCTTTTAGCTTCGATACAACCTCATTTTCTTTATAGTTAGGTCTTATCTTTACATTAACCTTAGCAGAAGCATAATTTACAGCGATTTCTTCAACTCCCTCAAGGGCAGATGCCTTTTCTTCAAATTTATTGCTGCAATTTGCACACATCATTCCATTTATATATAGAGTAAGCATATTTTTATCTCCTTTCCTTTATGTGAAGTATTCCCATGTCAAATATGCTCTTTACATGATCGTCATCTAGAGAGTAATATACGACCTTGCCATCTTTTCTATATTTTACGAGTCTAGCCTGCTTTAATACTCTAAGCTGATGTGAAATAGCCGATTGATTCATACCTAAAAGTACAGCTATATCACAAACACACATTTCAGCTTGAAAAAGAGCATATAATATCTTTATTCTGGTTGTATCTCCAAATACTTTAAAAAAATCAGCTACATCATATAAAAGCTCGTCTTCTGGCATAGAATCTTTTACTTTTTCTACAATTTCCTCATGTATGACATCACAGCTACAAGTTACTATTTTTTCATTCATGCTCTTTCATCTCCTCTTTCTCCTTATTTAAATCAAAATCTTAGTTTTGAATTTCTTTAAAGACGTATTACTTTTATTTAAATACTAATTGTTATAATTAAACAACTGAATATATGAACAACAATTCATATGTTCATATATATAATATACCCTAGCCTTATTTTTTTCAACTGTTATTTAAAAATATTTATATTAAATTTATCTATAGATTTTTAACTTAAATTTATAGAATTTCCTACAAAAAACCTCTAGATAAATACTGTGATTTTAATTAACCACACTATATAAACTAGAGGTATCATAGCGATTTTTTTGGATTTTATATTATTTAAAACTTATATCTATCTCTTCAAATCCCATATCAATGACCATAGTATTGATTAGCGATGCCGCTTGGGACTTTGCCCTATCTAAAATTCCTTTTTCCCTCGCCTCTTGCTCCATTTTTGCCTTTTCCATAATCAATGCATCGTTATAATCTTCTATCTTGATAGGATTAAAAATATTATTGCTTTCATCATAAACTACAAGAGACTCTTCATCTATTACATTTTCTATAATTCTTGGTGATGGAAGTCTTACAGCTACCCTATTTTCAAAGACTTCTATGTCTATCTCATCAAAATCAATTCCGCCTTTTATGTAACCATCATATTTAACTAAAAAATGCTTTCTTGTAAAAGGTACATTTATATCTCCCACAGTTTTTCTATCATCAAAACCTACTACACCAGTATAATTGTACTGAACTAAGGATATTTCCTGTATATCCACTATTCTTTCAAATACAGAGCTTGCTGTATATTCAGGTTTTGTATTTGAAGTAAATGTAATTATAAGAATTCCTATTAATAGAACATTTAACATTATTAAAAATAGATTTATCTTTCCTTTAATTATTTTACCCAATAAAATATCCTCCTCAAATACTAACAATTAAATATTTTGTTTATAAAAAGCTTAGCTTTTCATAATAATATCACAAAAGTCGGATTTTGTATTTACGCTAAAAAGGCAGAAAAGAATCGAAAAAAATTCCTTCTGCCTTTTTATTATTAATAAATTAAGGAGTTAAAAGGTCTTCTCCTGGAGCCCAGTCAGCAGGGCAAAGTCCACCAGCTCTAAGAGCTTGAAGTACTCTTAGTGTTTCTTGGGCACTTCTACCTACGTTAAGATCATGCACAACTGCATATCTTAATATACCTTCAGGATCAACAATAAATAATCCCCTAAGTGCTGCACCATCTTCCTCTATATAAACTCCGTAATCCTTAGATACCTTATGTATAGTATCTGCTCCTATTGGAAAGCTAAGAGTTCCAATTCCACCATCTTTTTCATCAGCCTTTATCCAAGCTTTATGTGAATGCTCGCTATCTGTACTTACTCCTAATATCTCAGCATTTAACTTTTGAAATTCATCATAAAATCTATTCATTGACTTTATTTCAGTAGGGCATACAAAAGTAAAATCTCTAGGGTAGAAGAACATTACAAGCCATTTTCCTTTGTAATCATTAAGGGATATATCTATAAATCTCTCCCCATCTCCAGAAACTCCTGGCATTTTAAAATCAGGTGCTTTAAGTCCAACCATTCTTTGAATCATATTTTTGCCTCCTGTACTTTATTTATTTTAAGGTTAATTATTACCTGGTTCATATTATAAACGATACAACTTTAAAGTTCAATACTATTTTGTAATGATTACAAAATATTTTTTCAGTTGACTTTTCAATCTTAATATCGTAATATATGAATGTGTTAATATTATTGATTAACAATCAATCACAGGAGGATTAATTTCTATGAACAAAAATTTGAACAGTACAGACTCGATATCTAAAAAGAAAAAGCATAAATCACATCAAGGCTGGTCTTGGATTATAATAATAAGCTTTTTCATTCTTTCAATTTATAATGTATATTTTGGATTATTTGGAATCATATGTATGACTATGCCTATGTATCATGCTCTTAAGGGTGAAGGGAAGGCTCACTGCTCTTTTTATTGCCCTAGAGGATCATTTTTAGGTAAGTTTTTAGGAAAGTTTTCAATGCAAAATACCCTTCCTAGCTTTATGAGAACTAAAAAATTCAAAAATGGAATGCTCATACTTATGATTACTATGCTTTCACTCTCTATGATTCATTCCGGAGGGCAAATAGATAAGATTGCATTTGCACTTTTTAGATTTATGTTTGCTTCTTTTATAGTGGGAATTCTGATGGGAGTATTTTTCAAACCAAGATCTTGGTGTCAGATATGTCCGATGGGACATGCAACAGGTCTTATAACTGATATTAAAAAAATGAATAATCCAACTTCAAAAAAATCAGATACTAAAAAAGAAAATAAAATTGCATAATAATTACTTACAAAAAGGGCATATCAAAGCAATATGCTCTTTTTATAAGTATATGTGAGATTTGGGTGAAATTTTTAAAAAGTTCTTTAATAAGTCTTAATATCCTCTGAGTTATAAAGCTTAAACCTATAGTTTATTTTTTGAAAAGCTCATCCTTATCCATAATTCCCATCACAGTTACTTCATTATCTTTTTTTCTAAGTATATAGGTTTTATTTTTCTTTTCATCTACAATCATATAGTCCTGCTTGCCATTCATATTTAGGACAGAATCCCCCATATCCTTTTGTAGAAAATCCAAAAAATCCTTAAGCTCATCCTCTGACAACAAAAATTCTGCTATCTTAAGTGTAAGCTCTTGTCCCTTTATATTAAGTTTATACATAGTCTCCTCCTAAAAAAATTAAATTAAATACATGACTATTATACATTATATTAAAAGAAATATTTAATCTATATATAAAATCAGATATTTCAATTTTTTTTACGTATGTAGCATTTTATTTACTTATGGCGTAAAATTATAATAAGCCCCAAAAGTTGGGTTAAAATATAAATAGTATATCTTGGAGGAAAAATGAGAAGTATTAAAACAACTTTATTTATTATTATGTCTTTTGTAATAGCATTAATATTTTCTAATATCTTATTGAATTTCTTTTACATACAATCTCTTTTAAAAAATAATCCTTTTATTGCAACTCTTTATAATATTATTATTTTTTCTTTATTCGCAATTATATTTGTTCTTTTTGGGATTATAACTAAAATAATTACAAAAGATATTCCTTATATTCAGAAAGGACTTGAACTATTAGTCAGATATGATTACAATGTGGATTTTCTTTTTAATATTAATCCAATTTTTAAAGAAGAAAAAGAAATTTCAGAGACCGTCAATAATGTTTTCAAGGAATATAAATTTTTAGATGAAGTCAAAAGAATTACTGGAAACGGCTATATATTAGATGAGATTCTAGACTCTTTATTTTTTCAGATAAGAAATGTAATGAAAACCGATAGGATTGGAGTTGCATTTATCGATTCTGCAAGCAATAAAATAGTTGCAGAACATGGCGTAATGTCTTATGGAAAAATTCTTCTTGGCCCAGGATTTGAGGTACCTATAGATCAGACATCTTTATCGGATATGATAAAAACTAAAAAGCCGAAAATAATGCATGATATAGACCTTGAGTTTGAGCAAAGACCCTTTAGTCCCTCACTGAGCCTCATAAAAGACGAAGGGATTAACTCTAACATGATAGTCCCTTTGCTAATAGAAGATGCTGTGTTTGGGTTTATATTTTTTAGCTCTGTTCATAAAAATAATTATGATGAAAGCTCTCTAAGACTTGCTGTAAGTATATCAAGGGAAATTTCAACAATAATAGACAAGACCTATCTCACAAAAAAAATGTTCGCAACAATGACTAGAAGCTTTGCAGATCTAGTAGAAAAAAAAGATACAGAAACTGGTGATCACCTTGATAGAATGACACAGTACTCTACAATAATAGCTGAAGGTCTTTTGAATCACACTGACAAGGACTATAACATTTCCCGTCCTTTTGTAAATAAAATAAGAAACAATGCTGCGGTTCATGATATTGGAAAAATTGGAATTCCAGATGAAATACTAAAAAAGCCTGGGAAACTCACAGCTGAGGAATGGGAGATAATGAAACAGCATCCAGATATAGGAGCTGATGTCCTGCTAAACCTTAAAAATGACCTTAAAATATTTAACAGGGATTTTTACAGCACTGCAGTTGAGATTGCCAACTGCCATCATGAAAAATGGAATGGAAGTGGATATCCAAATGGTCTTAAAGGAAAAGAGATACCCCTTTCGGCTCGTATAATAGCTTTGGCAGATGTTTTTGATGCCCTTACTTCAAAAAGAGCTTATAAAGTAGACTTTGATTTTGATGAATCGGTGGAGATTATAAAAAGCGATTCTGGTTCTCATTTTGACCCAGTACTTGTGGATATATTCTTAAAAAAACTCCCTGAAATAAAAAGAGTTTATCTGAAAAGCTCACATATTAAAGATTCTAAAGATTTAATAAGCTAATATTTTTATAAACTAATATCTAGGAGAAAATATATGAAATTGCTTAACGAACTTCTTATTATAGTCTTAATTTTTATTACTGGAGAGTATATATCATCTCTCCTGCCTTTTCCCCTTCCTGGCAGTATAGCAGGTATGTTAATACTTCTTTTTTTACTTATTTTTAAAATCATAAAAATAGAGCAGATTAAAAGGATATCCGATTTTTTTCTTGGAAATCTTTCTTTTTTGTTTTTACCTGTAAGTGTTGGGCTTCTTGGCTCTATGGATATATTAAGAGAAAGTGGGGTAAACATACTTATTCTAACCTTTGGAACTACAGTCATAGTAATATATGTTACCGGAGCTATCGTGGAGCTTGTACTTAGACTTCAAAGAAAAGGAGAAAATTAAAGTGGATATTATTGTGGAAAATCAATTTTTTGGCCTAGCCCTGTCAATAATAGCCTTTCAGATAGGTCTGCTCATTTATGGCCGATTTAGGCTACCTATATTCAACCCTCTTTTAATCGCCGCAGGACTCATTATAGGTATTCTGATAGTTTTTGATATTGATGTAGAAAAATATAATAAAGGTGCGAATATAATCCATATGTTTTTAGGACCTGCCACAGTATTGCTTGCAGTACCTCTTTATAGGCAGATTGAAAAAGTAAAGGAAAATGCCCTTCCTATACTCCTTGGCATTACCCTTGGAAGCCTTAGCTCTATAATTTCTGTTGCTTTGTTTTCGAGACTTTTGGGCTTAGATGAAATTTTGCTAAGATCCTTAGTTGCTAAATCAGTAACTACACCAATAGGTATAGAGGTTACAAACAGTCTTGGCGGCCTTCCTCCAGTTACTGTGCTTTCAATTATAATCACAGGTATCACAGGTGCAGCTATTGGCCCTGCACTTTGCAAACTATTAGGTATAAAAAATAAAATAGCAGTAGGTGTTGCTCTTGGTACTGCTTCCCATGGTGTAGGTACTTCAAAAGCACTTGAGCTAGGTGAAACTGAAGGTGCTATGAGTAGTCTTTCTATTGGACTTGCTGGTCTTATTACTGTTTTTTTAATGCCAATAGTATTTCCATTTGTTTTAAAAATAATCAATTAGCCAATGAAATATTTTTATGAGATATAAATCATCCTTAAATCACAATAAAAAAAACATGGATTATCAGACATTACACTTTATATGCCTGATAATCCATGCTTTATATTAACTAAATATTTTTAAAAGGAGGGTTCAAAACCTTTAGTTATTATTTATTCTTTGATTTCTTTGCATCATATGTCCATTTCCAAAACCGTTTCCGCCTCCAATTTTTTCACCATTTCCATTTCCTCTGCCCATTCCTGCACCCATTCCAAGACCTAGATTTCTCTCACCTCTATGGATACCAGTACCATCACAGCTTCCTTGGTTTTCTACCATATTTTTATATATTTCATCTGCCTGTTCCTGAGTAATTCTGCCTTCAGCCACTCTTTGATCAAGAATTGCCTTTTTATTTGCAAGCATCTCTTGTCTAAACTCCTCTGATACACCTTCTTTTTCAGCAAGCTCTCCAAACTTCATACTTCCTTTAGACTCATACAGACTCTCTACTGAAGTTCCTGTAATTCTTGAAAGAATTTCTGCTGGTGAAGATATTTCCGTGGCATATACACCTATTCCTGCTGATGCAACAAGTGTTGTAACTCCTAAAGCAAGTGCTATGTTTTTTATTTTTTTCATCACAATTCATCTCCTTTAAGTATTTTTTTAAATTAGGAAAGCTTTATTGCTTATCCTTTGATATTAGTATACGAAGAGAATGTGATAGAATTATGGTCAAATAATTATTTTAAAAATAAAATTTATACTTCTATCATTTGAATATTTTTTGAGTTTTTCTTAAGCCTCAGTTGCTGTTTTTCTGGTCCATATATAGACACACACTGTAGTTGCAATAAAAAATAGCATTATCTTCAAATGAACAGGATTAATAAAAAATATAATGGAGCTACCTACTGTCACTATTATAAGGCTAATAGCTTTTATCTTAGCTTTCATAGGTATCCCTCTTCCAGATACATATCCATGTACATATGGACCTAAATATTTATTTTCCAGAACAAAGTTATATAGTTTATCACTGCTTTTCATATAACAAAATAGGGATATAAGAAGAAATGGAGTAGTTGGTAGTACAGGCAATAATATACCAATTGTTCCAAGTATTAGTGTTATAGTTCCTAAAGCAAGAAGTAATATTTTTATCATCTAACTTTCCTTTCTTTTGTCTATTTCCCTTGTTATCTTTTCTATAAGCTCATTTACCTTAAAGTTTCCTCGCTCTGCTATCATTTCAAGGTTTGCTACAGATGACATAGTCTTAAAAAGAATTGGATTTTTAAGTTTGCTATAATTTGGAGAAAGATCTAAAAGAAACTCTTTAATAAAAGGATATTCCCTAAGCATATATTTCAGTATAGTTTCTTTTGTAAGTCCATATTTATTATGCTGACCTACAGCATGTTCTACTCTATTTTCTTTTGATTCACCTGATTTAGAGTTCCAAGATAATAGTCTTTGACTTCCTGTAAGGCTTCTGATTTTAGTTACATCCTGCATCATTTCAAGTACTCCTCTAAAGTTTCCCTGCTCATCTCTAACCACACTATAATGGATATATATAAACTTGCCTCCCATCTCAAGCCAAAACTCTGCTTCGTCCTGTTCTTTTGCTTTAAATGCCCTTATTATCTCCTCAACCGTTCCTAAACTTTCCCTTGGATGGCAGTTTTGCACCTCTCTGCCTATGACACCTGGACTTCTTGGAAATACTCTATGTTTTGTATCACTATAAAACTTTACTATTTCATTTTCATCCACAAATGACAAATCCACCTGAAGATGCTTAAATATTAGATTAATTTGCTCAAGTGATAGTTTTCCTTGACTTACATCAAATTCATCATCAGACCCTTTATCAAGTATTCCATGTTTTTTTAGTAATAAAGAAAGGTCTTTTACAAGGTCGTTGCTTCCTTTTTCTTCTTTCATTACTTCTTTATATAGAGGCGGAGCATCAATAAGGCAGTAGCCTATCTCGTGATCCCCTTTTCTCATCTTTATAAAGTCAGTTTCATCAAGTAAATCCATTGCAGTTGGATAAAGTATTTCCTCTTCTTTTACCATCATGTCTTCTACAAGCTCTATCACTTCACTTTGAAGCTCTAAAAACTCAATATCTTCATCAGATTCAAGATACATCTTTCCTTTTTTAATTATATCCCTTATATTATTTTCAAGAGTCCACATGACCTTGGATGGCTTATCAAAGCCCTTTCTCTCAAGCTCTGGATAAAGCTGGTTTTGCTTTCTTGAAAAGTGAATATTAATTTCGCTTAGTTTTTCGTATATTTCAATCCACTGATTTTTTATAAACTTCCCAGTAAGCATAGCTTTCATCTGAGCAAGTACCTCTCTTATAGCCTGAGTCTCATCCATATACGTCCTTATTGGATGGCCAAGAGGTACATCTACTTTATCACTTACAAGAAGTCCTTCAAATATTTCAAGTATTTCATCTACTCTATCTGCTATTACATCATCTGAAATGCCATAATTTTGCAGATATTGCTCACATATTGCAAACTCCTGAGCTGTAACGGTTTCTACAGAAGTTCTCATCATTAGTTTAGCTTCCTTCATAGAAATTTCTCCATTTAGATAAGCTAGCTTTATATCCATTATTTTTTTAATTTTTTCACTATCAACATCAAGATGTTCATTCATCTTTATATTCCCTAGTTTATTATTTTCCATATAAACCCTCCTAAATAATTGAAATTCGTTATCAATTATTTAAATCATATCAGTTTACTATGTTTAATTCCGTAACCACTGTTACATTCCTATATTTTTCTATAGAGCACAATATGCATTCCAATTGGAGGGTAATCAAATTCTTCACCAAATATTTCAAATCCCAGTTTTTCATAGTAATCTATTACACTTGTTCTTCCATTACACCAAAGGCATTCTATTCCTTTGGTTTTAAGCTGTTTTATGGCATATTCTATAATCTCTCTTCCAGCTCCTTGTTTTCTATAATTCTCAAGGGTTGCCATTCCTCTTAGCCTAAACTGGTTTTCAAATCCCAAATCTTTATTATTTTCCCTATGAAAAGATGCGATGCTTACAAGCTTTTCATTAGCAAAGGCTCCTAAATGAAAGACCTCCTCACTCTTATCAGTTTCATAGAAGCATTCATCTCTAGTCTGATTTGGTCTTAGTATTTTATGTCTGATATCTATAATCTCATTTAAATTCACTTCTTTAACTAAAAACATAGTTTCCCTCTTTTCTTTTGATTAGTTACTCTTAATTAATATCAAAGAGTTACTTAAGTAACTTCTTTATATATCTATATCACTTATAATACCTTTATGAGCAAACCTAAAACATAGAACTCTATCTAAATTTTTTCTTTTATCTACAGTATTTTTCTTAAAACATAGTCTAGGAGGTACTTTATGGATCCGTTAACACTTTTTTTCCTTTTTCTTTCTGTAGGCTTAGTAGTATGGTCAATAAAAAAAGACAAAGCTAAGACCCTTGCTTCCATGAGAAAATCTAAATCCATGATGAAAGGGATGATGGGCGAGATAATCTCTATAATTTTTATGATAGGATTAATCTTAGCATTTTTGCCACCAGATTCTATAAAAGATATTTTAGGTTCATCAAATGCATTTTTATCAACCATTGGCTCTGCAATTATTGGAAGCATCACACTGATTCCTGCATTTGTAGCATTTCCTCTTGTAGGCTCACTTGTTGATAGTGGGGCTAGTATAATACCAGCTGTAGCCTTTCTTACAACACTTACAATGGTTGGAGTGGTAACTTTTCCCCTTGAGAGACAAGAGTTTGGCCTTAAGTTTGCCCTTACTAGGAATATATTGAGCTTTGTATTTGCACTTTTTATAGCTTTGGGAATGGGGGTAATTCTATGAAGACTTTAAAATTAATAAAAAACAATAAGCTACCCTTCTTCGTCTTAGGTATATACTTTGTATTATTTTTATTTTCTAGGGATAAAGCTATATCAGCCTTTGGAAATAGCCTCTATTATCTTTGGGAAATGATTCAGGTAATGCCTATAGTTTTTGTACTCACTGCCATAATTGAAGCTTGGGTTCCTAAAGATATAATAATTAATCGCTTCGGCGAAAAATCCGGTTTTTCTGGGAATATTTTAGCTCTTATTTTAGGAAGTATATCTGCTGGCCCTATTTATGCCGCTTTTCCAATAAGCAATATGCTACTTTCAAAGGGTGCTAGCATAGCAAACGTAGTGATAATCCTTAGCTCATGGGCAGTTGTTAAGATTCCTATGCTTGCAAATGAAGCTAAATTTTTAGGTCCTTCATTTATGGTTATAAGATGGATACTCACTGTAATTTCTATATTTATAATGGGATATATCACATCTAAGATAGTCAAAAATAAAGACCTTGTATCTAGTAAAAAAAATCTACAGAAAGAAAGTCTTCGAATTAATGAAGCTTATTGTATAGGATGCAGCATCTGCTCTAATCTAGCCCCTGATTATTTTAATATAGAAAATAAAAAAGCTATATTAATTAAGGAATATAATCCTGATTTAAATATAAAGGAAGTGATTTTGGCATCAGAAAAATGTCCTACTAATTCAATTGATATATTTAAATAACAATATCTTTTTATTAATGTGACATTTGTTACGTTTTAAGAAAAATTTAAAGGTTATAATATAAATCAGTAGTGAAAATATTTTCAATTCGAAATTTTCTTGTTTTTATACCGAAGGAGGTAGTAAGTTTGAAAAAATTAATCAAAAACAATGTAAATTGGGTAGGTAAGATTGACTGGGAGCTAAAATCTTTTCATGGAGAGGATTATTCTACTCACAAAGGTTCTACTTACAACTCTTATCTTATAGAGGAAGAAAAAACTGTACTTATCGATACAGTTTGGATGCCTTTTGCAAAAGAATTTGTAGCAAATCTTGAAAAGGAAATAGACCTAAATAAAATAGATTATATTGTAATTAACCACGGAGAAGTTGACCACAGCGGTGCTCTTCCTGAGTTAATGGCAAAGATTCCAGACACTCCTATTTACTGCACCGCAAACGCAGTAAAATCTCTAAAAGGTCAGTATCACAAAGACTGGAACTTTAACGTAGTAAAAACCGGCGATACCCTTTCAGTAGGAAATGGAAAAGACCTTGTATTTGTTGAAATGCCAATGCTTCACTGGCCAGATAGTATGGCAGCTTACTTAACTTCAGATAATATACTCTTTAGTAATGATGCCTTTGGACAGCACTATGCCATAGACAGGCTATTTAATGACTATGCAGATGAATGTACTCTACAGGAAGAAGCTATAAAGTATTATGCAAATATACTCACTCCTTTTAGCGGTATATTAAAGAAAAAACTAGAAGAAATAATATCCCTTAATCTGCCTATAGATATCATAGCAACAAGCCACGGCGTAATTTGGAGAGATAATCCACTTCAAATAGTGGAGCTATATAGCAAGTGGTGTGACAACTATCAGGAAAACCAGATTACGATACTATATGATACTATGTGGGAAGGTACCAAAAAACTTGGAGAAGCTATATTTGAAGGAATAAATCTTGAAGATAAAGACGTTAGAGTAAAAATGTTTCATATAGCAAAGACTGATAAAAATGACCTTATTACGGAAGTTTTCAAATCCAAAACAGTGGTTATGGGATCCCCAACAATCGGAAATAGCATCCTTACACCCGTTGCTGCCCTAATACACCTGATGAAAGAACTAAAATTTAAAAACAAAAAATCTGCCGCTTTTGGATGTTATGGCTGGAGCGGAGAGTCTGTGAAGGTTCTTAATGAAAAAATGAAGGAAGCAGGATTTGAGATAATAGGAGATGGACTGAGAAATCAGTGGAACCCTAACGAAGATGCAATTAAAGATGCTATCGAATTTGGAAAAGCAATAGCTAAAGCTTAAGAATGTAAAAAAAGTATGGATATGATGTCCATACTTTTTTAATATTATATTTTCATTTAATTCAGTTTGATTCAAACTCTTTTTTCAAAGCAAATAACATAATATGATTGTAAAATCATTATTTTCCATAATTTTTTGGAGCTGGAGATTTAATTACGAAAAATTCAAGCACTTCATCATCATGATTGCAAACATTCATCTTTACATTATAAGGTATATTAAGCATAGACCCTTTTTCATACCTATGAAAATCTTGTTCTGAAAGACCAATGGACATAGTTCCCCTTACAATTATCATATATACATTTGAGTTTGAAAAATGCTCTGGAATACATGTATCCTTTGTAAGAATCATATGATTAATATTTACATTTTCATCATCTATAATCCTTTCTACTAACTTTTCATTAATCATGCTAAATTCAAATTTTGTTTCTATCATTTTTTATTTCCTCCTATTTTTATGAATTTTAACAATAAGCTACTTTTTGTACTATATTTATATGATATATTAATAACTTAAACTTCGCACACAAATAAAACCTATGAACCTTGAAAATTCAATAATTGACAGATTAATAGTATACTTTAGACATATAAAACAAGCTTTT
>NZ_JAGGLI010000048.1 GCF_017874355.1 Acetoanaerobium pronyense
TTTGAGTAGAAAACTAAAATTAAGAACTTTTATTGTGGAATTTTCTAATTTCTGAATTAAGAGCCTAAATTATTTTTTTATGAATAATTCGGGATTCATTAAAAGTGAACTATTTATATCATAACAATACTTTCTAATTTAAGAGTTACTATCATATTACACTTTTAAATTAGAGCATCCTCTATTAAATAAATCAAAAATATAATTGAGTATATCAATATTGATATACTCACAATAAAAAAGGCCTATCTATTAAATTAATAGTTAGAGCCTCTTTTTGAAGAATAAACGATTATGTAGTTTCTTATTTAGACCGCCTGAAAAGATCTATTATCAAAATTTATATGATGTCTGCCTTTGGGAACTATAAAAGGTGAGTCAGAAACAGGATCTTTCATTACAAAGCAATCTAAGTCAAAAACTTTTTTGATTAGACTTTCTGTTATTATTTCATTAGGCTTTCCTTGAGAAACAAGCTTTCCTTGATAAACTGCGAATATATAATCTGCATATCTGGCAGAAAGATTAATATCATGAAGGACCATGACGATCGTAGTTCCTCTTTTTTTCTTTAAATCAGTTAGTAAATCAAGTATCTCTATTTGATAAGTAATATCTAAATATGTAGTAGGCTCATCTAAAAGAAGTATATCTGTTTGTTGGGCGAGTGCCATTGCAATCCAAACTCTTTGTCTTTGTCCTCCAGATAGTTCGTCCATACATCTATTAGCAAGATCAGAAATGCCCATGATATCCAAAGCCTCATCTATTGCTTCGTAATCTTTTTTCCCCATCCCTTTAAAAAAAGTTTGATAAGGAAATCTTCCCCTTCCAACTAAATCTCCTACTGTAATCCCCTCAGGCACTACTGGCGATTGTGGCAAAAGTCCCAGCACTTTAGCAAGTTGCTTGGGAGGTATTTCTGATATTTTTTTGTCATCAAGAACTATTTCTCCTGACGTTGGTTGAATAAGTCTTGCAAGTGTTTTCAGTAAAGTGGATTTTCCACAAGCATTTGCACCAATTATTACGCTTATTTTATTTTTAGGAATTTCAATATCAATTCCGTCAACAATAATCTTTTTTTCATATCCTGAAAAAACATTCTTAGCCTTTAATACATCTGCTCTTTTCATGCTGTTCCTCCTCTTCGATTTATTCGAATAAGTAGCATCAATAAATAAGGTGACCCAAGTATTCCAGTTATAACTCCAACTGGAAATCTAGTCTGAAATGCAAATTGACCAATAAGGTCGGCTCCAAGTACCAATATTGCCCCCACTAGGCCAGCTGCCAGCTCATTAGGAGCTCCATACCCTACAAGTCTAATTGCTATAGGACCCGATAAAAAAGCTACAAAAGCAATAGGGCCAGTTATTGATGTTGCAAAAGCAATCAAAAAAACTGCACTAAGTACAAGAACAAGTCTCACAACATCTGTCCTAACACCAAGTGTAATGGCCGACTCTTCTCCTAGCTCCAAAATTCTAAGATGTTTTCCAAATATAATTATTAAACTTCCAAAAATAATTAAAACAATAAATAATTTTGGTATGCTTGTCAATTGTACTCCATTTAAACTTCCACTAAGCCACCTATATGCTGCTGGTATATCATATTGAGATGCTTTTAAAAGCAAAAAGGATATTACTGAGTTTAGCATTGCTTGTATCCCAATACCTATAAGAATCAGTTTTGCACCAGAAAATCCCCCAACTTTGGATAGCATATAAATTAAAAGAGCTATACTAATACCACATAAAAGAGCTATTATAGAAACAATAGTTCCGCTTAAATTTAGTATAAGGATAGATACCATGGCTCCTACGCTTGATCCTGCTGTGATTCCTATTATATCAGGACTAGCTAAGGGATTTCTAAGTATAGTCTGAAATGTACTTCCTGCTATTCCAAAGGATATTCCCACTAAAAGCCCAGCAAGCATTCTAGGTAAATTCAATGTTCTAATTACAAATGACGCTCCTTGTATTTCCTCACCCATTAAAACTCTAAAGACAACTTCCAGAGGGTACCTGCTAGTTCCATTTACAAGAATCTGGGTAGATAGTGCAAAGGTTATAATCATTAAAAAAATTGTAACCAAACCAGCTCTTAATTTCCTACATCTATAACCATTTTTTAAAGTATTTATATTGTTTTCTTTAGTCGATAAAATCATAAAGCTCGCACCTTCGATCTCATAGCTATAATAATAAGTATAGGAGCGCCTATAAAAGCAGTAATAATTCCTGCTTCCAATTCACCAGGACTTCCAATAAGACGTCCTAATACATCTGACAAAATCAAAATAACTGAACCCCCAATAGCAGACATAGGAATAATCAAACGTAGACTTGGACCACACACCATGCGCATTATATGTGGGACCATGAGCCCCACAAAACCAATTGGTCCAGCTAAAGCTGTAGTAGCGCCGCAGAGTAGTACCCCTGCAAACGCCCCACCTAAACGAACTAATCCAGTTCGAACTCCTAAACCAGTCGCTATTTCTTCTCCCATAGCTAATGCATCGAGTGCAGGAGTAAGAGCTATTCCAAGCAGAATCCCTACAGCTAGAAATGGAAAAACTGCGACTATTCCTTGCCAAGTTGCACCACCAGTACTTCCAACTTGCCAAAATCGCACAGCATTCATGACATCTGCTCTTGGTAAAATAATGGCACTGACGATTGACGATAATGCTGCACTTGTAGCCGCACCAGCTAACGCAAGTTTAATAGGGGTAGCACCCCCATACCCTAAAGAACCCACTGCATAAACAAAAACTGCCGTAATCCCTGCACCTAGGAGTGCAAATATAATATATGCTTCAGGGGTACTAATCTGAAAAAAAGCGATGCCTATTACAACAAATAAAGCGGCTCCTGTATTAACACCTAATACACTCGGATCTGCAATAGGATTTCTAGTAATTGACTGCATAAGAGCTCCAGATACTCCTAAGGCTGCTCCTGCAATAATTCCAAATATAGTTCTCGGAATTCTTTCATTAACAACTATTTGATTTATAGTATCTGATTTTGAGTTTATTAAAGTATCCATCACTTCTGCAAATCCTATATATCTCGCTCCAAAAGCAAGGGAAACAAGTATACATAGAGCAATTGACAAAATACTTAAAATAATTAATATTAATATTTTAGTTTTTTTCATTTAACTTTATCAGCTGCCTCTGCCATTAGACTAAGATACTCGTCTATAGTTGCAGGAATTGAAAGGGCACTTGGAGTACCAGATGCTGCAAGTGGTGTCCCATCCTCAATAATTACAACAGAATCTCTTTTTACTGCAGGAAGGGTCCCAATAAGAGGATGAGATTTTAATGCCTGAAGTAAATTATCATCCCCATATGTAATTATAATATCTACATCCTCAATCAAATCAATATTTTCTGCGCTAATTTCTAAGGCAAAACTATCAGATTCTTTGGCAAGATTTTTTACACTATCTGGTATTTCCATCCCTAAATCTGCCAAATATGCTACTCTCGGATCACTTGGTAGATATATGTAAAATTTCCCTAAATCAGCAGCGTTAAAATAAAAGAATGCGGCTTTTTTACCCTCTATCTGAGGATACATATTTGTTTTTTCTTCCAATAATTGTTCAAGCTCATGAACTAGGCTTTCACCTTGAGCTTTCATTCCCATACCCGTAGCATTAATAATTATCTGATCACGCCAAAAAGTTTGCCATGGCAGAGAAGGGTAAGCAACAACTGGAGCAATTTGACTTAATAGATTATATTCTTCTTTTGTAATCCCAGAATATGCTGCAAGTATTACATCTGGCTGAGCATCACTAATTGCTACATAATCTAACCCATCTGTATCCCTAAATATTCCAGGAGTGTCCTCGCCAAGTTTTTTAAAGCCTTCTAAAGTCCATGGTAAAAGTCCACTATCATCTAAAACTCCATAATTTGCCTGAGATACACCAACTGGAATAATCCCAAGAGCTAAAGCAACATCTTGATTTCCCCATGAAATCGTTGCTACTCTTTGTGGCTTACTTTCAATTACAGTCTCCCCAAAGGCATGATTTATTTTTATTGGATAGTCTTGAGATACTTCAGCAGTAGGAGGAGCTTCCTCCTTTGGTACTTCCTGCGCTGGACTTGAACAGCCTGTTAGTAATATGCTAAATACAGCTATTACAGCAATAAATTTAGTTTTTAAGAATTTCATGAAGTTCATCCTCTCTCGTTGTGAATTAGTCAGCTTTATTATATGTAAGCTTTAGATATTGATTATCATTATCATGATATAGCAACAATCATTATCTGTCAATAATTTTAACAATCTACTATTGAGGTTATTCAGCGGGTGGATTGATTAATTTTTTCTTTATTTTATCCTTTTTAAAAGACACCATTCAGATATAAAATACTGGGTATAATATAATTAAATACAAAGTTACAATTTATATATTTTTTTTAAAGAATTTTAAAAGGAGATGAGTATATTGAAATTTATAATTTCAAGTGAAGCAAAAAAACAGCTCCATCGTTTATATCCGAAAAAAACGTTACGTATTTTTCCAAAAATAAAAACATGAGCTGGAATCACCTATAAACTGGTTCAGGATGAACTTGCTGAAGGAAAAGACAATCTTTACAAGATAGAGGATTTGCTTTTTATTATAGATAAAGAAGAGGAAAAAGAAGTGAGTTATATTGAAATAGATTATGAAAATGACTGGGCAGGAGAAGATTTTATAATAACAGCTGGTTTTTAGTCTAAAAAAATGTTAAGTCAAGATTTGAAGGGCACCTCAAAAGTTAGAATGAAGTCTACTTTTTGAGGTGCATTTTTTATTACTGAATATCTCCTTCTCTATTTTCATACCATTCTTTTGCTTTAGATATAGCTATTGGTATTGCTCTGCCTTCCTCATATCCATCTTCTAATAAACTATTAGCTATCTCAATAGCTTTATCTCTTACAGGTTTTTCAAGGTTTTTCATTGCGTCTGGAAAATCATTTTTACTCCAAGGCATATTACCCCTCCTCTCTAGCAGTCGTTACTTATAAATATCAATCTATATTTATCAGTACAAACTCTATTTAAGCCATTTTCAAATTATACTTCTTTCCATAAGAATGCAATAGCTCTTTTCCCTAAAATATAATCGTCAAATATTTTAACTCCAACATTTGTGGAAAGTCCAGCGCATACTAGTAATGGCAATAAATGCTCTTCTCTTGGATGACAGTACCTTCCATTAGGAAAGCTTTCCCAGTTTAAAAAGGATTGCCATTTTTCATTCTCACTTTCATTAATACAACAAATATCTATAAGTCTATCTTGAAAATCATCATTAAGTGGATCTTTAGTATTTTTTCCACTAAAATCAAACTTAGTCATATTATGAAACGAAAATCCAGAACCAATGATTAGCAGGTTTTCATCAAGAAGCGGTCTTAGTGCTTTACCAATAGATAGATGAGTAAGAGGATTAAGGTCTTTATTTAGTGAAATTTGAATAACCGGTATATCAGCATCGGGATACATCATCTTTAGCGGGATATATGAACCATGATCATAAGGTCTCTTATCATCTAACTTGTATTCAATACCACTTTGTCTAAAGCCCTCCGCAATTTTTAAAGCTAAATCCTTATTCCCTACACATGGATATTTAATGTTATATGCAGCTTCTGGAAATCCATAATAATCGTAGATAATGCCAGGACTTTCTCCGCTTTGAATTGTAACAATATCTTCCTCCCAGTGTGCACTAAACACAATAATTGAATCAGGCTTATGAATTTTTTGTGGAAGATTTTTCATGAATTGTATCATTTTATCATGGGAAGAATCATTAAGTAGAGGTAGCGGCCCTCCGCCATGTGAAAAATATATAATCTGACTAGCCCTTTTGTAATCATTTTTTTCCAAAGTAGCACTCTCCTTTTCTAAAATCCACCAGCTCCACCGCCACCGGCACCGCCTCCTCCCCCTCCTGAGAAGCCACCGCCTGTTCCTGTGGTGTGCGTAGCTGAATTGAAAGAACTCTCTATGCTTTTTTGAAATCCTGTATTGTTATTATTAAAAATAAAATACCAATATATCCATCCATGCCCATATGAAAAACTATCTCCACTTAAATCTGTTTCAATGTTAAATTCATTTAGGATACTATTGTCTATTCCAAGTGCTAAGCCATAAATTAAAGATATATCTTTCGGATATTTTTTTAAATCTTTCTTCGTATCAGATTTTTTTAGAGCTTTCATTTGTTTTTTAAACTCCATCCATCTCTTGTACTCTACATATCCGTAATCAGATTTTCTGAACATCAATGCTAACCCTTGAAATAGTATTAAGAACGATGTTCCAATTAATACTCCACCTAAAATATTTCCATATACTAATGCTAATATCCCTAAAATTAAGGTTATAGGAAATATTACCAAAAACGGCAAACTATTTTTTTTACTAACTTCATCAAAATATCCATTATTGATAGATTCCTCTTTAATAAGCTCTATCCATTTAGTATACTTTTTTGTAAACATAGACTGATTATTTTTGCTGTAACTTTCTATTTCTTTTGTAGTTACAGCACTTCCATCTCCCATGTCTTCAATTAACCAATCAATAAAATGGATCTCGTGACTTAATAGGTTTTCTTGATCTGAATTTATTTTAGTGATTATAAAAACTTCTGAAGCATCGTCTTTGCTTTTAAAACCTTCTGTATCTTTTATTTCTAAATATCCCTTTCTATAAAGATCGAATATAGTTGAAATTATAGTCTTAGAGCCAATAGCAGTGCTCGTAATATAGGTAGCTAATGCCGGGCTACAATCTTCAGGAACATCTAAATATTTATTTTGTTCATGAATATCTTTTGTTCTTCTATATTTTATAATGAAAAAAATAAATACAAGAATCTGAGCAATGCTAAGTATACCTGCTATATTTCCAAATAATATATTTCTCTCTTCTCTTTTAATTATGTCTTCCTGGATTCCTTGTTCTAGTTGTGCTTCTTCTTCCATAATTTGTGAATATGCCTCTTCGTCTATTGTGTTAGATGATGCCGGTATAAATGATGTGGGAAAAAGAACTCTTGCTTCTACAAATGTCCCACTTGGAACATCTTGTACTTCTAAAGTAATAATGTCATTAGCTGTTTTATTGATTTCTCCATGCAACGGTCCATGAGCGAAAAATCTGACATCATTATTTACATCATTCTCAGGTAAGACTATATTCACGGCAAAAAAATCTATAGGTGTATCATTTTCACGACCTAAAAATTTGTAGTATATTTCTCCTATATCATTGTATTTTATGGCAACATTTTTTATAGTATATATGAGTGTAAAAGTTTTATTTTCATCATTTGAAGGTGAAAATATTTGCAAAGTAATCCCATTGTTTGTTTCCTCTGCTATAAAAACATTTCTATCTCCTAAATCTGCATCTTGAACTCTTTGATATTCTATAGCTCCACTTTGATTACTTTCTAATACCGTTATACCTTCTATTCCCGATGTATTTTCTAATACTATTTCTCTAAATACTCCATTATACGCTCCACTAAAATTAAAAGTAATATCTTCTCTTACTGAAAGATCTCCATTTTCTAAGATTGCAGATTCAACAAGCCAACTAGAGATTTTTAAAGCATCGTTAGCATTTGATTTAATGGGATTAATCAATAGAATAGTCAACATAAATAGGACTATTAACGTAATTTTAAAATAGTATTTTATTTTCACTATCTCTTCTCCTTCTTACAAGAATATTTTATTATTGTCATGTTGAATATACTCTATTCTTTTTCTTTCTCCCATATCTCTTTTCTTTCTTCAAAAGTCACTTCTTTATGAACTTGATGTAACATCCACAAATAACCGAATGAATCACTAAACATGGCATTAGAAACTCCGTAATCTAACATTTCGGTGATTGGCTGTATCTCAACACAGCCCTCATTAATTGCATTTTGATATGTTTTAGCAATTTCTGGTACCATAATATTAAACCAAATAGGTTTCGGATCATTTGGTTTAGGTGCTATCATTTCAAACTGAGGATTTTCATCGAGCATATGGAATCTTACTCCATACAATGAAAAAATAACTTCATTTTCTCCTTTAGGAAAATCAGTAACTTCAATCCTCTCAATTTCAAATATTTTTTCGTAAAGCTCTAATGCCTTTAAGCTGTCCGATACAACCATATCTATTTCTACACCAATCATATTAACACTCTCCTTTTTCCATTTTTTAATTATAATCTTTTATAATGCCTTAGTATTTGAAGAGAATTGAATTTTATAAAAAAAATTTTCTGAACCTCTACACTCCTCCTAATTTAATAACTAGTTGGCAGAACTGGTGTTATTTTTAAAACTCTATCGTCATTTTCACTTGGATTTCCTCTTCCATCTCTATTATTCGTAGCAATATATAGGGATCCTTCATGATAGACAACACTTCTAATACGGCCATATTCATTAAAAAGTTCTTCTTGTCTAATAAAACTTACGTCATCTTCTAAATCTATTCTCATTACCATATTTCCTCTTAGTCCAGCGACATATAGATTTGATTCACTAAGATTTTCAAGAGAAAGAAAAGCTATTCCAGAAGGTGCCAAAGTGAAATCCGAATAACAAACAAAAGGATCTTCGTATTCAGTATCTCCTTGATTACAAGTTACTATAGGCCAACCATAATTCGCTCCGGGTAATATCAGATTAATTTCATCTTGACTAGTAGGTCCATGGTCGCTTGCAAATAAATCTCCGCTAATAGGATGCCATGCTAATCCTTGAGGATTTCTAAGTCCATAGGCAAAAACTGGACTGTTTTCAAATGGATTATCTTCAGGTATACTACCATCTGAATTAATCCTTAATATTTTACCTGCTAAAGAATTGATGTCTTGAGAAAGCTCTGGTACCTGAGCATCTCCTGTAGTAATATAGAGTTTTTCATCAGGGCCAAATTTCAGTCTACCTCCATTGTGCACTCTTGCTCCAGGGATTGCATCTAAAATATATACCTCATTATCAAGCCTATTCTCTTCAAGAGTGAACCTTGAAACTCTATTCAAAATTTTATTACCTTCTCTATATGTGTAATAAAGAAAAACATGTCTATTCTGATCAAATTCTGGACTTATTTCAATCCCTAATAGACCTCCTTCGCCTACATGTTCAGCCTCTTGTACTGTATATATCTCCCCTACTCCCAAAATAAGGACTCTTCCGGGTCTTTCTGTGACTAAAATCCTTCCATCTGGCAGAGGAACTATTTCCCAAGGAATTTCCAGTCCTTCTCCTATTACTTCAATATCATATTCAAAATCTTCTGCTAAAAATACAGTTTCATCTTGTTCATTGAAAATATCTGTTGATTCTTCATTTATGTTTGGCTCTGCTAAATCATTTTCGTCAATTTCTTCTCCGTTTCCTCCAATTTGCCAAAATATTAATAGTATGGCTAAAGGGATAATCAATAACAACCATTTTTTATTCATTAGCATATTCCTCCTGGCTTTGCAAAAGAATTCTAGGATTATACAAAAAACTCTCCCGAAATTTTATTCCTGCCAAAATAGTTCTTATTATTCCTGATACCAATATTTTTTTGTTTATATCATGTTTTTCGATTCTCTAATATTTTTTAGGAACTTTCTTTCTAAGAATGTAATTTTTCACTAAATCTATTATAGAGAATTCTTATAGCAAGAGCTATATAGATAAAACCGCATAAAACATATATCCAATAAGGAAGAAAACTAAATTCTAAGTTGGTTAAGCTATTAATAGCCATTGCAGGCCAATAGCCTGGAATCACACCAAAAATAAGATTGATAGGATGAGGGATATAGATGGCAACTATTGGCAGAAGAATCATGAACCCTGTGCCTTTAACTAAAGCAAATCCTTCAACACGATTTTTGGCAAAGGTATTAATCAACATCATATTAAATGGAGCTAAAAATGACATAAGGGTGTTTATTATAAATGACTCCCATATTGAAATCTCAACAAGTCCTATAAATGATGTTATTAACATTCCAGATATAATGCTAACTAATATGATAAAAAAAACTTTTGAAAGCAAATAGGTTTGAAGCTTAACTGGCGTCACACGTATTGCATTTAGTATGTTTTCTTCTCTTTCATCTAGAAGAGAAAATGCAGCCAATGCGCCATATATATATGGATTTGCTAATATAAAAAATATAAATATTCCTGAATAATAAGGCAATATATCAAAACGATGCATTAAGCTTTCTCTTAAAAAAGGCACTAAGAATTTTCCTACTAATCCCAGTATGATTGGATAGACTGAAAGTATTAGCATAAGATTGTCTCTTCCAATTCTTTTTGTTTCATTAACAATCAATTTGCTTGTCCTAGTCACTAAAATCACCCTGCCTCCCAATTACTTTCTGGTTAAAAACTTTGATACTTTTCAAATAAAGCAGCTTGATAATTATAAGGTTATATATAACTGCATAGGTTAAATCTAATGCAGTCTGAGGTTCAAACATTCCTTTTAATAAAATCACCATACCGTGACTAGGAAGGAGATATACAAATCTTCTAAAAGGCTCAAGATCGCTAATATCAAAAAGAAAAAGTAGAGGAAGATTCAAAACCATAAATACAAGACACATTGGGAATATAAAGTCTGTAAAACTTTTGAAATAAGCACTCAAAATGAAACCTAGCAGAATATATGATGTAGCTATAATTGTAACCGCTACTGGATAAATTATTAGGTTTATTGGAACTCCTTTTATCAAAGTTGGACCAAGTATTACAAAAAATGTTGCTAGCATAACAAAGCATAAAAGAGAAATAACCTTAGCCTGAATATATGTTTTTGGCTTCATTGGAGTCACAACTAAAGCCTTAATTGATCCTTGTCCCTTTTCAAAGAATACAATAGCTCCAATAAATAGCATCCCCATTGTGCCTACATCAGAAAGAATAACAATAGGAATTACGTAGGCCATAGCAGCTGATGGGAATAAAATCAATACAAATAACCAGACTAAACTAAGAATAGCTCCAGCTACATAAAGTCCATTATTTAATTGAAATTTAATATCCCATTTCACTAAATTTAAAAGCTTATACATATTAATCAAGGCCCCTTCCTGTTACTTTAATAAATACATCTTCAAGAGTGGTTTCCTGTGAATGAATACGTCTAATTTTATATCCTTTGATAATTCTTATAATTTCATCATCATCTTTCAAGTCATTTAAATCATGTGAAGATGTTTTTAAGTTATTGTCTTCATAATATTCTACTTTTACAATAGCTTCTCCATGGATTAATTTTAACTCTTTTGGATTGTTAATCTCTTTTATAACTCCATCTACAATAAAAGCAACACGGTCGCAAAGATCGTCTGCCACTTGCATATTATGAGTTGTAATAATAATCGTTCTCTCTTTATTTTTCTCCTCTAAAATCAAATCTTTAATATGTTTTGAATTGACAGGGTCTAAACCTGTAGTTGGTTCATCTAAAAATAATATTTCTGCATTATTAATCAATGCTCTACAGAAATTCAGCCTCATTTTCATCCCTTTTGAAAAATTTTCCACTTTTTTATCTTTGTGCTCTATTAGTCCTACAATTTTTAATAAATCATCTATATCTCTAGTTTTCGATTCATATAAAGAAGAAAAAAATCTTAGATTTTCATAAGCTGTTAGCTTCAGAAAATGATTCGGAAGTTCAAAACCAACTCCAATCCTCTCATAGTATTCAGTTCCAAAAGTATCTAAAGGTTTACCATCAATCTCAATGGTTCCCTTATAATTGTCTAGTAACTTGATTAAAAGATTTTGTGTGGTTGATTTACCTGCTCCTGATGGACCTAAAAAACCAAATACTTCCCCTTTTTTAATATCGAAGGTAATTCCTTTTAAAGCATTATCTTTAGATCCTGGATATTTATATTCTAAATTCTCAACATGTATCATGCCTTCTCCTCCTTTTCCATCATATAATCGAAAAACTCTCTTGCTTGGTCTTCATAGTTTATATTCAAAGAGCCTGGCTCTATATTTAACATTTTTTCGAACATGTGAATAATAAAATCAGTTCTTATTTTTATCTCTTTAACAGGGTCCTTATAATCTTTATAGTTAAGAATAATATGTGCAGTAGCCTTGCCTATTTCTCCACTAAATCTAAAAATCATCTCCCCTATAATGTCCTCATACTCTGTAACCATAGTTCCTTCTTTAATACCTTGACCTACTATATGATTAATTATAGGCAGATAATACTCTAAGTTTTTTTCATTGATTGATTCCCTAAATGGCAAATTGTCATCAGAATACATAACTTTAAAAATTGTATACAAAGCGTCCATTTTCTCCATTTTCCACTGAGTCATAGTAGTTAAAAAATAATTGAATTTTTTTATAGCATCATCCTCTGATTCATAGATATATGGTTTCACTACTTCTGCACCACTTGTAACTATTATTTCAGATACAGCGTTCATAACTTGTATCTTTGACTTGTAATGGTGATAAAAAGTACCTTTTGCTATACCCAAATCATCAATAATCATTTGTACAGATGTTTGGTTATAGCCTATAGAAAAAAAGAATTTTTGTGCGCTTGCTAATATTTGTTCTTTAATTGACATACATTCCTCCTTCTGGACCGACGGTCGGTCTATGCTTATAGATTATACCTCTCACTAATATTTGTCAAGATGTAAATCGGCCAAAACTATATTTGTAGGCAAAAAAAACCTCGAATTAATC
Source organism: Acetoanaerobium pronyense (assembly GCF_017874355.1). Classification (GTDB taxonomy): domain Bacteria; phylum Bacillota; class Clostridia; order Peptostreptococcales; family Filifactoraceae; genus Acetoanaerobium; species Acetoanaerobium pronyense. Next base: position 12,794 of record NZ_JAGGLI010000048.1, read on the forward strand.
ATACTTTTTTTAGAAATGATTATTCCAAGGTTAATTTTTCTAATTTTTAAGGCCAATTAAAATTTCAGGTATTTACAAATCTCTAGTTTTTGTTGTTCCTAAAATCGCCATAGATTCTTTATATTGTGGGTGAATTTTACCAACTAATCTCCAAAATGACCTATCGTGATTCATATGTACTAAATGACAAAGTTCATGGACCACTACATAATCAAGTACATCAAGGGGAAAGATCATCAGTTTCCAGTGAAAAGTCAAATGCCTGTTTGAGCTACAGCTTCCCCACTTTGTTGAATCATTTTCTATAGAAAAAGATTTATACTTTACTTTAAAATGTTCTTGATATAATTTTAATCTTTCTCCAATTATTTTTTTACTGGCTTTTATATAAAAGTTTTGAAGTGCATCAGTAATATTAATTTCTCCTTCTTGTGGGCTACTGCATATAAAAGCTTTTCCATTCCATATAATAGTTATTTTTTTTATTGAGGAATCTATTTTTGTATGCAAAGGGTAAAGTTTTCCTAAATAATAACATTTAATTTCTGATTTCGTTTCCATATATAGCTCCTTACAAATACTTTTTTATAAATTCCAAAATAAAGTCCAAGGGATTAGATTAGCTAAAAAGTGAATTATAATTGCTGGAATTAGTCCATTGTTATAAAATATATAAGCTAAAACTGCACCAAATACAAATGCAACAATATTTAGTCCCCCGTGCATTAATGAAAAGAGAAGAGAAGATAGTACTATTCCTCCAAAAATAGCTTTTTCTTTAGAGTTAATATTCTTACTAATAAGATATGTAAACATAGAAAATACAAACAATCTAAAAATTATTTCTTCATGCAATCCGGCTCTTAAAGAGAGCAAGAAAATTTCATTAAAACTTGAAAAATTCAACCAAGATACTTGTTGTAGCACCTCTTTATTTGAATTATATATTAATGAATTGGATATGATTACAAATACTCCTAAACTAACAATCTTTTTAATCTGAACTATAGTGGAGATTGTAAAGTCTTTTTTGATCCATAAAGGAAAATCTACTTTTGAACTAAGTTTTTTCCCTAGAATACCTAATACAATTATTAGCCTGAATTATTCATACATTTCTTTTAAAATCTTTAAAACCATTTAAGCGTAAGCTTTACAAAGGCGTAGCCTTTTACACCTATTAGGTGAAAATA
>NZ_JAGGLI010000049.1 GCF_017874355.1 Acetoanaerobium pronyense
ACGATGGACACCCTTGCTCTTGGCTAACGGTTGGCACTACCAGCCCCCGTACTGGACTTTCACCAGCAAGTTCGCGCCCATGCTGGGCGCACAACAAAAAAGCCTATCCAATCTTAGGATAGACTTTTCGATTTATTATTTTGATTTGCTTCTAACTCTTGCTCTTTGAGTCTTATCAAGAACTCTCTTTCTTATTCTGATAGATTTTGGAGTAAGCTCTACAAGCTCATCTTCATCTATGAATTCAAGAGTTTCTTCAAGTGACATTCTTCTAGGAGGAGATAGTCTTAGTGCCTCATCAGAACCTGAAGCTCTCATGTTTGTTACCTGCTTTCTCTTGCAGACATTTACATCGATATCTCCAGATCTTACATTGCTTCCTACTACCATTCCTTGATACACCTTTTGACCTGGGTCAACAAATAGAGTTCCTCTGTCTTGAGCATTGAAAAGACCGTAAGCTACAGCTACTCCATCTTCGAATGCAACAAGAGAACCTTGATTTCTTGTCTCTATATCACCTTTGTATGGCTGATATCCATCAAATATAGTGTTGATTATTCCATTTCCTTTAGTATCTGTAAGGAACTGAGATCTATATCCTATAAGCCCTCTTGTAGGTATAGAAAACTCAAGTCTTACATAGCTTCCTTTACCTTGAGTCATGTTAATCATTTCGCCTTTTCTTAGACCCATTTTTTCCATTACAGGTCCCATGAACTCTTCAGGCACATCTATTACTGCTTTTTCCATAGGCTCAAGAAGCTTTCCAGCTTCGTCTTTTTTGTAAAGAACCTCAGGCTTTGATACCTGCATCTCGTAGCCTTCTCTTCTCATAGTCTCCATAAGTATAGAAAGGTGAAGCTCTCCTCTTCCTGATACTTTAAATGAGTCTGCTGATTCTGTTTCTTCTACTCTTAGGGATATATTTGTGTTTAGCTCTTTCATTAGTCTATCTCTAAGCTGTCTTGAAGTTACAAACTTTCCTTCTTGTCCAGCAAAAGGGCTGTCGTTTACAGAGAAATTCATTGCTATAGTAGGCTCTGATATAGTTACGAACTCTACAGCTTCCTGCACTTCTGGGTCTGTAAGGGTATCACCTATATGAATATCTTCTATTCCGCTAAGGGCTATGATGCTTCCCATCTTTGCTTCTTGAACTTCTACTCTTTGAAGTCCGCTGTATTCATAAAGCTTACCTATTCTAACCTTTTGTTTTTTCGTATCATCAAGGAAGTTAAGAAGCATAAGGTCTTGATTTACCCTTACTGTACCTCTTTCAACTTTACCTACTCCGATTCTTCCAACATATTCGTTGTAATCTATTGTAGTTACAAGAAGCTGTACTGGGCCATCTAGGTCTCCCTCTGGAGCTGGTATATGCTCTAATATAGCTTCGTACATGTCTTCCATAGTGTCTTTTTTCACACTAACATCTGAGCTCGCCCAGCCTCCTATTGCTGATGCAAATATAAATGGAGAATCTAGGTATCTTTCGCTATCATCAAGCTCTAGTAATAGCTCAAGCACTTCATCAACAACCTCTACTGGTCTAGCTTCCGGTCTATCTACCTTGTTTACACAAACAAGTACAGGAAGGCTCAGCTCAAGGGCTTTTTTAAGTACGAATTTTGTTTGAGGCATAGGTCCCTCAAAAGCATCTACAACAAGTATTACTCCATTTACCATTTTTAGTACTCTTTCAACCTCGCCTCCAAAGTCAGCATGGCCAGGAGTATCTACTATATTTATTTTTGTATCTTTGTATTCTATAGCAGTATTTTTAGAAAGTATAGTGATTCCTCTCTCTCTTTCAAGGTCATTGGAGTCCATTACCCTTTCTTGTACCTGCTGGTTTTCTCTAAATATTCCGCTCTGTCTAAGTAGTGCATCAACTAGCGTAGTCTTTCCGTGGTCTACGTGGGCTATTATTGCAACGTTTCTTATATCATTTCTCTTATTCAAATTCACACTTCCTTCATTAAATGTATATAGCTCGATCATTTTTTCCAAGTCTCTATTATATCATAGAGATTATAGCCCAGCAACTTCACAATTTTCAATTTCCCTTTTTATTTCATCCATCACCTTAGATACAATATCATAGTCAAACCCTCTATAGGCTAAACTCTGCCTTATTTTTTGTATTTTTTCCTCTTTTGATTTATTTTTTAAGGTTCTAAGTTTTTTCTTTGCTATATCAAGAGCATTTTCAAGTTCTGTCTCTGTATCCATATTTTTTATGGCATTTTCGATATCATCTTTTGATATTCCTTTTTCCTTTATCTTTGCAATAGTTTGATTTTTAGACCATTTTTTTGCAGGAGCTTTGCTCTCTACTATCCTACCTGCAAGTGTGGCATCATTTACAAATTGATAGTCTTCTAAAAATCTAATTGCTTCTTCTATTGCTTTTTCCTGAAATTCTTCCCTTTTTAATGTTGATTTTATTTGAGATTTTGATTTGGAAGACCTGCTTAAAAGGTCCAGACCTCTTGTCTTTGCCCTTTTTATATGGTCTTTGGAAATCATATCCTCGTATTCTTCCTCTTCAAATACCCTGCCCTCTTTTACCTTGTAATATACTATAGTCTCATCACTCAACCTGACTTTTATGTCACCGTTGAAAAAAACAGAGTAAACTGTACCCCGTATTTTTTTAACACCTGTTACAACATATGTATTTTCCATGCTAATCGCCCCTCTAAAAATCAAATCTCCCTCTATATAAAAAGGGAGATTCTAAATAGGTTAATCATCTAAGGTTTAAGCAAAATTTTTCCTGTGCTTTTTCTGCTTTCTATAATCTCATGGGCAGAACTTGCATCTTCTAGGCTAAATCTGTTGCCTATTACTATTTTTATCTTACCGCTTTCAAGCATAGGGATTACCTCAGATGCAGTTTCTTTAAGGATACTCGGTCTTGCCTTTATGGTAGTTCCTATACTAAACCCAAGTACCGCTCTACAGCTTCCATGAATTTCTTTTGTATTTAGGGTTCCAGGCGTACCGCTTGAGCTATTGAAATTTACAAGTCTTCCATACATAGCAAGGCATTCAAGACTCTCTCTAAATACATCTGAGCCTACAGAGTCAAGAATCACATCTGCTCCATTTCCATTTGTATATTCCTTTACCTTTTCAGCAAAAGAATCTTTTCTGTAGTTTATCACGTAATCCGCCCCTGCATCCTTTGCAATTTGGATTTTTTCGTCACTTCCTACCGTTCCAATCACTGTTCCTGCTCCAAGAAGCTTCGCCATTTGTATCGCTGTAGTTCCAATGCCTCCAGCAGCAGCGTGAATAAGTACACTCTCTCCCTTAGATAGTCTACCTACTCTAGATAAAAGATTGAAACTTGTAAAAAGTACAAGGGGTGATGCAGCTGCAATATCCATATCCATATCATCAGAAATCTTAAAAGTAAGGATTTCATCCGCCACTACGTATTCACTGTAAGAGCCGTTTGGCGGAAAGGCTATTACCTTGTCTCCAACCTTTAGGTCATAAACCCCATCTCCTACTTCTTCTATTATTCCTGCCACATCAAGTCCAGGAATTAGGGGGGGATTTCCTGCACCATGAAAATCTCCTTTTCTTGTTTTTATATCTGCAAAATTAACACTTATTCCACTCGCTTTTATGAGTACCTGACCTTTTTCTGGTTTTGGCTTTTCAACTTCCTTAAAATTCAGTACCTCAGGTCCTCCAAAATTTTCAATTAATATAGCTTTCATGACATCCTCCCTTTCTATAATTTATATATATCATTTATAACTTCACCTAAAACATTTCTACATTAAAATATATGGCTTTTTACCTTATCTAAATTAGACTTTTTGGTATTCTTCTGTTAATATTTTAAGAGAATAAAGACAAATTTATAAAGGAGTTTTTCTAATGGATAATAAAACAGTTCTTGCACAAATAGGTTCTTACGAAGTAACACAGGCTGACCTAGACCACATGATGGCAAACCTTAATCCTCAGGTATCTCAAAACTTTCAAGGTGAAGAAGGAAAAAAAGCCCTTTTAGAGGAGCTTGTTAACCAAAAGCTTATATATATCGAAGCTATGGAAAACAATATACACGAAGAAGAAAAATACAAAGCTGACTTTGAAAAGCTAGTAGAAAACTTCACTACTCAATATGCAATCCAAAGACTTATCAACTCAGTTTCAGTAACTCATGAAGAACTTGAAGAATACTATAATAATAATCAAGAGTCTTTCAAGAGTCCTGAGAAGGTAAAAGCTAGTCATATACTTGTAGATTCAGAAGAGCTTGCATCTGAGCTACAGCGTCAAATAGCTCAAGGAGCTTCATTTGAAGACCTTGCAGCTGAGCACTCTTCTTGTCCTTCAAAGGAAAGAGGGGGAGATCTTGGAGAATTCACAAAAGGGCAGATGGTTCCAGAATTTGAAGATGCTGCATTTTACCTTGCTCCTGGAGAGGTTTCTGGTCCTGTACAGACTCAATTTGGATATCACCTTATAAAGCTTGCTCACAAATCAGAAAGCAAGACTATGGAGTTTGAAGAAGTGAGAAGTAACCTTCTTAAAAATATTATGGCTGAAAGACAGCACATGAAATATCAAGAGCATATAGCTGACCTTAGAGCTAAGCACAATATTAACATGAAGTAATTTTTAAAGTCTGCCTCTGGCAGGCTTTTTTCTTTAATTAAATCATAAAAAAACCCGGGTATCCCCGGGTATTTGTTTTGGAAATTAGATTCTTGTAACGTTAGCCGCTTGAGGACCTTTGTCACCATCAACTATTTCAAACTCAACTTGTTGTCCCTCTTCAAGAGTTCTATAACCCTCAGATTGGATAGCTGAGAAATGTACGAAAACATCATTTTCGCCTTCTACTGAAATAAATCCAAAACCCTTTTCTCCATTAAACCATTTAACTACTCCTGTTTTCACCCTGAATTCCTCCTGTTTCTTTTATAATACTTCTATATAATTTTAACACGATTAGAATATTCAGTCAATAAAGATAATTAAAGTGTTTGTATTTTGTAATTTGGGTAAATAGCTAATCAGGAGGTGATTATTTGGACAATTATAGCAATATCTACCTAGCCGTTTTTTTCATTATAACCTTCTTATGGGTTATTGAAATTATAAAATTCAGACCAGAAGTGGCAGATGGTCAAAGCAAAAAAACCTTTTATCAAATACTTTTTTCTATTGTAAGCTCTATCGTATTGACATCTGTTTTTTTCTTTTCAGATACATTTTCAGTTCCTTCTAGCTTACGGCCCTTTTTTATTAATATCGGAATCATAGGATATGCTATAGGGATTTTTGTCAGGCTCTGGTCTAGATTCGAGCTTGGAAAATATTTTTCCCACCATGTGGCAGTTGATATAGAGCAGGAGCTTATATCAAAAGGTCCCTACAAGTATTTTAGACATCCTCTTTATATAGGACTGTTTTTACTTACTGTATCAGTTCCTGTTTTTACTTTTAACTATGGGGGATTGATTTACGCTCTACTTTCTATGAAGTATTCTCTCTCTCAAAGAATAAATGAAGAAGAGCTTGAGATGGAAAAAGTTCTTGGTCAAAGATATATCGATTGGAAAAAAGATAGATATAAAATTTTTTAAGGAGGGTTATTATGAAAGCTGTGGTAATTGGAGGGGGACTTGGAGGCATATCATCTGCTATTTCTCTGAAAAAAGAAGGATACGATGTACATCTTTACGAAAAAAATAGCCATATAGGCGGAAAATTGAACCAGCTCAAAGAAAATGGCTTTACATTTGACCTAGGTCCTTCCATACTAACTCTTCCCCATGTCTTTGAAAGCCTGTTTGAGCTTCATGACAAAAATATATATGATTATGTAAAGTTCACAAGACTTGACCTAGAGTGGAGATGTTTTTTTGAAGATGGCCTAATCCTTGATCTTTATGGGGACGAAAACAAACTAATGGTCAAAAATCAGTTTTTGACGATGCTTGATATCGAAGGTTTTAAAAATTTCAAAAGCTATTCAAAATCATTGTTTGAAAACTCATATGAAGGTTATTACGAAAAGGGACTTGATACACTAAAGGAGCTGACCTCTTTTTATGGAATAAAGACCATGAGCAGTAAGTTTGATTATTTTTCAACCTTTAGCAGAGGAGTTCATAGATATATTAAAGAGCCTCATCTAAGAGAGGCTATGGACTTTTTTATCAAATATGTTGGTTCTTCGGCATATGATGCTCCAGCAGTCCTTAATCAAATGGCACATGTGCAGTTTGAATATGGTCTTAATTATGTGGATGGAGGAATGTACAATCTTGCCAAAGCTCTTCATAGGCTTATGGAGGATATAGGCATCAATATCCATTTGGAAAATGAAATTGTAAATCTTGAAAAAAACGAAGATGAAAAAAGTATTGAATTTGCAGTTTTAAAAGACGGCTCAAAAATTCGATCGGATATATTTATCTCCAATATGGAAGTCATCCCAATGTATAGAGATATATTAAAAGAAGATGAAAAATTCCTGAAAAAACTAAGTCCGTTTAAGCCTTCATGCTCTGGACTTGTGATTCATATAGGAACAGACAAGATATATAATGAGCTTGCACATCACAACTTTTTCTTTTCAGGAAATCAAAAAAAACATTTTGATGATGTATTTAAAAAGGGAGTCTTACCAGATGACCCTACCTTATATGTTGTTGCTCCAAGTAGGACCGACCCATCTGTATCCCCTGATGGTATGGACAACATAAAAATACTTCCTCATATACCTCATATGAATGAAAATAACTATACCCATGAGGATTATATGGTTTTAAAGGAGAGGATTTTTGACAAACTTGAGAGAATGGGTTTGAGTGATATTAGAAGCCATATAGTATATGAACATGTGTGGACCCCTATAGATATACAGAAAAATTATTATTCTAATATGGGCTCCATCTATGGAGTGGTTTCTGATAAAAAAATAAATAAAGGAATCAAGGCTCCAAAGACCAGCAGTCTTTACAAAAATCTTTTCTTTGTAGGGGGTAGTGTAAATCCTGGCCCTGGTATGCCTATGGTCACCCTTTCTGGAAAACAGGTAGTAAAAAGAATCAAAGAAGAAATATAAATAAAAAAGCAGTGTACTGGCTTTTGCTTTCGCTAGTACACTGCTTTTTGTTTTATATTATTTAAAATGCCCAGTTTCCATCTTTAAATAGCTGGATTTCTTCCCCTTCATGAGTTACTGCAAATATATTCATCTCTGGACTTCCAACCATAAAGTCAACATGAGTTAAAGATGTATTTGCACCCTTTTCGTTTAGCTCTTCCTTTGAAAGCTTCTCTCCACCTTTTAGGTTTTTAGGGTATGCACTTCCAAGGGCTAAGTGACAAGATGCATTTTCATCAAATAATGTATTGAAAAATATTATTCCAGTATTTGATACAGGACTATCATAAGGAACAAGTGCTACCTCTCCTAGATAGTGCGAGCCTTCGTCAGTCTCTATAAGCTCTTTTAATGTATCATATCCCTTTTCAGCACTGTAATCTACTATCTTTCCATCTTTAAAATGAAGTACAAAATCGTCTATAAGGTTCCCAGCGTAGTTGAGAGGTAAAGTACTTGAAACATGACCATTTACTCCAGTTTTTAGAGGAAGTGTAAATACCTCTTCTGTAGGCATATTTGCTATAAAATAAACCCCTTTTGTAGTATCTTCTCCTCCACCTGCCCAAATATGGTTTTGAGGAAGCTCTACTTTAAGATCTGTCTTTTCTGATTTGAAGTGAAGATGCTTGAACTGCTTCTCATTTAGATAGTTTACCCTTTCTGTAAGGTGGCTTGTATGCTCTTCCCATGCCTTTACAGGGTTATCAAGATCAGCTCTTGTAGCTTTGAAGATGTTTTCCCATAACTTTTCCATTGCTTGCTCTTCATTTAGCTCTGGGAAAACTTTTTTCGCCCATGCATCATTTGGAACAGCCGCAACGCACCATGCTATATCAGAGTTCATCATATATCTTCTAAACTTTTCTAAAGCCTTGCTGTTTGCTTTGTTTGCTTCTGCGATTCTCTTTGGATCTACATTTTTAAATATATCAGGATCTGCTCCAGTGATGCTTAGTACAGCTGCACCTTCCTCTGCCATCTTTGCAAACCCATCTGCCTTCCACTGCAGGGCTTCAGAAAACGCTTCAAAGGGTGCATTCATATATTTAACAAGTGATAGCTTGTCATCTCTGTAATCTACGTGAACATGTTTAGCTCCATTTAGATATGCCTTTTCTGCAACCATTCTTACAAAGTCTGCTGCTTCAATTGGAGCATTCACTAGAAGAGTTTGATTTTTCTGTATATTAACTCCATTTTTCACTAAAAGCTCCGCATATTTCTCCATATTCTGCTTTATCATTAATATCCCCCTCTTAATTTTTAGTATATTCTATTTTAACATAAAATTCTGATATATAATAAAAAAATTTTATGACTTATTTACTTTTGACTTGCTCTACCCTGACAAATTTGCACTAAGTTGTATAATGACAGTAATACTCAGAACCTAAGGTTTAGAAGTTCTTCATAAAAAATACTGAAGTCCAAATAGAAAATCTTCTATAAGTACTTCAGTATCTTAGTTAATTATTTAGTTTTAGTTGCAGCCACTGCATGAAGAACAGCCAGAATCTCCTGTACTTAGGGCTTCTACATAAATGCTTTTTATTTCTCCATTTTCAAAAGGTAAGATTTCAAAGCCTTCATATTGCTCTATAAGGCTTTTTTCTACAACGTATTTCATACCCTCAAACTCAATCTGCTCATCATTTTCCTTCACTTCGTCTACAGCAAGATTGAACATAGGTCCTGAACAGCCCGAACCAGACATAAATATTCTTACTACATTACCTTCTATTTGTTTTTCTGATAGTATCTCTTTTAGTCTATCAGAAGCTTCTTTTTGTATAGAAATTCCCATTTAAACAGCTCCTATTCCTAAATGACATCAAATATCATATTCCAATTAGAATTTTACTCCTTTGGACATTCTATGTCAATGAAGGTTTCATATGAATATCTTATAATAAAAATAGATAAACTTAATACTATCTAAAATCCATATATCTATCTATTATCTTTTCAAAATCCTTATCTGTAATCCTTTCATCTAAAAGGCTTTTATCTTCGTATTTTAGTATTTCCCATACTTCCTCATGGTAGGCTTCATGCCCCACTTTTATATTGTAAATAGGGGAAAGAGTTTCAAGCTCTATGGCCTTCTTATCTGTATATACCTCAAGGTTGCACCCTCCATCAATATATTCCCTATCTTCAAATTTATCAAATCTCTTTATAAAGATGTCCTCACCCTCAATATAGCATGCACATCTTTTTCCAGAATCTATTCCTATTTTTAGTTTTCCTTCCATTTCCTGTTGTCTTATTGCCACAAATCTATTGGAAAGCTCAAATCTTTTGTCTTTGATATCTGTATATGGCCATATGGAAAATTGTCTATTTGGCAAAAATCCAGTATCCTTATCATCAAGAGGCATTATTGCAACCCCTCCCATTCTCATGACAGTTATTGCCCATAGAGCCACTTTCACGTCAAAAAGTCCGTTGTTTCTTAATTTATGGACTATTTTAAAATTGTGTTCGTCCATAGGTGATATTTCAATTGTTTTTCTAAGACTAGTCATTTTTTCTTCCTTTTGTCTGATTATCACCTTGTTTTCTGAGACCTCAAACTCTACAGGGTCGTTGTCTGGAATATAGGTTCTCGGAAATGATTCTGGTCCATGCCAAAATCTATGCCCTCCTACAAGCTTCCAGTCCTCACCCTCTACGAACATCTTTAGAGGTAAGTCTTCTCCTAATATATTTTCCCCTTCAGCCCTCTTAAACGATATTATTCTAGGACCAAAATCAAGAGTGACAAGCATTTCATTTCCGCCTTTGGATATCTGAAGACATCGTCCGTATTTCTGATTTTTTATTACCTTGGCATTAAACATAAAAACTCCCCCTTAAAATATTGAGCTTGGTTTATACTATAGCTAATATATTCTTAGTTATAAAGATTTTTCACTATAATCAATAGGTTTAATTTCATTATTTATTGGTATCTTAAGTTATATTCATACTTACCTAAAGAAATAGCTTTTAATCATTGGTTTATAATTATTGATTAAACAAATTAAATTGGAGGGATTAACATTTATTCACTTTTATGGTTTAGAAACGATTTGAGAATCCACGATAATGAAGCTCTTTTTAATGCCGCAAATAGCAAGCTTCCTGTCATTGGAATATATGTATTTGATGACACTGAGTTTAGAAAAACAGGTTTTGGATTTGATAGTATGGCAAGTCATCGTCTCAATTTCATATTAGAGAGTCTTGAGGATTTAAAGAAAAACCTTGAAAAATTAAACATACCCCTACTTGTTTATAAGGGAGATACTGCTGATATAATTCCAAAATTGGATTTAGATATATCAGCTATTTACTACCATGATGAAGGGGCATTTTTCGAAAAAAACATTGAAAACAAGCTCAAATCTCGTATGAAAAATACTGAGTTTTATGGGTTTTACGGAAGAAATCTTTTTCATCCTGATGATATCCCTTATGAAAAAAATGCAGTACCTTCTGTATTCACTGCTTTTAAGAAAAAAACTGAAAACAGGACTTCTGTAAGGGCAGTCTTTCCAGATATAAAGATTCAAGATAAGGTAGTACTTGATATAGAAAAAAATGAAATCCCAAGGATTGAAGACTTTGGTTTTTCAAAATATAAAAGAGATAAAAGATCATCTTCTGATTTTTATGGCGGCGAAACTCAGGCACTCAAAGAGCTTGATTACTATTTTTTTGAAACAAAGTTAGTGCTTACCTATAAGGAGACTAGAAATGGACTTACTGGAAGGGATTTTTCCTCAAAGCTCTCCCCTTATCTTGCAAGAGGATGCATATCTCCAAGGTATGTATATAAAAAACTAAAGGAATTTGAAGATATAGAAGGAAGTAATGATTCTACATATTGGCTGTTTTTTGAATTGATGTGGAGAGATTATTTTTACTTTGTAAACGAGATGTATCCCATTAAAATGTATTCCAAATATGGCATCAGGGGAGTGGATTTTAGCTGGGACTATAACAAAGAGTATATGGATAAATGGATTGGTGGTGAGACAGGTTTTGAGCTTGTAGATGCTGCTATGAATGAGCTTAAAGCTACAGGCTTTATGTCAAACAGGAACAGGCAGATAGCTTCAAGCTTCTTGACTAAAAACCTTAATATAGACTGGAGATTTGGAGCTGAATACTTCGAGTCTATGCTTATAGACTTTGATGTATATAGCAATTATGGGAACTGGCAGTATGGTGCAGGAGTGGGCAACGATCCACGAAGTTTTAGATATTTTTCTGTGGAAATCCAGGAAAAGAAGTTTGACAAAGATAGAAGCTTTAGAGATCTCTGGCTCGAAAAAGACTACAACTTAGATAAAATAGTGGATTTCAAAGAGTCCATATCAAAGAATAAGGAAAAGTATAAAAGAGCTTTTAATACCTTATAAAAAATACCCTACCCATAAAAAGTCTTAGTTTGGCTTAATGGGTAGGGTATTTTTAAAACTCAAGCTTTTTGCCATATATCTTTTCAAAAAGCTCATAGCTTATATATACTCTTTTGATGGAATCCGAAGTATTCGAAAGACTGGATTCATTTATTATTACAGAGGCTTTTGATAAATCAACAAGACTTCCATCCCTTTTTTTAATCCATATATTTTCTTTTTTGTTTTCATAAATTTTAATCTCTACGTCATCTTCAAAGTAGAAATATTCATCTTTAAAATTCATCTCTTCATTAGGATATTTTCCGTTATTTAGTGCTTTTTTAATTTTTTCTTTCAATATCTTTAATTTGTCTTCATCTCCTATTTGAAATGTATATTTTTTGAATTTTTTTCTATTAGTGAATGATTTGCATAAAAAGCTAAGGATTACGTCCTCATTTTGCTGCCATATTGATATATGGTAAAGCAAAGTAGTATCGTCAATCTCATGATACTCTAGGGGAGTTATATCCCTTCCTTCAAATAGTTTTTTCATTACAGGACTGACCTCAATATTTTGTTTGGACTGATGAAGGAAAATAGCTCTTTTGAATATTTTCTTTAATATTCCCTCCATCTGCTTTTTTATTGAGTGCTGATATACCTCTTTGTGCATATAATATCTAGCAAGTATATACTCCTCAAGAGTGGCCATATATTTTTCATGGATAAATATTCTAAAGTTCCCATCTTCTGTCATTTCGGCTCCAAAAGCTCTTATCAGCCTCTTTATATCATATATCCCATTTGTCACACTTGTAAAATAAGCATCCCTTAGTAGATAATCCATCCTATCTGCATCAATTTGTGAGCTTACAAGCATAGATATTATGGAAAAAATCCCATCATTAGCTTTGTGACTATAATCTTTTGATATGATGTCTGTAAGTCTTTCTAAAAACTCTTCACCAAAGTTTTTTCTAATCACCTTATTTATTTCTGTATCTTTAGAGTTCAAAATATCTATAGCCCATTTTTCATGTTCCTTTAGCTGAAATAACTTTTCAAAGGTATGGGAAAAAGGCCCGTGACCAATATCATGAAGCAGAGCTGCACAAAGAGCCAGTTCTTTGTCCTGCTCTTTAACCTTATGGCCCAGCTCTTCAAGTATATTGGAAAAATGATCAATCAGTCTGTACATCACATAATAGGTTCCAAGTGAATGGGCAAGTCTGCTATGGGTAGCTGTAGGAAATACCATATGCTCACAGCTTAGCTGCCTTATACGGTTTAATCTTTGAAATTCTTTAGTATCAATTAGGGCAAAAAACTTTTCGCTAAAAACTATATCAAGATGGACTGCATCTCTTATTATCTTATCAAAGCGCATTGAAAAAGCCCCTTCCAAACTTATTAGAGTAATATACCTCTTAACTCCTGAATATCTTTGATTACGTACTTTGGTACAATTTCCTTTGGTATTTCCTTATCATAAGGATTCAAAAAGCAGGTATCTATCCCAAAATCTATACCCCCTTTTATATCTGCATATATCGAATCACCAACCATAAGAATCTCATTTTTATCAGTAACATCCGAAAGTCTTGCGGCATGCTCAAATATCCCTCTATGGGGTTTTGCTATACCAATATCAGAAGAAATGACAATATGGTCAAAATACTTTATAATCTCTGAACTTGCAAATCTTCTCTCCTGAACACTCTTACTACCATTTGTAACTATAGTGAGCTTGTACCCCTTTTCATAAAGACCTTTCACAGTTTCATAGGCACCATCAAACAAATGGGATTCGTAAGATAAAAATTCAAGATACTCTTTATCTAGTTCCTTGCAGTCTAAATCAAGCTGCGGAAGAAACATCCTCCATCTTTCGCTGTGAACCTCCTCTATAGAAGCTTCACCTTTTTCAAATCGCTCCCACATAATCTGATTATATTTTTTATATCTTATCAAATCTCTACTCTCATCATAGTCTAAACTATGGGCTTTCATGGTTTTTTCAAGAGCTGAGCTTTCTGATTTTGAAAAATCAAACAAAGTATTGTCAGCATCTAGCATTATCAATTTATAAATATCAATCATCTCCTATTCCATTTTAAACCATTATATCATTACTAAACCTATATCTTAAGTCTTCACAGCCTAAAGAATTTTTATGAATTTATTATATAACCTGAATTATTCATACACTTCTTTTAAAATCTTTAAAAGCATTTAAGCGTAAGCTTTACAAAGGCGTAGCCTTTTACACCTATTAGGTGAAA
>NZ_JAGGLI010000050.1 GCF_017874355.1 Acetoanaerobium pronyense
AAGGTTGTAAAGTTTTTTTGTCTTTTTGTAATTTAAAAATTGTATTTAATTAGGGGGTTTTTTGGAGACTTTTTCACTGGTCCCGATACGTCCCCTCGTCTCACGCTTTTTTTGGGACAATAGATACGTCCCCTCGTCTCACGCGTCACCCGGTTTAAGTGGGACAATAGATACGTCCCCTCGTCTCAAAGATTAAAAATATCATCAATCTCATCACCACTGATTTCTCTCTTACTTTTTTTCCCTGCGTTTTTAAACATACTTTCAAGCTTTTTTTCCATGGTTTTTTTTATAAGCTCTTCACTTTCAAGATTTCTCAATTCAAAAAAGAGCATAGGATTATCATCAAGCCTTGCACCTACTCCATACAAAGTTGCTGCTACATGCTTACACATACTCGCCCAATCTGGACAAGTACAGCCAAAATGAATTTCTCTAGAAGAAGGGAATAATCCATATTTTTTATCTGTAAACAAAACCTCAAGCTCTTTGGGAAAATCTCCACTTATAAGGCCTTCTAGAGAATCAATCCTATGATTGCAAAGGTCTACAATATGAAGCCAACTAAATCTTTCTATCTCATCTATATGAATCTTCACAATATATGGATTTCTTCTGCTTCCTTGCACCATAGCCTCTATAGTCCCTTTGTTGATCTTTAAATCCAAAATAGTATTTGCCCGTACATAGCTTTTTCCCCTTGGAAGTCTGTTACTAAAATCTGCATAACTCTCAATATTTGTATTCCATGCTTTGCCCCACCAGCTTTTAGCAATTATCCTTCCTTCTATTTTCACTGGATTTAATCCTAAATTGCTTGCTTTGAGTTGTGCAAAATCTATCGCTTTTTTGTCAATAGATTTTTTCTTATATTTATAAAAAGGCATTATAATTCACCATCCAGTGCAAACATATTCATAAGCTCTTCATTAGAATACTCTGTAATCCATTTTTCAGAATCTAAACTTAGTACATCCCCTGAAAGCTTTACTTTATCTTCAATTATTTCATCAATTTTTTCTTCTATAGTTCCTTTCGTGATGAATTTATGAACCACAACATTCTTTTTTTGTCCTATACGAAAGGCCCTATCTGTAGCTTGATTTTCCACCGCAGGATTCCACCATCTATCAAAATGAACCACATGATTTGCTGATGTTAGATTCAGTCCTACCCCTCCTGCCTTTAAAGATAACACCATGTACGGAATATAATTCTCGCTATTAAACTCTTCAACCATCTTTGTCCTTTTTTCTGCTGGTGTGCTTCCATGAAGTACGAACCCTTTTCTTGAAAAAATACTTTCTAAAAACTCAGAGAGTGGATCAGTCATCTCTTTGAATTGAGTAAATATGATTACTTTTTCCCTTTTTTCATAAATACTCTCACATATTTCTCTCAGCTTATCGAATTTTCCACTATCTTGAATTTTATAATCTTCTTTCCCCAAATAATGGTCGGGATGATTGCATATTTGTTTGAATTTCATTATGCTAGATAAAACAATTCCTTTTCTATCAATTCCTTCTTTATCCTCTAAAGAACCTTCAATCTTTTTGATTAATTCTTTATAAAGAGCTATTTGTTTCTTGGATAAAGATGTGTAGGCCTTCACTTCAATCTTTTCTGGAAGATCAGAAATAATACTTTTATCTGTCTTTAACCTTCTTAATATGAAAGGACTGATTATCTTTCTTAGCTTTGCATATCCTTTCAAATCGTCTTTAAGCCCCTTTGCAAAATCAGAAAACTCCTTTGGACTTCCTAAAAGTCCTGCATTTAGAAAATCAAATAAAGACCATAAGTCTCCTAACCTATTCTCAATAGGAGTTCCAGTCATGGCTATTCTAACTTTAGCTTTAATACTCTTTATTTCCTTAGTTTGCTTTGTCCCTGGATTTTTAATAGCTTGTGCCTCATCCAGTATCATATAATTCCATTCTCTAGTTTTTAAATCTTCTATTTTAGATACCATCTTGTAGGTAGTTATATATAAAAATTTATCTTCATTTATTTTCAGACCATCAGAATTTTTAGCAATGCTTTTATGTAGAATTTGATAAGGTAATTCTGGGGCAAATTTTTCTATTTCTTTTTCCCAGTTTCCAATCAATGAGGTAGGCAAAATCAAAAGAGCTTTTCCACCCTTTTCAATCCTTTGGTATTCTAAAAAAGCTATTATTTGAACAGTTTTTCCAAGCCCCATATCATCAGCTAAACAAGCTCCAAGCTCCAAATTACTCATTTGATTAAGCCAGCTATATCCAATTTCTTGATATTTTCTAAGATTTGCCTTAAAAGATGAAGCCATTTTCACATTATCTGCTACTGGAGATTCTAATTTCTTTCTAATATTTTTTAGCCATTTACCATTAGATACAGATATATCCGCATCATCACTGAAAATATCTATTACATTATTTACACTTAGCTCCATTTTCATTGCTTGAGCAAAAGAAATGACCTCACTATTTGATAAATCTTTAGCCTTTTCAAATACTAAAAGAAGAGACTCTAGTTTTTCTTTATCAACCTCAATCCATTTCCCTTTGTACATCACTAAGCTTTCAGCCATCTCCAAAAACTTCCTAAGCTCAGATTCTGAAATTTCTTCATCTCCAACCTTAAGTACTGGCATGAAATCCATAATGCCGTCGAAGCCAACCTTTGAAGGTGAATTTTCACCAACCACAATCGACACCTTCACTGAATTACTTTTCTTTTTCCACC
Organism: Acetoanaerobium pronyense; assembly: GCF_017874355.1. Lineage (GTDB taxonomy): Bacteria > Bacillota > Clostridia > Peptostreptococcales > Filifactoraceae > Acetoanaerobium > Acetoanaerobium pronyense. The sequence continues at coordinate 2,731 of NZ_JAGGLI010000050.1, forward strand.
AGTTGGGTACCCTGCACATAATTCCTTCACTCTCATAAATCTCAACTTCCTTTAAAAAAGTATATGCTTCCTCTGAAGTTAATTTTATGGGAGAAAAAAGTTCTCCACTTTCAAGTAGTTCAGATATAAAATTGCTAGACTCCGCTACTTTAATAACAGTTGATATTAAATTTATGAGTTTTTTATTGTCTCCTTCAAACTCTTCAAGGGCTTTTTTTAATGGAGTATGTATAGTCTTTTTATTCGATATAGATTTTGAGGAATATGTAGCTATAAAAGCAAAAGGAAAATCCTTTTCTTTATTTTCAACTAAATGAAAAAATACTTTCCCTGGCATATTTATATTTGAGCTTTTTTCAACAAAATATCTAGCTACAGCTCCATCAAAATCTTTAATTTCTCTTTTAAAAACATCAAGTAAATTATTCCATAGATTTTCAAGCCATTCATCATCAACAAACTCCATACCTATTACAAAAGGAATTTCCTCTTTAAGTTCAATCAACTCATTTTCTGACAACTCAATAATTACATTTTCTCTTTTAAACTCTATATCTATCTCCCTGCTAAGCTTTTTTATTAATATTTCAGCAATATCATGAAGATAAATTAATGAAGGAGAAAACCATTTTTCTTTTTTCACAAAACCTAATTTGTATAAAGTCTCATACTTATCAACTTCAAAGGCCTTTATCCATTTTTCAATAACATCATCAATTGAATTGTTTATTCTTTCAATGACAAACGTATCCTTTAAAAAATATACATCTAGTAAACTATCTTCTTTTTTCTTAATGTAAGACAAAACTATAACACCCTCTTCTCTAAGAAACCTCTTAGCTGTAATAAAATGAGGTCAAGATTGATTTTCCTAATTCTAAACGTTCTTTTCGAATAAAAACTTTACTTTAATTTATAGGTTAATGCAGATCCGCTACCTGTTTTACTTATAATTTTTTTATCTATAAGACTATTAAGTATCCTAATTGTCTTTGATTTATTAAATCCGGTTTTTAAATCGATTTCTTTTCTTGAAAGTTCTACCTCTTCTTTTAATAGCTCGTATATCATATTTTCGTCTTCAGATAAGTCTATAGGATCAATTTGAATTACTGGAAGTATGATTCTAATTCTATTTTCACTTACCTCAAAGTCAGGTTTAGAAATGCTCTGCGTATACTCTTTATTAATTCTTGCTATCCCTGTTCCAAACTTTTCAATAATATTTAATCGATTAAAAACCCCTGCTATTATTGGGTTTCTGAGTACAGAAATATTACCATATAAATATTCGTCTTTAGATATTCCTGCTGGGAGTCCTCCAGGAGAATTTATTTCTATTTTGTCTTCATACATTGCTATTTGTATATATGAGTTTGTATCCCAAACTCTATGGACAATGGCATTGGCCAGAGACTCTCTAAAAGCTTCTCTAGGAATTAGCTCTTTGTTTATTCTATTATAGCCGTCTATCTCTTCAAATGTATAGTATTGCTCAAATATATCTACTGCACTATCAAATTGAGTTAGTAGCGATACACTTTTTATGGTTTTTCTATATAAAATCTTGTTGATATCCTTACCAAACTTGACTATATCAATTCCTGAAAAATCTATATAATTTTCATCCGCAAGCAGCTCTCCTGCAGTATTATAGTAACCATCTTTATGATATAAATTAAGAGTTTTTAAAATATCTAAGTTAAGCCTTTCTATCCCAGCCTCTTTTTTTAGCCTGGCTTCTAAAATACTAAAATTTAAGTCTTGGGACGATGCTTTTCTATCTTCATAATGCATATTAATCCCTTCTAAGGCTAACCTTCTAAGTTCAAATCTATCCACTTCTATGCTTGCAGTATCTCCTCTTTTATAAGCTTTTCCTTTGTAATAATAAGGGGTATCTTTACCTTTTTTAACCTCTAAAATAATTATTGTCTTTCCCTCTACTTCCTTAATAATAATTTCAAAATAAGGAACTGGAGAAAGAGAATCATTAATCATATTTTCAATTCTTAAGGCTTCTTCTTTTGGACTCTCTTTCACACCCACCACATTTCCATAATCATCTAAACCAAAGATTATTTCGCCATCATTATAATTGGCGTAGGCGCTAACGGTTTTTAAAAAAGTTTTTGATGCCTCTTCTTTGAATTCTAAATTGTAACCTTCCTTATTATACACAAGGGTCACCTCCAAAATATTTACAGTATAATTTTACCATAAATATTTCATTTTTGCAACGATATAGCTCTTCGTTGTATTTTTCGTTTCGTTTTTAATCTTTTTTCTAGATATCGTTGCGCAACGTTCTGCAACAAGAGCTCCGTCCCCTCGTCATTTCCCATCATATATCTTTATATTTTTCTATACTTATCCTCTATCACTTTATAATTCTCATGATTAATTTTATCCCACTTTGGAAGTTGGTCACGTTTTGAATGACATCATGTAGCCTTTTATAGGTAGCTCCCGCGGGCATAATGACTCTTCTCCATATTAACAAAGACAAGGGGACGGGAAAGACAAGGGGACGTTTCCATTGTCCCAGAGAAAGACAAGGGGACGTATCCATTGTCCCATTCCCCGAAGACGAGACACGGGGCTTGTAGGCTTAGAATTTTGGGACATTTCACCTTTAAAAGTTATTTAGCTTTGTAATTTCTTTAAAAGCAAATCAAATTCTATGATATAACAATCTACTATTCTACTCGCAATCTCTTCAGCCATTTCTTCTTTATACACATGAGAAGTCATATTTCTATCACTTATCATAAGTAACCAATTATTTTCATTTATAATAAGCTTTTGGACATAAGCTTCTTTAATAACTGCTTTTGGAGAATTTCTATCCATAATACCTATGTCCTCTAAGTATTCTTTTATGGTTTTCCATGCAAGTTCATATGTAAACTCAAATCTCTGAATAAGTCCATCTCTAATCACATCACTAGCATTTTCCTGTTTAAACTCTTCAGCTGCTTCTTTTAATCTATTTGTTGCATTTTTGAAGTTAAGGATTTTATTCTTTAATTTGCTCATATATGACCACACCTTCTTTTGTGATATTTTTAATTAATTCATCATCTAAGCTTTTATCAATAAATACTATATCTATTTTTTTTAAAGTACTTATCTCTTCAATATCAAAGGAAAATAGAGCTTTATCTATAGGTGATAATTCATTTCCAAATATCGCAATATCATAATCGCTTACCCTTGAGTTGTCTCCTCTAGCACGGGAACCAAACAAAACAACCTTTTCTATCTTGTATTTAGTAACTATTTTTTTTATTTGCTCTAATACATAATCTAAAGCTTCCATTTGTATCTCTACTTTCCTAATTAAATTTTCTAAACTATATATTTCTTTTCTCTAATATTATATCACCTATCTAATTCTCTATCCATATTCTGACTATTTACCTGGATGTTGCAAAAAATCTTTATTCTAAAAAATGAAAAGCCCCAGCAAAATTTTGCTAGAGCCTTCATCCTAAACATTTCAAGGTTTTCAAAACTCAATTACCAATCTTTAATTTTATCAAATTTGAGCACGAAAAAGACACTTCCATTGAAGTGCCTTAAAATAACCTTGTCTTTCTTGCTAACACTCCTATTCATCTATCATTTTAAGCGTTTTATCGATTGCGGCAAAAACTTTTTCAACTTCCTCCCAATCTTGTTTCTCATTTGAATAAAGTAATGTTTTATGGAGTAATTCATAGTTTGCCTTTATCTCCTCGGTGAATCTATTTTTCCATACATCAAACCCATAATTACCAAGTGGATTATAATCTTTTGGTATATCTCTTTTTTCTAAATAAATAGAATCCGTTTCTTTTGTAAGTTTGATAATATCCTTTAAATTTTCTTTATCCTCCAAAAAAATATTTATTTCATCCATTTTATAAAGCTTAACAACATCATATATATGTCTCACTTTTCCATGAAGAGTTCCACAAATCGCATGTCTTTTTACAGATAATATTTTGTCTATAAAGGTCCTTTCTATATTAAGAACATTAACTTCTATTTCTTTTAGATGATATTCTTTAACAGCATCAAATTCTCCGATACTCTCTAAAAACTCTTGAATATACGACTTAATTTTTTTCTTTCCAAATGGATGTGGTCTTACACTTGAACCAATCTCTAATTTTATCTTCTCATCTTCTTTATAATTATCATTAAACCAGACATAGCAGCTTTTATTTCTATCGTTTCTTTCTTCATTAATAGTTTCTGATTTTCCTTCTCCTATAAGAATTTTCTCAATACTTTTTAATTTTCTTCCAATCTGTTTATTCGTAAAATCTTCTTCTGGGACATAAGTTAAATCAATATCCTCTGAAAATCTTTCTATTGATTTCGGATAACATTTGCTCAGTGATGTGCCACCTTTAAATACAACCCTATCTATAAAATCGCTATCCGATAATTTTTTCAGTATGATGGTAATAAAGTAGTCTTTTCTAACAGCACTAGAAGGAATATTTATTTTTTGACTGGTTAACTCTATAAGTTCTTCAAATTCTAAATGATTATGATGTAACTCCATATAATTCCTCCATTCTAAGTGCATTATATCTTGATGTTCCATGGAGATAATGATCAACTTTATTTTCTATATTAAAAAAATCTAGTATATTTTTTAGAGAAGCTATAGTGTGTTTTTTATAACCAATGGCTTTTATTAACTTTTGTATGGTTTTTTCATCATAATATTTAATGGAATCTTCAATAATTTTTTTAAATCTTATAATATTTAAATCTTCAATATTTCTATAGTTTTGTAAAACTTCAAGAAGTTCTATCATCTTAATTGTTGAAATATCAAATCTAATATTAGCTTTGTAAATAATTACATTCTTAATTTGTTTTTTCTCTTGGAAAGTAATGTTTGAATATAGCTCAATGGTTTTTGATAATTGAGTTGTGAGTCCTTTATTATTATACATCTGATATCCTATTACAATACCTCTATTTTTATTTATGCCAAGATAATGCTCAAGTATGTTTTTTTCACTAGAAATAGTCGTTCCGAATCTTCCTCTTCTAGGTTTACAGTAAATACCCTTACTTATTCTCTCAATATCTTCATTTTTAGACATCCTTGAGATAGTCTTATAAAAGGCTTGTTCCGAAACATCATTGAATTTTTCTTTATATAGTTTTTGGGTATCAATTATCGTCAATTCAGGATATTCATTAATGCTTTCTATAATTCTACTTGAATAACTCATCACTTCTCACCACCTTCCTTAAAACAATCATACTCTTTCAGTTTATTTCAGTCAAGTTTTTTTAATTTTATCTTGACGTAAAGCAATTTATTTTTTAAAAGTTTAGCTTGAGCTTTTTAATATCTTCCTTGACTTAAACCTGTAGTCTTGATTATCTTATCTATATCCACACCTAAACCTAATAAGTTTCTGGCCACTTCTTTTTTTCTTCTAATTTACCTTTTTCTATTCATTTTTGAGTTCTTTCTTTTCCTCGCTCATTCACAATCTTTAATTTCATCCAATTTGGTTTTTTTATTTAGTTGACACTGGGACATTAGATACGTCCCCGCGTCATTAACGTCCCCGCGTCACTTAAGAAAATCTGCTACTTCCTCTGTCCACTCAGTAGGGCCTCCATTTGGTTCAATAAATTTTCTCCAGTATCTACCTGTTTCTTTATCAAATATAATAATATTGGTTTCATTGGCAGAAACCATTTCATACCTATAATCTTTGGTAGTTGGAATTACTAATTTTTGCAACGAATAAATAATAGAAATACCTAAAATTAAAAAACCTATTATAATAGATATTCCTATAGTTAATGCTTTTTTATCCATCCCTTTATACTCCTTTTAAAATTTATTTGTTCATAATTTAGAGGCTGTATTTTTGATGTATGCAGTTCCTCTACCAGAACCCACTTTTATAATATATCCATCTTTTGACAAATCAGAAAGTGCTTTTTCAATAGTTGTGACACTGATATCAGGGTAAATATCTGAGATCTCTCGCTTTGAAAGTTTACCCACCTTCTTATCGAATAGATCTTTAACCCTTTCTGATTTACCCATTTTATCTATAGCTACAGTTTCTACCCTATCAGAGAAGTCTCTATAGGCTTTCAATAAAATACTTAAGTAGTATTGTACAAAAGGTAGATAACTATTCTCATTTTCCTGCCAGCCTAGGGAACTTTCTTGAAGGGTTTCATAATAACTTTCCTTAGTCCTTTCAATTAGCATCTCCACACTAATATACTTTCCTACAATATAGCCTTGCTGGTATAGAAGTAAAAGTGTTAGGAGTCTGCTCATTCTTCCATTTCCATCATTAAAAGGATGAATGCATAGAAAATCCAATACAAACTTTGATATTAGAATTAACGGGTCAATTCTCCCCTCATTTATTGACTCGCGATAGGCATTACATAGCTTCTCTAGTGCTTCTGGCGTTTCAAAAGCTGATAAGGGTTTAAACCGAATATGACGTCTTCCTTTCTCATCCACTTCTTCAATAACATTATCTTGATTTTTAAATCTTCCCCCATTGGTGGATGGATGAAAACTATATAAGTCTCTGTGCAATTGTAAAATCAAACTTGATTTTAGAGTAATATAATCGTAATTTTCATGAATTGTATTTAGAACTTCCCTGTATCCTGCAATTTCCTCTTCAGCCCTATTCATAGGTTCTGCTTTTTTTGAAACCAGTTCTTCAAGCCTCGCATCGGAAGTAAAGATCCCTTCAATTCGATTCGACGCACCAGTACTTTGAATTTTTGCTAACTCAAGCATGGCCTTAAGTATATCTGGTTTAGCCCTCATGAACAGTTCTTGCTTTCCTTTAAACTCATGGATTTTGGATACTAGATTCATAATCTCAGGAACCATTAATTCATTGTTAATTTCTCTGTAATTAAAATCCTTCACTTCTAGCACCTGCCTACTCTCTATTCTATGTGCATAATTTTACCATCATTATATGCATATAGCAAATAAAATGTGCAGATTTGATTGAGAGTGGGACAATAGATACGTCCCCTCGTCATTATAGTAAAAGCCCCAGCAAAATTCGCTAGAGCCTTTAATATAAATACTTTAATGAATATACTTTTTAGCATCCTCTAGACTTTTATACTCTAATATTTCATCAATTAAAACCTCTAGAGTAACTATATCTAGATTCTCAACTTTAGTTCTTATTTCTGCTGGTAGTGGTCCAAATTTCTTAGTCAATAACCTTATAACGGTTTTAATAAGAGCTCTAACTTCCCCTCTAGCCTCTCCTCTCTCTTCTCCTTCTTCTCTATACTTATCAGCTAATGTCATCATAACTTCACTCCCTTCTGGATAACTGCTTTCTACCTTCTTAATAATCTCTTCAATATCTTCTTCTCTTCAATATCTTCTTCTCTTAATCTATTACTTACAATGAACCTCCCACCACTGATGCAGTAGCTCAGTGGGGGTTTCCTATCATTAAAAGCTAGGCACTTCAATAGCAAAGAAGGTTTGCTTCTTTATTTCATGCAAGGCATGTGAATATACTAAGCTTTCTAAATAGGCAACACTGTTTAAGTGGGCGGGAACACGCCATCTACTACTTTTAGCTTACGCTATCCGTAGATACTTTGTTTCTTTGATATCTCCAATGTATCTAATGTCTTTATACAAATGCTTAGATAGTATGTTTCTAGCACTATGGATATCTCTATGAGCTGTATAACTGCAGACGCATTTGTAATTTCTAGTAGAAATCTTTTTCTTTCTACTGCAAACAGGACATGTTTGACTTGTATAGCTTTCATCTATCTCATTAATAGTTATGTCACTGCTTTCTAGCTTATATTTAAGGTAATCCTTTAGCTTTCCAAAGTTCCAATTGGATAGTTTTTGGTTTACCTGTTTTGTCTTTTTGCCCTTTGTGTTTCTTTGAACTCCCTCAACCTTACCAATGACAACTTCTTTAACTCCTTCATTTACAGCAAAATCTACAAAGTTTTTAGTTGTTTTATGAAGGATATCTTTGATTTGAGCTTCAGACTTTGACAAGATGTATCTCTTAGCTTTATTGTACTTTTTATACTGCTTAGAGCCCTTCTTGGATTTACTCATTAACCTTTGAAGCTCGGCTACCTTTTTGTTTCTTAGCCTATTTACTGACCTCATCTTTCTGCCAGTTATAATTAGGGCGTTTTCACTTTTAGTATAGGCAGCAATTGTATGGATTTCCCCAAGGTCAATACTGCAGATATTATCTCCAGTATTTGGACTTATAACTGCTTCATCATCATATGTTATTGAAACCATAAGCTTTCTGTCATAGATAAGCTCTATCTCTTTAATGTCATGATGTGGAAGATTTTTTATCCATATTGTAATAGGCTCCCTTCTTTTGCCATTTCCTGTGCCCATAGATAAAGTTATTTTTCCATTTAGATGAACTGTAAATGCTTTGTCTACCCATTTGGTATTGAAGTTTTTCTTTTTCTTGTATGGATATTTGTTTTTAAGGCCAGCCTTTCTTGCTTTAAAGGTAGCGTCTCTTGAAAATAGATACTTATGACAAACAGCTTGTACTGATTGACTATGAAGGGGATATTTATCTTTTAGTTCCTTTTGAAGTTGAGTTTTACCTATCCACTTACCATTATTTGCAAGTGAGTACTCCTTAGCTATTTTAAGGCAGCTGTTATATATCTCAGCTGAAATACGATTACACTCAAATAGTCTATCTAGATTGATCTTAGTTGTAAAAAACTCAGTTTTAAGGCACCTAATCATTTTAGTCCTCCTTTCTCTCAGATTCACAAAACATATGTTCTTCTATATCTACCCAAATATTTCACACAAAAAACTGGATTCTTAATTATTTTTTTGTTTTAAGACAAAAAAGCAATCCATCCCGCCACTGAATTTAAGAAAAAACTCAGTGGGGGACTTCTTGCCTAAGTTCTGTTAAATTTGAGTTATCTAATTTAGTTGACACTGGGACATTAGATACGTCCCCTCGTCATTATCTACCAATCTTATATGTCTTTAATTTATTTGGTGCAATTTCAAATTCAAATGCTACTATTACATCTCTTGTTCCTTTTACGCCATCTATATCATAGGCTAAAATATAAAGTACATTTGTACCTTCAACTAATTCATTAAATTCCCTTTCAAAAAATGGAAGACTATTATTTTCCCCTTTTTTCAAAATAGGTTGCGTAGTTCTTTCCAAAATTTCGCTTCCTGTTGGTGCTGGTTCTCCTTTTGGCTTTGTAAGATATTTAGCAGATGCATTTACTTTTGGCAATCCTATGCTTATTCCAATTTGCCCACCAGTATATTCCATAAATTCAAAGGTTTCTTTATCAAAAACCTTAGATTCTAAATTTTCATCATACTCTATTTCAGCTACCGGTTCCATAATCTTTACAGTCCTAGTCTCCCCATTCCAAGAAGTTTCAAGACCTAATGACTGAGCTATATATGCTAAAGGAAGCATTGTTCTGCCTTCTATTACAACAGCCTTAGTATCCATCTCTATTACTTTATCTCCAGCATATATTACATTTTCATCTAGAGGTAACCTAATCTCTTTTTCTCCATGTATTATTGTTGCAGTTCTTGTTTCTTGACTCCATTTGACTTTTGCCCCAAAAGCCTCTGCAGCATATCTCATAGGAACCATTGTTCTAGAATTATGTATTATTGCTGCCGAATCCATTTTCTTCTCTACTCCATTAATTAGATAGGAAGGTTCCCCAACATTAAAATATACTTCATTTGAAGAAGTCACTCCATAAGCTAAAGTACCCAACATATTAGAAGTGATCGCTGCAAATAATATCCCCGCCGTTATTCTCTTACTTTTTAACAGTCTCTTCATCTTCAAAATCCCCTTTAATTTTATTTCCCAGCCTTATATAAAGGCTGAATTCTCTAAATATTATATCATAATGCTTTAAAGTTTGGCTCAAAAGAAAAGCCCCAGCAAATTTTCGCTAGAGCCTTCATCCTAAACATTTAAAGGTTTTATGATCTAATTCACAACCTTTAATTTTATTAAATTTAGCGGACTAATTTAGTTGAAGCTGGGACATTAGATACGTCCGGGACCAGTGAAAAAGTGGTCCTTTTCCCCTCTAAAATGTTAACAAGATTTCTTTAAATTCCATTTTACACCTAATAATTTGAAATTCCTCTTT
>NZ_JAGGLI010000051.1 GCF_017874355.1 Acetoanaerobium pronyense
TTATACCAAAACCAGATGGTTTCATGCTTTTTTATTGTCAATTATTATTGAATTTTCAAGATTCATATATAGAATTTCATGTGCGAAGTTTTAGTAACTTATATTTTATCTATTTGGATATCAACAATTTATATGTAGCTAATACATGGATAGATGTAAGCTATACACTAGTTGTAAGTTTATTTGCCTTAGGTGTTTATTTTTCAAAATCTCAGCCGTTTTTCGAATATCTTAATCATCCATCAGATGGCATAGATGAAGATACCCTTCCATATAATTATGGAGATAAAAAAAATATTCATACAGTAGCTTTTATATCTATCACAGCATTTTTCATCCCCGTAATCGGAATATATAATTTCCTAATGGTTTTAGTGATAATAGCTGTAAACAAATTTTTAAATAAATATATTCAGATGTCCATAAAGACAGATTTTCTTTTAAAAAAAGAGCTTAATATCAGCAAATACCTTGAGAGAGCTGTAGATGAAAAGACCCAAGAACTGATAAAGGCTAACAAAACCCTTGAAGATATCTCAAATAAAGATAATCTCACAGGCCTTTATAATAGAAGATTTTTTTTCAAGGAATTGCACACACTAATAGACGAAGATTTATGTAAAAGTTTTGCTCTTCTTTATATGGATATGGATAGATTCAAGGCTATAAATGATTTTCATGGACATGAGACAGGCGACAAAGTGCTTCTTAGCGTAAGTCATAGATTCAAAGAGCACTGCGAAAAACATAACTATATGATTTATAGAATAGGCGGAGATGAGTTCATTATTATAGCTCAGGACTATGAAAATGAAGAAAAGTTAAAAGAGTTTATAGATGAGCTCCTTTATATTGTAGAAAAACCTATACTTCTACCTCCATATACCTTTAGCGTAAGCATTAGTATAGGTGTTGCAAGGTTTCCTCAAGATGCGCAAGATGCAGAGTCTATCTTAAAGTATTCAGATCTTGCCATGTATTTTGCAAAGCAGTCTAAAGCATGCCAGAGATATTTTTTCTTTGATAGTACTTTGAGTGAAAAAATCCAAAGGAAACATAAGCTAGAGGTAATGCTAAAAAACGCTGATTTTAATAAAGAATTTCAGCTCTATTTTCAGCCTCAGTTTAGGATTACAGATAAGAAACTAGTGGGAGCAGAAGCTCTTCTTAGATGGATTAGCCCCTCAGAAGGATTTATTTCTCCTGGAGAGTTTATACCTATTGCCGAGGAAACGGGTTTTATATTTAAATTAGGTGAATGGGTGGTTGAAAAAGCTTTAAATCAAATTAAGTATTGGAACGAAAAGTATAATCTAGATTTGAGGATAGGGATTAATGTGTCTCCTCTTCAAATAGAAAACACAGATTTCGTAAACAAAATGAGAGAGACTATCCACTATAAGGAAATAAATCCTGAATGGGTTGATTTTGAAATAACTGAACACGTAGCTATGAGTACTCAGGTGTCTATGGAAGAGGTACTATCAGGTCTAGCGAGTATTGGAGTTAATATTTCAATAGACGATTTTGGAACAGGATACTCATCATTAAGCTATATTAAAAGATTTGATATTGATAGACTAAAAATAGCAAAAGAACTTATAGACAATATCGATGATGATAAGAATACCCTCCTTATAGTTAAAGCCATAATCATGATGGCCAAGGGTATGGGTTTAAAGACTATTGCAGAAGGGGTAGAAGAACCTAACCAACTTGAATTATTAAAGCATCTTGAATGTGATGAAGTGCAGGGCTATATATATGGAAGACCTGTACCTCCTCATGAGTTCGAATCCATGCACCTTGATTGATTTTTCACTTTTATAAGATTAAACTGATTAATAGTTACGAAAAAGGCGGAAATAATATTACCGCCTTTTTTCGTGCTTTAAAGCACAGATGGTTCTTCCTGTATATGATCTATCTCTTTATTTGAATTTGCCCCTAGCTCAACAATAAGGATAGCCGCAAAAATAAGGGCACATCCTACTATCATCAGAGGGGTTAGATGCTCGTTAAGAAGCAAAATACCAAATGCCGCCGCAAATACCGCCTCCAAAGACATGATTATGGAAGCATGAGATGAAGTGGTGTATTTTTGAGCAACAGTTTGGACTGTAAAACATAAAAAAGTGGAAAACATTGACATATAAAGGAGTGCTCCCCATGTCCTTGTTGTAACCTCTGAAGGAATAGGCTCTGTCACAAAGGCTGTTACAGTAAAAAGTACTGCTGCAACTGCAATCTGCACAAATGCAAGTTTAAATACATTCATATCCTTTGCAAAGTATTCTATCGAAATAATATGGGCCGCAAAAAATAGAGCACAAAGAAGAGTCAATCCATCCCCTAAATTAAGTGAAAAGTTTGCTATATCTTCAAAGCTTATAAGGGCAATTCCTGCTATAGTAAAAAAACTTCCTATAAAAGCTCTTCTTCCAGGCATTTTTTTATAAAGCATCCAGTATATAAGAGGTACCATAACAACATATGTAGCAGTTAAAAAGCCTTGCTTTGATGCGGTTGTAAATTGAAGCCCAAATGTTTGGGAAGCAAAGGCTAAGAAAAGTATAAATCCTACAACAAACCCTTTTTTAAAATCCTCTTTGCTAACCTTTCCAATTCGTCTATGTAAAAAAGCATAAACAAAGATTGTAGCCATTGTAAATCTCATTGACATAAGCATCATTGGAGTTATACTGTTTAATGCATCTTTTACAGCTACAAATCCCCCTCCCCACACTGCCGCCACAAACAAAAGACTTAAATCTGATAAATACTGCCTTTGCTTTTTTGTTAAAGTATTCATTTTTATCCTTCCTCTACCCAGTATTTTTATTCTTCTGTTGCACTCTCTAAAAGAGTAATTGTTTTGTTACTGCAATCAAGCTCAGTACTCACTCCATAAGGAATAATTCCTATTGGAAAAGCATGACCAAAATTCACATTATAAAAAACTGGCAAATCCTTTAGGCTTTCTTCTTTTACTAGTACCTTTTCTATAACTTCCTTATACTCTTCGTAATATACTTCTTGCTGAGGCTTGCCTACTATTATTCCTTTTATCACACTTAGTATTCCTTGGGCCGCAAGGTTTCTAAGGGTATACTTAAAGAAATCAGGAGATGGTTTTTCCTCACTTGTTTCTAAAAATAAAATTGCACCTTCCCATTTATCAATCGAAGGCCAAATGCTGGTTCCTATACACATCATAAATACATCAAGGCATCCTCCAAGAAGATGTCCCTGTACTTTTCCTTCCCCTTGGAGTACTTCATATCCTTTATTATCTTCTTTTAAAGTCTTTCCTATATTAATATTTTCTTCCTTCCAATCTACAAAATCATCAGACCAGTACGGGCTTGGCTTAATCTCATATCCCTTTGTATCATTAAATAAAATACCCTTCACAGAATCTCTGGTATATTCAAACATGGATACATATTCTCCAAACTCGCACATAATGCTAGGACCATAAAAAGATGTGAGTCCTGCCTTATACATCATTAGATGTCCTACTGTAGTGTCTGAATATCCCATAAATATCTTGGGATTGTTTTTGATTACATCAAAGTCGATATAAGGAAGTGTTCTGATGCTATCATCTCCACCAATAGCGCAAAAAATCCCAGAAATAGACGGATCTTTAAATGCATCCATAAGGTCTTTAGCTCTTAACTTCGGATTTTCATATACAAAATCCGTACCTTTAAGTGAATGGGGCATAGGAACTACCTCAAGTCCAAAATCATTTTCAAGTCTTTCCTTTGCAATATAATACTTATGGATTAAATCCTTGTCTCCTATTCCTCCCCAAGACAAACTAACCATGGCAACCTTATCACCTTTTTTCAATCTCTTTGGCCTAATCATAATTTCCCCCTCCCGACACGGGGACGTATCTATTGTCCCACTAGTCTTTCTTATAAAACTGCTGCATACTTTTAAGAGCTTGAATTGGGACGATAGATACGTCCCCTCGTCTTCGTCCGTCCCCTCGTCTTCGTCCCCTCGTCTTAAAATGACTTTCTTTTCATTTCTCCCCATTTATTTTTATTTCTTCTGTATTGCCAAAAAGATACAAATCTCCACCAAGTAGTCATTTGTCTGTATCCAAAATTTTCCAGAACACTGTAAATCATTAATACAAGATAATCTTTAACACCATCATATTTTTTGAAATTGTATTCATCTAGTAAAATTGCACCACTTGAAAGAAAAACTCCATATACTACAGCAAAACCAAAAAAAGCAAGAGCAAACTCAAAGCTTATTATTCCAAACCAAAAAGATAAAATAAATGAAATATATCCTACTATTTCTATAACAGGACCTAACATTTCTATAAAAAAATAATATGGCATAGCAATTATCCCAACCAAACCGTATCTGGGATTTAATAGCATTTTAGTATGGTTTAGCATAGCGTCCATTAACCCTTTATGCCATCTTTTTCTTTGATTTTTCAGTGTTTTTAAATCCTCTGGAACCTGTGTCCAACAAACAGGATCAGGTACAAAAACAATTCTATACTTCTTTTTGTTTTCCTTCATTTTTCTATGTATCTTAACAACTAATTCCATATCTTCACCAATGGTATCTTCTGAATATCCTCCTGCGTCTATTACTATTTTTTTATTAAAAACTCCAAAAGCTCCTGATATAATCATTAAACAATTTATCGTTCCCCAACCTATTCTTCCAAATAAAAACGCTCTTAAATATTCCACAATTTGGAATCTTACTAAAGCTTTTTCACCTAACTTTATTTTCTCTATGAAACCCTTGTCTATAACTACATCATTAACTGGTCTGACTACTCCTCCTGATATAATTACACTCGGATCTTCAACAAAAGGCCTTACTACCTTAACAAGAGAATTTCTTTCAATGATTGAATCAGCATCTATTGCTGTTATAAGAGGATAATTTGCCATATTTATCCCCGCATTTAATGCATCTGCCTTTCCACCATTTTCTTTATCTAATAGTATTATGTTGTCAATTGTTGTAGATAAGTATATGTTTTTCACTTCTTTTGTTTTAATTTGATGTTTGTAGGGCATATCTATTTTTTTAAATCCAAACTCTTTTTTTATTATCTCCAAAGTGTCATCTTTAGAGCCATCATTTACTATAACCAGCTCAAATTCACTATATTCTAAGCTTAATAATGCTTTTATATTGTCGGTTATAGTCTCAGCTTCATTGTAGCAAGGCACGATAATGGATAATGGTGGAGTGTAACTTGATACCATCATATCGTCATAGGACCAATATTTGTTTTTTTGCCTGTGTATATAAAGAGCTCCTATTGATAATATAAAAAGTAAAGTATATATTAAATTAACTATAATTAAATAATAAAGTATAAAGTAGTTAAATTTAATTATGAAATCAATCCAAAAACTATAATCCAATATCATTCTTCACCTCCACTCATATCAATTTTTAGTTCATATAATAATTTATTTTTTAAGGATTCATCTAAATTAGAAAAAAGTTTATGAAAAATGATTTCTTTCTCTATCATTTCTTTTGCCTTATCTCTTGCAAATTTATCTTCTGAATTTAGGAGATTTATTAAAGCGTTTAGACCTCTCTCACCTTGATTTCCCAGTGAATTAGCTGCATTGTATCTTACAAGCCAGTTTTGATCTTTAATTAACCGAATTAAAGAATTTATAGCTTCCGTATTTTTCACATTTATTAGAAATTTTGCAAGAAAAGCCCTTACTTCCCATTCTTTATCTACTTCTAAGGATAGTATTTTTTTTAGATATTCTTCATCTCCTACATCACCAAGTTTATGAGCTGCTTTTAAAACTGCAATTCTAACTTCTTTTTCAGGACTAAAAATCATTTTATTAATCCATTCAATACCTTCCATATACTGCCTTTCTCCATAAAGCTCTAACCCCAATGTATTTAGCAAGGAGTTTTCCTCTTTCATTATTTCATCTAATACATCCCTAATGTCATCATCAATCATCTCTACCAATGTCAAAATATTATTTTTTTTCATTTTATCATTTATTGATATTTTATCTAAAATATCTTTCAAGTGAGTTTTTCCTTCTAATTTTATTAATGCTCTGGCAGTAATATATAGCAACTCTCTATCTTCTGTATCTAGTTGTTTTAGCAAAGTATCTGCATATTCAGTGAAGCCAAACTCTCCTATTTGGTATGTTCCTATTCTATTTTTCCAAGGATTTTTACTTCTCATATTTTTGTTTATATCAATTTTTATTTCTTCTTTTCCTATAAAACTATCTAACAGTTCTTTTGTATTTCCAGACAAAAAATTACTATACTTTAAAAGTAATTCTTTTATAACTTTTTTTTCTAATTTACTTTTAGGAATAATCAATTGAGAACTTTCATGATTTGTTAAATATTCCATGATGTTGTCCTCATATTTTTTTTCTATAACTTCTTTTTTTTCAATTAATTTTTTCATATATATTTTTCTTGAAAGTAGAAATATAAATAGAAAAATATTCACAAAAAGCATAAATAAAAACAAATGCACTATATAATTTTTTATTAACATCATAGCACCTATTTTCTTTAGTTTTGTAAAATTAATTTTATTTTTTCTTCTAGAACTTCAAGAGAAAATGGCTTTGTAATAAAATCATTTGCTCCTATTCTGATGCTATCAAGCACATCTTTATCTTTGCTTTTTGCAGAAAGCATTATTACTTTAGTACCCTTTAATGATTCTTCTTGTTTCATTCGTTTTAATACTTCTATTCCAGTTAGCTTAGGTAGCATAATGTCTAAAAGAACAAGATCTGGTTTAAATAAAGATATTTTTTCCAAAGCTTCCTCTCCGTCTTTAGCATGCTCTATTTCATAATCTAGATAAGAAAGTCTGGTTTTAATTAAATTTACTATAAGGGCTACATCATCTACTACTAATATTTTCTTTTGCTTTAAATCTCTCTTTTTTTCACCTTCCATATGAGGTTTAGTCTGTCCTTCTTTACTATTTTCTAAATCATTATTTTGAAGTTCAGCTAATAATATATTTTTATCTCCATGTTTTTCAAGACTTTGATTTATTAAATTTAATACTTCACCTAAGTTTTTTACTAAAATTATTATTGTCTGGTCATCTAAAAAAGACTCCGATTCTTTTTCATCTAAAATTTCTTGCATATTTAATGCAATTTCAGAAAGTTGGTTCTCGTTTAATATTCCAGATGCCCCTTTTAATATGTGAAAAAACTTATATATTACTTCAAAATCTTCTTTTCTTCCATTTGTAATATATCTTAAAAGACTTGTTAAAACTGAATTAATCTCTTCTTTTCTCTCAATTAAAAACTCATATCTACTACTTTCAATGATTTTTTCCAATGCTTTTTCATCCATTATAAAACCTCTCTCCTATTAGCAATTAATTATTTTTCTGAAAGATATAGATATCTTCAAACCCTTCACTTAGAAATAAAAAACTTTTGAAAAATATAATATGATTCTTTTAATCTTTCTTTATAACTAGGAACTTCCCAATTTTCCCAAGTAAAAGATATCATTTCCCTAGTTTCAGTTCCTATTTTTGATGGGATTATATCAAGCATATCTCCACTTTTACTGATTCCAAGGCTTACATCTACTGCGTTAATGATTTCCCTTGACTTCAGTCCAGCACTCCATAATTCACCAAGTATTTCTTTTTGACTTGGATCTTTAAAATTAAGCAATAGCCAAGGTATTCTAATTTCTAAAACTCCAGACTCTTTATCAATGTAGTAATCTGCTAAAGAATCATAATCTTTAGACTCAGGATTCCCATTTCCATTTTTTAGACTTCCTGTTTCATAATAGCTAAACGGGATTTTTTCCCCAGTTGATGGTATTGTCACAGGTTTTAATAAAGCATAGTAAATGGGATTAAAATATCCACTATTTTTTTCTATTTTTTCATTAGAATCTAAATATTTTATTTCATATCCATATTGATAATAAAAAGGGTCATAATAACTATCAACCCAAACTCTACTATTTTCTTCTTCAGAACTTATTTGTATAGTAAAATCAATTCCTTCTTTAAATGATAGGTCGTTAACAAAAGGTATTGTTTTATTTCCTTGATTTTTTATGGTATTTAAGAATATATAAAAGTCAGTATCTTCTAAATTAATTTTTTCAGTATTATACTCAACCATAAAATAAAGGTACGCTTCGTCATTATCCATATAAAAAGACTTTATTTCCCCTTCTTCTTTTTCATAAAGCAGATATTTCTCAATCCATTTGTCTTTATTCCCATCTAATGGCTTTTTATTGGTTTCAAAACTTAAAAGTCCAAATCTTTGTTCATTGGTTTGAACATTAGACCAGTATGGTCTTCTATCTGGATTATCTAGTTCCATAGTATTCCATGTTCTTTTGAACCATTCATCCTGCCAAGTAAATAGAATTCCTCCTGCTGCACCTTGCTGAATCATATCTTCGAAAAGCCTTACTCCAATTTCCCCTTGTTCATTTTCTCTTATTTTTCCTTGATTCCATCCAAAAGGATTTTCATGGGTTTTTCCTCTTGAAGATGGAACACCAAATTCCGCAATTATAACAGGCATATTATGAACATCAATCAAGTCTTTTAGATATCCAGCGTAATTATTTTTTTCACCTCTATGGTCTATAAAGTTCACATATCTTTCTTCGTAATTCATAAAATCTGGATAATAAGGGTATACATGATAACTTGCAAAATATCCAGCTTTAAAATCTTCTTTTGTATAAATATTGTTTGGATTTATTCCAACTAAATCCTCTTCTTCTGAAGGCTCTGCTGGATGATCCAACAAATCTGTAGTTGGCCAGTTTGTAAAACTAATAGGTCTTTGTTTTTTGTAATTTTCAGTTTCATACGAAACAATAAAATCCATTCTTGCAGCTAGCCATTTTTCAAATGCCTCTGCATTTTCAGTATAAAAATAATCACCTTTAAATTCCGGAATATCTCTGTATAAGTTATTTGTGTTTTCTACCATTAACGGATACCACTCTATCCCTAGTATCCATCCACTAATATATGGTGATACATCAAAGATATATTCACCATGGGCATGACCAACTTTTTCTTCTATAATGGCATTTCCATGTATTACATCCACTACATCTTTCATTTCTTTTTCGAAAGGAATTATGTTTTTTTCGTCAAAAGCATCTAATGTTTCTTCTAAACCCTCTTCCTCTATCCATATCCCATGGATGACGTAAAGTGGATTTGAAGAATTTTGGTTATGAAGCCAAAGAGCTTGATAAAATTCTGGTGGGTGTATTGTGTATACCCTTATTGTATTTGCCCCCATATCTGCTATTTGTATCATCCACCTATAATATTCCTCAAATGAAATTCCTGCTTCTCCTGGCCATCTACCAGGCTTTGCCATCCCCATGTTTACACCTTTAATCAAAGTTTCTTTCCATTCTTCTTCAATATATATTTCAAAAGAATTTTCTTTTATCCTGCTACTATATAAAATATCATTCTCTTCAAATTCTTTTAGAACTTTAATTTCTTTTGCTTCTTTATTTTTATATGTTTCATCAAAGATTTTTTCCATCATTGGAAGATAGGCACGGTAATAAAAATTTTTTCCCATATCTTTTTGAATCATAGTTAAATATCTTGTGATTTTATCTAATCCCGCATATTCATAAAAAGATGGTAGATTTTCTATGTCAGCATAATCACCTGCAAAATAATAAATAGGCATGCCGTAATAGCTTGACTTTGTAACTGCTGGAAATATAGATGGAATACTATACTCTTTAAGTCTATTAGATCCCTTATCCGTAATGGCTATACTATATTCTGCCAGCGAATCAGCTTCTTCTTCTAAAACAATATCAAACCAGTAATTGTAGTTTGATGTTATTTTTGTTTCAAAAAAATCTTCTCCTTTATCTGTAAGACTAAACTTAATTCCCTTTCCCACAAAGTCATTGTTTTCTTCTAGTACTAATATATAATCGTCGTCTCTTATAAGTACTATTCCACCTTTTTCAAATGCCCAATCATTACCATATTGTTCTTTATAATTTTCTACCATCCATAAAGGTATCTCTTCATTTTTTTCTGGGTCTAATTCATCAAAATAACGACCTATCCATCCACTCCATTTTATACCCAATAAGCTAGTCAGCTCATTTCTTGCTTCCATATCTGTAGGTGATGCAAAGCTATTGAACTCTGCAATTAGAGGAATTTGATTTTTATATATAGTTTTTTTGATTTCTTTTATTTCATTGGAAGTAATTCCACCATAAATAAGGTTGGATCTTTCTCCTCTAAAATTTTCCCTTAAAAACTCATCTTCATATACCCCATAGGTATCTGCAATGTAAATCAAATCAATATCATCATGTAAATTTTCTTCAATATGACGAATTTCATAATCATTTCCTTTTAAAGGAACAAAACCTACATAATCTTCTTCTATATCATAAATATTTCTATCTTTTTTTACATATTTATTGTAGTTTAAAGCCCAAGTTATTCCTTTATGTTCTCTATACGTATTATCTGGCACTGTTTTATCTATAATCAGAGCATTCAACTCTTTCTCCAAGGACATATGCCAAATAAAAAACGGTGTTATTAAAAGAATTATTAAAAATGCAAAAAAAGCTATAAAAGTTTTGCTTTTCAAATTGTATGCCTCCTAAAAATCAATTTAATTCTGCTTATATTTCATTATAATCTATTTTTCATATAATTGTATCTTCATTCATGTTTGTTAGTTAAACTTATAACCATATAGTATACAATTTATTCATTATAACCTCTAGTGGAATGTTTTCAGTTTACTCTATAGGGTATTTTTAATATTAAGTATATGATTTTTTATTAAAAGAAATTAGGTGAAATATGTCTCATAAAAATATTTTTAAAGTTTTTCTTTCTATGGTTTTTTTTGCTTTAGTTTCGTTTTTGTTATTAACAGTTATTAATGATTTTTCGAAGCTTGAAAATAACAATTACCAAATTTTTTCAGATGATGAGGGATCAATTTTTTTTTCAAAAATAGAGTATTCAAAAGATGTCTTTTTTTGCGATGATTTTTTTGATATTGAATTAGAAATACAAAATCTAGGTCATGAAACTGACTCTATTTTTTTAGGCTACAGCGTATTAAGCCCTCTCAACAAGTGGATTGATTTTCCTGTAAAAGAAGTTAGCCTTTCTAAAGGCTCTAATAAAGTAACCATATCTTTGAAAATTCTTGATTTTCAATTAAAGGATATGGTTTCAGGACCCTATAAAGCAGTTTTTTCATTATGGGATTCATCTCCAGTATCTGAGCCTTCAAATCGTTTGACTGAATTTAGAGTAAATAATGCATTTCACTTTTACAATCATATAGAGAATTTTGATTCGTTGGATAATGAAATTTGGTTTTCTAGGAAAGGAATTCTTGGGAGGACAAAGCTTAATCCAGATAATTTAGAAATTAAAGACAATCAATTGGCTATAAAACTTCCTGCTAATACTTTTGATGGAGGAGAATTACAAAGTATTGATATGTTTCATTATGGTTCCTATGAAATTAATATGAAGCTCCCTGATGCTCCATCTTCAATAACTGGTTTTTTTCTATATAAATCTCCTGATTTTTATCACGAAATAGATATAGAAATTTTTAATGAGAGAGACGGGAATATATTATTCACAACTTATTATAATGGTGATGCCTATCATGAAACAGTTTACCAAATTGAATTTGATCCTACTTCTGATTTTAATAGATATAGAATAGACTATTTTCCAAATGAGGTTGCTTTTTATGTTAATGATCAACTTATGGAGAGATTTATTGATGGTTTCTCTCATGAACCAATGCATCTAATTATAAACACCTGGTATCCTAGATGGCTAGAAGGTTTAGCTCCCTCTGAGGATAAATTTTTGTTAATAGATTGGATTCGTTACTAAATTTCATGTTTAGAGTTCAGAAATTGAGCTAACCATTACTCAGGCCTACTTCATCCATCAGAGCTTGAAGTGGCAAGAGCAACAAGGGGACATTTCGGGACCAGTGAAAAAGTGGTCCTTTTCCCCTCTAAAATGTTAACAAGATTTCTTTAAATTCCATTTTACACCTAATAATTTGAAATTCCTCTT
>NZ_JAGGLI010000052.1 GCF_017874355.1 Acetoanaerobium pronyense
TTTTCACCTAATAGGTGTAAAAGGCTACGCCTTTGTAAAGCTTACGCTTAAATGCTTTTAAAGATTTTAAAAGAAGTGTATGAATAATTCAGGTTTATTTACTTAGATCCCATTTTCTTACAGTTATATTTGCTTGCCCATCAAATGATATTCTCTTTTGATTTTCTTGGGGGTAAATTCTTGTTGTAAAGACTTTCTCACCTTCATTTATAAAAA
This sequence comes from Acetoanaerobium pronyense, assembly GCF_017874355.1. GTDB lineage: Bacteria > Bacillota > Clostridia > Peptostreptococcales > Filifactoraceae > Acetoanaerobium > Acetoanaerobium pronyense. The sequence goes on from NZ_JAGGLI010000052.1 coordinate 217, forward strand.
TTTCTAAAGAAGATGAATCTGAAAATATTTGAATATTTTTAAGACTTTCTATTTTTGTTTTTCTTACTGTTCTGCCGTATCCTGATTTGCCGTGATTAAGAGATATTGTTTTTGATTTATTATCAAATAATATTAAAGTATCTTCTCTTAAATGAATTTTAATTTCATTTTTAATCTCTTGAAATTCTAAAATCATTTCATATATATCACCATACAATTCTTCTTGCTTAGTTCTTCCATATACTTGTATTTTGTATTCAGAAAGTTCTTTTCGAAGTTTTTTATATTCTTGTAGTGGTTTTTGTATTAATTTATTATTCATTATTAAAAGTTCTCTAGGAATTGTCATAGCATGTTGCCATCCATATTTTATAGTTGGATTTGAATATTCACTCTCTATATCAGGAAGCCCCATCCATGCCCACATAATTCTTCTTCCTTTACTGTCACAAAAAGTTTGAGGTGCATAAAAATCAAATCCACAGTCAAGTTCCAAAAAATCCGTTTCTGGATTAAAACTTCCCACTGAAAAATCTGATTCTCCAATAAAATATCCTGATTGATAGATATTGTTGTATTTATAGCCATCTGGTTTTAATCCTTGAGGGGAGATGAGTAATATCTCTTTTTCATCAAGGCTAAAAAAGTCAGGGCATTCCCACATGTATCCTAAGTTTTCATATGGCCCTGCAAAAATACTTTTGAAATCCCAATTTTCTAAATCATAAGACTGATATAGTATGATTTGTCCTTTGTTATTAATATCTCTTGCCCCTAAAACCATATAATAAATATTGTTTTTTGAAAAAACTTTAGGATCTCTTATATGAGTGCTAAAACCTTCAGGATATTGATTGCTCGGTATAACATTTTTTTTATTCGTTATTTGATCCCCATCTTCACTTATCGCATATATCGTATTTTGTTCTCTTCCATCATTGATATAATCATAATCACCTGTCATTTTGACATTCCCAGTGTAGAAAAAATGAATTTTATCTTCATTTACAAAAGCACTTCCTGAATATACTCCATGAATATCTTGAGGCGAATCCGGGTAGAGCTTTATCCCTTTATCTTCAAAATTAACCATATCGTCTGAAACTACATGTCCCCAGTATTTTAATCCTCCCTCAGCATTAAGTGGTGAATACTGATAAAAGAGGTGATACTTACCTTTAAATTCGCAAACTCCGTTTGGGTCATTTAACCATCCAATTGGAGGCATGACATGATATTTAAGTCTCCAAGTATCTGAATTCACTTTTTCTAGGCTCAAATTTAATGCATTTTCAACGCTTATTTTTAATTCTTTTTGCAAAACATTCATTATAACTCTCCTTGATATCTAAAAACTTTCTAATTTTTATTATTTAACTTAAATTTTCCATAAATTCAATGGTTTCTTCCATAGTATGCATAGCATCAACTGCTCCATTTTTTGTCGTTGTAAGGGCTGCATAAGCATTGCAAAATCTGAAAATTTCTTTTAAATCCTCTTCTATTATATTTTTCAAACTTAATATATTCATAGATTTTGCCAACAATTTAAAGAGTAAAGCTCCAACAAATGCATCTCCTGCTCCTGTAGTATCGCATGCATTAACATCAAATCCTGGAAATTCGAATCTTTTATTATCTTTTGTTACTATTAATGATCCCTTTGAACCAAGAGTATATATAACCCACTCAACATTACCAATAAAAAGACTTTTAATAGCTTGTTCATTATCTTCTATTCCAGTAATGAAGTTTAGCTCTTCATCCGATATTTTTAAGATATGAGCATAAGGCACAAACTCTCTAATTGCATCTAGGCAGCTTTTGCTAGATTCCCATAAAGGAAGTCTTACATTAGGGTCAAAGCTAATTAACGTTTTAGTTTTTAAAGCTTTCTCAATTAACCTTTTATGTGCTTTTTTTACAGGAGCATCTATTAAATCTACAGAACAAAAATGAAGGATATCTCCTTGCTTTAAATTGATATCTTCTACTTCCTCTTCACTCAATAACATGTCCGCACTGGGATTTCTATAAAAAGAAAAATCCCTTTGTCCGTCATCTTTGAGAGATACAAAAGCAAGTCCTGTCTTAGCTTTATTTGTTTTATAAACCCAGCTTGTATCTACTTTGAACTCTTTTAGCTTATCTATTATATATGATCCAAATGCATCTTCTCCTACTTTTGAAATAAAAGTACTATTTCCTTTAAGCTTAGAGACTGCTATCGCTACATTAGAAGGAGCTCCTCCCATTACACGTTTGAATCCTACTACATCTTTTAGTGAAACTCCAATCTCATTAGGTATAAAATCAATAAGAGCTTCACCTATAGTATATACTCTGTTTTTCAATTTAAATTCACTTCCTTATACTTTGATTTTATCTCTAACAAATATTTTCACCTCTATTTATCGTAGAGCTTAATTAATTTCCTCTGCTATCTTTTTTCCTTGTGCTCTCACTAATATAAAAGCTACTATAAATGAAATTGATATGACTATTAAATATTGAATCATGCTTGCTAAACTACTTGTGTATAATAAAAGTCCTGGAATAAACGTGATACCCATCCCCGTAGCTTTAAGTCCAAGTATATACGTTGCAAGTCCGCCAGCTGCTCCTCCTATCATTCCAGATACAAAAACTCTTATGTTTCTAAGCGTAACTCCAAAAAGCAGAGGTTCTGTGATTCCAAATAGAGTGGATGAACTTGAAGAAATAGAATTAGCTCTTTTTACTTTATTTTTCATAAGAAGCGTAGCTGCAATTGCAGCTCCAAACTGTCCAGCCATACTAGCTGACATTAAGGGATTTAATATATTAGTTCCAGTCTCAGAGAGCAATTGAAGTTCAATCATTCCAAGTGAGTGATGAAGTCCTGTAACCACTAAGAGCTGTTGAAGTGCTGCAAATGTCATATATCCTATTCCTAATGGAGCTTCAATTACAAGTAGAATAAATTCTATAACCCCTTTTTCTAATTGATTCAGTAAAGGGCCAAATACTATAAGCATAAGGAATATTGTAAATGTAATCGTTATAAAAGGTGTAATTATAAGATCTATAATTTGTGGCACAAAATTACGTAATTTTTTTTCGGTTTTTGATACTAAATATCCCGCAAATATAGCTGGTATAACTGAACCCTGATATCCCACTACTGGAATTGACATTCCAAGTAAATTGATAAATAGAGGCTCTGAATTACCACCTGCCACTGCCCATGCATTAGGAAGTTGAGGTGCCACCATCATAAGACCCACAACTATACCTATTATTGGGTTTCCTCCGAATTTTTTAGTAGCACTATATGCTATAAGAACTGGTAAAAAAGCAAATGCTGTATCTGTTAGCATTTGAAATAATGTTAACCCAGTTGATGAAAACTCCACTCCTAGCTCCATAAGTAATCCCCTTATTCCCATGAGAAGTCCAGTTGTTACAAGTGCTGGAATTAAAGGAACTAAAATATCTGCTAATGTTCTTACTAGCTTTTGTCCTAAATTCATATTTGAATATATATCTTCCTTAAACTCTTTACCCTCAAAATTTAGTTCTTCACTTAATTCATTATTGATTTCATTTACCTTTCCAGTCCCGAAAATAAATTGGTGCTGTCCTGTATTAAAAAAATAACCTTTTGCTCCATGAATACTTTCTGCTTTTTCTTTATCAACTAGGGAGTCGTCTTTTAAAATTACTCTAAGTCTGGTTGCACAATTCTCAAAATTTTTAATATTTTCTTTTCCTCCAACTACTTCTAAAAGTTCTTTAATCGTTTGACTATGCTTCATTTCTCATACCTCCAATTTTAAATGTGTAATCGATTACATAAAATTTATAAAAATAAAGGAAATTCTATTTATCAGGATTCCCTTATTGATTTTACAGTGTTTCTTATCTTGATATCAAAACTTAAAGTTATATTTTGCACATTATTATTTTTGGTATTTATTAAATTTATTAAATTATTACATGCTATTCTCCCCACTTCTTCATGATTGTAGTGCACTGTCGATAAAGAAGGTATGAAATATCTAGACATTTTGCTATCACCTATTCCAGTTATGGATATATCTTCTGGAACAGACATGTTATTATCCTTGATGCAGTTTATTGCTCCAAATGCCATCTGATCTGTAACGGACATTACAGCAGAAGGTTTTCCATTCTTTAATATTTTCCCCATTGCCTTATATCCAGATTCAAGAGAAAAATCACCTATCTCAACTATATTTTCATCTACTTTGAGATTGTTTTCTTTTAGAGCATCTAAAAATGCTTGTTTTCTAAGTTTTCCAACTGCAATATCTTTTTCTGTGACACCTATGAATCCAATTTTTTCATGGCCTTGTTTTATAAGGTAATTTACCATAGCTTTTGCAGCATTATAATCGTCATGAACAATACTTGTGAATCCTTCAACTTTTTGACCTATGAAAACTATTGGCTTATCTATACTTTTTGCTATTTTAAGATGTTCATCACTTATAATTGTAGCCATTATAATAATTCCATCTACAAGATTACTGGTAAAAATCTTCATATAATTCAATTCTTCTTCCATTTGAAGATTTGTATTTGCAATAAGAAGATGATAATTGTTTTCTTTAGAAATAACTGTAATCCCATCTACAACTTTACTCGCTGTCTCTGTGCTTATTTTCGGTACTATAACCCCTATAATATTAGTTTTTTGTATTTTTAGGGATTTAGCAATTTCATTGGGTGTATAATTAACCTCTTTTATTACCTTCATTACAGCTTCTCTTTTTTCATTTTTTACATATCCAGAATTATTGATTACTCTGGATACTGTTGCTACAGAAACTCCTGCTAACTGGGCAATATCTTTTATTCTCATATTTTCTCCCATATGTAATCGTTTTCATATATAATATAATAATATATTCTTGTTGTCAATAAATAATAAAATATTTATTTAAAATTTGTTTTTAGCTTTAAACTATGCTAAACCCTTTAGAAATAGAAGGATAAAAAAATTATTTGTCGAATATAATTAACTATAGTACTATGATTTAATCTTACATTCCAAGTTAAAATATGTTAATTTAATATGTAGATAATTAGTCACTAAAGAAAGGTGATTTTAATGGATAAAGCTAAATTTATGATTGTTGATGATTCTCCGTTTTCAATAGCTGTAATTAAATCTATTCTAGAAGATAATGGTTATGATGTTGTTTCAACGGCTACTAATAAAACTGAAATGCTACAAAATGTAATTGATTCTAAACCGAATTTTGTAACTATGGATATGACTCTTCCTGGAACTAATGGACTAGAGTGTACTGAACTATTACGTGATATAGACAAAAATATAAAAGTTATTATTATCAGTTCTCTTAAAGACAAAGAGCTTCTCAAAAATGCCTATGCTTTAAAAGTATCAGGATATATCCAGAAACCAATTGATGAAGAAGAGCTGCTAAATATTATTAAAAAGTTAATTGATTCTGATAAAATCTATGAAGAGCTTCAAAATACTCAGTTTAATATATTTAAAGAAGCTTTTGCTGATGGAATAAATAAAATGACTAAAACAATAGTTACATTTGGAGAAGATAGTAAGAATAGTAAATCAGAAGCTTCTAGAGGTGTTTCTTGTGTTATTGGCATAATCGGAAGTTTTCCAGGGAGATTAATCATAGATATGTCTATGGAAACTGCCTCTAAAATCACAGACACTATTTTTAATAGAGAAAATAAAGGGATGGATGAAATAATCAATGTAGTATCTGAACTTACAAATATAATAGCTGGAAATGGATGTTCAGTATTGAATAGAAAAAACAGTGTACTGGGCTTAAGATTATCTCCTCCAACTATTTTTTACGGAAACTCTCTTCATATATCGCAAACAGGAAGCGATTCATATACGACAAAAATCTTTAGTGAGTTTGGTGAAATGACCTTATATGTAGGCTTTTCAAAAAGTGATAAACAATTGATTCAAACAAATCCTTACTTTTAATCTAAAACAATATTTATTAATACAACAAGCTTCTTAGGCACCCATAGGCAATATTTGACTATGGGTGCACTTTTCATTACAATTATAAAAAAATTTCAATCTGTAAAGATTTCAAAAAATCTTCAGACTCTTCTCTAGTCGAGAAAATAATAATTTTCTTTTCCTTATATTTTTTGAGTAATTCATAAATCATAGGTTTAGTTTCTATATGGAAATTTTTAACAAAGTCAACAAATTCATTATCTAGTTTTTCTTCTATCCACGGCATATCATCTCTTTCTTTGCCTATTCTACTTTCTATCCCTTCCAAGCACTTATTTAAAGTATAATCCAGAAAAAATACTGTGTCACAATCCTTGAGGCGATTTTCCATTGTAGAGATATAGTTTCCATCTATTATCCACTCATCGTTTTTTAATATCTTATCAAGTTCTTCAATAAGTTTTTCATTTCCAATAGTAGTTTTGTCAGATTTCCAAAAAATATTATCCATATGATAAAGCTTTGTTCCTGTTTTGAGACTTAAACTTTTAGAAAAATAACTTTTTCCGCTACCTGGTGATCCAATAACAATAATTTTTTTATACATTTTTACCCTCCGTAGCAATTGTATCACTTCTATGATAAATCTTGTTTTCTTTTTTAATTGTTTTGTAATAAATCATAGTTCTTATACATCTAATCTATATATCTAAAATAAATTCCACATCAAAAACAGCCTTGATTTTTTATATCAAAGCTGTTTTTAATGTATCTTATACTCTAACTTCTGATTTGATTCCTAAACTATCTTGATTTTTTTCTAAAATCGGATTCACAATCTCATTTAAAAATTCATCTACTTGTCCGGGCGCTCTCCCTATAAAATTCTTTGCATCTAAAATAGAAGATAGTTCTTCTTTGGTCATTTGAAAAATTTCATTAGAAGCTATCCTATCGATCAAATCGTTTGATAAACCTTCTTCTTTAACCTTTTTTGCAGATTCCATAGAATGAATTCTGATATGCTCATGTAATTCTTGTCTGTCTCCTCCCCTTTTTACAGCTTCCATCAGAATATTTTCTGTAGCCATAAAAGGAAGTTCTTCCTCAACATGTGATGATATGACTTTTTCGTATACCACAAGGTTGCTTGATACGTTTAGATACAAATCCAATACTCCATCCAATGCTAAAAAAGCCTCAGGAACTGAAAGTCTTTTATTTGCCGAGTCATCCAAAGTTCTTTCAAACCACTGAGTAGAAGCTGTGATAGCTGGATTCAATGAAGTAACAATAACAAATCTAGCTAAAGATCCCATTCTTTCTGTTCTCATAGGGTTTCTTTTATAAGCCATAGCAGATGAACCTATTTGATTTTTTTCAAAAGGCTCTTCCATTTCCTTTATTCCTTGTAAAAGTCTCAAATCATTACTAAATTTATATGCGCTTTGTGCTATTTCAGAAAGTGTATTTAGAATTATTGAATCTATTTTTCTCGAATAAGTTTGCCCAGTTACTTTGTAACTTTCTTTAAAACCCATCTTTTCACTTACAATCTTATCTAATAATTTTATTTTTTTCTCATCCTGATTAAAAAGCTCCATAAAGCTTGCTTGTGTTCCAGTAGTTCCCTTTACTCCTCTAAGTTTTAGGGTATCAATTATAAAATCTAGCTTTTCTAAATCTATTACCAAATCTTGTATCCAAAGAGTGGCTCTTTTTCCAACAGTAGTAAGCTGAGCAGGTTGAAAATGAGTGAATCCAAGAGCAGGGAGATTCTTATAATCAATTGCAAATTTTGATAGCTTGCTAATTGCATTTATGATTTTTTTTCTTATGATTAACAAAGCATTTTTCATAATAATAAGATCAGTATTATCTCCTACATAGCAGCTAGTTGCTCCAAGATGAATTATCCCTTTAGCTTTTGGACACTGAACACCATATGCATATACATGACTCATCACGTCATGCCTTACTTCTTTTTCCTTCATCTGCGCCACTTCATAGTTTATATTATCAATATTCGATTTAAGTTCTTGTATTTGCTCATCAGTGATATTTATACCTAATTCTTTTTCCCCTTCCGCAAGGGCAACCCACAGTTTTCTCCATGTCTTGAATTTCATATCTTCTGAAAATAAATAAGACATTTCTTTTGATGCATATCTACTATTTAAAGGTGTGTTATATAATTCTCTCATATTTCCTCCGTATGAAATGTTATTGAAATCAAGTTTTAATAAGATTTATATTATTTCTCACTGAGCATAAAAATCTATATTTCATGGACAACTATAGTTTGATCTCTTTTTGGTCCTACTGAAACAATCGAAATCTCGACTCCAGTAAATTTCTCTATTCGTTCTAAATATTTTTTTGCGTTTTCAGGAAGTTCATCATAACTTCTTGCATTAGCTACTTCTTCTCCCCAACCCTCGAATTCCTCGTAAACAGGTTTACATTTTTCTAAATCACTTAAACTTGCTGGGAAATAATCTATCACTTTTCCTTCAAATTCATATCCAACGCATACCTGAATTTTTTCTAGTCCTGCTAAAGTGTCTATTTTTGTAACTACAAGACCTGTAAGACCTGATACTCTAGCAGATGTTTTTAAAATTACAAGGTCAAGCCATCCGCATCTTCTTGCTCTACCTGTTGTAACTCCAAATTCTCCACCTTTTTCTCTTATCCAGTCACCAGTCTGATCATTTAACTCAGTTGGAAATGGACCTTTTCCAACTCTAGTTGTATAAGCTTTTGCAACGCCTACAGCTCCAGTCATTAAAGTTGGGCCAATACCTGCTCCTGTACATACTCCTCCGGCTATAGTATTTGAAGATGTAACAAATGGATAAGTGCCATAATCTATATCAAGGAGCATTCCTTGAGCACCTTCAAAGAGTACTTTTTTATCGTTTTTGATTTGATTGAAAACTTCTACTGAAATGTCTTTAACAAACGGTCTTAATTTTTCAGCATAAGTCAAATACTCATTATATATTTCTTGAAAATTCAAAGGCATTTTTTCATACAATTTAGTAAGTATCTCATTTTTATCATCCAAGTTTTCTTTTAGTTTTTCACTAAATACCTTTTGATTTATTAAATCGCAAATTCTTATTCCACATCTTTCAACTTTATCTGTGTAACATGGCCCAATACCTTTTTTAGTAGTTCCAATATCATTTTTCCCTCTTGATTCTTCTTTTAAGGCATCTAATATCCTATGATATGGCATTATAACCTGAGCTCTATCGCTTACCATTAAATTCTCTGGTGATACTTTGATACCTAATTTTTCTAAATAACCTATCTCTTCAAAAAGAGATTTTGGATCTATGACTACACCATTTCCTAGTATATTTAATTTTCCATCGTATAAAATCCCTGATGGCACTAAGTGAAGCTTGTACTCACTCTCGCCCACAACAACTGTATGTCCTGCATTGTTTCCACCTTGAAATCTGACTACTACATCTACTTTTTCAGCAAGGAAATCCGTCATTTTACCCTTGCCTTCATCTCCCCACTGAGCTCCTAATACAACAAATGCTGACATAAAGTTCCTCCTTAGAATTCTAAATAAATAAAAATAACATATACTCATGTTATCAAAGCATATTTTTAGCGTCAACATTTTATCGAACATTAATATATTTCTAATCATAATTATTCGATATATTGCCCATAAGTTAATTATATACCTACACAAATAGTTCCGTATTTTTTATTTGATATACCTTTAGTTTAGATATTTCTTTATAACTTCCCATACTTTAAGCTTTTCCTCATATGTTCTTATATTCTTTCCCGGAATTGGACTTGTAGATGGTAATTTTATATAATCTAGATTAGGAAATTTATTGAAACCGATTGACTTCCTAAAACTATCAAAAGCTTTTCCACCGTTAAAAGCAATAGCTTTTATATTTGGATTCTTCTCCAAAAGGGATGTTATATCATTTGATTTTTCGTTCTTTATATTCACGTCAAGACTTCCTTCTCTTTCACATTTTTCTATTACATCCCAAAGAGCAATACCTTTATTTTTTATAAATTCAATTTTTTTATCATAATGATGCTCAAAGTCCGCATCAAACAAATCAAAAATTATTTTCCAAAAATGATTTCTTGGATTTCCATAGTATTCAACTTTATTTAAAGACATCTTACCAGGCATTGATCCTAAAATAAGTATTTTAGAATTTTTATCTACAATTGGTTCAAATGATATTAATTCTTTCATAAGCCTACTCCTCATCGCTAATTTAAAGTTCTTTACATTTTTAAATAATTCTTTATATATATTTATTTCCATATTTTCTAAATAATATCTTTTATATTTATATTATTTTCTAATAAAATATAGCCTGTAGACTATGCAATGTGCATAAGTCTATAGGCTATTCCTATCAGACTATTTAACAATTATATTTTAATTCACATAAAAAAAATATTATTGATTATTTCTTTTGCTTCTTTGTCGTCAAAGTCTATACTCCCCGAAATATGAACCACTTTATCCTCTTTACGAAGAATCAATTCATTAAATTGTTCCTCATATGCCAAATTATCAGCATTCCAAAACTCTTTTTTCTCATTATCTTCTCTTACATCTCTGCTAAACAAATATGTTCCTCTCCATCTTATCCCCCTTTTTATATCCTCTACAGAAGTTTTAAAAACAACTTCTGCAAAATAAGGGTTTAAAGCCTCATAATATCTAATGTTTATTGCATCTGATTCACTTATTTCTTTATATTTATAATGTTTTGGAACTATAAAGCTCATACTATGGTTAAATTCTTTTGTTGTAGCTTCATCTTTTTCATCAGTAAATTCGTTTAATGTAACAAAAGGATATCTATCTGCTTTATAATCTACATCAATAGAAGCTATTTGCTGTTCCGGAGTAAAATTGTGAATTGCAACTACTGTGATTCCTATTAATAAAATAGCTATACTTATATATATAATACTATTATCATTTTTTGATTTTTTAATGAAGTATCTTAGAACAAATCCAATAGTCTTCCCCGAAAAAACAGGCAAAAATGCGAGTAATACTGTATCAAGCATAAAGTAGCTATCTAAAATAGCACTAATGAAAAAAATTATAGCAACAGACCATGGCACTATATTAAACCAAAATCTTCTCTTTTTTGCATTTTCAAGTGTTGGTATTTCAATGCAACGTCCTTCATTAACATCTTTTTTATTCTGATATATTCTAGTTATCCCATAGATAAAAGAAATAAAAAAGGATAAAAAGACTAAAAGAAATAAAAAAGTGACTGCCAGTCCGAGCGAAGTTACTAAGGTGGTTAGTGAAATAGGAAATAGTTTTGAAAGTACATAAATGGATATTGCTCCTACAAAAATTAAATTTATTATCTCCATATTCCATAGTTTTGATTCTATTTTTTGTTTTTCTAATTTATCTTCTGTTTTAATTGCTTCTTTACTTCCATCAATAGAGTAAAAAAATTGAAGATAATCTTGAGAAGTAATATAATTCCATCCTTTATTTTCAAATTTTTTTCTATATTCTTTTGCTTCTATACTGTTTTCTGACTTAAATGGACCTCCTCCTTCAAAAATATCAACATGATATCTCAAACTTTGAGGCTCAATTTTTTTAAATGTTGCTATAGTCTTCCCAATTTTTTCTAGCATCCACCCTTTTAAAGCCATTTGCTCTAAATATTCTTCAGTAGACTTATAGTCAAGTGAATAAAAACCCCAATAAATTCTCTTTTTTTTCATCAAATCTCTCCCTTTTCGAGATTTTTAATTAAAATTCACCTGAATTATTCATACATTTCTTTTAAAATCTTTAAAACCATTTAAGCGTAAGCTTTACAAAGGCGTAGCCTTTTACACCTATTAGGTGAAAAT
>NZ_JAGGLI010000053.1 GCF_017874355.1 Acetoanaerobium pronyense
TTTTCACCTAATAGGTGTAAAAGGCTACGCCTTTGTAAAGCTTACGCTTAAATGCTTTTAAAGATTTTAAAAGAAGTGTATGAATAATTCAGGCTTATTATCCTAAATCTAAAAATTTTATTATTTCTTTACAAAATATGTCTTTTTTCTCTATATCCACAATATCTTTTTCATTTCCTTTAAAAAAATAGGTTTTACTACTAAAACTATTATTATTTAAATATAAATCAAGAGATTTTTCAATTTTCCCCTTTACTATTTCGAATCCCTTTTCATCTGTAAATGGAAAAATACATACAGCTTTCATTTTATTGACAATATAGACCTGATCAATATCCCTTACCTGTTTTTTTATTATATCCCTTCCTATAATCTCGTTGCTAGGTAGGATTATTCTTGCAATGCACAACCCTAGTTTTGACCTTATAGCCCTTTCAACTTCAAGTGATAGGTTTTTTTCAAATACCTTCATTTCCTTCTCATAACTCTTTTGATCCATCTTAAGATTTTTAATATTTAAAACAAAATCTACTTTTTTTATTAGGGTTTCATTATCAAAAGGTTTTAGTAAATAATCTTTTGCGCCTAATTTAATTGATTTTATAACTATATCTCTTTTTCCTTCTCCAGTCATCATCACTATTGGAATTGAAAGCTCTTTAGAATTTAGGAACTCTATTACCTCCAAACCTGTTTCATTTTGCAAATAAAAATCAAGTAAAATTAGGTTTAGCTCATTTAATTTAATTTTATTAGAGAAAGTATTGTACTTTAAGTCACTGAGAGAAGTGGCTTCATATACAGAGTACCCTTCACCTTCTAGTAAATTTTTTATGGAACTTCTTATAACCCCTGAATCATCTACTATTAAAATATTTATCATGGAATTTTCTTCTCCCATTCCCTAAAAATTATACTCAAAATATTGCCCTAACAGTTCACATAAATAATCATTAGCTTTTCGCACAGTTTTTCCCACTTCTCTTAGCTTCATACATTCTGTCATCAGCTCTTTTTATAAGAGCCTTATAATCTTCTGAAAGATTATATTCAGATATTCCTATAGAAGCTGTGATTTTTGGTATATCTCCAATTTTTATATGTGATATCTTCTCAAGTATAGAGTTTGCAACAAATCTTGCATTATCAATATTTGTTTCCGGAAGAATAATCATAAATTCTTCCCCACCCCATCTAGCCAATAAATCTATTTTTCTTAATCTATCGTTTATTGAATTTACTACTGATTTTAGAACCACATCACCTATGCAATGTCCGTATTTGTCGTTAATGAGTTTAAAATCATCTAGATCTAACATTATAATTGAAAAGGCACGTCCTGTTCTTTTGCTTCTTTCAGTCTCTTCTTTTAACTTGTTCGTGAAATATCTTCTATTAAATGTTCCAGTAAGCTCATCTTTTATTGCCATTTCAAAGAGTTTGTTTTCCATTTCTTTATATTCTGTTACATCAACAAAATAATATAAATTATCTTCTCCAAGTTTTATAATATGTAAATTCCAATATCTACTTTTATAGAAAATTTCTTTGCTATTATTATGTGCTTCTTTTTCGTGATTTTTTTGTTCAGTATTAATTTTTTCTTCACTTAAATCTTTTTTTGAAAAAGTTTGTTCATCTAAAATACTGCTATCAAAAGTCATTCCTATTCCAAACTCAAAATTGATTTCAGCCGCTTTATTTTGATTCATTATTATATTGTCTTTTGATACTAATAAAGCTGGACTTGGAACTCCCTCAATCATAGCATTCAATCTTTTTTGATTCTCTTCCTTTTCCTTTTCAAGCCTTTTTTTCTCTGTTACATCAGTGGATACTATGACTCCTATAGATCTACTTTTATAAAAAGTTAAACTGATTTTATTTTCCGTGAAATAAACGGTAGAATCTTTCCTTTTATTTTTTTGATTGAATTTAATTTCATTTTTTCCTTCTTTTAAATTATTAAACATGTTTTTTATTTCATGCTCAAGCTCTGGCATGACTTTAAATATTGAAGCCCCACTAAGGTCAAATTTAGAATAATTTAGGTTTTCACATGCAGAGTTATTAACGGATAGTATCTCATTCTTTTCAAAATCAAATATATATATTTCTTCACTGGCATTTTCATAAATAGATTGATAAAATTTCGCTTCAGATACCGAGTTGAAAAGATTTATGGCACTTTGAACAGAAGAAAGAAAAGCATACTTTTCTATCCCTTTAGAAATATATCCATAATTCCCAAGTCCTTCTATTTTTTCAAGAATCTCTTTAGATGAATTAGCTGTTAAAAAAGTTATTGGAAGATTTTTTATCCTTAATATCTCTTTTGCAGTATCTATACCATCTTTTCCTGATTCAAGCTCAATATCCATAAGTATTAAATCAATATCATTAACACTCTTCACACACTCTACGGCCTCAGGACCATTTTTAGCACAAATAACCTGGTATTCATTTTGCTCCAATGCGGTTTTTACAATTTTTCTAGATAGGTCACTATCGTCTACCAAAAGAATTTTATACAAAAAATCACCTTCATCCTTACAAATTAATGTATACAAATTTAATCAATTGTAAACACAGTTATACGCGCATCCATTCCTTCTAAAGAAAAAACATTGCTAAATTCAATCAACTTTTCTTTTATTATAAATTTATGAGCATCCCCAACAACAGTAAAGGGAGGAGTTATATCAAAGTAATCTTCAGTATCTTTTAAAAACAGCTTTGCTCTCCCTAAAATCATATTAACTAGTTCTGCTACTCCATCATATACTTCTTCTTTTGATAAGTCTGAAGGGTCTAATCCTACCATATATGAGACTGCCTCTTTAGCATTTTCTTCTGAAATAGAAATTGTGGCCATCTTTTTCTTTTTACCAAGCAGTAGCATAACTCCCGATATTTGAGTTTCTATATCTGAATCTATTACCTCTAGGCTGTTTGAAACATCAATTCCAAGTATCATACTCATAACATCAATATATGCAACCCTAATCACATTGATAAAAGAAGTATTATCCATAATTTATAAACCTCCCATACCAAGGGTTTCAAGTATTTTTCTTGTTAGCTCTTCCATTGCAAATGGTTTAATAACATAGTGACTGGCTCCTAATTTTATAGCTTTAACTATATTTTCCTTTTCACTTTCTGTTGTTACCATCATCACTGGTATTGATTTTAAGTTTTCGTCTTCTTTTATTTCCTTAAGTACTTCAATCCCGCTTAATCCTGGCATATTCCAGTCCAGTAATACAAGTTTTATCTCATCAGAATATTTTTTAAGTATCTCAAGCCCCTCGTATCCATCAGATGCTTCAACCAAATCAAACTCTATAACATCAACTGCCCCTTTTATTATTTTTCTTACAACCGCAGAATCATCTATTGATAGTATCTTCATAATTACACCTCTAATATTTTCTTTGTATAGTAAATCCCTTGTTTGTACTCATTTTCATCAAAAAAATGCTTGTTGTTATATAAAAGCTCCGAACTTCCAATAAACATAGCTCCATCCCCATTTAGAGACTTGTATAACTTTTCCAATAAATCATTTTTAAATTCTTGTGAAAAGTATATCATGACATACCTGCATAAAATAATATCAAACTTCCCCATAGAAACAAATGTATTTTGAAGGTTGAGCTTTTGGAATTTAACAACATTTTTTATATTTTCTTTAATTTTCCAAGTGTTTCCATCTTTTTCAAAGTATTTATTTTTGTAATATTCGTCAATCCCTCTTCTCATAGAAATAGGGTCATATCTTCCTTTTTTAGCTATTTCTATAACCTGTCTTGATATATCTGTAGCTATTATTTCAAAGTCTGACAATTTAACATCAGTAATATTGTTTTTTTCTAAATGCTCATTTATTGCCATCACAGTTGAATAAGCTTCTTGACCTGTTGAAGATGCAGCACTCCAAAGCCTCACTTTAGATATTTCTTTTTTTCTAACTTGATCCACTAATCTTGGTAATAAAAGTTCGTCCATTATTTTCCAGGGAGTCTTGTCCCTAAACCATAAAGTTTCATTTGTCGTCATTTCCTCTATCACCTTTTCAGCTAATAAAGGATCTTTATTAGCTTCAATCATAGAGTAAAGTTCTTCAAATGTTTCAAAACCATAGTCAACTAAAAGTCTTATAAGCCTACTTTCAATAAGATAGGATTTATCTTCGTTAATTATAATTCCACAGCTTTTTTTAATATAACTTTGAAATAAACTAAATTCTTTTGATGTTAACATATTAGCCCCTTGTTATTTATTTCGAATATTCTTTTGGTAATAGATTCCAGTTCCAAAGATTCATCACTTAATTTTTCATTTTCAATACTCTTTGGCATTCCATATACTAAGCAGCTTTCTTCACTTTGTGTAATGCAGTAACAATCACACTTTTCCTTTAGTTCTCTTACTCCTAATAGCCCATCATTTCCCATCCCAGTCAATACTATGACTAATATTTTCTTTCCAGAAAAATTATTAGCAACTGAAGTGAATAATTTATCTGCTGATGGCCTTAGTCCATTTACTGCAGAATCTTTATTTAATACTATATACGGATTTCCAGAGTTGTTTTCAACCTCCATATGATATCCACCTTTGGCGATATATACTTTCCCTTTTTCACATACTTCCATATCCTCAGCTTCCTTTACATTCATATGTGATTTTGAATTCAAAGATTTTGCTAAGCTTTCTGTGAAATCTTCTGGCATATGTTGCACAATAAGAATTGGAGATGATACATCAAACAACTTGTTAGATAAAATCTTTTCTAATGCTGATGGTCCACCTGTAGAACAGGCTATTAAAATTAAAAATGGATTTTGAAAATAATTTTTTGATTTAACTACTCCTTCATTTTCAAGGAATGATTTTTTTTCTTTATTAGCTTCATGAATATATTCAGACTTTAAATTCAAACTACGTTTTTGTATGATTGAATAAAATAAGATTCTTAAAGTATCTTTAATCTTTATTATATTACTTTGATAGTCCCCTGATGTTGGCTTAAATATAAAGTCGAAGGCTCCCATAGAAAGAGCCTTCATTACATTTTCCTTTTCTTCACCATCTTTTGAGCTTATCATTATTACATCAATTTCAGGATAATCTCTCTTCAAAGCATCCAAAACCTCTAGTCCAGTCATTTCTGGCATATAAAGATCCAATAAAATCACATCTGCCTTCTTGTTTTTTAACCATTCTAAAGCAAGAGCTCCCCTTGAAATAGCTTTTATATCACCTGATATACCAGTTTTTTCAACAGCCTCGAAAAGTGCTTTTCTATAGACAATTGAATCATCTACAATCAAAATATCTAACTTCATAATTTTCTCCATCCATAATTATTATTCCACTTTAAACTGCCCTACTGAAGTTTGAATTCTATCAGATACATCAGAAAGTGAATTTGATGTTTTAAGGGTTTTCTCAGATGTTTTATAGGTTTCTTCAGCAACACCGTTAAGTTCAATTATATTTTCAGATATCTCATTAACCCCTTTTGATATTTTCTCAGATGATTTTGAAATTCCTCTTACTCCTTGGGAAACTGTTGCAATATTTTTGGAAACTTCATTAGCTGCAACTGATAGTTCAGATGCAGATCTTGCAATCTCATTAACTCCTTTATTAGTCTCTATACTACTTCTTAATATTCCCTTTGCTTGTAAATCCACCTCTTCTATTTCAAATGTTATATCATTAACCTTTTGAGATGATTCAAGTACCGCACCTGCAATTTCTCCAGTAATTGATGATTGTTCAGTTACAGCGGCAGCAATAGAGTTTGTTATATCCTTAATTTCTATTATTACAGAGTTGATTTTTTCAAAGGAATCACTAGCATCACCCATATTAAATTGCATTTCTTCAATTTGCTGACTTATCTCATCGGTAGCATCTGCTGTATGCCTTGCCAAAGTTTTTACTTCATTTGCAACTACAGCAAACCCTTTTCCTACTTCCCCTGCTCCAGCAGCTTCAATTGCTGCATTTAAAGCCAACATATTTATTTGATCCGCTATATCACTTATTAAATTTACTATCTTTCCTATTTGCTTTGAAGATTTATTAAGTTTTTCAAAATTGCTAGTGGTGAAATTAGCTTTTTTCTCAGCGTCATTTGTAATTATTATAGATCTTTCACAGTTGCTGCTTATCTCTCCAAGGGATAAATTGATCTCTTTTATTGCAGTTGCAACTGAATTTACAGACTTATCTGCATCCTTTGAGGAAATCAATACTTTCCCTATCCTACCATTTATATTTTCTATAAGCGATGTTATGTTATTTACTTCAGATGATATTTCCTCTGATGCAACAGCTAGAGTCTTGATACTTGATGTCATTTCTTCACTAGAAGATGCAACCGAGTTTATGCTAGAGCTAGCCTCACTTGTAGCAGTTGCAGTCTCTTCAATTATAGCTGCAATCTCTTCAACGGAAGCACTAACGCTGCAGGTTCTATCTGTCATAGTATTACTGCTTGATGTCATGTTTTCAGATATTTTTGTAAGATTTACAACATCACTATTTAGATTTTCTGTATTATTAATCAGATTTTTTACTATTTCCTGTATTTTCTCTATAAACTCATTAAAGTACTTTGCCATTTCCCCAATCTCATCATTGGCAGATATATTTATTCGTTTTGTCAAATCTCCTTTTCCCTCTGATATTTCCTTTAAAATTTGAGAAATACGCTTTAAAGGCCTTAAAGATAAACTTAAAAAGAATATAATAAACAAAGACAGTATAATAATTAAACCTAGGGATGAATAAATAATAGTATTTCTAAGAGAATTGATTAGATTTTCTATAAAAGATTGGGACGTAACTATTCCAAATGACCAACCAAAGCCCTCAAAATCATTGTATCCCTTCATAGGGGAATAAGCTATCATCCTGTCTTCCCCTTCGAAATTGTATGATTTTGTTCCTGTTTTTCCTTGGATCATTTCATTAGCTGCTTCAGATAAATCCCCTTGACCTTCAAGCAAATTTAAATTTCTTATATAATCTCTTTGAGGATGCCAAACTACATTTCCATTGCTATCAAGTATTATATTGTAGCTTCGTTCCCACCCTAGATTACTCATATCACCAATATTTCTATTCATAATTTCATCAATCAATCCAAAATCCATATCAAATGATAGTATCCCAATATTTCTATTTCCCCTATCCCTCACTATACTTGAAATAGTTATAATAAGTTCACCATTCCCTTTTTCTATTAGTTCATATGAAACTTCATTATTTGACCCTATTCCTTGAAACCATTTTTCACTTGAAAAATTTACCTTTTCTTGAAAATTGCTTGCTGCAATTAAATCACCATTTAAATCAACAAATCTAGAGCTTAAGTATCTTCCATTTGAGTCGTTTACAATATCCGATAAAAAACTTGATATTTCGTTTTCAGAGTAAATTTCAGATAAGAATAATTCATTTGTTGATATAAATTTCATATCATATATTCTCTCTGATAGATATAAGTCAAGTATTCTTCCTAATTTTTGAGAATCTCCTATTAATGGATTTTCAAAAGCATCTACTTTACTACCTCTAGCCTCTCTTAAAAAAACTGTGGATAATATTGTCATTCCTAAGATAACAAGTATAATAACACCTATCGTGATTTTAGATACTAAACTATTGCTAATCTTCAAGCTACATTCCCCCTAATTTTAAATCATCATTCATAAAAATATCTTTAACTGAAATTAATATAATTGTCTTGTCTTTATTTTTTATAATTCCTTCTACAAAGCTTCTTATCTTAATATCAATATTGGCAGGTGAAGGAGAAATTTTGCTTTCCTCAACTTCAATCACCTCTCCTGGCTCATCTATTTCAAATCCTATTAATTCATCTATCTCATTTGTCCTTTTAAGGACTATACAATCGCATCGCCTTTTTTCATCTGCTTTTTTTTCCTCAACTAGCATTATTTTTTTAAGATCAAATAATGTTATTATTTGTCCCCTAAGATTTAAAAGACCCAAGATATAAGGAGGAGAGCTTGCCACCTTATCATATGAAGCATTTCTAACCATTTCTTTTGTCTTTAGGATATCAATTCCTATCAAATATCCTCCAATATAAAAGGTTAATATTTCTTTTTTCATATTTAAAATCTCCTGTTTATATTTAAGTATTTGTTGTAAAATCTGTATTTTCTACAATACTATCAATATCTGGTAAAATAGTAATTTTTTTATTGTAGATAAAACTTCCTAATATAAACTCAGATTTTAAACTTTCATCAAAATCTAAATTCATCTCAAAAGTATCATATATTTTTCTAATAATAATACCTAATTCATTTTCAAATCCCTTTAATAATATGATGTATAGTTTATCATCTTTATATTCTTTTTTACTATATTTTAAGTAATCTTCTATATAGATTGACTTTACAGGCTTATCTTCATACTGAATATAAATACCATTGCCAATTTTTTCAATAGAATTTCTATCTATTTGCTTTACCCTAGAGACATATTTTAGGTCTATTGCGTAAGTTTCCTCTCCAACCCCATTGAAAATCAATAGATTTTTTGAGTTTTCAACTTCACTAACTTCATCTTCACTTTCATTTTTCTTATTATCTTCGAATATTAGATTTCCCATTGAAACAATTCCATCAGGATCTAAAATCATTGCAGTTCTTCCATCTCCAAGAACGGTCATTCCAGAATAACATAAAATACTCTTAAAATATTTTGGGAGCTTCTTTACAAGTATCTCCTCTTCATCAAATATGCTATCCACTACAATTCCAAATCTCTTCTCTTTTAGTTTTACGACTATTATATTCACTTTGTTTTTTTTGTTTTTATTTTCTATCTTTAAAATATCACTAAGGTACACTATAGGGATTAAGTCATCCCTTAAGTTTATTGCTTTTGCTCCATTTAAATCTCTAATTTCTTTTTCATCTATCTTCATTATCTCTTGTAGGTTGGATTTAGCAATTACAAATCTAAAATCAGATACTCCAAGTATTAAAGAAGGGATTATCGCCATAGTAAGTGGAAGTATAAGTCTAACCCTAGTACCTAAATCTTCATCACTGCTAACTTCTATGGTCCCACCTAATTTTTCTATATTACTTTTCAGTACATTCATACCTACTCCTCTGCCAGATATATCTGTAACTTCCTCTGCAGTGGAAAAACCAGGTTCAAAAATGAAATTTATTAATTCTTGCTTTGAAATACTTTCTAAATAATCTAAGGAATATCCCATAGATAATGCCCTATTTTTTATTTTAGGGATTGATAATCCTCTTCCGTCATCTATAATATCTATATTTACAAAGCTGCTTTCATGATAGGCCTTAATAATTATCTCACCTTTAGACTTTTTGCCTTTTTTAACTCTTTCATCTGATATTTCTATCCCATGGTCAATTGAATTTCTAATCAAATGTATAAATGGGTCCATAAGAGCCTCTATTATAGACTTATCTAATTCAACTTCTCCACCTTTTATCATGATATTTACATCTTTATTTAAATTTTTACAAAGATCTCTAACTAATCTAGGGAGCTTATTAAATATATTATTTAGAGGCTGAAGCCTAGTTTGCATGACTTTTTCCTGTATTTCCGTAGTTAAAAAATCAATATTTTGCATCAGTGAATTTAGCTCAGGTATAGCTATATTATGTTTTGATAGCTGATTTAGAAGCTGATTTCTCCTTAAAACCATTTCGCTTGAGATATCAAGAAGTTTATTAAGTAATGAGACACTAACTCGTATGGTTTCAGATGATAAATCTTTAAAGTCACTTGGTTTAAAATCAAACTCTAATTCTTGATTTACTTCATCTTGATTTACTTTATCTTGATTTTCATGAGTTAAACTTAATTTTTCCAGTTCTTCTTTTATATTTATTTCTTCAATAAAACATTTATCATCTTCTATTACAAGGTTAATCATATCTTTTTCAAGTATTGTACAAAAATAAAAACTATCATTGTTTTCATTTTTAAATATAATTAAATCTCCAAGCTCATCCATTTCTTTAAATACATTATTTTTATAATCCTCTTGTGTTTCAATAAAGATAATACTATATAATCTCTTTCCAAATTTAAGAGAGCTTTCCAAGTAATCAAACTTATTTTCAATAAATGTAATTTCTTTAATATTAGAACTTTCATCTTTAGATTCCTTAGTTTTTTTATCGTTCAAGTCAGCAAGTTTATCAAGCTCATCAGTATAATCTTTAATTTCAAGTTCTTCACTTTTAAATCCCTTTTTTATCATAACTTTTAAATAATCTAGGCTTTTCAAAAAAGTTTCAATAATTTTATCATTTACTGTTATTTCATTTGTCTTAACTTTTCCTAAAACACTTTCCATACTATGGGAGAACCTTACTATTTTGTTTAATCCCAAAAATCCAGCAGTGCCTTTAATGCTGTGCATAGCTCTAAACAGTGAATCGATTAAATCTTTGTTATTTCTGTCTGATTCCAAAGTTAATAAATCTATTTCAAATTTTTCTGCATGAGATGAAGCCTCGTCTACAAAATCATTTATAAATTGCTCGTTTTGAAACATTATTAGCCCCTCTCCTTATATTAGTAAATTAAAATTCATTGATATTAATGTCTTTAAGTACTAGGAAAATTATATCATTTATCGTAGTAACTTACTAAAAATTTATATAAAAAAAACCTAAAATAGCAATAAAGCTAATAGGTTTTTAGTTATTTACTAAAACTTCGCACATGAAATTCTATATATGAATCTTGAAAATTCAATAATAATTGACAATAAAAAAGCATGAAACCATCTGGTTTTGGTAT
>NZ_JAGGLI010000054.1 GCF_017874355.1 Acetoanaerobium pronyense
CTTAATGCAATCTTAGATATGGAAAACAATGCTCCTAGTCAAGACCTTGAAAATGAAGAAATCACAAAGGAAAAAGACTTAGATAATGACGGAGTGCCTGATAGAATTGATATCAACGATAATGATAATAGTATACAAAAAGTTGCAGATTTAGATATAAGGTATAAAAAGATTAATGAGAATAATAAGACTAAAGAAAAAAATGATAAAAATGGAGAAAAAGAGAAGAGATATGAAGAAATAGTTTTGTAAATAAATCTAAAAAACTATATACTCTAAGCTATATACTGACAAACAAAAATAGTATCTTGTAAAAAATAAACAATTTAAAATTATAATATTACAAATAAAACTTGATTTTACAACACATTAGTTGTAAAATTGCATTAAAGAGAGGTGAAGAGATTTTGGACAATAGATTCAGCATAGAATATACTTCCAAAATGGAAAAAGCCCTTAGGCAAATATCAAAAGAAGATAAAAGATTATTTGCTGAAATAGTAAAAAAAATCGAGTTTTTTCAAAAAGGAGAGCATGAAAAGCTTAACCTTGCTCCAATCAAAAGAAAACAGGCTAAATACAAAATTAGTGAAATAAAAATAAAAAGTCCAGAATCTTATAGAATCTTTTATGTTTGTATAGATGAAAAAAATAAAAGAGTAGTTTTTCTTGATGGGCAGAGAAAAAAAGTTCAAGCATTTAAGGACGATTATTTTAAAGTTCTTGATAAAGCTTTAGACAATTACCTTGATGAAATTGAGGGGGATAAAAATGAATGATTTAAATAAATTAATTAATGATATTATAAGTGAAGACCAAGAAATTAAAGAAGAAATTGAGCTGTTAGACTTAAAATATAAGCTTATTGATGAACTAATTAACTTTAGGAAAGCATATAAATTAAGCCAATCAGAATTTGCTGATATGATTAAAGTTAAGCAACAGATGATATCAAGGTTTGAAAAAGGAGAAGTAGATCCAAGACTAAGCTTTATATCAAAGATACTATATGGAATGAAAAAAGAAATAGTTATAAGAGATGAGGATTATATAAGCGTAAAAAATATTACACCTATAAATAGAAAAAAGCCAAACCATCAACCACAAGAATATAAATTGGTAATTTAAGCGGAGGGAATATGAAGGAAAATAAATCTATTTATCTTGATTTTAAAGGATATGAAGTAATTAAGCTAAATATGAATAAAATTTCTAAACCAGAAAAAGAACATGACAACAATATAGGTTTTACATTTAGAATAATTCCTAATAATAAAAAAGATTTTACTAAGACTAATATTATTCAAGGCGTTAAAATTAATGCAACAGAAGAATTTCCATATGAGATAGAGGTTGTCTTAAAAGGCAATTTTGAATTAGGAAATTGTGAAACAGATGAAGAAAAAATGAAATTCATAATTACTAATGCTAGCGCCATATTATTTCCTTATATAAGGGCCAGTGTTTCACTTATTTCATCTCAGCTTGAATATGAAAAAATACTGTTGCCAGTAATTAACTTTTCGAAAATATTTGAAAAAACAGATTTAGAATCTTTATTAATGGAGCATACTCAGTTTGAAGATTTTTAAACTAAGGAGAGTATAGTGATATACAAAACATATAAAATAACATATGAAAACCTATCTAAAATAATGGACTTATCAATATTTAAGACTCACTTAAATATTGGTAAGTCTTTTTCTTTTCTAATAAACTGTAACATTTATTTAGCAGAAATTGATTCTATAATTTTATGTGATGAAAAGAGCACTAAGGTATTTATATCAGGAGAATGTGAGAATATAGTAGATGTCCATGATTATAATGACCATCATATCGGAGAAGTATATTTACCAAGCATTAAAAAATTAGAAAGCTCTGGAAAAATATTTGAAACTAATTTTGACTATATAAAAATCAACAGCTTACTGAAAATATATATTGAAAATGTATTTAAAAAAATGGTAGTTGTAAATGAAGCAGTTATAAAAAGAGAAATATTAATAAATAGGATACAAGAGGTTATACTAGCTCATCAGTATGATAATAAGCTATTAGAAATAGAAGGATACAATAGTTTAAATGATTTTTTTAGAGATATAACAGCTGATATAAAAAATTATTCAAGAGTTCCAGATGAAAGAAATAGTGTAAATAGCCAAGAAAAAAGAAGTGATAAAAAAGCAGATTTAAAACAGGATTCTATTACTAAGGCACCATTAAATCATGAAGAAACTAGATCAGGTAATAAAGCTAGAAGTACACTCAAAAGACTAGAATATCTTAAGAAGAATTTGAAAGAAATAAATAATAAGTAGATTAAAAACCAATATTACAAAACTTGACACTAAAACATTATGATGTTAACTTAAATATAACATTATAATGTTTTAGTGTTTTAATTTTTAAAATTTCAAACACTATTTTATAAATAATGTTATACATTCTTAACATCATAAATTTATAGTGTTATAATGATAAGGAGGAAAATCATGATATTATCAGTAGCAAATCAAAAGGGCGGGGTAGCTAAAACTACTTCTACACTTGCAATTGCTTCAAACTTAAAAAAGAAAGGCTACAAAGCTCTAGTAATTGACATGGACCCCCAGGGAAACTTATCTGAAAGTGTTAATGCTAATCAAATTGAAGTACCTACAATATATGAACTTCTAAAACAAGAATTGACAGTAGATGAAGCTATACAGAAATTAGACTTCTTTGACATAATACCATCTAATATTATGCTAGCTGGAGCAGAGCAAGAAATGTCCTTTACAGGAAAGGAATATAGACTAAAAGAATCATTAGAAAATATTAACGCTTTATATGACTATATAATAATTGATACTCCTCCAAGTTTAGGAATCCTAACAATAAATGCATTTACAGCTTCAGATGAAATCCTTATTCCTACAACTCCAGGAATATTTGCTGTTAATGGAATAGAGCAGCTTAACAACACTATAAATAATGTAAAAAAATATTGTAATAAAGACCTTAAGATAAATGGAATCCTAATTACTAGATTTAATCCAAGGGTTAATATAAATAAATCCATTAAAACCCTAACTGAGCACTTAGCTAATCATATAGGAGCCAAAGTATACAATACCTATATTAGAAACTCAGTGATAATAGAAGAGAGCCAAGCAAACAAAATAAACTTATTTGATAACTACAAAAGTGCAACTGTAACAGAAGACTATAATAGTTTTGTAAAAGAATTTTTAAATAACAATTTTTAAAAAAAGAAGGAAAAATGAAGAAAATATTAAAAAGTAGGGAGTGATATATTTGGCTAAACCAAAATTTGATCCAGATAGTGCATTTAAAAAAATAGTTTCTAAAAATCAAGAATCAGAGACGATAGAGGAAGCAAAGGACTCAAGACCATCTAAAAAGAAAAAAGCTACTGAAGGCACAAAACAAATGTCATATTACTTAACTCCAGAAATCATAAAAAAACTTTCTATTGCATCAGCATACTCTGGAAAAACCCTATCAAACTTAGTTCAAGAATCTCTAGAGAACTATTTAGATAAAGTAATAGAAGAAAACAAATAACTCATAGAAAGTTAATATAAAGCTAATAAAACAACCAATTAAGTCAAGAGAATTAAGCAAATGCTTAACCTTGGCTTTTTTATTTGCAAAAACTTAATAACAAAGGAGAAAGCTATGGCAAATAGATATAGAGATAAGAACATTTTTATAAGAGTTACTGAAATAGAAAAAGAAATAATAAAAAGAAAGAGCATTGCTGCTGGTTACAAAACCATTAATTCATATGCCCATAATATGCTATTAAATGGAATTATAATAAAAGTTGATTTAAGAGAAATACTAAAACTTAATACTGAAATAAATAAAATAGGTACTAATATCAACCAAATTGCATATAAAGCTAATTCTAGTAATAGAGTAACTTTAGATGACATTATAAAAGTAAAGATTTTACTTAAAGAAGTTCAAAATGTTCAAATCGAAATGATAAAAAAGTTAACTGATAAATAAAATAGAGGTATACTATGGCTTATGTAAAAATAAAACCTATCCATTCAAATATAGATAAAGCTCTAGAATATATTACTAATCCAGATAAAACATCTAACTCAACATTAGTCTCTTCATATGGTTGCTCTATTTCTCCTAAAGTTGCCAAATTAGAATTTGAAATAGTTAATAAAAAAGCTATAAAAAAAAGAAAAGACTCTGTAATAGCAAGGCATCTTATCCAATCCTTTTCGCCAGAAGACAACATAACACCAGAACTTGCAAATAAAATAGGTCAAGAACTGGCTACTGAAGTTTTAAAAAATGAATATCAGTATGTTGTAGCCACACATACTGATAAAGGACATATCCATAACCATATAATATTTAATACAACAAGTATCACTGAAAATAAAAAATATAGATCAAACAAATATACCTATAAAAACATTCAAAAAATAAGTGACCAACTGTGTATAGAAAATAACCTTAATGTCATTCCAAAATCTATTGAAGAGAGAAAAGGGAAATCATATAAAGAATATATGGAGACAAAGAAAGGTAGTTCGTGGAAAGAAATTATGAAAAATGATATTGATAAAACTATTAATAAATGCAGTACTTTTTCTGAGTTTATTGATGAGATGAAAAAACAAAACTATGTAATAAAGCAAGGGAAATACATTTCCTTTAAGCATCCTAATCAAGAAAGATTTACTAGAGGAAAAACTCTAGGAGAAAAATATTCTGAAGAAAGTATTAGATATAGAATTTCTAATCCAAATAAAATAGAACTAAATAAAATTATAGAGATGAATGATAAAAACAAATCTAAAGGCCCAGGATTCAAAAAATATGCGGCTAAGAAAAATATTGAAGAACTATCAAAAATGACAAAAATTATGTCAGAAAATAATATAAACTCAATTTCAGATTTTAATAATCTATATACGGAAACTCTTCTAAAATTAAATCAATCCAATGAGACTATAGATGCAATAAATAAGGAAATAGAGGATATTTCATCTGATATAAATCTAATATTGGCCTGGAAAAAGACAAAAGATATTTCCGATGAATACTTTAAACTTAAAGGGAATGAAAAGGATAAATTTAAAGTAGAAAATCAAGATGCTTTAAATAACCATATATTATCTCAAAAAAAGCTTAAAGCAAAATATTCAAAAACAAAAATCCCAAAGTTATCTACTCTGAAATATGAATTATCACAACTAGAAAATACTCTTAAAGAAGAAACTATGAGAAATTATTCATTAAAACAAGACTATATTACTTTTTCAAAACTCAAAGATAATATTAGATATATATTAGGCTTAGAATCAGAGATTGAAAATAAGGAATTAATAGATAGAAGGAAGAATATAAATGTTGATATTTAAAATAAATTAGACTAATCTTAAAGTATTAAGATAAAAATCTTCAACGTAAAAGGTGATTATATGAATAAAAAAGAGAAAAAACAATTATTACTAAATCTACAAGTTCCAAATACTGAATACAAGGATGAAGTTTTTTATAAAGTTTTGCAAGAAATGGATGATTTGAAAAAAGATTATAATAAATACTTTATAGGTATGGATGTAGACAAAGCTTTAGAACTTACTGCAACTGCAAATTATGAGTTATGCTGTGCTTTACTTACATTAACCTTAAGAGAAGATTATTGGAATGAAGGTTCATTCGATGAAAGATATAAAGCAGGACAAATTATGGATATTGTTAATAGAATGATTGAATTACTTGAATAAGTATTTTAAAAAAGAATAATAACATTAAAATTGAAGCTGAAAAAAAGTATATAAATTGAAATGTAATTATAGTAAAAAAGTAATGAAGTTTAAGGGGAATTAGAGGGATATGAATAATTGTTAAGAAAATTAGATTTCCACTGGAAATGGAGCAAGCTGTAAAAGTAAGAACGATATTTAAATAAAAATTTATTATTCATACTTATAACAATAAATTGTATAATAATTAATAAATAGTAGGTATATTCTTAATATTTTAAAAAATATTTCAAAGGTTAGAGGTTAGTAAATGACTTATTAATTTAATAACTAGGTTAGAGAAAACTAGGGGGAGAGATATGCAAATTCTCGATAATGTGAATAAAACCGTCAAAGATGATTTAGCTGTAACAATATCAAAGGGAGATAAAGTTTCTATAGCTGCAGCTTGCTTTTCAATGTATGCCTATGAAGCACTGAAAAAACAATTAGATAGCATTGATGAATTACGTTTTATTTTTAATTCACCAGCTTTTTTACAGGAAAAGGCACCTAGGGAAAAAAGAGAATTTTACATTCCAGAGCTTAAAAGAGAGCAATCTTTATATGGGACTGAATTTGAAGTAAAGCTAAGAAATGAACTCAACCAAAAAGCAGTAGCCCGTGAGTGCGCTCAGTGGATCAAGGAAAAGGTCCGATTTAAAACAAATATAACTGGAGGAGGTATGGGGAGTTTTTTAGGAGTTGTTAAACCTGATGAAACCATCGCCTACACGCCACTAAACGGGTTCACAACTTCTGATCTTGGCTGTGAAAAAGGAAATACAATGATGAATTTTGTGAATAGAGTAGAGACTCCATTTGCAACTCAATATATAACAATGTTTAATCAAATTTGGAATGATGATAAACTTTTAGAGGATGTAACAGAACAAGTTATTGATGGAATTACAGCAGCATATAACGAGAATTCTCCTGAGTTTATCTATTATGTAGCTATTTACAACATTTTCAACGAATTTTTATCAGATTTGAGTGAAGATGTCTTACCCAATGAAGCTACTGGATTTAAGGAATCTAAAATATGGAACAAACTATATGACTTTCAAAAAGATGCAGCCCTTGCAATCATTAACAAATTAGAAAATTATAATGGATGTATACTGGCAGATAGCGTAGGGTTAGGGAAGACTTTTACAGCTATTTCTGTTATCAAATACTATGAACTTCGTAACCGTAATGTGCTGGTACTTTGCCCTAAAAAGCTTGGAGATAACTGGCTCACATATAAAGAAAACTACCTAAATAATCCAATTGCGTCAGATAGGCTCAGGTATGATGTACTCTATCATACAGATTTATCTAGGGAACGTGGATTTTCAGGAAGCATAGATTTATCCAAACTAAACTGGAGCAATTATGATCTTGTGGTCATTGATGAAAGTCATAACTTTCGTAATGGTGGAAATTACTCAAAAAGTGGAGATGCTAAGCGAGAAAATCGCTATTTAAGACTATTAAATAAGGTTATTCGTCAAGGGGTAAAGACTAAAGTCCTTATGCTTTCTGCAACTCCAGTTAATAACGGGTTTTCTGATTTAAAGCATCAACTTGAATTAGCATACGAAGGCAATTCTGAAATCATTAATGAAAAGCTAGATATTACTAAGTCTATAGATAGTATCTTTCGTAGTGCTCAAAGGGCTTTTAATAACTGGAGCAAACTAGAGCCTGAAGAACGTACAACAGAGGGCCTTCTTAAATCCTTGGATTTTGACTTCTTTACAATGTTAGATAGCGTTACCATAGCACGCTCCCGTAAACATATAGAAAAATATTATGATACAGCAGCAATAGGTAAATTTCCAGAAAGGTTAAAGCCCCTTGCTCTAAGGCCTAAATTAACGGATCTTCCAAACGCCATTGACTATGATGAGATATATGAACAGTTAATGAGGCTGAACCTAGCAGTTTATGTACCAACAGATTTTTTACTTGAAAGTAAAAGAACAAAATATGTTGATCCAAGTATAAATATAGATCGTGCTGGTCGTGAGAGTGGAATTCGCCGCTTAATGTGTATCAATTTGCTAAAAAGACTTGAAAGTTCAGTATTTTCTTTTAGAATCACCTTAGACCGTGTTAGAGCACTCATAAATGGAACCATAGATGAGATAGACCATTACAAAAATGGTAGTCAAAAAATTATAAACACCCAAGAAATCACAGAAACAGATTTTGATGGAGATGATCAAAACACGGACTTCTTTATAAATGGCAGTAAAAAAATAGATATAGACCTTGCAGACATGGATTATATTTCATGGCGTGAAAGATTAGAAGAAGATTCAGAAACTTTAGAATTGCTATCCTCTATGATTCATGATATAACTCCTCAACATGACCTAAAACTCCAAACCCTGTTAAATATAATTGCTGAGAAAGTTCAAAATCCTTTTAATGGAGACAATAAAAAAGTTCTAATCTTTTCAGCATTTTCTGATACAGCAGATTATTTGTATGAACAGGTAGCCCCATCTATAAAAGAGAGATTCGGGCTTAACACTGCGATTATTACTGGTAGTACACCAGGTAAAACAACTGCAAAGCTTAAAAAAATGGATATGAATATGATACTTACTCTATTTTCTCCAATTTCAAAGGATAAAGACCTTCTTATGCCCGATAACAAAGAGGAGATTGATATACTCATAGCCACAGACTGTATTTCAGAAGGTCAAAACCTCCAAGACTGTGATTACTGCGTAAACTATGATATACACTGGAATCCAGTCCGTATCATCCAGCGTTTTGGACGTGTTGACCGTATTGGAAGCCGTAATGATACCATTCAGCTCGTAAACTTCTGGCCCAACATTGATTTGGATAAGTATTTGGAATTAAAGGGGAGAGTAGAGACCCGTATGAAAGCTTCTGTCATGACCTCCACAGGAGATGATAACCCAATAGACCCAGAGGAACAAGGGGATTTAGAATATAGAAAAGTACAGCTTGAACGCCTGCAAAATGAAGTTGTAGATATTGAAGATATGCAAAGTGGTGTATCTATAATGGATTTAGGTCTAAATGAGTTTAGACTGGATCTTCTAGATTATGTGAAGAAAAATGATAATATAGATAAAGTACCTTATGGCCTCCATGCAGTGGTAGATGGCAACAGTGATGCACCTAAAGGAACCATATTTATACTAAAAAATAGAAATGCCAACATAGATCAGCAAAATAAAAACCAGCTTCATCCATTTTATATGGTGTATGTCCGTGACGGCTCAGTGGTTTACATTGACCATCTTCAGCCTAAAAAGCTTTTAGATGTTTTTAGAAAGCTTTGCAAAGGCAAATCAGAGCCAATCTTTGAGCTGTGTAAAGAATTTAATCTCGAAACCAAAGATGGTAGAAATATGAAGCACTACTCAGACCTATTATGCTTTGCGGTGAAATCCATTATTGATTTAAACGAGGATGACTCCATTGACAGCTTCCTTTCAGGAAACCAAATATCACTGGCGGCAAATACCATTGATGGATTAGATGATTTTGAATTGGTTTGTTTTGTGAATGTGAGGGGAGAAGCTTAGTGTTTGGATTACCTAAATCAACAGAAATCAATAAACAGCTTCCTAAAAAAGCAATATTCGAGAAGTTTAAACCTAACCCTGCAGATAAGAAACTGTTTGATGAGCAAATCAATCGCATCTCAATTGTTGCAGAGGTTTCTCCTCAGACAGTGAATACATCCCCAGGGGATGAAGTGAAAGCAATTTATGTACTTTTAATTACTATGAAGACCAAGGCCTGTGATAAAAAGAACGTTGCCCTTTTATCAAAATTAATCGATCAAAAGATGTTATTTGCCCTAAAGTATGAAGATGAAATCCAGTTTGCCGCATACCGAACGGGTAGGGTACTCATTTCAGAGAGTAAGCCTTTTGATAGTTGGGAACTTAAACTTAACGGATTAGATCTTGATAGTATCTGGGATAATCTGATTGCTACTATAATGGGTATTAGTCTTACAAAAGGTAAGGTGCTTGATGAAACCATTATTGAAAATGAAGAGCGAGAAAAGCTTATGAAGCAAATTGCTGTACTAGAAAAGAATGGATAGGTTAAACTAATTTAGACAGAAAATACTCGGACATGATAAAATAAATTAAATTAATTTGGAGGTTTATCATGTCTAATACAAATAAAAG
>NZ_JAGGLI010000055.1 GCF_017874355.1 Acetoanaerobium pronyense
TTCAAATTATTAGGTGTAAAATGGAATTTAAAGAAATCTTGTTAACATTTTAGAGGGGAAAAGGACCACTTTTTCACTGGTCCCGGACGTATCTATTGTCCCAAAAAAAGAGAGCCATTGGGACGATAGATACGTCCCCGTGGCTCTACTGCATCAAAAAATCTATTATATTTTTCACTTTTATACCAGAGTAGTCATTAAAAACTGTTTGATCCATAGTCAAAATATACTTGGGATAATTGTCAGAAATAGATTTTAGGGGTCTAAGTTCTCTTTCTCTTGTTTTGTCATCCATGATTGTAGCGCAGACTTGATAGTAGATTTTTTCACTTGGCTTTGTGGCTACAAAGTCTACTTCTAGTGTACCGATTTTTCCTATTGATATATCATACCCTCGCCTTAGAAGTTCAAGATAAACTATATTTTCAAGAACATGACCATAATCTGTGTTTCTAAGGCCTGTAAGCTTATTTCTAATTCCCATATCTACAATATAGTATTTTTCAAGTGTTTTTAAAAACATCTTACCCTTTAGGTCATAACGATTTGCTTTATAAATTATGAAGGCATTTTCAAGCATTTTAAGATAATTGTCAATAGTATCACTTGTGGTTTTTCTACCGCTACTTGTTAGATAATCACTAATTTTTTTAGTGGAGACTATACTTCCAATATTTGCAGCAATAAATTTAAGAAGACTCTCTAAAAGTGCGGCATCTCTAACTTCATTTCTTTCAATAACATCTTTCATGATTACAGTATTGTAGATTCCTTCTAGAAAAGGGCCAATAGTATCTTTATTGTCTAATAGTTCAACTACTGTAGGAAGTCCACCATATTCGAGATATTGGTTAAATTTTTCTTGAATAGTACTTTCTTTATCTGATTCTATGAAATTTAAATGTTCTTTAAAAGATAATGGTTGCATTTTTATTTCAACATATCTACCAGAGAGCAGTGTAGAGAGCTCGGAAGATAGTAAATAGGCATTTGAACCAGTTAGATAGATATCTACATTAGCATCTACAAGGAATGAATTAATCACCTTTTCCCAAGATGATACTTGCTGGACTTCATCAAGAAGAATATAATATTTCTTGTTTTTATCTATAATTTTACTATTAATGTAAGAGTAGAGCTCTTTATAGCTAACAATTTCATCAAAATCAAAAGACTCAAAATTCATACGTATAATTTGATTTTTTTTAATTCCTGATTCAATTAAGTGATTTTCAAACAGTGAAAGTAATGTGGACTTTCCAGATCTTCTTAAACCTGTTATTACTTTAATTAAAGATTTGTTTTTGAATTTTATTAGCTGGGAAAGATAAATATCTCGATTTTTCATAAAACCACCCCTTTATTAAAATATACCCTAATAAAAATTAATTATCAATAGTTTTTAAATTATACTCTAAAAACTTTATGACGAGGGGACGTATCTAATGTCCCACCCTCAACTATATAATAAATTGTATAGTTTAATTTAGTCTAAACATGACTCGACAAATTTTTTAGCTGAAAAGTCAAAGGAAAATAGGATTTTAGTAGTTATAGATGAGTTCCCTTACATGGTAAATGGTAATACTTCAATTATGGAAAATAAGTAGTTCAAGATAAAACTCTAGTGGGACGGATGGTGAATGAGAAGATGAAACAGATAAATATTGAATTTCTACTCAATATGACAAAAGACTATTTAGATGGAAAAATTGATAATATAACTTATGGATTGGATTTTCCCTATGAAGTAGAAACAAGATATAATAAAATTATTAAAGAAGATAAGGAAATGGCAGAAATTATTTTTGACTGTTTGGTTGAAGACGCAGCCAGCTTATATGATGTTTTATCTGAAGAAAAATTTAGGTCAAAGATAGACAAAGAGTACAATTATATTATGAGCATTTATACGGGGGACTTTGATATCATTTGATTTACCTAAAGAAAACAGGATAGTCACATACGATGAAGGTGCGTATCTAATGTCCCATATCAATTGAGGAGGATAACATGAAATCAAATAGACTAGAAAAAGTAATAAATCTTATGAAAAAAGAAAATCTTGAGCAGATGATTATCTCAGATTCTGCATCTATTTTTTATCTTACTGGAAAATGGATACATCCAGGAGAAAGGATGCTAGCTCTATATTTGAATGCTAAAGGCAAAAATAAGCTTTTTGTAAATAAATTATTTCCTATAAATGAAGATTTGGGGCTGGAAATAGTATATTTTGATGACACAGATGATGAGATTAAAATCCTAGCTGATAATATAGAAAAGGATAAGTCTCTGGGAATTGATAAGATCTGGCCATCTAGATTTTTAATTGGGCTTATGAATTTAAATGCTGCTAGCTCATATGTAAATTCGTCACTTATTGTGGATAGGGTGAGAATGATAAAAGATGAGGAAGAAAAAGAACTTATGAGAAGGGCTTCAAAGCTCAACGATATGGCTATGGAAAAATTAAAAGAGGAAGTATCTAAAGGATATTCTGAAAAGGAGCTTAGTGATGTCCTTAGGGGAATATATAAAGAGATTGAGGCAGACGGGTTTTCATTTTCGCCAATAATAGCATTTGGAGCAAATGGGGCTAATCCTCATCACAGTAATACTGATAAAGTAGCGCAGATAGGGGATAGCATAATCCTTGATATTGGGTGCGTCAAAGATTCATATTGCTCAGATATGACAAGAACAGTGTTTTTGAAAGAGGCTAGCGAAAAATCTAAAGAGGTATTTGATATAGTTCTTGAGGCGAACAAAAGAGCTATAAATGAAGTGAAACCAGGGGCTAGATTTTGTGATATAGATAAGGCAGCAAGGGATTATATAGAATCAAAGGGATACGGAGAGTATTTTACTCACAGGACAGGTCACTCTATTGGAATAGAAGTACATGACCATGGGGACGTATCGGCTGTAAATGAGGATGTATTAGAGGCAGGCATGATATTTTCAATAGAACCAGGAATATACTTGCCAGGGGAAATAGGGGTAAGAATAGAAGACCTTGTACTTGTGACTGAGGACGGGTGTGAAGTCTTAAACAGGGCAAATAAAGAGATGTGCATAATTTAATGACGCGGGGACGTATCTATGACGCGGGGACGTATCTAGTGTCCCAAATATCTGACGCGGGGACGTATCTAGTGTCCCAAATAGAAAAAGGGAGCCAGTGGGACACTAGATACGTCCCCGTGGCTCTTTTTCCCCGTGGCTCTTTTCTAAAATATTGATTAGCCTCTTTACATCATTTTCTTCGAAATACTGCTTTTCATCTAGAGTTATTCTATCTCCAGCTATGGAGTCTACTTTTGTGTTTCCAATATATAGAGTGTTATTTATAAAGTTTAGTACGAGGCTAGATGTTTCTGATTTAATCAGAGCATTTCTATTTTCGTTTACATAGATAAAGTCATGATTAATTTCTTCCTTTAATATTTCTTGAATGTCAAAATAATTTTTGTCTTCAAAGGTAACTCCTAAGTAGGAGTGATTCCCAAAGGTTTTTTCAACAAATGAGTCTTCATTAAAATCTTCTACAGATTCAGGTGCTTTGTATAAGGCAGGCAATGAGCCTATTGCAACTGCCCATTTTCTCTCGTCATATATTGGTTTTAGTTTTGCCTCATCAATCCAGTAAAAATATTCACTTCTTGGATTACTTTTATTATATGGATCTGCAACATAAAACTTTTTAGTTGATTCATCATAACCTGCAAGAAGGATGACATGGTTGTTTCTAAGGAGCCACTGATTTTCACCTTCTATATTAAACTGCCTGTAATATGGTTTATTCCACCACATTGTAGCATATATAACTACTGGATTATCATTAAGAAGCTCTTCTTTAATCATATCTAGCTCAGAGCCAGATATATCTCTAGCGATATCCAGCATATAGGTATTTGCATAGTCTGTAAGTGGTTTTGGATATATTGTTGTCCTTATTTTTTCGCTTGGAACATATGGTGAGCCTGCAAAACCTTTTGCTGGGTTAGTATCTGTCTTGGGCATATAATCTAAAAAATCTTTTAGATTAATATCCTGAGCAGCTCCTTTATACTTCATTCCCATAAGTAGTGATGTAGCTTCGCAGCCAACCACTGCTCTAATTGGATATAGCTGAGAAATATAAGGCACATCCATCTTGTGATATCTAGGTTCGTTTTCCTTGGCAAAACTTAAACTTGTTGCTAAAAAAATAATTAAAAATAATAAGGGCAACTTTTTCATATTTTCAATCTCCCCTGAGTTTGTATTTTACTGTGATTATACCCAATTTAAATAGATGTAGTTTATATATTTTAGAGTATAATATATTTAGGAAATACCTCAGTAGATGCTTTTATTTCAAATAGATAAGGGTGAAGGGCTATGAAAGAATTTATTTTTAAAAAAGAGGACTTTAAAGTTACAAAATGGGCTGGTGGAGAGACTACTCAGCTTGCAATATATCCCTATGATGCGGATTTTTCTGAAAGAAATTTTTTGTGGAGAGTTTCATCGGCTACATTTACGTCTACTAGCTCAGAGTTTTCTAATTTTAATGGTTTTCAAAGATATATTCTTCCTCTAAAGGGTAAGCTTAACTTATACCACGAAAAGCTTTATGAAAGAAAATTATCAGAGTTTGAGGCAGAATATTTTGATGGTGGATGGAAGACTGTATCAGAAAATACACTAGATTGCATGGATTATAATTTTATTGTAAAAAATGGAAGCAATGCAAAACTTCAAATAATAGGTCAAGAGGGATATATTTTAAAGCCGTCACATATAGTTACTATGTTTTCTTTGGATGAGTTGGAAATAGAGATAGAGGGCTTTGATGAGATTAGGAAGGTAGATGGATTTTCGTTATTTGTAATTGAAAATGATAAAGAGAGAAAAGCAAAAATAACAAAGGCAACTTCTCCAGTTATAGTTACGGAGTTTGAGCTAAGGTAAACTACGGAGATGAGTATATGGAAAATAAAAAAAGAAATATATTAATTTGGACGCTGGTATTAATATGGATGGGAGTTATAATATATTTTTCTTCTATTCAGTTTGTGTGAGAGGACTCCCACTTCTAAAGTGGGAGGTGAATCACATTTCCTTTAAATACATACTTGTTTAAAAGATTTTTTCATGAGTAATTATTATTGTACAATATAAAGAGAAAATACTTTTAAGAAAGGAGGATTTTAAGATGTCTAAAGCAAAAACTAAAGATAGTTTATTTGGAGTTCAAAAGCAACAAATTAAACACCTATCAAAAGAAGAATACCTTGCACTTAAAGAGCTTTGCTTCTTATCTAAAAACATGTACAATGTAGCTCTTTATTCAGTTAGGCAATATTTTTTTACTGAAAAAAAGTATTTAAAATACAATAAAAACTATCATCTTTGCAAGGATAATGAAAACTTTAAGCTGCTAAATAGCAACTCTGCTCAGCAAATAATGAAGGTTGTTGATAGAAACTTTAAATCCTTCTTTTCACTACTTAATCTAGCTCATAAAGGAAAATATCAATACCAAGCTGTAAAAATACCTAAATATCTTCCAAAAGACAGTTATTTTAATCTTATTTTTGGAGAATTCAATGCTTCATCAGAAACTTTTAAAGTTCCAATGAGTCCAGAGTTTAGAAAAACTTATGGCAAAGTAGAAATAAGGCTTCCATCAAATTTAAATGGTAAAAAAATTAAAGAAATAAGAATACTTCCAAAACAAAATGCAAGGTTTTTTGAAGCTCAGTATATTTATGAATTAGAAGAGCCTCAAATTAATTTAAACAAAAAAAATATACTTGCTATTGATATTGGAGTAAATAACTTATGTACTTGTACTACAAGCAGTTCTGATTCCTTTATTATTGATGGTAAGAAACTAAAATCAATAAATCAGTGGGCTAATAAGGAAAATTCTAGGCTTCAAAGTATTAAGGACAAGCAAAAAATAAAAGGGACAACTAAAAAGCAAAGAAAACTATGGGATAAGCGAAATAACAGGGTTAATGACTACATTAATAAAAGCGTAAGGATAATCATTAACTACTGCCTTAAGAACGATATAGGAACCATTTTAGTAGGATATAATCCTACAATCCAAAAGAACATTAATCTAGGGACTAAAAACAATCAAAACTTTGTAAATATTCCAATAGGCAAAATAAGGGGAAAACTTGAGTATCAGTGTATAAGAGAAGGAATTTCTCTAATGCAGCAAGAGGAGAGCTATACATCAGTAGCAGACTTCTTTGCAAAGGATGATATCCCAACATATAAGGTAGGAGATAAGAAAAAGTATGTATTTAGTGGTAAAAGAATAAGTAGAGGTCAGTATAAATCAGCTACTGGACTTATTCTTAATGCTGATGTAAATGGTTCATTAAATATAATGAGGAAAAGCTTTAAGGATATAGATATTTTAAATGTAAAACAACCTCAAAGAATAAAAGTAGCCTGATAGCATAGCTTACAGGGTAGGGCGACTTGGACACGCCTAAAAGAATAAGGGTAAAAAACCAAACTTCTTTACAAAATAAAGAATCCCTTACTTCTTAAGTGGGGGAGGGTTCAAGTATGCATTAAGAAAAAACGGACAAAGAGGAATCAAAGGAGTTATAAAGGCGTTGTTATGGATGTATTTTTAGATAGGAAAGAATATAATATAAAAAATGATTAAAATGGTAGACGAGGAAGGTGGATTTTGTGGAAAAAGTTATTGATTTACGATCTGATACAGTCACTCAGCCTACAAAAGAGATGAGAGAAGCGATGTATAATGCTGAGGTTGGAGATGACATCATGGGAGAAGACCCAACTGTAAAAAAGCTTGAGAAGATGTCGGCTGAGATTCTTGGAACGGAAGATGCTCTATTTTTAACATCAGGATCTTTGGCTAATCAGGTAGCTATAATGGCCTTTACAAATAGGGGAGAAGAGGTAATTGTTGGAGATACTTCTCATATATACAACCTTGAGGTAGCTGCTATGGCTGCGATTTCTCAGGTTCAGCCAAGAACTACAAAGCTTGTAAATGGCCTATACAATATAGAAGAGCTGGAAGGTCTTATTCAAGAAGAGGGAATACAAAAAGCTAAAACATCATTAATATGCATAGAAAATACAAACAATCTCAATGCTGGAATTGTAGTTCCAATTGAGAATATAAATGAGGTTTGTGCTTTAGGTAAAAAACACAACATTCCAGTATATATGGATGGAGCTAGGATTTTTAATGCGGCTACGGCGTTAGATGTAGATGTAAGGGATATTGTAGAAAATGTCGATGCAGTAATGTTTGCACTAAGTAAAGGATTAAGTGCGCCTTTTGGGGCAATACTAGCTGGCTCTAAGCCTTTTATTGAAAAATCCAGATGGATTAAGCAACGCCTTGGAGGAGGATTTAGGCAAGCGGGATTTATGGCAGCACCAGGAATAATTGCTCTAAATTCTATGAGATCAAGGCTTCATATAGATCATGCAAATGCTCAGATACTAGGTAAGGGATTAAATGAAATAAGTGGAATAGATATAAATTTAAATAATGTCCAGACAAATATTGTACTTGGCTCAATAAAGGATTTGAATTTTACAATTGATGAGTTTTTAGAGAGGCTTTTAGCGTATAATATTAAGGCGAAAAGAATTTCAAGTCATGAGTTTAGAATGGTAACTCACTATGGGATTGAGGAAGATGACATAAAATATGTAATTGATTGCATAGGAAATATAGTTAAGAACTAGAGAGGAGTGGGACGCTAGATACGTCCCCGCGGCTCTTTTTAGAATTTATTTAGGGATAAGGGGATATATTGTGGAAAAAACAATGAGACAAGCTATGGCGGTTAGTAAAAATCAAATGTTATTATTTGCAAAAGGGATCATATTGGGAATAGGGGTTATAATACCCGGAATTAGCGGCGGGACTATTATGATGGCCTTTGGAATGTATGAAAATATGTTGGATGATTTATTAAAGTTTTATATAAAGCCATATATAGCTATGGGTTTTGGAGGAGCTTTTGGAGTGCTGGGCGGGAGCTTCATCATTTCTTATTTGTTTGAGTTTCATAGAAATCCTACATCTGCCTTCATATTAGGATGTCTGCTGATGTCTATTCCCTTTATTTTAAAAAGGAGTAAGGGCTACTCAAAGAAAGAAGTCTCATTATTTGCAATTGGGGGTATTTTATCTTTTGCTCTTATGGAGATGCCAACTCTTATCCATGGCAGTAGTCTAACGGCATTTCATATATTTATAGCTGGATTTATATCTAGTAGTGCAATGATGATTCCTGGGGTTTCTGGTAGTGCAGTGCTAATTATTTTAGGTATTTATGAAAATATACTTGTTCTTATAAATGAATTTCAATTAGCTCAGCTATCTATTTTTGTACTTGGAGCAGTATTCGGGATAATTATTTTAGCTAAGGTTCTTAAAATTCTTTTTACAGCTCATGGAAATCAAATACTTTTTTTCTTTGCTGGTTTGATTTTAGGGTCCTCAAAGATGCTTTTTCCAAGTAATTTTGACTTTATATCTATACTAACTTTTGCACTAGGGATTTGGGTAGTTTATAGATGGGGAAATTTCAAGTACAAAAAGAATAGTCCTTTTCTTGGAAGGACATATAAGTCGATTAAAAGTAGTTTGGGAAAATTGTTTTAGGGAGAGTGGGACAATAGATACGTCCGGGACCAGTGAAAAAGTCTCCAAAAAACCCCCTAATTAAATACAATTTTTAAATTACAAAAAGACAAAAAAACTTTACAACCTTTGAATTA
>NZ_JAGGLI010000056.1 GCF_017874355.1 Acetoanaerobium pronyense
CATTAGATTCTAATGAACCGCCGTATACCGAACGGTACGTACGGTGGTGTGAGAGGTCGGTAGATAAAATAATTATCTACCTCCTACTCGATTTTAAAAATCCTCACAATGTGGGAATATTTTCCGGTATTTGCTTTTGGACCAGAGTCCAAAGAGTATATTTTGATTGTTTTAGATGAGGAGGCAAGATTCATGAGAAGACTATTTACTTCAGAATCAGTTACAGAAGGACATCCAGATAAAATTTG
The DNA here is from genome assembly GCF_017874355.1 of Acetoanaerobium pronyense. GTDB lineage: Bacteria > Bacillota > Clostridia > Peptostreptococcales > Filifactoraceae > Acetoanaerobium > Acetoanaerobium pronyense. The sequence goes on from NZ_JAGGLI010000056.1 coordinate 249, forward strand.
CGACCAGATATCAGACTCTATACTGGACGCAATACTAGCTCAAGACCCAGAGTCAAGAGTAGCGTGTGAGACTACAGTTACTACAGGGCTAGTGATGGTAGTTGGTGAGATTACTACAAAGGCTTATGTTGATATCCAAAAGATAGTAAGAGAGACAGTTAGAGAAATCGGATACACTAGAGCGAAATATGGCTTTGACTGCGATACATGCGCAGTAATCAATGCTATTGACGAGCAAAGTGCAGATATAGCTATGGGAGTTGACGAAGCACTAGAGCACAAAGAAGGACATATTCATGATGAAGTTGAAGCAGTAGGAGCAGGAGACCAGGGTATGATGTTTGGATTCGCTTGCGATGAAACTCCAGAGCTAATGCCACTTCCAATATCTCTTGCACACAAGCTTGCTAAAAAACTTTCAGAAGTAAGAAAATCAAAGGTACTTGATTACCTAAGACCAGATGGAAAAACTCAGGTTACTGTAGAGTATGATGAAAATGGGCCTGTAAGAGTAGATACAATAGTAATATCAACTCAGCACAACCCTGACGTATCAAGAGAAGTAATCGAAAGAGACCTGAAAGAATATGTAATAAAGCCAGTTGTAGACAAAACCCTTCTTGATGAAAATACTAAGTACCTAATCAACCCAACAGGAAGATTCGTAATCGGTGGACCTCAAGGAGATGCTGGGCTTACAGGAAGAAAGATAATAGTAGATACTTATGGAGGTTATGCAAGACACGGTGGTGGAGCGTTCTCTGGAAAAGACTCTACTAAGGTTGATAGATCAGCTGCATATGCTGCAAGATGGGTTGCTAAAAACATAGTTGCTGCAGGGCTTGCTAAAAAATGCGAAATTCAGCTTGCATACGCAATCGGAGTTGCAGAGCCAGTATCTATACTTGTAGATACATTTGGAACTGGAATCAAAGACGACGCTGAAATAGCTGCAATAGTTAAGAAAAACTTTGACTTAAGACCTGGAGCAATAATCAGAGACCTAAAACTGAGAACTCCAATATTCAAGCAAACAGCAGCTTACGGACACTTTGGAAGAACAGATATATCTCTTCCATGGGAAGAACTAAATAAGGTAGATGCTATAAAGGCTGACGCTGGATTATAATATATGGTACCGCTAGTTCTTAGGAACTAGCGGTATTTTTTATGGTTATGATATAATAAATATAAAAAAGAAAGTTGTGTATATCTATGTCTATAATTACTAAAGGGAAGGTCCTTGATATAATCTTTCAAAATCAGGAAAATGGCTATACCATAGCTGTAGTCTATACAGATGAACACGGGACCCTTACAGTAACGGGATGTATGCCCTCTGTTCAGGTTCAGGATAATGTCCAGCTCAGTGGTGCTTGGAAGGTTCATGAAGTGTACGGAAAACAACTTAATATAGATACCTTTTCCCACCTCCCTATGGACTCAGAAAGCGGAGTTTTTTCTTATCTAAGCTCGGGAGCACTAGAAGGAATAGGGGAAGCAATGGCGAAGAGAATAGTAGACAAATTTGGAAAATCAGCCATAGAAATCCTTGAAAAAACTCCAGATAGATATCTCGAAATAGAGGGAATAGGAAAGAAAAAACTGGATAAGCTAGTAAAGAGCCACATGGAGGGCAGAGAGCTCAAAAATATAATCGTAAACCTTAGCCCTTATGGCATTACTCCAGCATACTGCATGAAGATATTTAAAGCCTACAAAGAAAAATCAGTAAAGGTAGTCATGGAAAACCCATACGCACTTTGTCAGGATGTAAAGGGAATAGGCTTTAAAAAGGCAGACGAGATAGCAAAAAAATTAAATGTGGGTATAGACTCAAAAGAGAGAATAGAGCAGGGAATACTATACACCCTTCAGGAGTCTGCATATGAAGGACATACATATCTTGATATAAAAGACCTTGGACTTAGAGCTGTAGACCTGCTTGATATAGAGTCAGAAAAAGTGGTAAGAGGGATATATGACCTTGCAGTTAGCTCAGATGTAGTAATAGAGGAAAAGGAAGATGAAAAAAGAGTCTACCTTACAGTATATAGCGTTGCAGAATCAAGGTCTGCAAGTAATCTAATAAAGCTTGCTTCATATGAAAAGGAAGAAAAAACTCCATATAAAGATGCATTAAATATAATAGAGAACCTTCAAAATACTGAACATATCAAGCTTTCAAAAGAGCAAATCGAAGGTGCAAGCCACGCAATCTCATCAAACCTACTAGTACTAACAGGTGGACCAGGTACAGGAAAGACAACGACCCTAAGCTTTATAATAAAAGGCTTTGAAGAGCTTGGGAAAAAAGTAGCTCTTTGTGCACCAACTGGAAGAGCTGCAAAACGTATGTCAGAAGCTACAGGAAAATCCGCCTCAACAATACATAGACTTCTTGAGGTAGGTTACTCAGATGATGAAGAGGCTGTAATATTTAATAAAAATGAAGATGAACCAATCAAAGCAGATGCAGTAATAGTGGATGAAATATCTATGGTAGATGTACTTCTTCTTGACTCCCTCCTTAAGGCTATAAAACCGGGAACTACCCTTGTGTTTGTGGGAGACAAAGACCAGCTTCCATCGGTTGGAGCAGGAAGCGTACTTAGAGATATAATAGAATCAGATACCATAAAGACAATAAGGCTTACAGAGGTGTTTAGACAGGCCGCAAAAAGTAATATTATAGTAAGTGCCCATAGGATAAACCATGGGGAAATGCCAATCATAAATAAAAAAGACAATGATTTTTTCTTTATGGAAAGATATTCCCAAAGAGAGACAGCAGACCTAGTAGTAGAGCTTGTATCAAAAAGACTACCAGAATATTACAATCTTTCACCAAAGGATATCCAGGTTCTTTCACCTATGAGAAAATCAGAAGCAGGAGTAAACAACCTTAATACCCTTATACAAGAAGCTATAAATCCCTTAGAATCTGGAAAAAGAGAGCACAAAGGATTAAATAGAATCCTTAGAACTGGTGATAAGGTGATGCATATCAAAAACAACTATGAAAAGCAGTGGAAAAATGAAGATACAGGAGAAGAAGGAGAAGGAATATTCAATGGAGATATAGGGTACATAGATTTTATAGAGCCAAATGACAAAAAACTCTATATCAGCTTTGATGATGGAAAAAGAGTGGAATATGACTTTACCGAGCTTGACCAGATTGAGCATGCATTTGCTACAACTGTTCATAAGAGTCAAGGTTCTGAGTTTCCATGCGTAGTCCTTCCTATATACGCAATGCCGCCAATGCTTATGAGCAGAAAGATACTATATACCGCAATCACAAGGGCAAAAAAGCTCCTTGTAATTGTAGGAAACAAAAAATATCTTAGTGCAATGGTTTCAAATATATATGAAGAAAAAAGAAATACATCCCTAGGAGAAAAACTAAAAATGTTCAAAGACCAGGGGATTATTCTGGAGGAAGACTATGGAAATTCTGTTCCCTTCTAATATAAAGTGCATTAGCTGCAAAGAGCCTATACCAAAATCAAACCCATATAGCCTTTGCAAATCCTGTTTTCATAAAATTGAGTTTATAAATGACAACTGCACCCGCTGCGGTAGGAAGATAGATAGTCATTTTGATTGTCTTTGCGAAGAGGATGATCATATATTTGATAGCATATATGTATGTACTAGATATGAAGGTCTTATGGAAAACATGATATGGAAGCTAAAATATCAAAGCTCCACATATATTGCAAAGCATTTCGCCAAGATAATGTCCCACAAAATGGATTATGAAGGATTAAATCCAGATATCCTAATCCCTGTACCATCCTCAGCTTCAAGGATGAAAAAAAGAGGATATAACCAGTCTAAGCTTTTAGCCCAGTTTTTAGGAAAAGAGAGAAATATTGAGGTAATAGAGCCTCTTAGGAGAAAAAAAGATACAAAACCCCTTTCTTCCCTTGGAGTTATTGAGAGGAGACTTGAAATAAAAGAAGCATTTTTTATAGATTCAAAATATGAAAATCAGGACTTTAAATATAAAAATATTTTAATAATAGACGATATATTAACTACGGGCACTACAATAGATGAGATGACCCGTATATTAAAAGAGTGGAAAAAAGATATAAATGTAAGTGCCCTTGTACTATCAAGTGGCCGAATCTAAAGATAAAGCATTGGATAGTCTGTATAGTAGATGTTTAAAAATTAAATCTCAAATAAAATCTAGTAATTAAGAGGAGAGAGCTAAATATGGAACTAAAAAACTGCGTTAAATGTGGAAGAGCCTTTGGAGCGAGAGACAATGAAGAATACTGCTCTAAATGCTCCATGGATCATATAGAAGAGGATTTTAAAAAAGTAAGGGATTACCTTTATGACCATCCAGGAGCAGATATAAAAGAAGTGGCTCAGGCGACAGGAGTTTCTGAAAGAACTATAATAAAGCTCCTTAAGGATGAGAGAATAGAAGTTGTGGAGGATTCAAATGCCCTCTTAAAATGCGAAAGATGCACAGTAGGTATCAAATCAGGAAGATACTGTGACGAGTGCAAAAGTGAAATTGCTAAAGAGCTAATCTCCACAAGGGAATCCTTAAAAGGAAATGTAGATTTGAGCTCAAAAGATAAGGAAACAATCAAGACGGCAATTAGATCTACGAGAAGAGAGAGATAGTAAAGAAACTTTAACAAAAAAACCTGTTAAGTTATTGAAAAACCTAACGATATATACTATATCAAATAATTGGAAGGAGGAAAGACCGTGAAAATAAACAATATAAATAACGTACAAAGTGCTTATGGAGTATACAATAAAGATAAAGTGAAAAATGCATCGAAGGTAGGTCCTTCCAATGCGAAAGCGTTTGATATAGAGATATCTGGCATAGGAAAAGACTATAACTTTGCAATGGAAAAGTTAAAAGAAATACCAGAAGTAAGACGTGAAAAGATAGACAAGATATCAAATGAAATTGCAAACGGCACATATACTGTAGATGCAAAGAAGCTTGCAAAGGCTATAGTAAGCGGCATCACAGTTGATGATATAGTATAAGGAGAAAACATGGATATATATAGCAAGATTCTTGAGACCCTAAGAGGACAGCTAGATGCAAACAAAGCTCTCCTTGACCTTTCTAAAGAAAAATCAAATATACTTAGGGAAAACAACACATCAAAGCTAATGCTCCTTGCAAGTGAAGAAGAAAAGCTAGTGAGAAAAACCATAGAGCTTGAAAAAGAAAGAGGAAACCTTGTAAATGCTCTTAAAGTAAACGACCAGAGCATCACAGACCTGTCCTCATTAATTTCTAAAACATCTCCAGTGACTGCAGAAAATACAAAAAAGGTTTCACAGGAGTTAAAAGAGATACTAACAGAGCTACAGCTTCAAAATGACCTCAACAATAAGATTATGGAGATAGCTCTTGAGCAGATAGAATTTAGCAAAAATGTACTGATGGGAGCCTCAGAGCCTCAAACCTACGGCAAGATAAAGGGGAACTACGCAGGAGAAAAGCAAGCTCCTGGAAAAAAATTCTTTGAAGACAAATTTTAAATATACAATCTTTAAATATATTCTAGGAATGGATTCCTAAGTAGAATAATCATACCAGGACGGTTAATAGTCTCCTGGTTTTTTGTTGTCCAAAATACCTATTAAGAAATTCTCAAGGTTTCCGATACATATAGAGTAATTAAAACGCATAAGAGGTGAAAAGATGAGATCCACATTCGCAGGACTTAGTATAGCACAATCAGGACTATTTGCATCACAAAGATCACTTGATATCACAGGGCACAATATAGCAAACGCAAATACAAGAGGATATTCAAGACAAAGACTCAACCAATCGGCAGCAAACCCTCTAAACATAGCAGGAGGAAAAGGTCAGCTTGGTATAGGGGTAGATATGAAGCATATCACCCAAATCAGAGACGAGTTTATGGATATCAAATATAGAGACGAAATGACGGTACTTGGTGAGTGGGAAGAGAAATATATGGCTCTGACGCAAATAGAGTCTATATTTAACGAGCCAACAGATAATGGAATCAGAAAAGTACTTGATAATTTTTATCAAGGTCTTCATGATTTATCCCAAGACCCAGCAAGCCCTACAGCTAGAGCTGTAGTACTTCAAAGTGGAGTTGCACTTGCAGAAAGTCTTAGTCATATAAATAGCCAATTTGAAAAGATGGTTAGAGATATAAATGCAGAGGTAGAATCCACTGTTACAGATATTAACTCTATAGCAGATCAGATTGCAAGACTCAATAAACAGATTTATGAAGTAGAGGTAGATGGAAGTAAAGCTAACGACCTTAGAGATGCAAGAAATGTACTTATAGATGACCTTTCAAAACTTATTGATATACAGGTGGTAAATGTAGTAGAGCCTGGCTCTAAGTTTGCAAAAGTAAATATACTTGTTCAAGGCACACCACTTGTAGCTCATGATAAAACCAATAAGATAGATATGATAAAAGATGAAGTACATCCCCTTACTAAAGATGGACAACTTGCTGACCCGCCAAGAGATAATCTTTCTACTATAAGAGTCACGAATATTCAGTGGGAATCTGGGGCTCCTATTAACCAAAGTATCTTAAAAGGTATACTTGGAGGACAGCTTTCTCAAAGAGATAACTTTGAAGGCGAAAATAAAGGCATACCATATTATATTAGATCTATAAATGAATTTGCTAGGGGTTTTGCAAAGGAATTTAATGATATACATGAACTAGGAACGGGGTTAAACGGAGACACAGGAATGCCTGTTACCGGCAAGCATTTTTGTATAAATTTCGGCAAATAATTTTCCCTATTTTTTGGAATATAATTTTCCCTAAAATAGGGATTTTCTATTTTCT
>NZ_JAGGLI010000057.1 GCF_017874355.1 Acetoanaerobium pronyense
TTTGAAACTTGAGTTTTTTTCAATTTGAGATTTCTAAGTCTTTTAATTTCAGCAAACATAAATATTCCTTTCAAAGTCAGTCCTCCTGTCAGTAAACTACTGTAAGTATTCTAACAAGATTCAAAGACTTTATGAGTATTTTTTCTCCATTTTTATTTGCCGAAATCTCTCCATTTTATTTTACCAGTTACATGAGGCTCAACTTGACTATTACACAAGTTATATTAAAAGCAGAGAAGATTGGGAATTTGTACAGGTTTATACAGATGAAGGTTTATCTGGAACGGACACAAAAAAACGTGAAGGTTTTAAAAACATGATTAGTGATGCCTTAGATGGCAAAATAGATCTCATCATAACAAAGTCGGTTAGTAGATTCGCAAGAAATACGGTGGATAGCCTTATAACTGTTCGTCAGCTCAAAGAAAAAGGCATAGAGATTTATTTTGAGAAAGAGAATATTTGGACCCTAGATTCTAAAGGTGAGCTTCTAATAACCATAATGTCTTCCCTTGCACAAGAGGAAAGCCGCAGCATTTCAGAAAATGTTAAATGGGGCCACCGCAAGAGATTTGCAGATGGAAAGGTATCCGTACCATTTGGTCATTTCCTAGGTTATGATAAAGGTGAAGACGGCAACTTAGTAGTAAATCCCAATCAGGCAATAGTAGTTAAACAAATCTACAGCTTATTCCTTCAAGGCATGACGCCTTATGGAATAGCTAAAAAACTAACTGAAGATGGCGTTATCTCTCCAGGGAAGAAACAGAAATGGAGTCCCGGTACTGTAAAACACATCCTTACTAACGAAAAGTATAAAGGTGATGCTCTTCTCCAGAAAAGCTATACCATTGATTTTCTGACCAAGAAAAAGAAGCTTAATGAAGGCGAGGTTCCTCAATACTATGTCGAGAATAACCATGAAGCAATAATTGAACCTGAAATATTTGATATGGTACAGATAGAGCTGGAAAAAAGACAAATAGAAAAAAAACGCCACAGCGGCGTTCATATATTTTCTAGCAAAATTAAATGTGGTGAATGCGGCAACTGGTATGGCTCTAAAGTATGGCATTCTAACAGCAAGTACCGCCGAACGGTATGGCGATGCAATCATAAATACAGTGACGAGAAAAAATGCACAACGCCTCACCTTGATGAAGAAACCATAAAAGAACTTTTTATTAAGGCTGCTAATAAGCTACTGGAAGAAAAGGATGAAATTATAGCTAACTTTGAATCTATAAAAAATGTAATTTATGACACTGGCCCATTAGACGCTCAGCAGGCAGAACTTCAAAATGAAATGGAGATTGTTGCTGAAATGATCCAGCAATGCATTAATGAAAACGCTAAGGTCGCTCTTAACCAAGAGGAATATCAAAAAAGATACGATGGGCTGGTCCAGAGATTTAATGCTACTAAAGTTAATTTAGAAACAGTTTCTGAAGCACTTAAGGATAAAGTAACCTGCAGAAAAACAATGGCTGCTTTCCTCGACGAACTTAAGAAACAAGATGAACTGCTCACAGACTTTGATCCACTCCTCTGGAATAGTTTGATTGAGCACGTGACTGTCAACAGCTCTGATAGTATAAGATTCTTGTTCAAGAACGGAACAGAAATGCAAGTTTGAAGCAAGACACCATACCACTGATTCAAAACCAGGGGTGAGGTGTCCTTTTAAATAAATGTATAATTTGATTACTTATCAAACTTCAGTTAAATCACTCAATTCCAAAAACAATGTTTTTATACTTTGAGGCGAGAATATCTTCTATCCCACCTGTTCCATATCGCGGAAATCTCGCAAGTGCTAAATCCAAATCTTTGTCAGTAATTGGGATTATTAAACCTCTATCATCATTAAAAGTATCTGCACATCGTTTCATAAAGGCATTATCTTCATCTAATGATCGACATGTAAGTATTCCAACCCGACCTCTTCGATTACTAAATCTACCGCTAAGCTGATCTAATTCAGGGTTTGCAACTTCACCAGTGTAGTTCTTGCATTCTACAAAAACAAAAGGGCATGGCAAAAGTGCATTATTATTCGGTAAAGTAAAGAAAAATCCTGTTTCCGATGAATTGTTGAATGTTATATCAATTCTCTTTCTTCCACTGTGAATATCTACTTCCTTTTTGGGTGAAGATAAGTTTGGATAAAACAATAACTCCAATATCCCAATAATCAGATTATGATAGTTTGTAGCGTTTGCTGCCCCAGAAGGAATCAAGCTAAGTTTTTCTCTAAGATGATTACAAACATCTTCAATATTAATGGCATCAAGAACAGCTCCATCTATCATGGTTATTTTTTTTGAAGTCTTAGCCTTAAAATCTGCAAAAACCTCCGGATGCTGCTCAGTAAACCTTGCTAAATATTCTTTATCTATAACCCCTTCATGATCTTTTACACTCTTTTTAGTAACATACTTTTCTCCACTCTTATATTTTTTCACTAATGGTGTCTGCAATTTCAGATGCTCATTCTGTAAGTAATTAAGTACAAAGTGTTGTCTATATTCTGTAGATGTGTATTTATCGGTGAAGGATACAATTCTTTTTGGTACAAGTAGAATTGGGAATCCCTCGATTACAAGTCTTTGAGTAAATTGATTATCCCAACTTTTTGTGTGTGGGTCCCAGAACATTCCTGATGGTACATTTTCCACCAGTGGTATGCCATGTAAATCACACTGCTCTTTAGTATATTCAATCAGATGTTTTTTGATTATATTAGCGGTCATATCGGATACTTTATCTTTATCAATATTGGGAACAAAGATTCTAAAATCTTCGATATCCTCCATGATACCTGAACGTATTGCACGGCTTTGTAGGAGTTCCTTGAAAATTGCAGCAGTATCTTCTGGTCCCATTCCGTGACCACGAGGTTTTCCACGAGACATCCCTAAACAGACATCATTAGTTTCACCCAAATGAGAAAATAGCTCTTCCGCTTGCTGCATTCGCTTTCCCCTTAAAAGTGCAAGTAAAAACTCAAAATACGAGCGCAGGGTACTATGAGCATCAATAGCAAACGGGAAATCACATTTAGAAATATAGTAAGGATCCAAAAATAACGGTGTGTCAACACTTGGGTTAATATCAACGAAGTCAAGTTCATACTGAGTTTTCTCTAGATTAAACATCTTGCTAATTTTCATCGATTCACCTTCCTTGATCTGCTTGCACCAACTTTCTATACTAATACACTAACAATTAAATCAGATTATCATACCTGCGATTAAGGATTAATGGAATTACTTATCGTTTCAATGAGTAAAACATTTATTTTGTTATCATTGTAGCTATATTTGATAAATATTTTATTTGGAACATCAGCTATTCCAATTTCAGAAGCGGATTTGATTTTATCAATATCTCGATAAATATCCCTAATTATTGTTTCTTCGACAACATCCTGAATATCACTAGATTTTATAAAATCCACTGCCTTCGCCGAATAAAGAAACTGATATTCTTCATTTGAAACTTTACCAATATTACGTTCTTGCGCCTCATTACTGGTTGGGGATATTATTGGAACACTTACTAAAATTAGGATTAAAATCAAGCAAACCAGAGAATTCCTAATGCATTCATATGAAGTAAATACAGTGTTATTACGCATAGTGTTTTGATGCTTGTTAAGCTCAATACAGTCATTGTATTCCTGGCTTAATGATTGATCGTCAGTTGCAAAGGATTCTAAGTTCACAAAAAACATTTTGTTATCCCTTATTAAAACCCTGATAGCCAATAATCCCGCTGCAATCATGTATATTACAGCAGTTGAAAGAAATCCGAATGCAATCCACTTAATTGTAGGTATTGGAAACTTGCTATAAATAGTATTGATAACACCCGATGCACCCATTATCAGTGTAATTGCAATTGTTACTCCTACGACATTGGTTTTTGCTTTATCTTCAAGTTTATCTTTAATTTTAAAGGTATCATGGTACATCTCTTTATAAACTTCAATATCGACTTCATCTACAACGCTTTCTATAGTGTCTTCATCAGGTAAATTTTGCCTTTTAATAAGATTATCAATTCTTTTTCGAACTTTACCATTAGCTACATAATTAGCGTACATTGGAAAAATAATCTCAATAAGCCTATTCATTTAGCTCAACCCCTGCAAGGCAGTCAACAATAGCTTTTTCTATTGGGAGATTTGTTGATGAAACTAACCATCCCCACTCACCAGTAGGATTGACTTCAATGAAATAATATTTCCCCTCAACGAAAGCAAGATCTATACCGCCAAATACTAAATTAAGATTGTTCATTAAATTTAAAATTTTTTGCTCGACTTCTTTTGGCAAATCCACTGGCACATAGTTTAGCTCATCCGAGGTCGTTTGCCGCCAATCTCCATCAATTTGAAGGCCGTTCTTCAGAATGCTAACCGCAAATATTCTATCGCCAATAATAGTCACTCGAATATCAGTTTTCTTTTCCAAACACTCTTGAATAATGACCGGTGCATATTGTATTTCTGAATTAACCAATTCATGACCATTAATAATATTTGTGTAAGTAAACATTTCACTGCCATTTTCATAGAATAATGCAGTATCAAGAGATTTTACAATATAACTTTTTTCAAGTTTAATACCCTGAGGTATTGCGTTTCCAGCATATGTAATAGGTACGTCTAAACCATGTTCATTTGCTAGCTTTAACTGATACAATTTATTTTCTGCTTGATATATTGAAACAGGATGGTTAAGCCATCTTGCTTTGTCAAAAATAATTAGATTTCGTATGAAAGCACTCCATTGGCTTCTATATAATTGTTCCTCGAGTGTATATGATTTACCAGTTCTTAAAAAAACGGGTGCCCGAAAGTATATTGATTCCAGATGCTCTTGAGTAATTTCGTACATTTGACCATTGATTAAAATCTCAAGCTTATTCTCCGCTAAGACGTATCTAACCTCGTACTTGTCAAACCTATCTCGATTAATTCGTAAATAGCTATGACCTCGTCGTTCAAGTTCATAACAAATTATATCTGAAGAATAATCAAATGTACTGGATACAACAAGGCACTTGACGCTATTCACCTTTTTGGTCCTCTCCAGTTTCGCGATCACACTTTTTACTCTGAGGAATAGGGCGGTCTTTCATTTGCATCATAGCTTCATTTGTTTTTCTGTTAACCCAATACCCTCGTTCTTCATTAAAAACATATTCTGGCGGGACCTGGATTTCTAAAGGCTCTGTATAGCGGAATGCTTTCTCTAATAAAATGTGTTCTCTCATAATTTTTCCTCCTCAATTTTTACAGTTTCTAGTTGCTAACGAATTGATAATGAATAGTAAATTTGATAATATTATATCATTTTGAACTATTAAACCATATAAAAACAACCGGCTTGCCCCGATTCCGTAAAATGCACACCCTTTTTACACTTTGCATACCTCTATGCACAGCACCTTTTAGGTTCATTAAATTGTATCAATCTCGGAATTATAATATCGATATAAATCATTTTCACTCTGTTTAAATAGGTTTCTCGTAGCAACTTCAACACGTCAAGATTGTCTCCCTCAATATAAAGGTTCTCCGTTTTATCAAAATCAACACTTTCTTCTCTAGAAGGACGTAAAGTGGCAGCTATTGGAGCATTAGCCAAGAGTACTGATTTTTTCTTATCTGGCCAGGTAAACTGGTACCTCTCTTCTTTTCCTGAAACTACTTTAGTATTAATTTCCTGTGCTAATACCTCAGCATCTATGGTACGAACTACCTCTCCGTTTTCATCTATTATTTCTGTTACAGCATTTGGAAACATAGCTGCTAGGGCTGCAAAATTATCATCGGCTAGGTTTGGGGTGTGCATTTTTAGCTTATCCATATCTATTCTCCTCGTATAATATGTTTAGACCCAGTTTTTATGGTCTAAGCATATTTATTTTTTTCTTTAACTTACCAATTTTTAATTGAGATATCCTA
>NZ_JAGGLI010000058.1 GCF_017874355.1 Acetoanaerobium pronyense
AAGGTTGTAAAGTTTTTTTGTCTTTTTGTAATTTAAAAATTGTATTTAATTAGGGGGTTTTTTGGAGACTTTTTCACTGGTCCCGGACGTATCTAGCGTCCCAGTGTTTCCTTGTATGTAGTATAAATCATAAAATCAAGGGAGTCCTATATATGATGAAAACAATCGTAGGTAGGACTTTTTTTAATTTTCCTAATTATTATGCATTTTAATGTTAAAATATAACTAAGTTAACTTGGGCTAGAATATAAGTAAAGTTTATGGTTTAGTTAAACTAAAAGGGGGATTAATATGGCGGTGCGGGGAAAGAATATTAATTTGTTTTTAATTGATGGAACAGCTACTGGCAGGATTAAATGTACCCTTGCAAACTGGACAGGTATTGCTTACAAAATACCAAGAACAGAACTAGATAAATGCAAAGACAGAGGAGAATTATCTCAAAGTGGGGTATATTTTCTGTTTGGGACATCAGATCAATCAGATGAGAATATTGTATACGTTGGACAAGCTGGAGTTCGCAAAAATGGAGAAGGTATTTTACGTAGATTGATTGAACATAAAAGAAACCTAGATAAAGATTATTGGACAGAAGCTGTTGTGTTTACTACATCGAATAATTCTTTTGGTCCTACAGAGATAAGCTATCTGGAGAATAGGTTTTGCGGACTGGCAGTAGAAGCTAAAAGATATGTAGTGAAAAATGGGAATGATCCTACTTCAGGGAATATAACAGAGGAAAAAGAAAGTGAACTAGAAGAGTTTATTGATTATGCAAAAATTGTAATGGGTACACTGGGACATAAGTTGTTTGAACCACTAACTGAAAAAATAGATCCGATAGATGTAGTCCCTGAAAAAGAATCGATACTTTTCTTTAAAAGAAAAAGCCGTAAAAGTGGTCTTCTGATTGAAGCAAGATGTAAACAAACTAATGAAGGATTTGTTGTATTAAAAGGAAGTTTAATAGAAACCATTGATTCTGAAAGAATACCACCTGGTATTAAGGAAAAAAGAAAAAAAGCAAATATTGATGAAAATGGAATTTTGCAAGAAGATGTCCTATTTAAAAGCCCATCCTATGCAGCAGCATTTGTTATAGGTGGTCACGTAAATGGTTTAACGGAATGGAAAACAAAAGATGGATTATCATTAAAAGAAATTGAAAAAAGATAAAACAACAATATAAAATAGTTTTTTTGGGAAATAGTAATATATAGCAAACGTAAGGGGAGTTATAATTATGGGACTTGTTCAAGATGAATTAAAGATAGCTAAATTAAGAGATTTACTTGATATAAGTTTAACCCTACCTTCATATCAGCGACCATATAGTTGGAGTTTTAAGTCTACAAATACTTTGTTTATCGACACCTATGAGGCTTTTAAAGAAGGAATAAAAGAGTACCGTCTTGGCTCAGTGATATTACACAAGGAATCCTCTGAAAAATATAATATAGTTGATGGACAACAAAGGCTTACAACACTGTCAATTTTACTTTACTGCCTAGGAAACTATAACCAAAATATATTAAATGAAAAATATAGCAAATTATCTAATGATGCTATCGTAAGAAATTTTGGAGTTCTTTCTAAAAGAACAAATGAACTAATTTATGATGAACGTGAAAAATATAAGGATTATCTTTTAAATAAGTGCTCTATGGTTCAAATTGTTACAGATAGTGAGCAAGAGGCATTTCAATTTTTCGATTCTCAAAATTCTCGTGGTAAGGAGCTAGCGCCCCATGATTTACTGAAATCATACCATTTAAGGGAAATGAATAGTGAAGATGAAAATCAAAAAATTAAAATTATAAATCTTTGGGAAAATATGAACCAAGATAATTTAGAGGATTTATTTAAAAATTATTTATATCCAATGTCTCAATGGTACAAAGGAAGAGATGGATTAGGTTATTCATCAAGCAAAATTGATTCTTTTAAAGGGATTAGAGGCGTAAATATATATAATTATGCAATATATCATAAAGCTAGCAATTTGTATGTGGAAGAATTTAACGCAAATGGTAACAATGAATTGCTTGCATCAAATTTTTTAAATCAATTCCAATTAACACAACCTTTAATAGCAGGGAAACGATTTTTCAACTATACACTTCATTACGAAAAATTATTAGAGAAAATAAAAAATAAAATTGATAGTTTCCATAGTGAAAATGAAATCCCAGGTAAGAGATCTGGAGATATTTATATTAAGCAACTCTATGAATGCTCATTATTATTTTTTGTGGATAGATTTGGCATAGAGAGTTTAACTAAATCTGTTATGCAACAATTTTATTCATGGAGTTATTCTTTGAGGTTGGCAATGAATTCTGTATATCCACAGACAATAAATAAGTATGCAAAAGGTCAGCATGAGCGAGCAAATATGGGAATAGATATGTTTTCTTCAATTAGTGAAATGGTAAATCCAGAAGAATTGAAGTTGATTTTGCTAGAGAAACCAGAAATCGCAGAAAATAATAAAGAAAAATACAAAGAAGTATATAAATTGCTTTGTGAATGGAATAGGTGGTAGGGATGTCAAATGATTTAAAAAAAATACCAGTATCTGATATTTTTTCAAATAGGAATTATTTAGTTCCAATCTATCAGCGTAATTATGCGTGGAGTGAAACACAAATACTTCAGTTAATTGAAGATATTGAAAGTTCTATTGATAATTTGAATAAAAACTACTTTTTAGGTAACTTAATCGTAAATAGGACTGATAATAATGTCTACGAAGTAATTGATGGACAGCAGAGATTAACAACTTTATATCTTCTTCAAAAATATTTAGGTATTAGATTTGCAAAAGAGGCGTTGAGATTTGAAGCTCGTGAAAAATCAAATCGTACACTTGCTTATATTAGAGATAGTAAGAACAATGAATTGATTGAAGAGTTATCATCAGCAGAAATATTAAATGGTTTTAGAATTATAGATAATTATTTCAAGAGCAAAAGTGAAGATAAATTAAGTGTTTTTTCTGAAAAATTAAAAAGAGTATTTCTTGTTAGAGTTCAGGTGCCTCAAAACATTGATTTAAACCATTATTTTGAAATCATGAATACTCGTGGGGAACAACTGGAACTTCACGAAATAGCTAAAGCAAAATTGTTAGAAGTATTAGAAAGCAATCATGATAAAAATATAGCAGCGATGATATGGGAAAAATGTTCTGATATGAATTCATATGTCCAGATGAATTTTGATTTGAGTGTACGAAAAACAATATTTACTGAAGATTGGAGCTCTTTATGCCAATCAATTAAGGACTTTGATTCAATAAAAAACAAAATTCCAACTGAGGCCGAATCTATAGATAAAATATCTTTGATTGATATTTTAAAAGATAACAGGATTCTCAATGTTTCAACCAAGGAGTTTGAAGATGAGAATGAACGTTTTGAATCAACTATTTCATTCCCTAATTTCTTATTGCAAGTAAATGCAGTGATGAGAAAACTTGGAGAAGAAGATTCAAGTCTTGATGATAAACACTTCCTTAATAATCTATCTTGGGCATGGTCAACACCTCAAAAATCGAAAGATTTCTTGTTTACTCTATTAAAATGTAGAGTTTTATTTGACAAGTATGTATTAAAACGTGAATTTGCTAGGGATTACAAAGAAACTGGAAAATGGTCTTTGCAACGGTTAGAGAGATATAGGGATAATAAAAATAAAAATGACAAACCTAAATATGTTGGTACATTTGGTGGCGAAGGAAATTATAATAAGAAGTTAAGAACACTTCAATCTTGTTTGCGTATTACTTATACATCACCTAAAACTATGCACTGGATTACAGTTATTTTATCTGAGTTATTAGAAAATGAGGAAACTGATATTATTGAATTGTTAGAGAGATATTGTATGAAGAAGGTCATTGATTCTGATTATCAAAATAGGAATGGTTTTGGAGTTGAAAGAATTGTATTTTCATATCTGGATTATTTAATCTATAGAGATGGTTATTCCAGTGAAGGAAAGGAAATAATATCGCCTATTTCAGACGATTGGCAATTCCAGTTTAGGAGCTCAATTGAACATTTCCAACCACAAAATCCAGTGGAAGGGGAGCATTGGAATGAAGAAGATCTAAACAGTTTTGGAAATTTGGCACTAATAACCGTTTCTGGTAATTCTAAGTTTTCTAATTTACCGCCTGCAGGAAAGATGAATTCATATCCAAGTATTATCAATCAAAGTTTGAAATTAAAAATCATGGAAAGAATGACTATAATTGAAGATGGAAAGTGGACAGAAGCCAAGGCAAGAAAACATAGGGAAGAGATGTTCAAAATCTTAAAAAACTTTTGAAATAAGAAAATACAAGGAGCGTAAAAATGGACAACAAACAATCAGTTATTTCCAAACTACAAGAACTAAACATAAGCTATCAGCTTATAGAGCATGATCCTGTATATACTGTAGAAGAGATATGGAAACTGTGATCCTTTCTTATGAAGACTTAGAAAAGATTGTAAAGGCTAATGGAAATGAAGTTAAGATTGTAGAGCTATAAAATTTCATGACATCATTTTTATTTGGGAGAGAAATTTATGAAAACTAAGCAGATATCTTTAAGAAGAGCAATAACACTACCTCTTTTACTAGTTCTTATAGGTACTTTTATTATTTCTGCAATCAGGTATACTGCAGATTATAATTTTCTTGCCATCAATCAAGGTACCAAGATTGTAGAGGCTATGAAAAGAAATACGCAAAATGAATTAAATTCCATATTATCAGAACCTTTAATAATGACAGAACTTATTGGAGAAACAATATCTAAGCAAAAAATGCATTTGAATGAGGATTTAGCTGATATACAAGAGTATCAAATTAGTCTTATGAGGATTCTTAAAGAAAAAATGCCTCAAGTCAGTGTTATAAGTTATGGTGATGAAGATGGAAATTATGTAGGTATAAGAAATAACGGAGTAAATCAAGAAAAAAGTTTAATGCTAAAAGACAAAAGAACAAATTACAAGCTAAATATATATGAAGGAGAAAGTTTTGAATCGAGAATTTTGAGTTCTTTTGAAAACTATGATCCAAGAATAAGGCCGTGGTATAAGCCAGTAAGACGAAATATGACCAACACATGGTCTGATATTTACATAAATCAAGATGAAAAAATGGAAGCTACTATATCAATTTCCGTACCTGTTTTTGGCGAAAATAAAGAGTTTGTTGGGGTATTTGAAATGGATATAAAACTAAATGGAATAAATGATTTTTTAAAAGAAAGCAAAACTAATAATACAGTAGTCTTTTTGCTCAATGAAAATCTTGAAATAGTAGCACATTCTGAAAGTGAAAATAATGTTATAATTGAAGATAAATCAAATTTTAAAGGGAAATTGCTTAATATTAATGATTCGGAAACTGAACTTATAAGATACTCTGAAAAAAAATTATTAGATAAAAGCTATAATATTGGAACTGTCTATAGGGAAAATATAAATAATGAAAAAGTATTTTTTATGAAGTCAAATCTTGAAAATCCTAGAGATTTGAACTGGGATATAGTTGTTATAATTCCTGAAGATGATTTGATGGGAGCGGTAAAGCAAAGATACAACATTACTTTAGCCATAATATCCATTGCAGTACTTATATCTACTATTTTAGGTATATTTTTGATGAAAAATATTACAGAGCCGATACTAAAAGTTGCAGATGGTTATAGTGAGATAATGAAAGGTAATTTAAACCTGAATTATTCATACATTTCTTTTAAAATCTTTAAAACCATTTAAGCGTAAGCTTTACAAAGGCGTAGCCTTTTACACCTATTAGGTGAA
>NZ_JAGGLI010000059.1 GCF_017874355.1 Acetoanaerobium pronyense
TTAAAACATTTACATTTCTGAATGTCTTTAATAATCTAGGATTTTTAATTTTTAGGGTTCATCGTTCAAAAAACGCCTTTTCCCGACAGCCCCTTCCTGATTATAACTATTTTTAAAATGTTGTTTTAGGGTATAAAAGATACGTCGATAGTCATTTAAAAAATAGATTTAATTGGAGTTTACTTAAATAAATCTTTAGTATAAAATGAAATAGGAACTTATGTTCGGAAAAAGAGGTGAATAAAATGAAATTTAAAATAGCTGCTGATTTTGTACCAACTGGGGACCAGCCTCAGGCTATAGATACTATGGTAAGGTCAATCGAATCTGGAGGAAAATTCCAGACACTCCTTGGAGTTACAGGTTCTGGAAAGACTTTTACAATGGCAAATATAATAGAAAAAACCCAAAAACCGACACTGGTAATAGCTCATAATAAGACACTTGCTGCTCAGCTTTATGGTGAGTTTAAAGAGTTTTTTCCGGAAAATTCCGTAGAATATTTTGTAAGCTATTATGATTATTATCAGCCCGAAGCATACGTAGCTCATTCAGACACGTATATAGAAAAAGATGCCACAATTAACGAAGAGATAGATAAATTACGTCATAGTGCCACAGCTGCTGTTATTGAGAGAAGAGATGTAATAATAATAGCATCTGTATCTTGTATATATGGACTTGGAGATCCAAAAGATTACCTTGAAATGATGGTTTCTCTAAGACCGAACATGATTAAAGACAGGGATGAGGTAATAAGAGAGCTTGTTGAGATACAGTATGAAAGAAACGATATTAATTTTACAAGAGGAACCTTTAGAGTAAGGGGGGATATCCTTGAGATTCTTCCATCAAATACAGATGAAAAGGGTCTTAGAATAGAATTTTTTGGAGATGAGATAGAGAGAATCTCAGAGATAGATTATCTAACTGGAGAAATACTTGGGCTAAGAGACCACGTATCTATATTTCCAGCATCCCATTATGTTACAAATAAGGAAAAACTGGATAAAGCTATAGAGAGAATTGAAGTAGAGCTAAAGGAAACAATAGAGTATTTTAAGGAAAGGGATATGCTTCTTGAGGCACAGAGAATAGAGCAAAGAACCATGTACGATATTGAGATGCTCAAAGAAGTTGGAACCTGCAAAGGAATAGAAAACTACTCTAGACATCTTACAGGAAGAACACAAGGTGAAAGACCATTTACACTTATGGACTTCTTTCCCGATGACTACCTTATAATAATTGACGAATCCCATGTAATGCTTCCACAGCTTCATGCTATGTATGCAGGTGATAGGTCCAGAAAAACATCCCTTGTTGAAAATGGTTTTAGGCTCCCTTCTGCTATGGATAATAGACCCTTACAGTTTGAAGAATTTGAAAAAGTAGCTGAGCAGATTTTATTTGTTTCTGCGACTCCAGGGAAGTACGAAATGGAGAAATCTACAGCTTTTGGAGAACAGGTTATTAGGCCGACAGGTCTTATTGACCCTGAAGTTGAAGTAAGGCCTATAAAAGGACAGATAGATGACCTTCTCCATGAGATAAGCATCAGAACTGAAAAAAAAGAAAGGGTTTTAATCACTACCCTTACAAAAAAAATGGCAGAAGATCTTACAGACTATCTAAAGGAAGCGAATATAAAAGTAAGATATCTTCATTCTGATATAGACACACTTGAACGAATAGAAATCATAAGAGATTTAAGAATAGGAGAATTTGATGTTCTTGTAGGAATAAACCTACTTAGAGAAGGACTAGATCTTCCAGAGGTTTCTCTTGTAGCTATACTAGATGCAGACAAAGAAGGTTTCCTAAGATCTGAAACATCGTTAATTCAGACCATAGGACGAGCCGCTAGAAACTCTAGTGGTAAAGTTATAATGTACGCTGATAGAATCACAGGGTCTATGGAAAGAGCAATCAGTGAGACAAATAGAAGAAGAGAGATACAAATAAATTACAATAAGGAGCATAATATCACTCCTACAACTGTCTTTAAAGAAATAAGAGGTATAATAGCTGCAACAAAGGCAGCGGAAAATGAAGGCTCTTATGGTGTTAGAGAGACTATAGACAGGGAAAAATTAATAGAAGAGATAGTAAGATTAAATACAGATATGATGGAAGCAGCTGAAGCTCTGGAATTTGAAAAAGCTGCAAGCCTTAGAGATAGAATCAGAGAACTGGAAAACAAGCTTTAGGAGGAAAAAATGGAACGTAGTGAGATAGTAATAAGGGGAGCTAAGGAGCATAATCTAAAAGATGTAAACTTAACCCTTCCCAGAAATAAATTTATAGTATTCACAGGTCTTTCGGGATCTGGAAAATCATCTTTAGCTTTTGACACAATATATGCAGAGGGGCAAAGAAGATATGTAGAAAGTCTATCTTCTTATGCGAGGCAGTTCCTTGGACAGATGGAAAAGCCAAATGTAGAATATATAGAAGGACTTTCCCCTGCAATTTCCATAGACCAAAAGACAACGTCGAAAAATCCAAGGTCTACTGTAGGGACTGTAACTGAGATATACGATTATTTAAGGCTCCTTTATGCAAGGGTAGGTATTCCCCACTGTCCTGTTTGTCATGAACCGATAAGTCAGATGACAGTTCAGGAAATAGTTGATAAGGTTATGGAGCTTGAAGACAAAACAAAGCTTCAGGTTATATCTCCTGTTGTAAGAGGGAAAAAAGGCAGACATGAAAAAATGCTAGAAGCCATAAAAAAAGATGGGTTTGTAAGGATAAGGGTCAACGGTGAAAACATGGAAATAACTGATGATATTGAGCTTGAGAAAAATAAAAAGCACAATATCGATGTAATTGTAGATAGGATAGCTATAAAAGAAGGTGTTGAAGGAAGGCTTTCTGATTCTATAGAGACAGCTTTGAAACTTTCAGATGGTCTTGTGTTAATAGATGTAATTGATAAAGAAGAAATGATTTTTTCAACTAAATTTGCCTGCCCTGAGCATAATATTGGAATAGAAGAGCTGACACCGAGGATGTTTTCATTTAATAATCCATTTGGAGCCTGCCCATCTTGTAATGGACTTGGCAGTAAAAAAGTAATAGACCCGTATCTTGTAATCCCGAACGAAGATTTATCAATAAAGCAGGGGGCAGTAGATCCATGGTTTTCTTCAGCAGGTTCTCCAAATGAAGATACCTATTACTTTAAGATGATAGATAGTTTAGCAAAGATTTACAAAGCATCTTTGGACAAACCCTTCAAAGATCTTCCAAAAGATTTTAAGGAAACACTTCTTTATGGAGGAAATGGAGAGCTTATTGAATTTGTATATGAAAGTAAGTACGGAGGAAACAGAACCTATAAAGCACCATTTGAAGGAGTCATACCAAATCTTGAAAGGAGATATAGGGAGACAAACTCTGATTATATAAGGGAAAAGATAGATCAGTATATGGTGGAGAGCCCTTGTAAGGAATGTAAGGGAGCAAGGCTAAAAAGTGAGAGTCTCTCAGTTACAGTTGGGAATAAAAATATATCAGAGGTTACAGAAAAATCTGTAATAGAACTTATAAATTTTATAAATGGACTCAGATTTACCGAAAAAGAAGAAATAATTTCCCATGAGATTGTAAAAGAGATAAACTCAAGAGCAAGTTTTTTAAAGGATGTTGGCCTTGAATACCTTACTCTTTCAAGAAAAGCTGGAACGTTATCAGGAGGAGAGTCCCAAAGAATAAGACTAGCCACTCAAATAGGCTCAGCTCTTGTAGGTGTACTTTATGTCCTTGATGAGCCTTCAATCGGACTTCATCAAAGGGATAACGATAGGCTTCTTGCCACATTAAGACACCTTACAGATATAGGAAATACACTGATTGTTGTAGAGCATGATGAAGACACTATGAATATGGCTGACCATATTGTAGATATAGGACCAGGTGCAGGTATTCATGGAGGAGAAATAATAGCTCAGGGAAATATAGAGGACATAAAAAACTGTGAAAACTCTATTACAGGCCAGTATTTAAGCGGGAAAAAAATAATAAGTCTTCCAAAAGAAAGAAGAAAAATTTCAAAAAAGACTATAGAAATAAAAAATGCAAAGGAAAACAACTTAAAGGGAATAAATGTAAAAATACCTCTAGGAGTTTTTACATCAATTACTGGAGTTTCGGGATCAGGCAAGAGCTCACTTATAAATGAAATTCTTTATAAAGGAGCAGCATCAAAGATACAAAGATTAAAAGAACGACCAGGACTTCATGACGAAATTACTGGGCTTGAGCAAATAGACAAGGTTGTAGATATAGATCAATCTCCAATAGGCAGGACACCAAGGTCAAATCCAGCGACATATACTGGAGTATTTGATATGATTAGAGATGTCTTTGCATCTACACCAGAAGCCAAGGCAAGGGGTTACAGCAAGGGAAGGTTTAGCTTCAACGTAAAAGGAGGAAGATGCGAAGCCTGCAAGGGTGATGGTATAATAAAAATAGAAATGCATTTCCTTCCAGATGTATATGTTCCCTGCGAAGTTTGCAAAGGAGAACGATACAATAGAGAGACATTACAGGTCAAATACAAAGGTAAAACAATCTCTGATGTCCTTGCTATGAACGTTGAAAAAGCTCTTGAATTTTTTGAAAACATCCCTAAAATAAATAGAAAGCTCTCAACTCTAAGTGAAGTTGGCCTTTCATATATTACTCTAGGACAGCCCTCTACTCAGCTTTCAGGGGGAGAAGCACAAAGAGTAAAGCTTGCAACTGAGCTTAGCAAAAGGGCCACTGGAAAGACTCTTTATATACTGGATGAACCTACAACAGGACTTCATATTGCAGATGTTGCAAAGTTAATTGAGGTGCTCCAAAAACTAGTTGATGGCGGAAATACTGTTGTAGTTATAGAACATAACCTTGATGTAATTAAAACTGCAGACTATGTTATTGATTTAGGTCCAAACGGAGGAGATGGAGGTGGAGAAATAGTAGCTCAGGGTACTCCTGAGGATATTGCCAAATCAGAAAATTCTTATACAGGAGCCTTCCTCAAAAAATATCTGTAACAATAATGTTATCCACTATAGTCACTTAATCTGATAAACTTATAGTATAGATGTAAGGATTATAAGCCTTAAGGAGAGTGATAGTATGAAAAGAATAACTATGCTTATAAGCATTTTTCTATTAGCAGTAATGGTATTTACAGGTTGTCAGACTAATCAGCCCCAGAATCCTTCAGATGTACCTATCCCTGATGAACAGGTGGATGATGTAAACGATGAAGAAGATGAAGAAGAGAACATTAGAGATGGGAAAAAAGAAATCTACGGTATTTTTTACGGATATGATGAAGATAAAGCCGACATCTTAATATTAGATCCATCAATCCATGGTAACAATCCAATATTAATGGATGAGGCTAGAGTATTTTTTTCAGATAAGGAAATGAATTCCTTAGTTAAGCTGTGGGTTGAAGTCAAAGAACAGAGGATTGATGTATATGATGCAGAAATGGCAGATGAAGCCACTACTGTAGCCAAATATATAGGTTTTGCAGACAGTAATTTTGCAGAATTTCAAATACTTGACAATCCATTTGTAGTTCAGGTACCTTCAGACCTTGCATCAAGCCTTGAAAATATAAATACTAATGAGCTTCTTGAAATAACAATAATTCCAAATGCAATAGAAGGCGGAAATACGGTTCTTAAAAATGTAAAAAGAGGAAGTTAATAAATAAAAGGGGCTGTCGGGAAAAGGCGTTTTTTGAACGATGAACCCTAAAAATTAAAAATCCTAGATTATTAAAGACATTCAGAAATGTAAATGTTT
>NZ_JAGGLI010000060.1 GCF_017874355.1 Acetoanaerobium pronyense
TTTAGGGTTCATAGTTCTTTAGGATATCTTAGTCCTATTGAATACAAGGCATTTCTGTCCGAGAAAAAGTTGTCCTAATAAGTGTTGACAATCCACTTTGGTGTTGTATAAGACTTTGGTAAGGCGGCTGTTTTGATCTTCTTCATAGCGCCAGCATACCCAAATCTGTTGTTGTTTTAATTTCTGTAGTTCCATAGCCGCCTACCTCCTTTCTTAGAAATCGTCATCCAGCAGTTCGTCTGCACAATCCTGGCAGAAAAACCCGGCATAGACAGAATCGTTGTCACAAGTATCAATCAGCACTCTGATCATTTCATCCAGATTGGCTAATCGCACCTGTCCGCAGTTTTTACATTCCATTTGGATATCCATACACATCATCTCCTTCCGGTTTTTCAGAGCCATCAAGCTGGCTTAATTGTTCACACAGTTTTTCATAATTGATGTAGGCTTTCTTGCCAACAAAGATTGCCGGCAGTTTGCCTGCTTTAAGTAGAAGCCTTAGTGCGTGTTCCGGGAGGATGCCTGTCTTAGCTGTCTCCCTTATTGTCAGCATGGTTGGTTTCTTGTTTGGTATCATGGGCTTTTTCCTCCTTCAGTAGTTTTGCTTTGGCTTTTTTCTCCCAGTAGTTCTTGTTGTGTTGTTTCACCTTATCAGGATTCTTCTTTCGCCACTCCCGGAAGTATCTCAAGCGTTCTTCTTTAGCCAGTGCTTCAAGCGATTTCTTATCCATTTGATCCACCTCCTTGAAAAAGTTCTGTTTCGCTTACTTTTCGCTTGCTTGATTGCGTTTTATCTGATATAGTTATTGTAACGCAGATAAAACGAAAGAACAAGCAAAAACGAACTGATACAATAAAGTTCAGATGAATCGTATTTTAGGAGGAGTGGAAAGGATGGAAAAACTATTTAATGGATATGAAAATCCTCTAGCACAAACCATGCGGCTGATCATGGATGAACATCCCCATACAGGAGAAAAGACAACGCAGAAGGCTTTATCAAAGGCGATAGGAATAAGACCACAGACCATAAGCTTATATATGGATGGAAAGACTCAGCCCACAGCAGAGAACCTATTTAGAATTGCAGAATACTTTGATGTGTCTACCGATTATCTATTGACTGGTGTAAGTTCTGAGAATAAGGAGCTTCACAAGCAGCTGGGACTGTCAGAAGGGGCAGTGAATCTGATTAAGAGAGCGCATAAGGATGATCAAGTGGGATCAGCTTCACCGGTGATACCCATGCTGGATGAATTGTTATCAAGTGTGGACTTTTTTCAGTTTCTCGAGGATTTGTCGCTCAAAATTGAGCAACTAAAAAAACTCGCCCAGTTGTCACCAGACGAATTAGAAAAGATGATGTCAGGACTCAATGTGAAGGGCTATTGGGAATGGGACTTAAACAATTATGTTCAGGAATTTATCAAGAAGGAACTGGAGAAACAGGGGCTGCACCTATCGGATAAATAGTTCCACACTTGGGGTTTATTCACTTGACTATTCACCCCCGTAGAGTGATAGATACTATAGGAGAATGAGTTCTCCATAAACCCTACATTATTTAAGGAAGGAGGAAGGCACAATGCCAAGTATAGAAAAACGGGGAAATACCTACAGAATTATGGTTTCTCTTGGCTACAACATGGAAGGTAAACAGATCAGAAAGACAACTACCTTTAAGCCACCGAGAAATGTCAGTGAGAACAAGGCAGAAAAGCTTGCTACATCCTTTGCTTATGAATTTGAGAAGAAGTGCATGGGCATGACCAATTTTGATGAAAATATGCGGTTCTCAGAACTGGTGGAGTGGTACTTTGAACAGATCGCACCACATAAGCTTAAAGAGAGAACCTTACTCACCAACATCTTTCTTATGAACAATTATGTACTTCCCTACATCGGGCATTTGAAACTGAAGGACATCACCACAGCAAGGATCGATGAGATGCTGAATCATCTGCACAAAAGAGGAAAGACCAGCAAGTACTATATAATGAAAGACCCTAGTCTTTTAGAAGATGGAACGAGAAGACCTGCATCTAGAAAAGCTGGTGTTGAATTAAACACTATTAAGAGAGCTGCAAGAGGGGAACACATTAGAAAAGCAACCGCTGAAAAAATAGCCAGTGCCTTTGGAAAAAAGCTAAACGATCTATTTGTAGAAGAAATAAGAGAGGAATCGGAGCAGGGAATCGAATCCACCTCCATTGCTAGAATCAGAACTGCTACCTCAGCCATTTTCAACACAGCTTTGAAGAAGGATATTATCTGGAAGAACCCAGTGGTTCATGCTACATCTCCTAGGGGCAGACAGAAAGAACGAGACTTTCTCGATGCCGACCAATGTAAGCAGCTCCTTGGCTATTTGGATGAACTTCAAAACCCCAATGCCAGAGTAGGATTAGCCACGCTGATTTACACCGGAATGCGATCGGGAGAATTGTGTGGGCTTCACTGGAAGGATGTTGATTTGGAGAAGGGAACAATCTTTGTCCGCTATACCCTTTACCGGGCAGATGGTCAGTATAAGCTCTCTACCCCGAAAACCAAATCCAGTTTAAGAGTCATTGCCATTCCTGCAGAACTGAAAGCCATCTTAAAGGAACATAAAGAATGGCAGGAGAAGCGCAGTGAAGAGCTAGGGTCAAAATGGATAGACAGAGGCGCAGTGGTTACTGGTATGGAAGGTGAGTACATGAGTGGCGGGTATTTGAACATCACCCTGAAAAAGCTACTGAAGAAACATGACCTGCCAGACATTCATGTTCATGACCTTCGCCACGCCAATGCATCCCTACTGATAAACGCAGGAGTACCGGTGAAGTTCATCTCAGAACATCTTGGGCATTCCAACACCAAGACTACCGAAGATATTTATGCTCACGTTTATAATTCCACAGCCGAAAAAGTGGCAAGTGCCATCAGCGATGCTTTAGATGGAGTGATATAAAAAGTGCTTTTATCAGAATTGTTAGACAAAACATGGTATAATATTAGCAAAAGATTTGAACGGAAATGCAAGCAGTGCACAACTTGGTATGTTAATTAAAGAAAGGAGAAATTTAATGGATCGCAAAGAGAAAAAAGAAAAGAAGAATCTAATTAGTAAACACTTGGATACTAGCAACAGTCGTTTAAAAGATGAAGAAGTAGATTTCCTTCATGATTTCGTAAATAACTATGATGACGAATATAAGGGTAAGTCAAAAACGAAAAAAAGTAGTTATGATGGATGGAGTTCAGACGGGAAATATACTCGTTGGGAAGAAGAAACATCTACTTTTACTGAAGATATCGGAATACGTGAGGAATATAAATATCATGATGATGATGGTCAAAGTGGAGGGAATACTAAAGAAATTAAAGATGCCAGAGGTATTATTAACTGGTTTAAAAAACAAAAATAAAAGTGTACCGAAATCGGGTACACTGGGCATTTCAGAATGTGTTGTAAGGAGACTAAAAGCCTTGCAGCACATTTATTTTTTAGAAGTGTGCATATGGCGAGAATCTTGGTGTTTACTTGGTGTTTTAAGCAGCAATAAACCCCAAAACGAAAATGAACAATACACAATCTCATTTCAACAAAGCCAGACAATAAGCGGTTTATAGCACTTTACTAAACGATACGAAATGCCTTTTGACGGTTTGAAAAAGAGAACATTAATACAATGACCATGAACGGAGAAATGCTTTTGGTTATTCTAAGTTCACTGGCTCAGCAAGAAAGTGAATCTATTTCAGCCAATGTAACCATGGGTCTTAAAATGAAAATGAAACGTGGAGAGATGGTTGGTTACAATGGTTGCTTAGGTTATGACTATGACCAAGAAACAAAGTCAATTTCCATAAATGAAGAAGAAGCAGAAATTGTCCGATATATTTTCAGAAGATATGTTGAAGGTGCAGGCTGCTTTGTTATTGCTAAAGAACTTACTAATCTTGGATACAAGACGAAAAGAGGGGGCTTGAAGTGGCATGAAAGCAGCGTAAGAAGTATGATAAGAAATGAAAAATATAAAGGTGATCTTCTTCAAGGGAAGACATTCACAGTAGATCCTATCACTCACAGGCGTTTAGATAATATGGGAGAAAGAGAAAAATTCTATATTGAAAATAATCATGAACCAATTATATCTGATGAGTTGTTTGATAGAGCTCAGGAAATTTTGAGAATGAGAAGTAGTAAACATGGTTCAAAGCACAATTCTAGAAAATATAGTAGGAAGCATGCTTTTAGTAGTATGTGTACCTGTGGTTTCTGCGGCGGGACTTATATAAGAAGGATTTGGCATCATGGTACAAGTCATGAAAAACCGGCATGGCAATGTGTAAAGGCAATTAAGCAGGGTAGAAAAACATGTAGTCATTCTAAAGGCATTCACGAAAGCTTTTTAGAAGATGCATTTGTCAATGCCTATAACAAGATTCAAAAAGATAATAAAACGGATATTGAAGAGTTTTTTAAAAATATAGAAGAAGCCCTTGATGTAAACAGGCTTAGAGATGAAGTCAATGAACTTACTTCAAAAATAAAGAAGTTAGAAGCAAAATCGCAGAACTTATTAGATATGAGATTAGAAGAAAAAATCAGTGAATCAGATTATTATAAGAAATACAATGTTATTGAAAAGGAGTTAGTAGAACTAAATGATGACAGAAATGAAAAATATGAATCATTTAAAGGAGAAGAATCCATTGCTACGAGAATAACAGAATTCAGACGAGTTATTTCTGAAGTTATAGAAATTAACGAGTTTGATCGTGATATCATGGATAGCTTAATTGATAAAGTTGTTATTGGAGCAACAGATGAAGATGGAAATGCCAATCCACATGTAGTCACTTTTGTATTCAAAGCAGGGATGAAATTTAATGAAGAATTCTACAAGAAAGTCTCAAATTCATCTGCTATAATGGAAGAAGAAAATCTGTCTACTTACGCAAAAAACGAGAAACAAGTAGCATGCACTTACGCTCCAAACACCACATGTGGAATCAGTTGTATTATTAGTTCGTGAAAGCTAGTGAATTCAAAGGCTTAACCCTTGTGAATAATATACAAAATCATTTTGCGGACAAATTTAGGACAAGTTTTGAATTTAAGCTTTGATTTTAGACACCATATTGTCAAGAAGAATGGCAGATTCTTTATCTATTTCATCCATACTATGGATATATGTTTCTATAGTTGTATTTATAGAGCTATGGCCCATTCTTTTGGCTGTAGCTTGAATATGGATTAGATCACGAAACTAATTGAGGCAATCTGTTTTGAGCTAATTCATTAGGCCTCAGGTTTTCAAAGTTTGACATTTCTTCAGATTAAATCGCATACTTGAACTTATCATGTGCTTTTTTTGCTTATCTTTCTGTACCATAGAAAACTTTTTTATGTAAATATATGTTCGATAAAAAGATTAAAAAGAAAAATTCACAGGATTAGAGAATTTATCCTGAATTATTCATACATTTCTTTTAAAATCTTTAAAACCATTTAAGCGTAAGCTTTACAAAGGCGTAGCCTTTTACACCTATTAGGTGAAAAT
>NZ_JAGGLI010000061.1 GCF_017874355.1 Acetoanaerobium pronyense
ATACCAAAACCAGATGGTTTCATGCTTTTTTATTGTCAATTATTATTGAATTTTCAAGATTCATATATAGAATTTCATGTGCGAAGTTTTAGTAATATATTTTTATAATGCTTAAATAGTATTCTACAAAAGATTGATTATTCCTTTTTTTTACATTTTATATTTCTAGTGAGAGGAAGAATATATATGAAACTGACAATAACAGAAAAAGCCAAGACCTATATGCATCAAAAATCTATAGATACAATAACCTTTAAAAAACTTGTAAAATCAAGAGGCTGAGCAGGCCCAATGGTAGAGGAGTTAATCTCCCCTTTGCCTCCCCAGTCTGGTGAGGATTTTGTGCTGTACGAGATAGAAGGAATAAATGTATATATAGATAAAGGATTTGAGTTTACAAAAGAAAATACGGAGATTGATTTAAGAGGAGTATTTTTTTTTAAAGAACTTTATCTGACTAATATTAAAATAATAGAAGAATAATAACTTTTTAAGCTTAAAACTAAAGTCTTGTATATGATGTAATAATCATGGGCAAGACTTTTTTGTTGATATAATCCAGATGAAAAAAACACCTAGCGAGTGAATGGAAGGACATTATCTTTGAAGAAGATTTAAAACTTGCCTCTGAAAATTTTGAAAAACATTGCGCAGATCCGAATCACCCTTATGACCAAATTGTGAGGTACAGACATAGAGATGGCTCTACAATATGGATAAGATGTAGAGGTTTAGCTATTAGAGATGAGTATGGAAAGCCAATAAGGATGTTAGGTGCCCATACAGATATAACAGATTTAAAAGAAACTGAACAAGAGATTTCAAGATTAACCAAAGAATATGAAAAAGTATTCAATGGAACACAAGATGCAATGTTTCTAATAAAAGTATTAGAAGAAGGTAGAGTTTCTAACGTTGTAGGCTCAGCTACAGATATTACAGAACGTAAAATACTAGAGTTAGAATTAGAAAAATATGCTAATTATGACAAATTAACTGGACTTCCTAATAGAAGGCTATTTTTCGAAAGGTTAAATCAAATGGTTCTAGAAAACGAAAGATATAATACCAAATTCGCACTACTCTTTATTGATTTAGATGGATTTAAAGAAATTAATGATAGCTATGGTCATGAAGTTGGGGATGAAGTATTAATCATAGCAGGAAATAGATTATTAGAATCTATTAGAAAATCTGATACTGTGGCACGTATGGGTGGAGACGAATTCACAATAATTATTCGTAATATTGAAGACAAAGAAAATATAGATAGAGTTATAAAAAAAATTCATACAAAGCTACAAGAAGATATGGTTATAGATGATGTGAAGTGTAATGTAAACTCTTCAATTGGTATAGCAATATACCCAGATAATGGTTTGGATAGTGAAGAGCTATTAAAAAGCGCTGATGAAGCTATGTATGAAATTAAAAAGAATGGGAAAGGTGGATTCAAATTTTCTAACAAATCCATAGGAAAGCTCTGCTCTTAGAGCCGCGGGGACGTTTCGTTCGTCCCATTGAATCAAAAAAACTAGCCTTGAAATTAATATAAGGCTAGTTTTTTGATGAAGTTATATTTCTATTGGACAACCAGATTTTTCATACTCTATCCATGAGCCGTCATAGTTTCTCACGTTTTCATATCCAAGTAGTTCTGTTAATACAAACATTGTATGAGCTGATCTAACTGCTGATTTACAGTGAGGCATAATAGCTTCTTTATCTTTTGTAATGCCATTTGACTCATAAATAGATCTTAATTCATCAGCATTTTTAAAAGTACCATCTGAATTTAAAGCGTTAGTCCATTCAATCCAAACAGCTCCCGGAACTCTACCATCGTTCCATTCATCTTCACTTCTAGTATCTATTACTACTAAATTTTCCTTATCAATACTTTCAGTAATCATATCTAAATCAGCTATCATAGATTCATTAGCATCCTTAGCCGTATAAGTTGTAGCCTCTAAAGAATCTGCAGACATCTCAGTATTAAATCCTGCATTTTTCCAAGCATCAGCGCCGCCCTCTAGAATCCTTACATCCTCATGTCCATATACCTTCATAGTCCACCATAATCTTGCAGCCCATAATCCATTCTCAGCATCATAGATTACGACAGTATCATTATTTGAAATACCAGCGCTTCCTAAAAGGTTTTCAATTACCTCTTTTTCAGGAAGCATATTTGCTACACCTTCGATTTCAGCAAATTGTTGTCCTCTATTAATTTGGATAGCTCCTGGAATATACCCGCCTGGTAATTTAGCATCTCTAAAGTCAACGATGATTGCATTTTCCATTGAATTTAATTCGTCAGCAGTTACTAGGCTTTCTGGTCTATGGTAGCCTCTATCATCAGCAACTTCTTCCTCTTCTACAATTTCTTCTACTTCAATTTCATTTGCTTCAACAGGTTGCTCTGAAGCCTGATTAGCTGTACAACCCGCTGCTGAAACTATTAAAAAAGATACCATTAAAATTGCAAGTATTCCTTTTAAAGCCTTTAACATAATAAACCCTCCCTTGATATTGTTTGTTAATTATTTATCTTTAATAAAATTATAACATACCAAACCCTTACCATATATCAGTTTTGCTTATGGGAATATAAAGTTTGGTTATATCGACATGAAAAAAGGATACATTAAATTAAATACTTAGGCACTTTAAAATTCACTCGTTAACATCTTGTGTTTTTCGACATCCCAATAGAAAACCGCTTAAAGTCAAATTTTTCATAGTACTGTTCCAGAGAATCACTGCACATAAGCTGAGCAATAATACCTTTTTCTTTACATTTTGTAGTAAGGATTTCAACTATTGCTTTTCCAATTCCCTTTGATTGATACTGTGGATGTACGCCAACTCCACATATGAGACCTGTGATTACGCCATCTGAGATAATTCGGCCTGTGGCTATTAATTTATCTTTATCATATACATAAACTACAGTCCAGCTTTGCCTACACATCTTTTCCAAATCATCTTTGGATAAACTTAGTTTATTCCAGCCCAACTCTTCATATAAAGTATAAAACTCTTGAAAATCATTAGGGTGATCACAAGAATATTTAAGTTCGTCCATAAAATGCCTCCAATATAAAAATTTCAAAGTACCTATGCCGCTTTTCTGTTTTTTAGTTCTTTAGGAATGTACTTAAGCATATAGCTTACAGCGATGCAACTTCCTATTTTATCAACTAGATTCCCAGCCACCCTTGGGACAAAAGCTGCTGTAAAAATTCTTTGACCTGTTGCAAGCATCCATGCGAATAGTATATCTGTTCCTCCACCTGTAAGTCCTCCATACATAAATACTGCAATTGGAGTACCGATAAGAGGCGCTATTATTGCAAGTACAAGACCTGTTATTGCAGCGGTTTTAATATCAAACTTGAATTTTTTTGCAACTAATCCTACTATTATACCGATTGCTATATTTACAAGGGCAAAAGGTATATCTCTAGGGTTTGTAAGTATGCCTTGAATCACATTTGTAAGTCCGCCTGTCATTGCTCCTGCGAAAGGGCCAAGTACTACTGCAACTAAAATAGTCCCAACTGTGTCTAAAAATAAAAGTGGAATTTGCAGTGTGCTCACTATAGTTCCTAAAGCTAAATTAATAATGATTCCAAGGGAAGCGAATATCATATCGCTGGTTGATGAAAATGTGGATTTGCTCATTTCTACTCTCCTTCTTAATAGTAATTTTTATTCACAATTAATTATCATATTAAGAGAAAGGAAAGTAAAATTGATGTTTTTAATAAGTAGTATTATTTATTTTTATATATTTTTAACCTTATCATCTATAAATTTAAATACTTCAGACAAAGAAATCTCAATATTTTCTTCATTTACTCCTATGAATTCTGCTTCAATATTGTTTTCCTTCAAAGAATCTTCTAAAATCTCCATAAAGACACCTTTTTCATTTACCATATCGACATTTGAAAGTACTGACTCTAGATTTGGATTCATATGCATTTCTCCCCGCCACTGAGATGATCTACATGTTAGACTCACTCCGCAGCTTGGGCTTCCATCTATGCCTATGCATCCAATTAGAGAGTAGCCAGCATTTGTATAGCTTTCCAGCTGATTTATAATAGGGTTTAGAAGCTCTTTACATGTATCTCTAAAAAACTTATAATCAAACTGATCTTTTACATGACCCCATCTTTTAATCCCGTATAAAGCCATCTCTGGACAAGGGAGCTGGATTATGCCTATCTTATTTTTATGAAGATAATCAACTATTTCTTTCACTAGACTCTCATATGGTTCAAATCCCTCAACCTTTGCATTAACATTTAGTATGCAGTGTGAAAGCAGAATTATCTTTTTGCCTCTTGCCATTTACCTCATCTCCTAATCCCAAGTTTTCCATATATCAGGCTCAAATCCTACCGTAGCGTGCTTGCCGTTTCCTACAATCAGTGTTTTTATGATTTTTGGATTATCAAGTTGATATCAGCTAAACCTTCTTTTTAATGATAAAATATAATCAAGCTAAAGGGAAGGGAAAATAACTTTGGAAAAATATAATTTGATGAGATTTTCAAAAGAAGAATTATTATTTATTTGAAATAAATTATCTGAAGAGAGGTAATCCAGCGATGCAGAGAATTAGAAAATATATTGGTATGAGAACTGTTAAGACTGCTTTTGGAGCTATCCTAGCAGTATTTATTTCACAGCTTTTGAATTTGGACTATGCCGTAAATTCGGGAATAATTGTTATTTTAAGTGTTCAAAGCACAAAAAAGAAATCCAAGGATCTTGCGATAATGAGAATAGGATCTACAATTCTAGCGTTGACGATTGGAGTCTTTGTTTTTTCGCTTATGGGATTTACATCGGTTGCTTTTGGTGTTTATCTTTTGATTTTTATACCTATTGCGGTTCAATTGAAGTTTCATGACGGGATTGTTCCTTGCTCTGTACTTGTTTCACATCTATTAAGCATACAATCAATCGCTCTACCTGCACTCGTCAATGAAATGATGCAGATGTTTATCGGGGCTGGAATCGGATTTTTACTTAATCTTTATATGCCAAGTCTTGAGAAAAAAATAGAACAAGATATAGTTGAAATAGATGAAATGGTTCGTAAGATATTGTTTGAAATGGCGAATTGTCTAAGAACAAAAGCAACTACAATTGATGAAACATATTTGGATAGGTTAAACTAATTTAGACAGAAAATACTCGGACATGATAAAATAAATTAAATTAATTTGGAGGTTTATCATGTCTAATACAAATAAA
>NZ_JAGGLI010000062.1 GCF_017874355.1 Acetoanaerobium pronyense
TTTAGGGTTCATAGTTCTTTAGGATATCTTAGTCCTATTGAATACAAGGCATTTCTGTCCGAGAAAAAGTTGTCCTAATAAGTGTTGACAATCCATTTTTCAGGTTTGGCTAAGTCTTGATAGTGCTCATAGAATGGTAGAACCTGACTATAAGATGCTTTGGAGTGAAGATATTCCAGTGATTACATTGGGAGATGAACACAAAGTAAAGATAACCCTAGTTGCTGGAGAGCTTTACGGAGAAAAAGCAGTAAGTCCTACAAAGGATTCATGGGCAAGCAACAAAGATAGCAATCTATCCATTCAAATTATAGAAATGGATGCTAAAGCAAGTTATGCTTTCCCAAAGACAACAAAAACTATGAATAGATCAATATATCATTATCATGGAAATACCGCTCTTGTTGAAAATGAAGAGCTTTCAAGAAAAGAATACATGTACTTAGAAGCAGATAAAGACGTAACTATCAAAAATCCATCAAATGATAAAATCAAAATATTCCTTCTTGAGTCAGAACCTATAAACGAACCTATAATCGCTTATGGACCATTTGTAATGACTACAAAGGAAGAAATAAAAAAAGCCTACGACGACTATCAAAGAACTCAGTTTGGAGGCTGGCCATTTAACGAACAAGAAGTATCCCATGATAAAAATATGGGACGATTTGCAGAATATCCAAACGGAAGAGTTGAGAGACCTTAAAGTTTTCTATTATATAAGCCTTGCTTTAAAGATTTTCATTTGAAACTCTGTTTGATTTATTCAAAATATTATGTTAAAATAATAAGACTATTTTTAAAAAAATTAATAAAAAGTTTTCTAGGGTTCCGCAGCTGGTCTGGCTGGTCCAAGAGAAAACGCACATCTATGTGTACACGGAAGGATAAAAGCCTGGGAGATATTTTTTAATATTTTCTTTGGCTTTTTTTGTTTAATTAATAGGGAGGAATTTTAATGAAAAGATTTGTTATTGGAGAGGATTTTTTTGATTTATTTCCAGATGCTAAGATAGGAATAATCACTTGCTATGACATAGACAACACTATTAAAGATGAAGATAAATATAAAGACATGCTTAGAGATTCAGAAAAGACAGCACTTAGCCACCTAAAAAATCCAGATTTCAGTTCTAATGATGTAATAAAAGTATGGAGAGATGCTTTTCAAAAGTTCAAGACTAAAAAAGGAGCACGCTCTTCAATAGAAGCTCTACTTAAAAGAGCATATAATTCAAATCCTATAGGGACTATTAACCCTCTTGTTGATATATATAATTCAACTTCATTAAAATATGCTATGCCATGTGGCGGAGAAGATATTGATACATTTTCTGGAGACGTAAGACTTACAAAGGCTAACGGAGATGAGGCTTTCATAACCCTTGGAAGCGAAGAAAACGCACCTCCTTATGAAGGAGAAATAGTATACAAAGACGATAAGGGTGCTATCTGTAGATGCTGGAACTGGAGAGAATCAGTAAGAACTATGCTTACAGAAAATACAAAAAATGCTTTTTTATGTATTGAGCTAGTGGACGAAAAAAGAGTAAATGAATTTGAAGCTGCACTTAATGAACTTGCAAAGCTAGTAGAGGAAAATCTTGGAGGTACATTTAATATATATATTTTGGATAAAAATAATAAAGAAATTGTTATAGATAAACCATAGGAGGACTTTATGGAATGTTTTACTTATAAGGAACCTTATATCGAAGATGGTAAAAAAATACTTGAAATTAATGTTCTTCCAGAAAAATACTGCAATTTTGACTGCATATTTTGCCCAATCGGAAGATCACCACATAAAATAGATACTCAAAAACCTTTCCCTAATTTAGATTTGTCTTTAAATGAGCTTGATGAAATGATAAAAGCCCATAATCCAGACCTTGTTTTTATTAATTCAAAAGGTGAGGCTCTAGTTAACGATAGTATAGAAGACATTATAAGATTTATTAAATCAAAAAATATAAAGGTAAGGCTTCTTACAAATGGATATATCTTAGGAAAAAAGGAATATATGGATATATCAAATATTTGTGATGAAGTGATTGGAGAAATTAAAGTAACATCAGAAAAGGATTTTCAAAAATTGCAAAGACCTATTGAAAGCTATACCTTAAAAGAGCATATAGAAAATATGAATCTATTTAATAAGCAGTATAAAGGCACTTTTATCTTGGAAATAACTATTATCAAAGGATATAATGATGATGACGAGTCAATTGAGAAATTAAAAGAAATTATACAAACAATATCTCCTGATAAACTCTTAGTAGTTAGAATTGATGATGAGATTTTCCAAAAAAAACTTGGAGTATCTGATGAGAGATTTGAATATATTTCAAATGAACTTTTAACTTGTTCCAACGACTATAAAAACAGATAGTGCAACCATCTTTTTCATAATAGGATAATTATTTTTTCTACCTAAATTCAAAGTACAAGTAACAAGGAAAATAAAATTAATAATATATACTGTTATAAAAATAATCTCCTCGCATATACTGATTGCTTGCATCTACATAAAATGTAGAAATAGAATCTTATAACTAAAAATACACACCCTTGCAAAAAAGAAAAAGCCGGCAGTTTTAACCGCCAGGCTCCTCTATCTATCTCTATAATATTGTTATCCTAATATTATTGTCCAAGTATCTCTGCTGTCTCAGTCTCCTGATCCCACTCGATATCGAGTCCCATGTTCTCTATTATGAATCTAAGGGGTACAACTATCCTTCCCTTTATGATCTCAGCGGGAACATCTGTCTCTACCGGTTCTCCATTAACAAGGATGGTCTCATTGGATACCGCTATGACAATTGTATGCTCATCTGTCACTATTGTTGCTGTCCTTGTGTCATTATCCCATGAAACCTCGGCATCAAGTGCCTCTGATATGGCTCTTATTGGAACGAGCATCCTTGAGTTCTTTATCACCGGCGGAACATCAAATTTTAGATTTCCCTCTGGCATAAGGATGGATTCAGCAGGCATTACCCTGATTCCAGGAATGTCCCCTATCTCCTCCTTGTTTTTCTCAAGCATCTCCCACTCATCTGCTGAATACTTGTTTCTCATCATCTCCTGCATATCCCTTACCATCTGCTTTGACATAAGCTTTTGCATTTCCATCTCAGTCTGGAAGTCCCCTATCATCTTCTGGAATGATTCAACAGATTCAGGGTCGCCCATCTCCAGGGCATCCTCCATTGACTTCTCAAATTCATCCATCTGCTCTCTAATTGACTTCATCTTTTCCTTGAGGACCCTTCTCTGAAGCTGAAGGTCATTCTTTATATGTCCCCAGGCAGGTGCATCTTTACCATCTTCATCATCCGCATCTTCATCTTCATTGTCCATCTCTTTCTGGTCAATCTCCATTATCTCTCCTGTGAATGCATTGATCTCAACTTCATGCTCCACCCCATCAAGCATGATCTTCACCTCATACTTGCCATCTTCCTCATCCAAGTCATCGGCTTCTATCTCCAACAGGGTTCCGCCTACGGCCTCAAGGGCAATTCTCGTGGCCTCATCCTCCGTTATTGCTTCGGGCAGGGACTTGTCCTCTTCTTCTGCATCCTCTTCGTCCACTTCCATCTCAAGGACCTGACCTGTCACAGCATCAATTTCAATTTCATACTCTGCTCCTTGGCCTTTGACCTCAATCTCGTAAATGTAGGTGTCATCATCCTCATCCAACTTCATCTTTACAACTCTTCCATCTGCAAGACCCTTTACTATCTTAAGGATATCATCCTTTGACAGCAGCTTCTCCAGATCCATCTCATCGTCATTGTCTTCGTCTTCATCGTCATCATCTTCATCCTCGTTGACATACATGTCAAGGGCCTCCCCTATTGATAGCTTTTCTTTGGCATCGAGATTCCCACCCCTTGCAAAGCTTGCCATAGGTGCTGACAGCATCACGGCAAGAGCCATGACCAACGATAGAAACTTTAGTATATGCTTCATTTAGCATCTCCTCCTAAATGTTTGTTT
Organism: Acetoanaerobium pronyense; assembly: GCF_017874355.1. GTDB lineage: Bacteria > Bacillota > Clostridia > Peptostreptococcales > Filifactoraceae > Acetoanaerobium > Acetoanaerobium pronyense. Next base: position 4,009 of record NZ_JAGGLI010000062.1, read on the forward strand.
TATTTATAACCTAAATTCCACGTGTGTTTTTTATTAGCTTCAAAAATCACTATTTCACGAAGAATTTAGACTGCTTCTCACACATTGTAACATTATTTACAACCACCTTTCAATCATTTTTGATAAATCATTGATTTCATCTGTGCTGCACTGATACTTCATCCACTCTGCAAGTTATCCAAAGAGCAACACTCAA
>NZ_JAGGLI010000063.1 GCF_017874355.1 Acetoanaerobium pronyense
TGAAAATCATAGGTTCTATTTGCTTTGCCCTTCTTTAAATCTTTTGTACGTTTTCTTTAAAAATCTTTTCTTGACATATTACCAGATTGCTTTTTAAGTTTTATAAAATAAGAAATATCATATATAAAAAAAATAGAATATTTTGATATTATTATAGCAAAAAAACCTCTGGTAAACTAATACATAAAGGTTACAAAACAAAGCTCGCAAATATGATAGATAAAAAATACGCAAAAAATATTTGACAACTTAAAGAGAATAATATATAGTTTGACTATAAAATATTTTGACTATCAAACTATTTTAAAATCAAAGGAATTTTTAAAAATTCTAAAGCGATTTTATACTTGGAGGAATTATGGAGCTAAATCAAATCAAAGAGCTTGTCAATATTATGGAGTCTTCTATGCTGGAGTCTTTAGAAGTAGAGACAAATGATATCAAAATAAAAATGGGAAAATCAAATACTATCAAGAGTAATATAAAACCAAAAGAAAAGAATTTAAACCAAGGCCTAGTCTCAGAAGAATATAAAATACAAAATCAAAAGGAAGAAAAAATAGAGTATACAAAACCAGATGAAGTGAACCACGAAAATTTAACTGAAATAAAATCTCCAATGGTTGGAACCTTTTATGAGTCATCTTCTCCTGAGTCTGCTTCATATGTAAAGGTTGGAGACAAGGTAAAAAAAGGAGATATACTTTGCATTGTTGAAGCAATGAAGGTTATGAATGAGATAGAAGCTGAAATAGAAGGAGAGGTAGTAGAAATACTTGTCTCTAATGAATCTCCTGTTGAATATGGTCAGGTACTATTTAAAATCAAAGGAGCATAGCCTATGTTTAATAAGGTTTTAATAGCAAATAGAGGCGAGATTGCAGTAAGAATAATTCGTACCCTAAGAGATATGGGAATAGTAAGTGTAGCGGTTTATTCTGAAGAAGATAAAAGTAGCCTTCATGTACAACTTGCAGACGAAGCAATTTGTATAGGGCCAGCAAAATCAAAAGACAGTTACTTAAACATTGTAAATATATTAAGCGCTGCGACTATATCAGGAGTAGATGCAATACATCCTGGATTTGGTTTTCTATCAGAAAATCCTAGATTTGCCAAAATGTGTGAAGAGTGCAAAATAAAATTTATAGGGCCTTCTCATAGTGTAATAGATATGATGGGAGATAAATCAAAGGCAAAAGAATTAATGAGTCAAAATAAAATTCCTATAATACCAGGCTCGGATGGCGCTGTTAAAGACGTTATTGAAGCTAAAAAGATAGCAGATGAAATAGGATATCCTGTTCTTCTAAAAGCTGCCTCAGGCGGTGGAGGAAAAGGAATGAGAATAGCAAATTCAAGTGATGAAATAAAAAAAGCATTTGAAGGTGCTGCAATGGAAGCTAAAAGCTCATTTGGAGACGATAGACTTTATCTTGAAAAAGTAATTTTAAATCCGAAACACATAGAGTTTCAAATACTGGCAGATGAATATGGGAATGTGATTCACCTAGGAGAAAGAGACTGTTCAATCCAAAGAAGAAATCAAAAGATAATTGAAGAGGCACCCTCTCCTGTGATTGACAAAAGTCTAAGAGATGAAATGGGAAAGACAGCTGTTAGAGCAGCTAAAGCAGTTGGATATAAAAATGCTGGTACGATTGAGTTTTTACTCGATAAAGACGGAAGCTATTATTTTATGGAAATGAATACACGGGTTCAAGTCGAGCATCCTATAACTGAAATGGTGACTGGAATAGACATCATAAAAGAACAGATAAAGATAGCTGCAGGGGAAAGACTTTCACATGAGCAAAAGGATATAAGGATAAGCGGTCACTCGATTGAATGTAGAGTAAATGCCGAAGATCCATACAGAAACTTCGCTCCAACACCTGGAAACATTATAGGGCTTCATATTCCATCTGGAATAGGGGTGAGGGTTGATTCATTTATATATCAAGGATGTAAGGTTTCACCTCATTATGATTCTATGGTAGCAAAGCTAATAGTTCATGGCAGAGATAGAGCTGAGGCAATGAGCAGAATGAAAAGAGCACTTGGAGAGTTTATAATTGACGGAATAAAGACAAACATAGACTATCATTTCAATATAATGGATATCGAAAACTATAAATCAGGTGATTATGATACTGGGTTTATAAATACATATATGGGAGTTGATTAAAATATTCGGGCAACTCTTTAGAAAAACACAATATAATAAGATTAAAAAAAATGTAAAATCTCATATTCCAGAAGGTATGTGGGTGAAATGTACATCATGTAAAGAAAATATATATTCAAATGATTTTGAAGAGACCAAAAATGTATGCCCAAGTTGTGGTTATCATTTTCCTATGTCCTCTTGGGAAAGAATTCATCTTATATTTGATGAAGATACTTTTGTAGAAATAGATGAAAATATTACAAGTACAAATCCAATAGGCTTTCCAGAGTATGAGAAAAAAATAAAGAATATGACCCTCAAGACTGGAATTAAAGAAGCTGTAGTTACAGGCTTTGGAAAAATAAAAGGACAAAATGCTGTAGTAGCTGTGATGGACTCAAGGTTTATGATGGGAAGCATGGGAAGTGCAGTAGGAGAAAAAATCACAAGAGCAGTAGAAAAATCAATAGAGCTTAAGATGCCACTTATAATATTTTGCGCATCTGGTGGAGCAAGGATGCAAGAGAGTATATTTTCTCTAATGCAGATGGGAAAAACAAGTGCAGCTCTTAGAAAACATAGAGATGAAGGTCTTTTATATATATCAGTCCTTACCCATCCTACTACTGGTGGAGTTACTGCAAGCTTTGCGATGCTTGGAGATATAATAATCGCTGAGCCAAAGGCACTTATAGGATTTGCAGGTCCAAGAGTCATAGAGCAGACTATAAGGCAAAAGCTTCCTGATGATTTTCAAAGCTCAGAGTTTCTTCTTGAAAAGGGTTTTGTAGATAAAATAGTAAAAAGAGAGGATATGAAAAACACACTCTCAAGGATATTAGCCCTTCATAATAAAGATGGGAGGGAAAATATATGATAAGTGCGATGGATAGAGTAAATATAGCAAGACATAAGAAAAGGCCAACTACACTTGATTATATACACAAAATATTTGATGAATTTATAGAGTTTCATGGAGATAGACTTTTTAGGGATGACCCTTCTATAGTTGGAGGCATAGCTTCATTAGATGGTCAAGCCGTTACTGTAATTGGTCATCAAAAAGGGAGAAACACTAAAGAAAATATATATAGAAACTTTGGCATGCCATCTCCTGAAGGATACAGAAAAGCCTTAAGACTTATGAAGCAGGCTGAAAAATTCAATAGGCCTGTACTGACCTTTATAGACACACCTGGTGCATACTGCGGAATAGGTGCTGAAGAAAGGGGACAAGGTGAGGCAATAGCTTCTTGTCTTATTGAAATGTCAGGTTTAAAAGTACCTACTCTTTCTATAGTAATAGGAGAGGGAGGAAGCGGTGGAGCGTTAGCTCTTGGTATTACAGATAAAATATGGATGCTTGAAAACTCAATATACTCTGTACTTTCCCCAGAAGGATTTGCAAGCATACTTTGGAAAGATCCTTCAAGGAGTAAAGAGGCAGCAGAGATGATGAAGCTTACCGCCAAAGATCTTAAAGAGTTTATGATTATAGACCATATAGTACCTGAGCCTCCTAAAGGAGCTCATGAAGATGTGGATAAGGTAGCCATGGATATTAAAGAGAAGCTTTCCATGGAGCTAATTAAGATAAAAGGTCTCGATACTGAGGATATTTTAGAGAGGAGGGGGAAAAAATTCAGGAATTTGGGAAAATTCTCGGTCTAGTGTTCCCAAATGTCTCAGGGATGGGTAAGATATGTATATAAAGAGTTTTAGGAAGGTGATGACATGTCAAATCCAACGAAAATAATAAATTCTATTCTAGTAGATCTGTTCAAGCATATCCTAGATATAGAAGAAAAATCCCTGAGAAGTAGAGGTGTAACTGGTAAAATAAAATGGAGAGATTTCGGCAAATAAAAATGGAGAAAAAATACTCATAAAGTCTTTGAATCTTGTTAGAATACTTAAAGTA
>NZ_JAGGLI010000064.1 GCF_017874355.1 Acetoanaerobium pronyense
TCTCAATTTGGCCCTCAATTTTGGTTTTTTCTTTAGCTATTTTTTCTGCCTTTTTTTCAAGGTGTTCTAAAAATTTCATCAAATCATCTTGAACTGACTTTTCTGCTAACAATTTTTCGGACAGGGTTTTTGATATTCCAGGGAAAACTTTTTTAGCTTCATCCTCTGTAAGTTCAGTAGGCTCTTTTTCAATAAATTCCTTGCCTTTTTTAATTCTATATTTCCCGTTTTTAAGTTGGTCATCTTCTCCTTGGAAGATGAATTCAATATGAGTTATAGCTCTGCCCTTTTTTGCTTTTACTTTGTTTATTTTTAAACTTCTGAAACATGGAGATAGTTCACTTTGAATAGGCTTTAGAACATTATCGGTTATATGGCAAACCTGATAACTTTTAGGGATGCACAGTAATTCTCTAAATTGTTCGATTGTGAATATAGCATATCCAGTTTTTCTGAATCGTTTCAATTGCCTGTATGCTGTTTTAGCATAACTAGATCTCAGATTCGTAAACTCTTCAAGCTCGAATTTTGTAAATTCTTGAGACAGTTGATTTAATATATATTCGAGTTTAGGGTTTACTCCAATCTCTACAGTCTCTTTGTCTAAATCTATTTCGTAGTGATGGAACAAAACAAACCCTCTAATCATATGGCCATCTCTTTCTGTATATTGCAAAGACAGGAGCTTTTTATAAACACTTTGAATATCATCTACAAACCTAGTATTCGAAGTAGGTTTATAGTCGCTCAATTGCTTTAAATCATTAAAATCAAATTTGATAGGATCAGTACCTTTTTCTCTCATGCGTGAGCAAATAGAAAAAAACAAATCCATCTCCACACTGTTGAAATTCCTCATAGGAATCAGATTTAATTCGTTTTTATAACATACGATTTCGTTTGCCAAATTCAATCACCTCTTTTGTTTTTAAATATATAATTATTTTACAATAAACATATTATAAAAAACAACACGTTTTTAATAATTGTTCATAACAGACAAAACTATGTTTTATAACAGACAAAACTATGTTTTATAACAGACAAAACTATGTTTTATAACAGACAAAACTATGTTTTTACTATAGCTGTAATTAAGCATTTTCAGTGCATTGATACATGCCTAAAAAGGTTTTAAAAAAAAAGATCTTTAAAAAATATATATAAAAAAAGCAAACCCCTAAAAAAAAGGACAAAAAAAATAGTCTTCTGGAGATGAAAAATTATAATTCCAGACAAAACTACCTTGATACAAAACTAAAGCCAGTAAAATCAATGATTACAGTGAAATATAAAAAAGACAAACCCAAAAGATGCCTGTAAGTGAAGTTCAAGCAGCTTAGGATCTAAACCTAACTAACTACTCCTAAATTCACTGATTGCAAGTATCTTAAAGATTTGCCTTGAGAAATTATTCTTAAATTTTTAAATCTCTAAGTCTTTTACACTCAAAGATTTAGGTTTAATGGATTGTTCCATAGCTTTTTTTTCCTGGATAAACTTTTGAGCTTCTTCCAGAAGTCCTTTTTGGTCTAAATAATCTTTCGTGTAGTCCAGTTCTTTGTCCTTAGAACTCATTTTTTGCTGTTTTTTAAGGTTTTTCTCTTTCAGATCTTCCCACATACCATGAAGCTTATGAAAATCGTTGCTATACGATATATTTTGGCTTTCCAGCAATTCTATTTTACTTTCAAGAACAGGAATTTTCTTAACTGCACTTTTCAAATATTCGAACTGCTCAGCATCAACCACAACTTTATCTTTGCTTAGAAGCTTAGATTTTGCGTTTATAGAGTCTATTCGCTCAAAATCGACCTTCAGGTTGTTGTATTTGTTTAAATCGCTTTTAAGGGCATTTAAATCGCTTTTAAGGCTATTTAATTCTGTCTCAGTTTCTGCCTTTTTCCCTGAGATCACTTTTAGCTGCTTTTCCGTTTCCGTCAGCTCATTAAAAGCAGTTTGTTTTTTAAACTCAGCCATTTCAATATGTTGGCGAATCCCTTGTCCCTTTTCCATAGGAAATCCATTATCGTTCATGTGCTTATGATAATCAGCTTGGAGACTTGTAAGCTCTTGTTTGGTGAAAACACTCTTAGCACTAAGCCTTCCATCATCAGTAACAGGAACTATGTATGTATGAAGATGGGGAGTCCTTTCGTCAAGATGGAGCTTTGATGCAATGACATTCTTTTCACCGTAACGATCTTTAAGAAAATCATTTGTAACTTCAAAAAACTTTTTAGTCTGCTCTGGAGAAAGATTATCGAAAAAGGCCTTATCTGATGTCGCAACAAAACCAACTGCAACTACTGCATCTTTTCTAACTGCCTTTGGGAGATCAAGCTCTTGGATCCTGTCTTTAACCCTCATGTAGTAAGTTCTATCGTCTGACCTATGAAAATCTATGTTTTGGTGGCTCTTGGAGTAGTCTATATCAGGATTTGTCTTACTCTCTTTTAGTCTTTCGTTATGATTTTCTATGCCTTTCATAGAACCCATTTTAAGTTTCTGCATATGAAGAACGGCAAAACTCATCAATTAACCTCCTGAATATATAAAAACAAATTAAAAAATGAGTTACTTTGAAACTGCATCAGTTCTTTCTTTTCTTTTACTTTCTGGAACTAAATTTATATACATTTCATCTATTTTCTTAGGTTGAGTTATTTGATTCTCTATAATTAGATTAACTAGTTCAAATAAAGTGATTGCACTATCTTGAATATCATCATTGCTCAATTTGCCAGGGTGAACAGAATTATTACCTACAACTCTAACTATATCTAAAGCAGACTGGATTTGCTTAGAAAGCCCATTTTGTACAAGAAAAGCAATATCATCATCTATTTTTTTCCCTTTACCACCTAAATGTACACATAATTTTTGTATAGCCAATCTCAAGAGAGCGCTGGCTCCCCTTGGAGAATCATTTACTATAGATCTTGCTTCAAGATAATCTAGTTTTATATCTTCAGGCATATCCTCATGTGGGTATGGTGCTATAGATTCTTTAGGTAAAATCATATATGCGCTTGTTTTTTCATAGTCAATTACCATCGATACGCTATCTTCATCCAACTTGTTTTTTTCATCTACATCCCAATAACTAATTCCTTCACAGTTACAACAAACTGATATATGGATTTTAACTGGAATTGGTCCATAATCTGCAAATTTAAATGGTACTTGCCTATATTTTGTAAATGCAACTAAAGGATACCAAATCATATGAGAAAATGCTGAGCAATAAGGACAATTAAAAGCAGGAAGATTAAATTTTGGAGCTACATAGTTATTCATTTTTAAGTTCTCCTCTAATAATAATATTTTTTGAACTTGCTTTATGGAACGTGTCACTTCTTTATAAAGTGAAGTAAAGTATAGCACATTATACTTTACTTCGTAAAGATGTGCCATTGCATGGAGCTAAACCCTTAGAAAACCTAAAGAAATAGCTCCAAGATCAGGATGAAAAATTCCTAGACATCAATCTCAATTTGGCCCTCAATTTTGGTTTTTTCTTTAGCTATTTTTTCTGCCTTTTTTTCAAGGTGTTCTAAAAATTTCATCAAATCATCTTGAACT
>NZ_JAGGLI010000065.1 GCF_017874355.1 Acetoanaerobium pronyense
CTTTAAGTATTCTAACAAGATTCAAAGACTTTATGAGTATTTTTTCTCCATTTTTATTTGCCGAAATCTCTCCATTTTATTTTACCAGTTACAGTAGCCTATGTACGTTGCTGATAATTTAAAATTTCTACTACTTGCTATCATTGTACTCGCTCCTTTCATTTGGAAATACATTGCATTTAATCATTTCATTTACTAAATAAAATTTAATAGCTGCTCTATCATATTTCTTCCCATTAACACTCATTTTTTCTTCGAAATAATCTACTAGAAGCTTTAACGCTTCTATAGGACTATCATTTGCCAGTTCTAAAAATCTAATACTAATATCTTGCAAATAGAAAATTGTTATTATATCCTGTGCTTCATCAATTTCTAAGGTATCATTAACTATTTCTAGAGCTTCACCATATAGCGTAAACAATGTCGTAAATTCTGAAACGATTCTTTCAGTAAATTCTTTAAACCTCTTTTTGATTTTGTATTCTGGATCAATAACTGTATCAATATTTTTTTTAAGCTCTCGATTTTTAGTAATATATTCAATTAATGCAATTATTGTATCAATCTCACTCGATTCAGTATTCTTCTCTTGAAACATTTTATCTGTTAATTCCAAATTAAGATAATCTTTTATTTCTTTTAGATCTTTTGTGCTTTTAGCTTTTATAAACTTCATTAAATCAGTATAGTCAATTAAATCATTTGTTGCATTAAAAGAAAATTTGCCATCTGTATCAAATATCGTCCTGTATTTCTTCTTCTTCGTAAGCATCAAAACAATAAGTCTATCGTAATTTAAATAATGCTCATGTTCATTAAATTTACGTATAGATTCTTTAATTTTTTCACTAGTATTATCCGAAGTTACTTGTATTGAAATTCTATTTATATCATCAACCAAATCGATAGCAGGCGCATTCTTTTCTTCAACATTTAGATTAATCAGGTTATATCCATAAATAAGATTTAATAAATTAGCGTAAAAATCTTCTGCCACTATATTAATATCATAAAAGTTTACACAATTATAAATTTCTACTTGCCTGCTCAGATAGGCAAGTGAATCAGCAATATCCTTTAAACATATCTCTCTATCTATCATCTTCCCTAACTCCTCATTCGATTTTTATAAAAAGAAAACCTCTATTCATTCAATGTTTTCTCACCGTCAATAAACAATAAATGTGTCTCAATTTCAAGTGCATCCGCTATCTTCTGAACATTATCTAAAGCAATACTTCTCTTTTGGCGCTCTATAGCACTTATATAAGTTCTATGAAGCCCTGATTTTTCTGCAAAAGCTTCTTGTGATAGACCCAAAACTAATCTATACTTTTTTACATTATCAGCAAAGACTTTAATAATATCCATGGTTTCACCTACCTTAGTACATATAATACCTAAAAAGAATACAATAAGTCAACATACAATAAGTAACATCTGAAACAATAATATTTTTATATCTATTTCTATAATTATTATTCAACCTTATTATTATAAAAAACAACAACCTGAATCTTAAGCATAAAATTCAGGTTATTGATAAACTTCATATCTACTTTTAAGCAATTCGCAAAGCAATGCAAACTTCCAATTCTCCAATAGGCACTTTATTTCTAAAATCATTGCCATCTCTAGTGAACTGAAAATCGTCCAGAATCCTAGTAAATACAGCTATTTCGTAGATTCCACCTTTTGTATTCCTACAACGCACTCCACATGCGGTATCACATTACTTTTATACAATTTAACAAATCATACTGTAACCGGGGTAAATACTCAATTTCTATCCCACTATTTTAACTTGTATAAGTCTCAATGTGGGTGCTTAAATCAGTAATATTCGTTTGAATCTTCAGCTGATTCTCTCGCTTCAACACCGGCCATTAAGCCCTTGATCCACACTGGTACATTTTGAAGCGGTGTTCTCTCCTTTGAGTGCTTGATTACATCTTCTAAGTCTTTATCACGCCAGGACCGATCTCGTATACAACATTTGTGGCAGCAGAAATCTGCGGCCTTTTCTTTACTCTTAAAATTCTTCCCACAATAGTAATATACATGCTGGGCTTGAACATATGGAATAAATAGAATAGCGATGTAATTAATCTAAAATTTACAAAGAAAACCTTGGCTGAATATTTTAATGTATCAAGGGCACTAAAAAGCATGCAGACGAAGGGTATTATCTCATTCATCAAAAGAACTATCCAAACATACAATTTAGGAAATCTTGAAGAGTTATTTTCCATATGAAAAACAGCATATAATCAAATAGGCTGTTTCAACTTTACAAAAATCCAAAATTTTATCTGTTGATTATGAATGTAATATAACAAGTTTTTTTATTTTAATTTTAATTTTAATTTTTTAATAATTTATGGATTACAATATTGACAGTTTCCTGGATCTGCTTGTTTTGCTCCATTTGGATATAATTTTTCTTCAGTATATCCACATTTTTTGCAATTGTAGTGATATGACAGTGCTAATTTAGTAGGGAGGCCACACCAGCTACAAGGTAACCCTTCCTTTTTATTTATCAACTTAAAACCTGGCCATCCACATTTCGGGCAGAGATTGAATATATTCTTAATAAGATTATTAGTAGCAGCCTCAATACTTCTCATTCTAGTTGGATTATATAATGCTCTCATATCAGTTTCTATATATATTTCTCCATCATAAGAATTCTTTAGAGCAAATTCAACCGCATTTTCAAGATCCGCTTTATTTGTTATACCTTTAATCATATGATTTTTATCACTTGTAAACTGATTCACTTTTATAACAACTCGATGCTCTGGAAATCCTTTTTCTACGGAAAATTCATAGGCCTCTTGAAAGTTTCTTACTACCTTATGACCATAATTAGTTTCTGTTGTGGTTGTAATGCCACTAATTTCTATATCATTCTCCTTATCAATTAATACTACTATTTCTCGGTTAAATGGTACAAATGGAATGACTGGGTGTGGGCCAAAAACCCCTTCACTGGCAAAAGCTAAGGTTTTATCATATAAGTGCATAGCTTCCATTGCCTTATGTCTAGCAGCATCATATTGATCACCCATACGCTCTATATCTCCAGTAAATGTCCCAAATTGATCCGTATTAAATCCTTCAGGAACAACAATTTCAATTCCTAATTCATTTTCTAGTATCGGTGATATTACTTCTTCCTTTTTATGCATCGTTGCTAATATCGCTACACGATTTTTGAAAAGAGAGTGAATAATTTTCCTTTTATCCATTTGCTAAACTCCTCGTATAATATGTTTAGACCCAGTTTTTATGGTCTAAGCATATTTATTTTTTTCTTTAACTTACCAATTTTTAATTGAGATATCCTAATGC
>NZ_JAGGLI010000066.1 GCF_017874355.1 Acetoanaerobium pronyense
TAAATTTGACCCCTTTTGGCCTAAATTTACATTCAGTTTTGACCCCTCTAATTAGGATATACAATTATGCTAAACAAGCATAACTGTATATCCATTTTTTTCTAATTTTTTAGTGTCAATTGTTATTATTTTAGAGCTTTGCTCTATAAATATATATTTACTGAATTCTTGAATTCTATCCTTCATCATACTAACCATAATTTCTTTAAAGCTATCGCTTAAGGACTCTGACAAGGGTGATTCTGGAATTTTCTCATCAACTTTGGCATTTTCCTTTCCTTGATTACATAGTTCCTCTAAAGTAAGGAAATTATAACCATTATTCTCTTCTAATTCATATTTTTTTGAATTTCTGCTATAAAAATATCCAGTATTTTTATAGATATTCCTCTGAAATGACTGATATGATACTCCATATTTTTCTTTTACAAACTCAGCAGCCTTATTTTTACCAAACTCATTGAATATATCAACTACTTCTTTATAATCTACTTTTTCTATATTTTTCATCAAAGGCTACGCCTCCTTTTGTTTTCCCTTTACTCTATAACTCTCCCCTGGTATACTTACTATATGACAATGATGAACTAGCCTATCAAGTACTGCGGTAGCAGACAGAGTACTAGTAAATATTTTATCCCATTCTCCAAGGGGTAAATTTGTAGTTATTATTAGAGAGTTTTTTTCGTATCTTTGGCGGATAAGTTGAAAAATCATACTCTCTTTTTCTTTGTCCAAAACTAAGTGACCCATTTCATCTATTATCAAAAGATCTATTTTTGATAGGGACTTAAATAGCTTTTTCAAAAGACCTTTCTTTTGATAAACACTCATCTTTTCTACTAAATCAATCGCAGATGTAAATAACACTCTTTTCTTCTCCTTGCAGGCTTGTATTCCTATAGACGTTACTATATGAGTTTTCCCTACACCTGGCGGTCCAATTAATATAATATTTTCTTTTCTCTGTAAAAAAGCTAAACTATGAAAATCTTTGATTTTTTCCATATTAATACTTTTTTGAAAACTGAAGTCAAAACTTTCAATGGTAACAAAATTTTCAAAGCGAGCAGCTTTCATATTCCTTTCTATTAACTTTTTACTTCTTCCTTCTTCTTCAACTTTTAATATATTTAGAAGAAATTTTCTGTATCCAATATCATTTTCAATAGCTAATTGAATTTCTTCTTCATAGTTTTCTTTCAAATCCTGTAATTTTAATTGATTTAGAGCCCATTCTATATATTCATCGTCTGTGTAAATTTCGGGTTTCATGCTTAAAATTGACCCCCTTCATAATATGAAGTTTGTCTAACTAAATCAGAATTAATAATATTAACTTTTGTTTGATTTACTATAACTTCATCATTAATTACTATTTCTATAAATTTTTCTTTAAGTATAGATTTTATTCCTTCAATGTCATATACACCTTCTAAAATGCAGTATTTTAATACCTTATCAAGATCAGAAAGTTCATAGCAATCTCTAAGTTTAAGTATTTCTCTGATGTGAAAAGATGGCTGATTTAAAACTTTTTCTGCTTCTTTTATATAAATAGAGCCATTTTTGAAGGAATTCATAAATGTTCTTTTAATCTCTGGAATTGATTTTGGAACTTTTGTTGCTATTTTTGCATAATGTTCTTCTTTTACAGAAGTTTTTCCTTTGCCTTCGGCAATTTCATAACTTATAATAAATTCTAATCCTTTACTGTAGATGTCTAATCTATAACCATATATTTTTCTAACAAAAACCTGCTTGTCTGCATAAATAGCAGGCACACTATATTTATTGGATTCAAATGAAACAAGTGAATCTAAGCTTACTTTTCTAGTACACAAAGACTTATTGAAATATTTTGTCTTGGGAAGATGGATTAAATAAAGTTTTTCCTCTTCAAACATAGAGTCAGGGGTTCTTTTAGTTGTTCCATGAATTTTCTTATTCCACTCATTTATAAAAAACTTTGCTTTTTTATTCAATTCTTCCATAGATTCAAAAGAATTCCCTTTTATAAAATGTTCTTCAATATACTGATATGGCTTTTCAATTTTACCCTTAGTCCTTGCCCGATAGGGCTTACATGGATTAAAGTCAAATCCCATATGCATACTTAGCTTTAGAGCTGAATCATTAAATACAACCTCTTTACCAGACACATTTTGAATGACTAACGTCTTAGGGTTGTCTATTAATAGTTCCTTGGTAATTCCACCTAAATCATAGAATAATTCTTGTATTGCTTCTAAAATAGAATCTGAATCAACTGACGTTGAGAATACCATAGCCTTCTTTCTAGAAGCAGATAAAATAATTGATAAGCAATATACTTTCCATAAATTATTTGATATTTCCACCTTATACTCAGACCAATCAAATTGGGCTTGATCTCCGTAAGGAGTTTCTATTCTTACAGTTGCTTTTTTGCTTATTATTTCACTCTTTTCTTCATTCAAAACATTTAGGTATCTATATATTGGGTTAATGCTTCCACAATATCCTAATTGTTTTAATTCAGAATATATTCTAGTTCCTATAAAATCATATTTAGGATCTAAATACCATACTCTTATTTGGTCCTTAAAAGAATCTATTTTTGTGGGATAATAGTCTCTTTTATATTCAGGTGGTTCTTGTAATTTCAATAATTTCTTTACAGTATTTTTTGAAATTTTTAACTTTCTAGCGATAGCTTTCTTAGGCATTCCCTCCTTGTACAATTTATTAACCTTGTGCCAATCTTGCAAATTCTTCACCTCAAACCTCCTAGTCATATACTTTTTTAAAGTCATTGACTAGGTTATACTAGTTTTATAGAGGGGGTCAAATTTATTCGTAATTGGGGGTCAATATTA
>NZ_JAGGLI010000067.1 GCF_017874355.1 Acetoanaerobium pronyense
AACCTGTTGCCCTTTTTCAAAAAATTGGTTATAATATAATCTCATTTTGGTAGTTATATTTTACAATATAACGGAGAAAAGGTGGCATTAATTTGGAGGGCACTGAAAAACGATTAGTTTTATACTATCTTGAAATTAATGAAAATAAATAAAATCCACTATTTTCCATTTGACAATGGATATAGTGGATTTTTTTACTTTATTTAAGAAAAGCTATGATTTTTTATCCCAATAATTTTATTATTCGCTTCATATTTACCACAAATATTGTAACTGCTCCTTGCAAATGCATACCTAAAAGACCTGACGATGATGCAACATCATAGCCATGTCTGTGCTTAAGTTCACTATTTTTAGCTTCAATTTTATAACGATGTTTAGATTTTTCTTTGAAATAATCATCTTCTTGAAAATTCATTTGTTCTTGATGAGTATTCGTTTTAATTGAAACGGAATAGGATTTTGTTTTTGCCCCTTCTTTATAACAACCATTTTTATACGGGCAGTGTTTGCATTTCTCTACATCAAAAAAATATGACTCTACTGTTCCCTGACCATCTTTTGCATGCTTTTTAGGTCTTGTACTTGTTTTTTTAATACTCATATGACCAGCCTTACATACATATCTATCGGCATCTTTATTATATTCAAAATCATGAGATTTTAGTTTACTTCCATGAGTTATAGTTTTATTTAATTTAGCGATAAGCTTAATGTTTTCTTCTTTTGCATACTCCAAATTTTCTTTTTCTGAGTATGCTGCATCCCCTATAATATTTTCAACTTCAATGCCTCCGGCAATACTTTTTTCTACTAATTCTCGCAATTGCTTGCCATCGTGCTTTTCTCCAGATGTAACAGTTGCAGCTGTAATAATCCTTTCCTCAGTCATTGCAATATGAGTCTTGTAGCCAAAAAAAGATGTATCATAGGTTTTATGACCAATTTTTGCATCTTCATCTTTTGAAAGCGCAAGCTTTTCTAAATCATCTTCTATGGTTTCTTCAAGAATGTTAATCTTCTCTTTTACAGCAGGATAATTTGATAAAGCTTCGTTAGATTTTAGTGCTTTGATTAGTTTCTTACAATATTCTATTTCATCTTCAAGAATTCCATTGTTTACTTTTGGTGGCATTATATTTTTAAGATTTTCGTCAATATTGTAAACTGCTTTACGCAGATTCTTCGAATAATTCATAAGAACCTCTCTAGGGGTCTTTTGATTATATCTAGCCTTTGTATGAGTAGAATCAACGATTATGGATTTGCTTTTAATTACTCCATTTTCAATGGCAAGTCCAACAGTTTTTTCAATTAGCATATCCAACAAGTTAACATCCTGTAAGCGTAGCTTTCTAAATTTTGTAAGTGAGCTAGGTTCAATTACAGGATCTTCTGGTGCCATATCCAAAAAGAACTTAAATGACATATCGTATTTTGAGCGTTCGACAATATCAACATCTGATAAATCATATATCGCCTTTAACATTAGATATTTGAACATTCTTATTGGATTTATAGCACTACGTCCATTTTCTAAACAATATTTACTTTTAAGTTCCTCGTACACGAAACTAAAATCTACAAGTTCATTAATTTTACGCAAAATATTGTCCTTCGGAACTATAACGTCATATAAAGATATATAAGGACTCAATATCATTTTTTTTTGATTTTGAAGCATAGTATCACCGCCACAGTTTTGATATTCTAATTATATCAAAAAAAGAGTTTGAAATTGCAGTAATCTACTGCTTTTCAAACTCTTTTTTTCTAACTTATAAATATGAAAAGACTTTTTCAGTGCCCTCTTAATTTGCTGCCTTTTTTTTATATTTTTTTAAGAATTAAAAAAAGCGACAAAGTCGCTTTTTAGAAAGGGGCTATTTCCCGACAGCCCCTTTTTTATTTCTGAATAAATGTCAGGCTAAGCCAAATCGGGACGCTAGATACGTCCCCGCGGTTGTACCAAAGATTTTTCAAATCATCTCTTCAATAAGAGTGCTTTTAGCATTGAGAAAATGTTCAAGATCATTGAGGTACTCATAAACCGTAGCACGGTTCTCAAATTCCTCTCTAGTTAAAGGTAATGGCAAAAGCCTAAGAGCAGACCTATATTCTTGAATCTGTTGACTTAACTCTTCTGATATTTCAAGACCCTGAAAATTTATTGCTATCATATCAGTTAGATCCGCCGCTATCAATGTCTGATTATAGGATGCATATAAACGTTCGAAACATCTTCGCATATGATATAAAATCTCGTATTGTATGATTCTAGATTCCATATAATGAATATGGTTGTACTTCTTGGAAATCAATTGATTCTCTGATTCAATCTTGACTCTATTATAGCTCTCTTTTAATTTATCCTCCAACTGAGTATAATATGGATTGTCAACACTTATTAGGACAACTTTTTCTCGGACAGAAATGCCTTGTATTCAATAGGACTAAGATATCCTAAAGAACTATGAACCCTAA
>NZ_JAGGLI010000068.1 GCF_017874355.1 Acetoanaerobium pronyense
AACATTTACATTTCTGAATGTCTTTAATAATCTAGGATTTTTAATTTTTAGGGTTCATCGTTCAAAAAACGCCTTTTCCCGACAGCCCCATTTTTTCCCTAAATAGTCGATCCTTTAGTCTTCTTACTCATATCGTACCCCAGCTCATAGTAATTATTGTTATTAAACTGAAAATCCTTGATTACATCGAGTCCAAGCTTTCTTGTATGAGCTTCATAGGATCTTGGATTAATGTGATTTATAAAGGTTATAAGTATTGGATATCTTTTCGACATTTCCTGCCTTGAAAACTCAAATAAGTTTACAAGCACATCCCCACCCCTATACGCCTTGTCTATACATATAGGTCCATATTGATATGAATTTTCTACATTTAATTTCTGACCCAAATAAGTTGTATTTTCAAGATCCTTAATCATATGCTGAAATAAAGGCCACTTCGACCAAAATTCCCAAGAAGCTGCCATAGCGTATCCAACTATATTTCCATTATCACAAGCTATAGCAAGTCCATTTTCCTTTTCAATTATCTCTTCAAACTGCTCCTTTGTAAAAAGAGTGGTTACAAAACCGTCCTTTTTATCATCCTCATTTATTGTATTTACATGATACCTTTCTTGTAGTTTGGCTATCTGATTAATATCTTCAAAGGTTGCATTTCTATACTCCATATCTTCATCTCCTCAGTTAAAATGATATATGATTTACCCTTGACACTTGTATCTCCATTCTTATATTCTTTTACTTCTGGTTTTCAAAAAATATAAGGGAATTGTTTATTTTTCTTCCCGGAGAAGTCTTATAGCTTCCATTGTACATAAGACCAGAAGAAGCTCCCCCATCAAGATTCATGGCACTTTTTAGATTTAATTCTTTGCATACTTGAGCAAGTTCAGCAAGAGAAGCATTTGAAACAGTTCCCATAACTACCCTTCCATCTTCTCTAAAACCTATGAAACTTCTTTGAGCCCTTTGAGTATTAATCTTAGCTTCTGTAAACCCTTCTTTAGTACCATCTGCCGTTATTGCAGTATTTAAGATAAGACTTGGCCCTGCACCTACAGCATATACAACATCTTTCCAAATATCATTATCTGCATCTGTAGCATTTTCCCTTCTTGATTTAAACTCTGGAGTATAGTCTACTTTATATCCAGCTTCAAATCTGCTCACAAGATGATACATAGAAGGATTAAAAGATATTACAAACCCGTCTTGTGGAATTGCAGTGTTTCCGCTAGTTATAGCTGAAACAATTCCATTTTTTATAACTACATTTTTAGCTTCTGGCATCATAGTTTGCTCTGAAAATTCAGGTGTGAATATCATAATGGCATCTGGCTCTGTCCTTGGGTGATTAATGCCCCATGTATAATATTGATTTTCTACTCCGTTTATACTTCCAGTGATTTCTATATTAACATTATCAATTACTAATTTCTTGTCCTTAGTTACTCCAAATACTGCTCCATAATTCCCAATATGAAGAAGCTTTCCATCATCTATTATCGTTCCATATGGAACAGGGATGTTATTATAAGCACTAAAATAAGTCCCATTTATTGCAGAAAAAGCTTTTGAGTTTTCCTTAGCCTTTGTATTTGATATATTTTTCAGGCTATCAGCAGAATAAATCCTGTTGTTAGCAGTACCAATGCCTAAAGTTATATCCTTGGCATTAAAATTTACAAGTACATAATTTGCAGTCTTTCCGTTACTGAATTTTTGGGTTTTAAAATAGTGGTGGCTAGCACCAAATGACAAGTTCGTAGTTAAAATAAATGTAATCATCATAAAAATTAACATAAATCTTTTCTTAGACATATAAATCCCCCTTGAGACGCGGGGACGTATCTATCGTCCCACCCCGTCTTCTTATTTGTTTGTATCAAGCTGAAACTTTTCACTGCATTTACTGCAGGTAACCTTTATCTTTCCCTTGTTCTTTGGCACTCTCATTCTTGCCTTACAAGAAGGACAATTTATTAAAAAATAATCTAATAGTGATTTTATTCTATTTGGGTCAAAACCTTCAATAACATCATTTCCTATTACAAATGCTGGTACCCCTCTAAGACCAAGCTTCATAAACTCTTCCCTTGCCGATGGACTTTCATTTACATCTCTTTCTTCATAAGCAAGTCCTTCTTCTCTAAGAAACTTCTTAGCTGTGATACAGTGAGGTCAAGTTTTTGTAGTATAGGCTATTATCTTTTTCAAAAAAATCACTCCTTTTCATTAATTATAAAAGAGCCACGGGGACGTATCGGGACCAGTGAAAAAGTGGTCCTTTTCCCCTCTAAAATGTTAACAAGATTTCTTTAAATTCCATTTTACACCTAATAATTTGA
>NZ_JAGGLI010000069.1 GCF_017874355.1 Acetoanaerobium pronyense
AGAATAATGTACGGGAGATCTAGCTTTGCTTACTTAAGAAGAAAAATACTAGAGTTGGAAAAATTTAGATATACCAACTAACTTTGGAGAGAACCCAATATTAAGTGTAAATCAACATGTGCTATTAGTATGTTTTAAATTTCTAGTATCATAAACATTTATGTCATCAATAACCCGAAAAAATAATAAAAGTCCTGAATTGTCAGGACTTTTTGTGGTCTTATTTGTAGCAAACTGCAATATTATTAATTTTTTTAATTATAAGAAAACAATACAACCTCAATGATGTAATATATTACTTTTCTTGGTAATCTTTCTTTAAAAATTTATCTTTTTTGGTAAATGCAGCAACAACTTTTGCGTTTACATCCAACTTGACTAATTTTGCTTTTTCCTCATTCTCAATTTTGTCTCGATTTAATGTAAGAATATATTGAAATTCTTGATACTTCTCTTCTTGTTTTTTCAAATAATTTAAGCATTGCACCAGTGTATCCTGATCAACATCAAAAATATTATCATGAACTAAAAATAACGGATGACGTATTCTTGTATGATCGTTAAATAATAAGGCCATGTCATAGATAAAAACTTTGGTTCTATTCACACTGCGGCTACCATCATCAAAAATGCGCATACTAATATCCACTGGAACTTTAATTCTAGCTTTATTGATCGTTTGAACACTAAAAGAACACTCTTTATTTCCCATTATATTTTCATGTATATCTAATATTGTTGCAATAAAACCTTTGATATTTGATTTATTCTTCTCAAGTAAGTCATCAATTTCCATAATTTCTTGTGATTTTCTCAAGGCTAAATTTTTCTTTTGTTTAGTATTATTCTCATATTCGTCAAATAAATACTTTGTATGCGCACTTTCATCTTTTTTATTTTGGTATATTCTTAAACTAACTTTTAAATTTTGCAATACCCCTTTTGTGTCTATAATTTTCAATTTTTCTGAATATTCATCATCAAGTATACGAATTCTATCTGCAATCTCATTTAATTGAGCTTCTACTTCATATGCCTTTTGATTAATAAGCATTCTTTGAAATTCTTCTACTTGATTTTTAAATCCAACAACTTCATTTAATGATTTAACAATTGCACTCCCTAAATCACTTTTAAATTGGTTATAAACAAGCTCGATTTCTACATCATCAATTTCTTCTGGTTTTGGAAGTCTTTTAATCTTGTCATATTCATGTCGTAATACCTTTTGTCTCTTTCTTAATTTATCTAAGTTATCTTCTAATTCTAGAAGATCTTTTTCAATTGAATCATAAGCTTCATTGCTTTTAAAATTCTCAATAGCTAATTCCATTTTTTCAAGTTCATCATCTAAAGAATTCAGTTCAGCTTGAACATCAGCTATCTTCTTAGTCTTTCCCTCAGTTAATTCATTTTTATTCCTTGTTATTACTTTCGTGATATTTTCTATTTCTTTGATAGTCTTTATTGTTTTCTGGTATGATTCTATCTCAATTCCTAACATATACAAGTGCGCTGTTAGATCTATAGGAATAGATTTAGTCAATTCATGACATTTCAATATGTCAATAAATTCAGAACGTTCATCCCTCATTAGGATTGATAAAATGTTTCTAAAACTGGGAACAGATTTTCCGTTTAACTTATTAAAAATTAATTCAGACAAGTAATTTCGAGCATCGGTTAATTTATCAAAAGTTACTGATTTACCATTACGTATTAACAGTGGCATGCTCTCATTTTTTCTATTCCTCTTTATAGTTATTCTTTCATGACCTATTTCAAGATCTAAGATGATATTCTCTTCCATCGGAACAACACTTTCAGGTATCTTATTTATCCTAGAGTTCTTATAATCATTTAGAAAACAAAAATCCAAAAACTCAATACTCATAGATTTTCCAACACCATTAGTTTTTCTACCTGTGATGGTTGCATTATCATACTTTTCGCCTAAAATTAAGTTTATACCATCATGAAAAATAATCTCATCAAATATATTACTTTCTGAATAGAGACGATTAATACGAATTCTATTTATTTCTTTATCCATATATTTGCCTCCTCAAAATCAAGTATGTCAACAGAAAACAAAAATGTTAGACCTAATATAAGTTGTCTACTACTAGTGATTCCTTTTTTCTTCAAAATATTTGATATCTCATAAATTGAAACTTTATCTTTGTTAATTTTTCTAATCCCATCCAAAATAAGGTAGCTGTTACCGGCAAGCATTTTTGTATAAATTTCGGCAAATAATTTTCCCTATTTTTTGGAATATAACTTTCCCTAAAATAGGGATTTTCTATTTTCT
>NZ_JAGGLI010000070.1 GCF_017874355.1 Acetoanaerobium pronyense
TTAGGATATCTCAATTAAAAATTGGTAAGTTAAAGAAAAAAATAAATATGCTTAGACCATAAAAACTGGGTCTAAACATATTATACGAGGAGAATCAAGCATGAGATATACAGCATCCTCAAACCCTCCCATCATCTCTATATAATATGATGCCGGTATCAATGTTGCTGAAAATGCTACAAGGGCAATGCACCTCTTTAGGTTTTCCTTTATGATTTGAGAAGGGTCTACGCAATAAAGCTTCACAGCTGTATCCTTGTCATTTTCATATAAAATAGTCACATACCCATCCCCATAATACTCTCCTATCCTTAGAAAGCTATAGGCCTGAAAATAAACCTCCATAAGCTCATCATAATAAGCTTCCTGCTTTGCATACTCTTCACTTGCAAGATAAATCTCTACAGCCTCTATAAAATCCTTGGAAGCCTTGAAAAGTCCTTTGGGATAATCTTTAAATACCTTATCTTCAAGGTCTTTTGACCTGAGCCTAAGAAATTGACTATTTACCTTTGAGGTGCTTTTTATAATATCATCCAGTTCTTTAGCTATAAAAGACTTTCCCTCTATTTCCTTTTTTATGGACTTTCTGAGTTTTAGAAAAGACTGTTTCTGAAGGGTTTCAGAATACATAGACCTAGCCCTATCTATAAAGTTATGAGCTTCATCCATTAGAAATACATAATTTCCGCTTTCATCCATAAAAAACCTCTTTAAAAATACAGATGGATCAAAGGCATAGTTGTAGTCGCAAATCACTATATCGCAAAAAAGAGAAGTATCTAAGGAAAATTCAAAGGGACATACCTTATGGGATTCTGAATATTTAATCACTGCTTCCCTGTCTATCATACAGGAATTTTCTAAAATATCTGTAATGGCATTATTTATCCTATCAAAATATCCCTTTGCATACTCGCAGCCCTCCATGTCGCATTTTCCAAAGGGACATATCTTTTCTTTAGCAGTAAGTATTATCGCCCTTATTTTTAGACCCCTTGATACCATAAGACTTATAGTATCCTTTGCAGCTTCCCTGTTTATGGTCTTTGATGTAAGATAAAAAATCTTTTCATTTTCCTCATAAATCATTGATTTGATTGCAGGAAAAAGAGTTGATATAGTCTTACCTATTCCAGTCGGAGCCTTCACAAATAATCTTTTTTTATGTCTGATAGCTCTATAGGAATCCTCCATCATCTTTTTTTGGCCAGCTCTATATGTATCAAAGGGAAAATCCATACTATTTATAGACTCATCTCGATTTTTTCTTAACTTCCTTATTATATCTAAAAAGAGAGTATACCTATGAATCACTCCCCTTACATAATCCTCAAGCTCTTCAACTTTATACAATCTCTCATAAGAGTTTAAAGATTCATCTTTTATTCCAAAATACGTAAGTCTTATTTTTATTTCTTTAAGATCTTTTTTTAGACAGTACATATAGCCATAAAACTTTCCCTGAGCCATATGGACTTCATTTTCTTCACAGTCGGCAGCATTTTTAAGAGTGCTTTTTATTTCATCTATGACATAGACCTCATCCTCAAGGGCGAGTCCATCAATTCTTCCGCTAAGTTCAAATACCATGTCTTTATAGGGATACCTCAGCTTCACGCTTACCTCTTTGTCTATATATCTTCCCTTTATGTTTTGAAGGTGCTGGTGAGCTTTTATTCCTTCAAGAGCTCTTTTGGGAGAATACTGTCCTGATGAAAGGTCTCCAGACCTTAAGACAAATTCCACAAGGTTTCTTACAGATATTTTTATATTTTCCAAAGTACCTTCCCCCATACAAAACACTCTTTCTTAAGCTACCATAATAAAAAAAGCCACTTCTAACTTATCCAAATTGTTAATTTTATCTAATTATACTATATTTTCATTTGGTATTATTAATGTTTCATAAAAACTAAAGAGGGTAAAATATATTATAGGTTTATTTTTAAGTTCACATTTAAATTAAAACAGGAGGTTTTGTTATGAATTTAGATATCTTAAAAGGTAAATGGAAGCAAGTTACAGGGGAAGCTAAAAAGACCTTTGGTGAGCTTACTGACAATGAGCTTCAGGAAATAGAAGGAGATAGAGAAAAGTTTATTGGCAAGGTTCAAGAAAAATACGGTATAGCTAGAGACGAAGCAGAAAAAAGAGTAGATAGTTTTCTAAGAAATCACGATAAGTAATTGACTTAAACTTCGCACACAAATAAAACCTATGAACCTTGAAAATTCAATAATTGACAGATTAATAGTATACTTTAGACATATAAAACAAGCTTTTC
>NZ_JAGGLI010000071.1 GCF_017874355.1 Acetoanaerobium pronyense
TTTTCACCTAATAGGTGTAAAAGGCTACGCCTTTGTAAAGCTTACGCTTAAATGCTTTTAAAGATTTTAAAAGAAGTGTATGAATAATTCAGGCTATACTTAATTATAAAATTATTATTTTTTAATGAGTGTATATATGTTTTACAAAACTAATTATTAAAGTATAAATTTTTTATTACACCCTAATGATTTAATTGTAAATATTATTTTTCTTTTTTGTTTTTCTCATATCTTTCAACCATTTTATACATTGAATATCTACTGTTATATCCAAGGATTTTAGCAAATTCCACACCTGTGATTTTCTTTTCTTTCCATTTTTTATAATGCACTTCAAAATCTTTAGGTATTTTTTTAGGCTGTCTTCCTTTATAATTTCCTTTTCGTTTTGCCATTATAAGAATTCCTTTCTGTTTAGATATCTATAAAAAGTAGTTTTACTTAAACCAGTTGCTTTAGAAATTTCTGATATAGAGTAATCATTACTATAATACATTTTAAGAGCTAGGCTAATTTTACTGTTCTCAAGAGAAGGTCTACCGCCTTTTCGTCCTCTTGCTCTTGCGCTGGATAATCCTTCTTTAGTTCTTTGACTTGTTAAGTCTCTTTCAAATTGACTTATTCCAGAAAAAATCGTAAACATTAACTTTCCCTGGGGAGTAGTAGTATCCATCCAAATCTCTTTAAGACTTTTGATGTTGGCCCCTTTTTGCTCTATTTGTTCCACTATTTTAAACAAATCTTTAGTGGAGCGACTCAATCTGGTTAAGTCTGTTATTATAATTGTATCCCCAGGTCTAATATGTTCAATGAGATTATTTAATTCCGGCCTTTCTTTTTTAATGCCAGTAAATTTTTCGCAAAATATTTTTTCACAATTAGCTTCTTTTAATTGATCTATTTGTCTATCTAAATTTTGTTCCTGAGTACTAACTCTTGCATATCCTATTAGCATTTAGATTCTCCTTTAAAATATTTTCTACCGTCTTTCAAAAGAAAACTAAAAAACAGTTTTCTTTTTCAGTTGGTCTTTATGGAAGTGCTAAAAACGTACGTTTTTGGGATTGAAATTATTATCTTCAATTATTATTTGAAATGTAGGCAAACTAAGTTTCAAAACCCATACCATATTCAAAATACCACTATGTTATATTTAAAACGTTTTTGGAACTACACAACCCCAAAAAATAGAATATAAAAAACCCTCAATCAGAATTGAGGGTTCATATGGTCTAAAATTATACTTTGAATTTCTTTGAAGGATTCTGTTTCAGTTCTAAAAATTTGCATATCCTCTACGTATTTTTTGAAGTTAATATCTTTATTACTTTCAGTCTCTAATTGTTCCATTGCCATTAATAAATATTTAAGCGATAATTGTTGATTTTTGCTAAGATTCATATTAGTTACCTCTCATATATTTTCTTAATAAGCAAATAATACCATGGTGTCAAGGTGTTACTCTATATAAGTGTACCATTTAAGGCACTTAGGGCATTTATATATAGAAAAATCATATATTTCTGTATTTCTAAATTTATCTTCTAAATTGAAACCAGATTCTTCACTATAAAAAACCTCTTCTTCCCTATAGTATTCTATAGAATTATTAGAACAAAACTCACATTCTATTTTAGAACTACCGAAACCTAAATCTTTATCTTTCATAAAATTTAAAATATGTTCAAGCGGAAATTCACTTGCATTGTGGTCAGCGAACAAGTTTATATTTAGCTTATCATTTTTATAATTTAATTTTTCTCTTAATGACCCGTAATCAAAACAATCTCCAATATCTCTTAATATTCCAATGATATCTAACTTTTCGTCAATAAGTTTAATTAGTAAATCAATTTCTCTATCTTTTAATTCAATTATTATGTTTTTTTCCATTTTATTTATACTCATAGTAAGCACCTCGTTAAACGTAAATCATACTAAACAAAATAGCTAGTGTGATTTAGAATATTTATAAAGCTTTTTCTGTTTTTTTATTTTCTTTTATTTCAGCATTAGTATATTTTTCTTTATTCTCATTAACCTTTTTATACCTTATGTCTAAATCTGTAACCTTTTGTATACTATTGTCATTATCGTTGATATCAATTCTATCAGGGACTCCGTCATTATCTAAGTCTTTTTCCTTTGTGATTTCTTCATTTTCAAGGTCTTGACTAGGAGCATTGTTTTCCATATCTAAGATTGCATTAAG
>NZ_JAGGLI010000072.1 GCF_017874355.1 Acetoanaerobium pronyense
GAAAAGCTTGTTTTATATGTCTAAAGTATACTATTAACCTGTCAATTATTGAATTTTCAAGGTTCATAGGTTTTATTTGTGTGCGAAGTTTAAGTTATTTATCTAAAGCTAACTTGTTTTAATTTCTCACTATCTGTTAATCATAATTATAGATTTAGTCTTTTTATTCTCATACATTTTTTGATCTGCTCTATGCATCATTTTTTGCCATGTTTCATCTAACTTAGGATTATAAGTTATTGAACCCATTGCAATACCAAAAAATGTATGGGAGCGTTTTGCTAAAATCCTTGATTTTTTCATTTAAAATTTCTACTCGTTTTTCAATTGTGCGTACATCTGAACTTGTTAAAACACATGCATATTCATCTCCACCAATCCTATAACAAAGTCCTAGACCATCAAAAGAATCACTTAGTAGATTATAGGCAGATTTAATGGCATAGTCCCCTTCAACATGCCCAAAATTATCATTTATGTTCTTTAATCCATTCAAATCAAAAATCATAAGTCTTAAATGATTTCTTAAATCTGGATTCGAAAAAATATTTTCTAAATCTTTTTCAAATGCCATTCTATTTAATCCACCAGTAACACGATCTTGATAAGCTAATTGTTCATAATGTTCAGCTTCTAAGCTCTTTTCAACATAATGAATCAATTTAAAAATTGACTCCATTACTTGTATAAGTATAAACATTATCAGACCTATTCTCACATAAAATGAGGTAAGAGTATAATCATTAAAATAAAAATCTATCATCTCCAGTAATCCAAATATTGAAAAAATTCCAAATGAAATCAGTATTCTTTTTGCCGAATTATTTTTATATTTATAACCTTCTAACAAAAGCGTTACTATCAATAAAATTAAACCTATTAAAATAAGAAAATGAGTGATTCTTACGCTATCATAAAAATAAACTAGTCCCGAAAATTGTAAAAACAAAATCAATAATAGATTTACTAGAAATATAGCTATTAAGGTATTATAAATTTTTTTAAAGTTTTGAATCTCATTTTCTTTAATATAAAAAAGAATAGGTATTGGAAAAATTGATAACATAATATAAGCTAAAGAGCCTAAAATCAATGGAGAACCTATGAAAAATTGTAGCATTCTTGATTCTGCAATTAACCAAAGTGAAATAAAAACAGTAAACAAACCTAAATTTATAAATTGCCAACTTCTAAGTGGCTTTATTACAATAGAAAATATGATAATTATGATTCCAAAAATAAAAATCATTATAGAGCTAAAAAAACCCCATCCATATACCTGCTGTATATGAAAATTCAAATCACTTCTGCTACCATAAAAAATTTCATTGATTAAACCAGACATATCAGATATATGACTGCTTAATGTGATTTTTAGTTCCTTTCCATTAGAACCTTCTGGAATTTCTACAAGATGCCAAGCACTAACCATAGGGTGTCTAATTACTCCATCGCTTTTGTAGGCTGCTTTATATATAAGCTCATCATCTAGCCTAACTTCCACTTCCTGGAGGGATCCTCTAATCCCTATTATTTGACTAATAAAAAATTCATCATCTAATATCCTTGAAATACTATAAGGTGTATCTTTAGGTACATCCAATTTTGTAGGCAAATCAATTTTTTCATTTTTTTCCACTAAAACCCACTGATCATTTAGGTAGCTACTTAATTCACTTGTTATTCTTAATGATTGAAAATCAAAATAATTAGAAAAATAAAAACCCGAAACAAAGATTAAAAAAATAATGGGTATGCAAATGTATCGAATGTGTTTTTTCATAAAAACCTCATTTCTAAACTAAGGAAAATTATCAATCTACTTATATGATAACAGTATATTTTGATATTTCCAGTAAGATTAAACCCGAATTATTCATAAAAAAATAATTTAGGCTCTTAATTCAGAAATTAGAAAATTCCACAATAAAAGTTCTTAATTTTAGTTTTCTACTCAAA
>NZ_JAGGLI010000073.1 GCF_017874355.1 Acetoanaerobium pronyense
AATCGAGTAGGAGGTAGATAATTATTTTATCTACCGACCTCTCACACCACCGTACGTACCGTTCGGTATACGGCGGTTCATTAGAATCTAATGTATTAACTGATAGCGCTTACTAATACTTTTATATCCTAGCTCTTCTAGGTAAGTATTTGTAAGCGTTCTTTGCAAAATAGGGCTTTTGGATGTTCTCCAATAGCCCTTTCTTGTATTTGCATATTCCCAAGATTTTTGTTTATCAATACCTAACTTCTTTAGGTTCGTAAACTTTGTTTTAATCTTTTTCCATTGTTTCCATATACATGCCCTAAGTCGCCGTCTTATCCATTCTTCAAGGTTTTTAATCCTTGTTTTCGCTTTCGCGATACTGAAATAGTTAATCCAACCTACGGTAATTTCATTTAGCCTTTTAAGGCGGTACTCTATACTTATACCTTTATTGCGATTTGTTACTTCTCGAATCTTATCCTTAAATCTGCTATATGATTTTTCATGTATTCTTACTTGGACTCCATTTCTATCGAAGTAAAATGAAAACCCTAGAAATTTTCTTCTAGTTACTAGGTCTACCTTGCTCTTTTCTCTATTGACTTTTAGCTTTAGTTTTCCTTCTAGCAATCTTGTCATACTCTGCATGACCCTAACTCCTGCCTTTTTGCTTTTAACGTAGATATTACAATCATCCGCGAAGCGGCAGAATCTGTGTCCTCGAGCTTCTAATTCCTTATCTATTTCATCAAGCATTATATTTGAGAGCAGTGGGCTAAGGGGCCCACCTTGTGGTGTTCCTTCTTTGCTACTTACTTTTAAACCCTCTACCATAATGCCACTCTCAAGATACTTCCTTATTATCCTTAGAACTCTCCTATCTTTTATCTTCCTGGATAGGCGCTGCATCAGTATGTCATGATTAACTTTATCGAAGAACTTCTCTAAGTCCAGGTCTACGACCCAGCGATTTCCTTCGTTAATGTATTCCTTTGCCTTTAAGATAGCCATTTTAGCTTGTCTCTTAGGCCTGAATCCATAACTACTGTTAGAAAAAGTTGGCTCATAAATTTTACTAAGCTCCTGTGCTATCGCCTGTTGTATCATTCGGTCTAGCACTGTTGGTATTCCTAGCAATCTAATTCCCCCATCAGGTTTGGGTATTTCTACTCTCCTAACGGGGGATGGAATATATTTTCCTTCTAGCAACTTTGCCTTTACTTTTGGCCAGTTATTGATGACAAATCCACGAAGTTCATCGTATCCCATGCCATCGACTCCATGACATCCTTTATTGGCAATTACTCGCTTCATAGCTTTTAGCATATTATCTCTGGCTAAGATTCTATCGAGTAAGTCACTAGTATCAGTTAGTTCATCGTTTTCTCTTTCTCTCTTTGAGTTTCCAAGAACACCACTGAGCGCCCCTTGATTACCTAAAAGTTCCACTTCTACTTCCTCAAGGTGACCTAAATATTTAGTTGTCTGCTTTCTTTGTGATTGTTCTAAGTCTTTCAAAGTTGAAAACCTCCTAATGTTCAGTCCTTCACTAAAGATTCATGACCCTTTAGCTACTATGACCTCTGCTGACTTCTCAAGGTTCAGCTATACATCACTGCATAGGTTATCCGTAAGTTAGTAAACCCCTAGGACATACCCTTGAGACCTCCCCAGGTAAGAGCGCGCACTTTCACACCATGTAACCGCCACATTTACTCTGCAAGTTTCGGGTAGTTATTGGACTTTAGTTTGTATTGCAACCTCATCCACTTGGTTGAGCCTCAAATGTGATTCGTGTACCTCGGTTCGGTGCTTTGCCTTAAGCTTCCTTCAGATTCCACCTCACGATGGACACCCTTGCTCTTGGCTAACGGTTGGCACTACCAGCCCCCGTACTGGACTTTCACCAGCAAGTTCGCGCCCATGCTGGGCGCACAA
>NZ_JAGGLI010000074.1 GCF_017874355.1 Acetoanaerobium pronyense
AGAAGAGTAAAGATTTAAAATTAAGGTCAAGTTATTAAGAGCGTAGGGCGGATGCCTTGGCGCTGGGAGCCGATGAAGGACGTGGTAAGCTGCGATAAGCTTTGGGGAGGTGCAAGCAACCTTTGATCCAGAGATTTCCGAATGGGGAAACCCACTTAGGGTAATGCCTAAGTATCTTCAGGTGAATACATAGCCTGTTGAGGGGAACCCGGGGAACTGAAACATCTAAGTACCCGGAGGAAGAGAAAGAAAATTCGATTTCCTAAGTAGTGGCGAGCGAACGGGAAAGAGCCCAAACCTGACCGGTTTACCGGTTAGGGGTTAGGACAGTCAATCAATAAGAGGTATCTTAGCCAAAGAGCATTGGAAAATGCTGCCGCAGAGGGTAATAGCCCCGTAGGCGAAAAGAGAAGACTTTATGACTGCTCCAGAGTACCACGAGACACGTGAAACCTTGTGGGAAGATAGGGGGACCACCCCCTAAGGCTAAATACTACCCAGCGACCGATAGAGAATAGTACCGTGAGGGAAAGGTGAAAAGAACCCCGGGAGGGGAGTGAAATAGAACCTGAAACCCTATGCTTACAAGCTGTAGGAGTCCTTTATATGGATGACTGCGTACTTTTTGTAGAACGGGCCAACGAGTTACGATATGTTGCAAGGTTAAGCATCTAAGATGCGAAGCCGTAGCGAAAGCGAGTCTTAAATGGGCGATTTAGTTGCATGTTGTAGACCCGAAACCAGGCGACCTACCCATGGTCAGGATGAAGTTTCCTTAACCGGAAATGGAGGTCCGAACCCACGCACGTTGAAAAGTGCGGGGATGAACTGTGGGTAGAGGTGAAATTCCAATCGAGCCTGGAGATAGCTGGTTCTCTCCGAAATAGCTTTAGGGCTAGCGTCGGACTTAGATTGCAGGAGGTAGAGCACTGACTGTCCTAGGGGCCCTTTGGGTTACCGAAGACTATCAAACTCCGAATGCCTGTATATTATATCCGGCAGTCAGACTATGAGTGATAAGATCCATGGTCGAGAGGGCAACAGCCCAGACCGTCAGCTAAGGTCCCAAAATGTGTGTTAAGTGGAAAAGGATGTGGGATTGCCCAGACAACCAGGATGTTGGCTTAGAAGCAGCCATTCATTTAAAGAGTGCGTAATAGCTCACTGGTCGAGTGGTCCTGCGCCGAAAATTACCGGGGCTCAAACACACTACCGAAGCTACGGATTTTGTGTAGATTTATCTATATGAAATGGTAGGAGAGCGTCGTATATGGGCTGAAGCCGTACCGAAAGGAGCGGTGGACTGTATACGAGTGAGAATGTTGGCATGAGTAGCGAGATGGATGTGAGAATCATCCAGGCCGAAAACCCAAGGTTTCCTGAGGAAGGTTCGTCCTCTCAGGGTTAGTCGGGACCTAAGCCGAGGCCGAAAGGCGTAGGTGATGGACAACAGGTTTAGATTCCTGTACCACCAAATATCGTTTGAGTGATGGAGTGACACAGAAGGATAAGCGATCACACAGTTGGTTTTGTGTGTCCAAGCATTAAGGGAGCAGAGGTAGGCAAATCCGCCACTGCAATTCTGAGGTGTGATGGGGAGCGAAATTTAGTAGCGAAGTCGTTGATTTCACGCTGTCGGGAAAAGCTTCTAGCGAGATATAAGGTGCCCGTACCGCAAACCGACACAGGTGGGTGGGAAGAGAATTCCAAGGCCAGCGAGAGAACTATTGTTAAGGAACTCGGCAAAATGACCCCGTAACTTAGGGATAAGGGGTGCCTCATTA
>NZ_JAGGLI010000075.1 GCF_017874355.1 Acetoanaerobium pronyense
CGGGACCAGTGAAAAAGTCTCCAAAAAACCCCCTAATTAAATACAATTTTTAAATTACAAAAAGACAAAAAAACTTTACAACCTTTGAATTAACTAGATTTGGTCAATGAAAAATCCCCCATTTATGATATAATGTAAGTGCGAACCAACACATAACTAAAAGGGGGATTTTTTTATGCTTCGACCAGAGCCAAAGCAAATGTCATTTCACTCATCATTATACAATAAAATACCTGAAAATCATATACTAAAAAAGATAGTTTCTGTGGTTGATTTTAGCTTTATCAACGAATTATTAGAAGAAAGTTACTGTAAAACCTTTGGAAGACCTGCTAAAGAACCTGAAATGATGTGTAAATTACTTTTTTTGCAACATTTATATAATTTATCAGACGAAAAAGTTAGAGAAGAAGCAAGTCTTAATCTTGCGTATATGTATTTTTTGGGTATTAATCCGGAGGATAGTCTTCCAGATAAAAGCTTGCTATCTAAATTTAGAACTTTTAGGCTTCAAGAATCAACTTTAGATGATATTATCACTGAAATTGTAAGGCAATGTGTAGAAAAAGGAATTATTGAAGGAAAGAGTGTAAGCATTGATGCTACGCATATAGAAGCAAATACAATAAAGAAATCTCCCGAAAGATTGATGAAGCATTTAGCGAGAAATATAATTTCTACTTATGAACAGGAATCAGGTAAAACTTTAAAATTTATGCCTCAGGTTCCTAACTATAAAGAAATTGAAGATCACAAAGAAGCTAAAGAAGTTATGAAAACTTATTTAGAAACTGTAATAGATATATTTGATAAAAATGTAGTCCCTGACGGGGAAAAAACTATTGAAATGATTGAAAAAGCAAAAGAAATATTAAACGATCCTAAGTTCATAAATCAAAAAAGTATACGTTCTCTGATAGATGAAGATGCAAGAGTTGGAAGAAAGAGTAAAACTCAAAGTTTCTTTGGTTTTAAAACGGAGTTTGTTATGACAGCAGATGAAAGAATCATAACTTCAGTTAAAACAGGTAATGGAGTATATACGGACGGCAGCTATACGAAAGAAATGCTACAGCAAACTAAAAAAACAGGCATTAAATTAGAAGAAGTTTATGCAGATAAAGCATATTTTAGAAAACCAATATTAGATGATATTGAAAATATGAATGCAAAAGCTTACATACCAGTTAGCGAATCAGTTTACAGACTTGATGAGAGTGAATACACTTACAACAAAGATTCTGATGAATGGCAATGCAGTCAAGGAAACATAACCCTAAAGAAAAAACAGTTTAAAAGCACAACCAAAGAAAGAGTAAAAGAGTACTTCAAGTATTACTTTGACATAAATCAGTGCAAGGCATGCCCTAAACACGATGAGTGTGCTGGAAAAAATTCTAGAAAAATATTGCACGTAGGTCTAAATACGCCTGAGTTTTATGAAATCTCCCAGTATCAAAAAACAGAAGAATTTAAAGAAAAATATAAAAAGAGAGCCAGCATTGAAGGTAAAAATGCTGAACTCAAAAGGTTTCATGGGCTATATAGAGCAAGAGGATATGGCCTATTAAGTGTGTCTATACAATCTAAATTAGCTGCGATAGCAGTAAATATAAAGAGGATATCAGCAATAATATCCTCTCCTTTGGCCATAGCTAAAGAGGAATTTCAAATTATTAGGTGTAAAATGGAATTTAAAGAAATCTTGTTAACATTTTAGAGGGGAAAAGGACCACTTTTTCACTGGTCCCG
>NZ_JAGGLI010000076.1 GCF_017874355.1 Acetoanaerobium pronyense
CTCCTCGTATAATATGTTTAGACCCAGTTTTTATGGTCTAAGCATATTTATTTTTTTCTTTAACTTACCAATTTTTAATTGAGATATCCTAATGCTAAAATAGACTTAGAATAATTAGCAAAGGATAATTCTTATTCTCCTTGCAAAACCTTTCGGTTATTGCCTAAAAAGCGTGCTTCCTAACTTAGTTATCATATTCTGCTTACTCAGATGCTGCATCTCTTTGACTAGCCCACAGCAAGGTATTTTTCAAAGATGAATGCTAATAGTGCGAGGTTGCAGTCAGTATCTAAGATTAGGATATCTCTTTTACTAATTGTTCAAACATACTCTTAAGTGAAAGGTGGTGATCTTGTGAAGAACAACCAAATGTCTACTTTATTTGTTGGTATTGATGTTAGTTCTAAAGCTAACGTTTTATGTGCTCTGGATTTTCAAGGGAATAAGCTTCTTAATCTAACGGCTCTGAATAACCAGCCTGGTGCTGAATCTATTTTAGATAGCATCCTAAACTGTTTGATTTCCAATAGCCTAAAATATGTTGTTATTGCCCTAGAATCCACTTCATTTTACAGTACACATATTGCTAACTTTCTTTCTTCTAGCGAAGAGATTCTATTTTTTAATCCTCTTGTATATTGCCTTAACCCTAAGTCTATTGCTAATTACAGAAAATCTTTTATTGATATGGATAAAACTGACCCCCTTGATGCTTTTGTTATAGCTGACTTTGCTAGATGTGGTAGAATCACATCCGAACCCTGGCGGGGAGCTCAATTCCTTGCACTGCAAAGACTCTCTAGACATAGACTTCATCTAGTTGAATGCATTACCAGAGAGAAGACGTATATGGTTTCTAACATTTATCTGAAGTTTAGTGAGTTAGCCGTTTTAGATAAGAATAACCAACCCTTTTCTAACACATACGGAGTTACTTCTGCTGCTGTTTTAACTGAATTCCTTTCTTTAGATGACATTACTTATTCATCTATTGAAGAACTTGTAGCATTTGTATCTGCTAAAGGCCGGAATCGTTTTAGTAATCCTTATGAGACTGCTAAGTTGTTACAAAAGGCTGCCAGAGATTCTTATCGCTTAGATAAGGTGTTGTATGAACCCTTAAATACTTCTATTGCTTCTTCTTTTAATGTTATCAAAGCCTTTGATGATGAAATCAAGACTATTGATAAGGCAATCGTAAAAACTATTAAAGGTATCAACACTACTGAATATCAATCACTTGTATCTATTCCTGGAATTGGTCCAGTCCTTGCAAGTGGTATCCTTGCAGAAATAGGTACTATTGCTTCTTTTGACTCTCACGATGCCTTAGCTAAGTATGCTGGTCTTACATGGAGAGTAAATCAGTCTGGTAATTACTCTTCTGACAATACTAGAATGACTAAGACTGGTAACAAATATCTTAGATATTACATCATAGAAGCTGCCAATAGTGTTAAAAACAACATTCCTGAGTACAAAAAATTCTATCTTAAGAAGTATGGTGAGGTTACTACTCACTGCCATAAAAGAGCACTCGCACTTACATCTCGTAAATTAGTTCGTTTGATTTTTGGCTTGCTGACTAAAAATCAAATCTACTCCAGCGATAAAGTTGGAGAGACACAATAAAATATTTCTCAATCTTTAACCTGTTTTTTTCATTGAAAATCATAGGTTCTATTTGCTTTGCCCTTCTTTAAATCTTTTGTACGTTTTCTTTAAA
>NZ_JAGGLI010000077.1 GCF_017874355.1 Acetoanaerobium pronyense
ACTTTGGAAGAAATATCACTTTTAGGATATTTAATTTTACTATCTATTAAATTTTCTACATATATTTCTTTTACGCCGAAATACTTTATTGCATCCTTTAAATATGTTGCTGAGTAAAGATTTTTATCTATACAATATTTAATAGATTTCTCAATAACTTTACTATCATAACCTTTACAGCTTTTTACTATTAATGAAAATTGTTCTTTAAAATATCTAGCCTTTTCAACCTTTACAACATCTAAAAATGTTTTTGCATCCTCTGTATATCCAAGTGATTTTAAAGCGTTATCATAAAATTCTTCAATAGACTTTCGTCTTTCCTTATCTTCTAAAAGTTTATTAGGAAGTTTAACTAAATTACCTTTCCCAAAATCTAAAGTATGTGTTGCTATTAGCTGCCTAGTTTCCAAACAAAATATATCCATCTTTGATTCTCTAATTATTATTTCAACCTGCCTTGAAGGAAAGTATGTTCCAAGGGGAAGTTCATATCTATTTTGTTTGAAAGAAATAGTATTGTTTTTTCTAACGCTATATATTAAACTATTACTAGATTTTATATCTAGAAATTTGATTGAAGATGGTACTTGAAGCAGGTGTTCCTTTTCTAGAGCAAACACCTCTTTAGGTACCTTCTTTGTTGTTTCATGAACTTTTCCATTGCCTCTTCGGCTAAGCCACTTTAAACACTCATAATTCAAGTTTTCAATACCAGAAAATGGTCTATTTTTAGCAAAATTATATTTTAGATATTTAACTACAGATTCCACTTTACCCTTGCTTTCAGGATCGAAAGCTCTACAAAGATATATCTTAAATTTTGCAACATCTAAAAAGTTTTTAAAACCTTCGGTTAATATTAAATCCCCATTATTCTCAGAAACAGAAAGTATTCTATCTTGGTCATATACAATTTCTTTTGGCATTCCACCAAAGAACTCAAATGCAAGCTTATGGGCCAGTATGAAAGTGTTTGTAGTAAATGGCCTTTCTTGCCAGAGTGCAAACTTATACCTTGAATTAGAAAGTACCATTGCAAAACAATATACCTTAATCTTTGTCTTATCATGGCGACTTAGCCATATTTCTCCCATATCAACTTGAGCTTGTTGTCCAAATGGTAACTCTTCAACTTCTTGATATTGCCTTACAGAAACTTGCTTTTTTATATTATGAGTCTCTCTTAAATTGTGTATATAGTTTCTTAGAGTTCTTTCCTTAAAATCAAGAATTTCATATCTCTCATGAAGCCAATCATATACTTGAGCTGCTGACATATCAGGGAACTCTTCAATCCAGCTTAGGATTTCTTCTTTATATATATCTACTTTCTTATATCTAGATTTTGATGCATCTAAAAGTTTTAAATATTCATCTTCTTTCATATTCCAGTACTTTGTAACAGTCTTATAGTCTATTCCTAATTTTTTTGAAACTTGAGTTTTTTTCAATTTGAGATTTCTAAGTCTTTTAATTTCAGCAAACATAAATATTCCTTTCAAAGTCAGTCCTCCTGTCAGTAA
>NZ_JAGGLI010000078.1 GCF_017874355.1 Acetoanaerobium pronyense
CCAGCTCCCTCCACCAAATATGCGGGTGTAGCTCAGTGGTAGAGCCCCTGCCTTCCAAGCAGATTGCGAGGGTTCGATTCCCTTCACCCGCTCCATTTATTTTAATATGTGCCTGTAGCTCAGCTGGATAGAGCACCGCCCTTCTAAGGCGGGTGTCAGGAGTTCGAATCTCTTCAGGCACACCAATTTAATTAATACTGGGGATTAGCCAAGTCGGTAAGGCACCAGACTTTGACTCTGGCATGCGTAGGTTCGAGTCCTGCATCCCCAGCCATAAGACCCATTAGCTCAGTCGGCAGAGCACCTGACTTTTAATCAGGGTGTCCCGCGTTCGAGTCGCGGATGGGTCACCAAATAAAACTATCATGGAGGGGTGTCCGAGCGGTTTAAGGAGCTGGTCTTGAAAACCAGTGACTCCGAAAGGGGCCGTGGGTTCGAATCCCACCCCCTCCGCCATGAATTATGGAGAAGTACTCAAGTGGCTGAAGAGGCTCCCCTGCTAAGGGAGTAGGCCTGGCTAACGGGCGCGAGGGTTCAAATCCCTCCTTCTCCGCCATTAAAACATCAATTATATCCAATGAAATAATACGAGGTGTAGCGCAGTTTGGTAGCGTACGTGGTTTGGGACCATGGGGCCGGGGGTTCGAGTCCCTCCACCTCGACCATTAAGGGCTTATAGCTCAGGTGGTTAGAGCGCACGCCTGATAAGCGTGAGGTCGCTGGTTCGAGTCCAGCTAAGCCCACCACCATAACCATGAACGCCAATGTAGGGGCGTAGTTCAGTGGTAGAACGTCGGTCTCCAAAACCGAATGCCGTGGGTTCAAATCCTGCCGCCCCTGCCAATAAAAAACGATAGAAACTTAATACGAGGTGTAGCGCAGTTTGGTAGCGTACGTGGTTTGGGACCATGGGGCCGGGGGTTCGAGTCCCTCCACCTCGACCATTAAGGGCTTATAGCTCAGGTGGTTAGAGCGCACGCCTGATAAGCGTGAGGTCGCTGGTTCGAGTCCAGCTAAGCCCACCATCAAAACTTAAAAAAGTTTATAAAAACATGGGCCTTTAGCTCAGTTGGTTAGAGCGCCCGGCTCATAACCGGTAGGTCTGGGGTTCGAGTCCCTGAAGGCCCACCATGTTTTTGCCCAGATAGCTCAGTCGGTAGAGCAGAGGACTGAAAATCCTCGTGTCGGTGGTTCGATTCCGCCTCTGGGCACCATTTTATGGCGGCATAGCTCAGATGGCTAGAGCGTTCGGTTCATACCCGAAAGGTCACAGGTTCGATCCCTGTTGCCGCTACCATTAAATCTGACAAACGTTTTCAAAAAAAGTTATTGACATTATAAAAGTCAGATGATATATTAATACATGTCCTCAGCAGAGGAAGGCAAAACGGCCAAGTGGCCAACTTATGAACCTTGAAAACTGGATAGTAAACCATAAATAGCTTCTTAATTGAAGCAACACCATTTATGAAATAAGTCAGTTAATTTTAACTGAGTTTT
>NZ_JAGGLI010000080.1 GCF_017874355.1 Acetoanaerobium pronyense
TAATAGATATTTTAAATTCTAGAGAATCCAGTAAGGTTGCAACATGGCTAAAATCTTTTCCTAATATAAAGATTGTCTCAAGGGATGGATCTAATGAATATGCAAAAGCTATAAAATCAGCTCATCCTAATGCAATTCAAATAAATGATAGGTTTCACATTATAAAAAATCTTACAGAGTATTTAAAATCCTATATAACTAAAATAATGAAATTTAAAATAAAGATAGAAAAACCAAGAAAAAGTATGGAAACATCTTTATCTAATAGTAAAACTCAAAGAGTGAAACTTGCAAAAGTTCTATCTAATGATGGGCTAACGCCCTATGAAATAAGCAAAAAAATAAAAATGGATATAAGGACTGTAAATAAATATCTTAGCTTAAATATAAATACCCTATTTTCAAATAATAAACTAGATAAAAAGCATAAAGAATCTGTAAATAAAAAAGAGATTAGAGTGAATATAGTTAAAGACTTATTTTCTAAAGGGTTTAGTATGGCTGAAATATCTAGAAAAACTGGCTTTACAAAAAAGACAGTAAAAAAATACTTAAATCCAAATATTTCTCTTGTACATGGCTCATACGGAAGCAGTAGAGCTTCAATTTTAGATGGATATTTTTCAACTATTGAAGAAATGATAAATAGCGGAGCTAGCTTTAGCAGTATTGAAAAAAATCTAATTAGCAAAGGTTATAAAGGTTCAGCATCTTCCATAAGAATGTATATTTCAAAGAAGCAAAGGCTTGAAAATGAAATTGAATCATCTTCATTAAAAAACAATTACTATTTTGTTGAAAGAAGTAAGATTATAAAAATGTTATATATGAAACCTGAAAAAATAGATGGAATTTCAGCTGATGATATAGATTCAGTATTTCAATTGTACCCAGTACTACCTAAGCTTTATGAACTCGTTGATTCTTTTAAAAAATTATTGTTCGAAAAGAAAGTTAAAAACCTTTCAAAATGGATTAAAAAAGCTGAAAAACTTGATATAGATGAAATAAAAAGTTTTTTAAATGGAATCAGCATGGATATAGATGGAGTAAAAAATGCAATAAAGTATAAATATAGCAACGGCTTGGCCGAAGGCAAAATAAATAAAATAAAGGTTATCAAAAGAATAATGTACGGGAGATCTAGCTTTGCTTACTTAAGAAGAAAAATACTAGAGTTGGAAAAATTTAGATATACCAACTAACTTTGGAGAGAACC
>NZ_JAGGLI010000081.1 GCF_017874355.1 Acetoanaerobium pronyense
TGGATAGGTTAAACTAATTTAGACAGAAAATACTCGGACATGATAAAATAAATTAAATTAATTTGGAGGTTTATCATGTCTAATACAAATAAAAGGTATAATGAAGAATTTAAAAAGCAAATTGTAGAACTTATAAACAGTGGAAAAAACATAAATGAAGTTGTTAAAGAGTATAACATTGCTAGGTCTACTGTAAATAAGTGGGTAAAAGACTATTCTTCTTCTGGTTCTTTTAAAGCGAAGGATAACAGATCTGATGAAGAAAATGAGCTTATTAAACTTAAAAAGGAAAATCAAAGGCTAAAGATGGAAAATGATATTTTAAAGCAAGCGGCGCTGATAATGGGACGAAAATAGATGTAATTAAGGCTAATAAACATAAATACAGTATCAGCGCCATGTGTAAAATCTTAAATATATCAAGGAGCCTAATTTACTATAAAAAAGTTGAAAAAACTTGCGATAGCAAATTAGATAATGAGATTATATCTATATTTAAAAAGAGCCGAAATAACTACGGCAGTAGAAAGATTAAGGTTGAATTAAGCAAAATAGGTTACATTGTTTCAAGAAGAAAAATACGAAAAATAATGAGCAAGTATTCACTGGTTTCTAAGTATACTTTAAAGCAATATAAAGTTCATAAGACAAAGTATAATGAGGAAAAAATAAATAATCTTCTTAAAAGAGACTTCAAAAATAAAGAAAAATTAGATGTTATTGTAAGTGATTTAACATATGTAAATGTTAATGGAAAATGGAACTACATATGCATACTTTTGGATCTGTATAATCGAGAAATTATCGGATACTCTGCTGGCGCAAATAAAGATAAATACATTGTTTACAAGGCTTTCGCCAATGTTAAGTATCCTCTAGATAATATAAATATACTCCATACTGATAGAGGTAATGAGTTTAAAAATTCTATGATTGATAATCTTCTTAAGACCTTTAATATTAGCAGATCTCTAAGCAAAAAAGGATGTCCATATGATAATGCAGTAGCGGAAGCTACCTTTAAAATCATAAAGACAGAATTTGTTTTTAATAGAATATTTAAAAGCTTTGAAGAGTTAGAAACATCATTATTTGATTATGTCAACTGGTATAACAAATTTAGGGTTCATAGTTCTTTAGGATATCTTAGTCCTATTGAATACAAGGCATTTCTGTCCGAGAAAAAGTTGTCCTAATAAGTGTTGACAATCCA
>NZ_JAGGLI010000082.1 GCF_017874355.1 Acetoanaerobium pronyense
AAGCATGAAGAGGCCGCAGAGAATAGGCCCAAGCGACTGTTTACCAAAAACATAGGTCTCTGCTAAACCGCAAGGTGAAGTATAGGGGCTGACGCCTGCCCGGTGCTGGAAGGTTAAGGGGATGTGTTAGGGCAACCGAAGCACTGAACTTAAGCCCCAGTAAACGGCGGCCGTAACTATAACGGTCCTAAGGTAGCGAAATTCCTTGTCGGGTAAGTTCCGACCCGCACGAAAGGCGTAACGATTTGGGCGCTGTCTCAACAATAGACTCGGTGAAATTGTAATTCCGGTGAAGATGCCGGATACCTGCGACAGGACGGAAAGACCCCATGGAGCTTTACTGTAGCTTAGCATTGGATTTAGGTAATACATGTACAGGATAGGTGGGAGGCTTAGAAGTCGGGACGCCAGTTTCGGCGGAGCCATCCTTGGGATACCACCCTTGTATTACTTGAGTTCTAACCACGATGAGTGAATCCTCATCTGGGACACTGCTTGGCGGGCAGTTTGACTGGGGCGGTCGCCTCCCAAAATGTAACGGAGGCGCCCAAAGGTTCCCTCAGCACGGTCGGAAATCGTGCGAAGAGTGTAAAGGCAAAAGGGAGCTTGATTGCGAGACATACAGGTCGAGCAAGTACGAAAGTAGGGCTTAGTGATCCGGTGGTTCCGCGTGGAAGGGCCATCGCTCAACGGATAAAAGCTACCCTGGGGATAACAGGCTGATCTCCCCCAAGAGTCCACATCGACGGGGAGGTTTGGCACCTCGATGTCGGCTCATCACATCCTGGGGCTGTAGTAGGTCCCAAGGGTTGGGCTGTTCGCCCATTAAAGTGGTACGCGAGCTGGGTTCAGAACGTCGTGAGACAGTTCGGTCCCTATCCGTCGCAGGCGTAGGAAATTTGAGAGGATCTGTCCTTAGTACGAGAGGACCGGGATGGACGCACCTCTGGTGCACCAGTTGTCACGCCAGTGGCACAGCTGGATAGCTATGTGCGGAATGGATAAGTGCTGAAGGCATCTAAGCACGAAGCCAACCTCAAGATAAGATTTCCCTACCGCAAGGTGTAAGACTCCAGGAAGACTACCTGGTTGATAGGCTCAAAGTGTAAGTGCAGCAATGTATTCAGCTTATGAGTACTAATAGGTCGAGGACTTGATCTAATATATAGGACTTTGATATGCAGTTTTGAAAGT
>NZ_JAGGLI010000083.1 GCF_017874355.1 Acetoanaerobium pronyense
ACTCCGTCATTATCTAAGTCTTTTTCCTTTGTGATTTCTTCATTTTCAAGGTCTTGACTAGGAGCATTGTTTTCCATATCTAAGATTGCATTAAGCTCTGCTAATCTTGATTCTTTTTCTTTAAGAGTATCTTCATATTTGAAAGGTTTATCTATTTCTTGTTTTGCATTTTCAATTTGAGTGAAGGTATCATCTAGGTCAGCCTTTGTTTTATCCTTTCGTTCAATCATTCTATTAAGTGCATTATCAAGTCTAGTTATATTTCCTATGGGATCTGCTCCAAGTGTAGTAGGGTAGGAAAGC
The DNA here is from genome assembly GCF_017874355.1 of Acetoanaerobium pronyense. Lineage (GTDB taxonomy): Bacteria > Bacillota > Clostridia > Peptostreptococcales > Filifactoraceae > Acetoanaerobium > Acetoanaerobium pronyense. The sequence continues at coordinate 304 of NZ_JAGGLI010000083.1, forward strand.
TCATTTTTAAGCACTAGATGGTATTCTCTAGTTAGCATATCAAAGTTTGTTAGAAGTTCAAAATTCCCATATAAACCTATTTTAGTAGGTTCAGTAGTTCCTTTTCTGGATAATTCTTTAATTTTTTCTCCTGCACTTTCTTTATCTGTATAAACCTTTCCATCAAGTATTATCTCAAATATTCCACTTTCCTTATTCTTTATATGGCTTTCATATGAAGACAAGTCTTTATCATACTTAATTAGTTCATCTTGAAGTCTAGTTATTTTTTGAGGGTAGACTTTTACAAGCATATCCTCAAGTCTAAACTTTTGACTAAGGTGATTAGCTTTAAGCATTTTAAGTTTAGCTACGTCAACATCAAGGGTCATTTTCTCTTTTATTTCTGGATTGCCTGCGGCAAGTGCTTTAATTTCTGCATAAGACAACGTAGCTTCATCAATATCTTCAGCTACTCTAACTGGAGTTTTATTAGTCATTATCTGGGATATAAAGCGTTGTTTGTTTTCTACAAGCTGGTAGATATATGCATCAAAGGTTTTTTCTGTAACATATCTAAATATATTTACTTCTTCATTTTTATTACCAGGCCTTATTATTCTTCCAGCTCTTTGTTCTAAGTCCGAAGGACGATAGGGAACATCTAAATCATGAATAGCTATTAATTTATCCTGGACATTTGTTCCAGCTCCCATCTTTGGAGTAGAGCCAAGGAGCACCCTAACTTCACCAGAGCGAACCTTTGAAAATAGTTCATCTTTAGCTTTATCAGTGTTTGCATCATGTATAAATGATATTTCTTTTTCAGG